>NZ_JACKXE010000001.1:2002184-2669578 GCF_014212315.1 Nocardioides luti
ACGACCTCAGATGTGGGTGTTTGGTCATGAACGTCCCTACCCTGCGTCGGGCGCTCGCGACCATGGCAGCTCCGGTGCAGCACCAACTCAGCCCACAGTGACGACCAGCCACCGGGCGACAAGGCCACGTGACACACGTCGACCAAGCACTGAGGCCAACAGGTGGGCGGAGCCTGGGCAGATCAGAACGCGGGCGGGGTCGAGCGCGCGGGTCGTCACATGACCAACGTGCACGATCAGTAAAGCTAGGTCAGCGACGCAGAGACCTGCTCGGCGACTGTCGCGCCGCTCGCAATGGCCCCAGCGATCCAGCCTGTCCAGACCATGGAGTGGTCGGCTCCCGCGAAGTAGACGCTCCCGTGCGGCTTCGCGAAGGCCTTGTACTCCCCGCTCGACACCCAGCCCGGATCAATGATCATCGAGGTCCCGTCGGCGAACTCGTCACCGATCCAGTCGTGTGAGTCGATGGCTACTACGTCGACGTCCGGAATGAAGTTGCGAAGCGCCTTCTCGACGCTCTCGCGACTCGTGGGATCGATCTGTTCGCGGTCGAAGGCGAAATTGCACAGCAACGTGGTGCCGTCCTCCAACTCGTAGATGCCACACGTCCACTCGATGCCCTGTTTCCAGCCCATGCCGAGAAACCCGTTCGGCACGTTCCTGCACTGTGCCCACAGCTTGATCGACTTCGAGTTCGTGCCCTTGGCGACCTTGCCGGCGGCGAGCGGCGGAAGCTCCGGGGAGAACTCGATCCGGTGCAACGAGTTGATCGGGACGGTGCAGACGACCCGTTGCGCGCTCACGCTCCCGTCATCGGTCTCCACGGTGACCGACCCGTCTTCGCGTTGCGCGATCCGTCGAACGGGTGTGGCAAGCCGGATCTCACCGTCGATCGAGCCTGCAATCCTGTCCACGAGAGATTTCGTGCCGTGGGCGAAACGCTGCGCGAGCCCGAAGTGCAGCCCCGCGATGTCGTCGCCGAACTGGCCGAACATGGTGAGGAAGTGGAGCAGCGACACGTCGTCCTCGGACGATCCGCTGTACATCGCCGCCCACATGTGGACGAACTCCTTCGTCGCAAGGGGCAGCTCCACGAAGGGCGGCCACTCCGACACGGGAACATCTAGGGCGGAGTAATCCTCGCCTTCCGCCACCATGCCGCGCGGGACAAGCTTCATTGCCTCATGGATGGCGTGGATCGCGTGGGTCGCGGCACCGAACTCGTGCGGCGGAATGGGGGAGAACGCACGCTTCTCCCCACCGGTCGCCCAGACGAAGTGTTGGGAGTCCGTTTGGTCGACGAACTCGACGCCATACCGTTCGGCCTCGAGCTCAACCGTCGGCATCCATCTCGTCGAGACCCATCCGCCACCCATCTCGACCTGCTTAGCGGTGTCTGAGAAGTTGCGATACCAGGTGCGCCCGCCCAGCCTGTCGCGTCCCTCGAGGACGAGCACGGTGTGCCCCTGCTCGCTCAGGTCACGAGCGGCGACCAGGCCGGAGAAGCCCGCACCGATCACGATGGCGTCGTACTCCGCCTCGGCCATGTCAGCTCCTCAGCCCGCGCTGAGCAGTTCACGGGCGACGAGCAACCGGAGCATCTCGTTCGTGCCCTCGCCGATCGGCATGAGCAACGAGTCCCGAAGGTAGCGCTCTATAGGGAACTCCTTGATGTAGCCGTAGCCGCCCAGGACGCGCATGGCTTCAGTGACAACCTCGACCCCGGACTCGGCCGCGAAGATCTTCGCCATGCCGGACTCGGCGCTCGCGCGTCCGTTCGCCTCGGTGTTGAGCGCCGCGTTGACATACAGCAGACGCGATGCTTCGACCTTGATCGCCATGTCGGCCAGCTTCATCTGGATCGCCTGGTGCTCGCCGATCGGCTTGCCAAAGGCCTCACGCTGCCTGGCGTACGTCACCGCGTGCTCGAGAGCGGCGCGGGCCATTCCTGTAGAGGAAGCCGCCATGTAGATCCGGCCACGGTCCAGAGCGCTCATCATCTGGTAGAAACCACTACCCTCCTCACCACCCAGCAAGTTCGTGGCGGGGACGACGGCGTTTTCGAAGATGACCTCACAGAGCTCGAGCCCGCGGTGCCCCATCTTCTGGAAGTCGGTGCCGTAGCTCAGGCCGGGCGTTCCCTGCTCGACCAACATGAGGCTGATGCCTCCGCGGTGTGCGGGCTCGATCGTGGGGTCCGTCTTAACCATCACCACGAGCGGGTCGGCGTGACGCGCATGAGTGATGAAGATCTTCGACCCGTTGAGGATGTAGTCGTCGCCCTCCCGTCGCGCCGTGAGCTTGATCTGCTTCAGGTCGCTTCCGGTCGACGGCTCCGTCATCGCGATGCCGCTCATGCGACGGCCGATCACAATCTCGGGCAGAAACCGCTGCTTCTGGTCGTCCGTGCCGTACTCGTCAATCAGATACGCCCCCGAGCTGGTCGTGTACACCAGACTCGCCAGGCCCATCCAACCGCGGGCGAGCTCCTCGAAGATGACGCCGTAGCTGACGTAGTCGATCGCCGAGCCACCGTTGGACTCGCTGACCGTGATGCCGAACAGGCCCAGAGCCGCTAGCTCGGGAATCAGGTCGGCGGGGTACTCGTCCTTCGCTTCGCGCTCGCTCGCGGTCGGAACGACCCGCTCGTCGACGAACGAGCGAACCAGCTCGCGCAGCTCGATGTGATCTGCGGTCAGGCCAGCAGTGATGTGGTTAGAAGCCATGCTCGATCTCCAGAAGTAGGGTTGCCGGAAAGGTCAGGTAACGATCAGGACGCGATCCAGCCACCGTCGACGTGGACGACGTCGCCGCTGATGTAGGCCGCACCCGCGCTGGCGAGGAAGAACACCGTCGCCGCGACCTCCTCGGAGGTACCGCCACGCTGGAGCGGGATGAGCATCTTCATGAGCTCCGGGCTAGTACCAACTCCGACGTTCGTGTCGGGCACCATGTCGCCCAGGATCTCCTCCGACGTCGCTCGAATGGCGGTTCCCACGACCCCGGGTGCGACGAGGTTGGCGTTGATCCCGTACTGACCAAGATCGACGGCAAGGCGGCGGGTCATTCCTTCAAGAGCGGCCTTCGACGTGTCGTAGGCGAGACCGTCGGGAGTGGCGCGCGAAGCGGCAATGGAGCCAATGAGCACGATCGAGCCGGAGCGTTGCGTGATCATCGATTCGACGACGGGCTTAACCACGTTGAAGGTGCCTGTCAGATTGATGTCGATGACGCGGTTCCACAGCTCGTGCGTGGTCTGTTCGATCCCGGCCAACCCGTCGAAGACTCCCGCGCAGCCTGCCAGGACGTCGATCGCACCATTCGCCGAGACTTCGGCGATGGTCTCGGCCACACGGACATGGTCCGTAACGTCGACCACGTGGGTCGTCACCTGCGCCGCGGGAAGGTCCGCTGAGACGGACGCCAGTCGGTCGGCGGAGATGTCGAGCAGGTGGACGACGTCTCCGTTGTCGACGAATCGCTTGGCCACGGCGGCCCCGATGCCGCTGCCGGCACCGGTGACGACCACCTGCCGAGGTGTCTGGGTCATTGGACTGCTCCTAAGATCAAGGTGGACGATGGGGACTGAGGCCGAAGTGCCTCAGATCGTGCGACGCAGCGCCTCGGACGTCAGCAGAAAATCGGCGTCCGTTCCTCCGACGATGCGACGCTCCCGGATGAATGGACGCTGACGCGCTGGGTCGTCGCTGTCGATCTCGCGGGCTAGCCGGTGGCCTGAGAAGATGGCCTCGGCGATGAAGTGAGGCCGGACACTGTCGCCAATCTGGTAGACGCCGGCAATTTCGTTTGACTCCCACTCGTCGCGGCGCGCGCTGAGGTCGTCGTAGATGCCGCTGTCGGAGATGCGAGTTCCAACCAGTACGACAGAGTCGACCTCGATGATCTCGTCGGCTCTGTCGAGGTGGGACAGACGCACGGTGTTGTCGCTCGCCGGAGTGACGGCGGTCTCCGTGCGCATCGCGACGCCGAGCGTCCGAAGGTCTTTCAGTGTGTGCGGCAGCTCGCGGGTGTAGCGCTGGTACTCCCCCACGTGCTCGCCCTTCGTCGCGAAGGTCACTTCGTGACCGCGCTGGGCCAAGAGCTCGGCGATCCCGGGTCCCATGAAGTAGCCGTCTGAGTCGACGACAACGACTCGTCTGCCAACCTCAGCACGGTCGCGCAGGATCTGCTCCGGTGTGAAGAGCCGCTCGCCGAAGACGGGCTCCAGCCCGAACGGAAGGCGGTTAAACGGGTCGATGCCGTCGCGCGAGTAGTGCGACCCGGTGGCGACCACGACGATCCCGGCACCGTAATCTAGCGCGTCGCTTGCGGACATCGCCGTGTTGAGGATGACCTCGACGTTGGCGAGCTGGCCGAGCTGGTGCTCGCGGTACTCGATGAGCCGGCGCCACTCGTGCCGTCCGGGGATGCGGGCCGACCATTCAATGCTGCCGCCGATGTGGTCGGCCGCCTCGATGAGGTGGACGTTGCGCATCCCCCGCTTTCCCAGGACCATCGCACACTCCATGCCGGCCGGGCCGGCACCGATGACCAGGACGTCCGTCTCGTGGTTCTTCGCGCGCGAATAGACCTCCGGGTTCCAGCCGCGTCGGAACTCCTCGCCCGTGGTGGCATTCTGCGTGCAGGCGATCGGAACGTGCGCCATGTCCCGCGACACGCAAAAGTTGCAACCGATGCACTCGCGGATGTTGCCGATAGCACCAGTACGGATCTTCTCCGGGAGGAACGGGTCGGAGATGCCCGCGCGGGCACCACCGATGATGTCGCACTGCCCCGAAGTGAGGATGTCGACCATGGTGTCGGGGCTGTTGAGTCGCCCGACGTTGACCACCGGCTTGGTCGTGTACTTCTTTAGGTGTCCCACCCACGGCTTCTCGAAATTCTCCGCCACCGTGCGGGAAGACTGCGCGTCGAGGGCCCACTCGAAGCCGCCGATGACCAGGTCCCAATAGTCGACGAGATCGTCCATGAACTCAATAAAGAGCGGGGCGTCTCCGTCGGCCCGAATCCCGCGGTCTCCCAGCCCCAGCGGGGCGTCCAGTGTGTCCACCCCAAGACGAAGGCCCACCGCGGTCTCGGGTCCAACCGCCTCGCGCACGGCAACCAACACCTCACGGGCGAATCTGGAGCGATTCTCCAGTGATCCTCCGTACTCGTCGGTCCGGGTGTTGTAGTACGGGATGAGGAAGTGCGCCAAAATCGATGCGGCATGCCCACAGTGCAAAGTGATCAGGTCGAAGCCCGCGCGCTGGGAGCGCAGTGCAGCCGTGACGTAGGCGTCCTTGATCTCCGCGAGTCCGTCGGCGTCGAGTCCTGCTAGGCCGCCCACATAGGGGACCGCGAGGGAGGACTCTCCCGGAGTCGTGACTGGGTTGCGCGGGGACAGCCCGCGCCCTTCGGTCATCGGACCCACAGCAGCGTTGTATTCCAACTCGATGCCGGCCAAGGCGCCGTGCCTCTGGATCTCGCTCACGACGTAAGCGAGATTCCGAACATCGCCTTCGTCCCACAGGCGCGACATTCGGTGCGGGGTCTTGTCCATCTCAGGCGAGATGGTCGTCGCCTCCGTGAAGACCACCCCCCATCCTCCCTCGGCCCGCATGCCGCGGTAGCCGGCAGCCGAGCCGGGCGAGTCGCTGCCGAATCCGATGGCGTGTGGCGTCGCCCAGAACCGATTCTTCGAGACTTTGCGGCCTAGCACGATCGGCTCGAATAGCACCGAGTAACGATCGGACAAGTTCATCGTTGCTTCCTCTCACGTACCGGCGGGCGCCGGGGTGCCCGGTGATGTCTACTCAACAACTCGCCGTGGCCGCGTCGCTTCGGACGATGTACGGACTTGGTGCCGATTGGTTGGACCTTTTGCCGTCACATGGGCTGCGTCAGGAAGTCCAGCACCCGTCGAAGGTTTTGCCTGGCGGTCAGAATCGGGCCCGTCGACGAAGATGGAACCGCGCTCTCGCACGGGTGCGAGGAGCTCATCGTCAGCCCGCTCCTCGGGTGTAGCCGCAGAGATCGGTCGTCGTCCTTGACCCGGATAGTGCAGCGCACCCATCACGACCGTCGACATGTAGTACGCCGAGTGCAATGCGCGCGCCACTGTCTCAGCCTGATCTGTGCCCCACGACTCGAGCATCTTGACCGTGAGCTCACCGACGATTTCGACGCTTCGTCGTGCGACGTCGAGCACTGGTGCGACCAGAGTCGGATCGGCACGGAAAACGCGTTCGAGGAGTTCGAAGTAGTCGGCGACGTCTCGAGCTGGCGGGAGCGTCCCTGTGCCAGGCAGGAGGGTGTCCAGCAGCCGACCCAATCCGATGCGTGCGTTCTCATCGATGAAGGTGTCGACGCCGTGAGTCGTGATCATGTCGGCACCTTCTGGTCGGCGGCGGTCTCCATCAGATTCATCACCGCGCGAGCAGCGAACGCCGTGATCGTCGACGTGGGATTCAGGGACGAGGAGGTCACGAACACACTGCCGTCCAGAACGAGCAGGTTCGGGACATCGTGTGAGCGGCCGTATCCGTCGACCACCGACGAGGAGGGGTCGTCGCCACATCGGGCAGTGCCAAGCATGTGCCAGCCGACGGCAGGCATCCAGTCGACGACCTTGGTCTCGATGGCGCCCGACGCGACGTGCGCCTCGGTCATTCGGTCGATGTTGAACTGCAGGTTCTGCAAGCTGTCCTCCGACATCCTGTAGATCAGCTTGGGTGCGGGGAGCCCCGAACTGTCGAACATCTCGTCACTCAAAACGACGCGGTTTTCCGGGTCGGGCAGGTCTTCGATCGAAGCACCCCACTCGAAGGAGCGGCCTACCGCACGCTCAACAAGTCCCATGCCCGCGGCACCCGTGCGTTCTCCGAGAGGACGCTCGCCGTATCGCTCCAGCAACTCCATCGGGCCGGTGATGGGCTGGGCCGACCATTTGGCACCACGAGAGAATCCGCGTGATCGGTCGGTCTCGACGAATTGCAGCGAGTAAATGGCGGCGCCAAAGGGTCCGAGCCAGCTGTCGAAGGGCTGGTCGTAGATGCCGAGCACGCCGACGAAGGGGTGCATCATCAGATTGCGTCCGACGAGGCCCGACGAGTTCGCCAGGCCGTTCGGGAAACGGCTCGAGGTCGACATTTGAAGGAGGCGCGGAGTGCCGACGCCGTTGCCGCACACGATGACCACGGATGCCGACGTGTGCTGTTCGTTGCCGTCCTCGTCGAACCACGTGGCACCGTTGGCGAGGCCGGCCGAGTCGATCGTGATCTCCCTGACACGTGCTCGGGTGATCACCTGCGCACCCGCTGCGATCGCACCGGGCCACAGCGCAACGTCCATCGAACTCTTGGCACCCTCGGGACAGCCCGACATGCACGTGCCCCATCGCGCGCACGCTCCCCGGTCACCGTGCGAGCGGGTCACGATCGCCTGCGTGGCCGGCCACCAGTGCCAGCCGAGCTTGTTCATGCCCTCGGCGGCCTTGCGACCGAGACGTCCGATGGGGACGCCGGGCATCGGCGGCTCGAGCACGCCGGGGTAGGCAGGATCGCCAGGAACTCCGGACACCCCGATCATCTCGTCCATCAGGGTGTAGTACGGCTCGAGGTCGTCGTAGCTGATCGGCCAGTCGTCGGCGACCCCGTGCCAACTCTTTGTACGGAAGTCGGACGGGACGAAACGTGGCCACTCGCCCCCGAAGTAGATGCTACTTCCGCCGACGGCGTTGAAGTTGATCGGGTGGACCTCGGAGTCCTTGACGTCGATCGGGTAGTCGGTCTTCCAGCTGCGGACGTTCGGATTCGCAGACCACGGACCAGCCAGGAGCACATCGCGCTCACGCTTGTCGCTCGGATAGTCGGCCCGGTTGACCCAGTCGCCCTGCTCCAGGCAGGTCACGTTGTAGCCGCTCTCGGCAAGCAGCCGAGCCGCGGTGGCCCCCGACGGCCCTGCGCCGACGATGAGGACGTCAGCAGTCTCTCCTGCGGTAGCGCTGCTATTGGTCATTCTGACATCCTGGTGAAGTGGGTTCGGCGGGACCAGCACGTGCTGGTGCCGCGTGACGTGGTGGATCGGAAGATGGACATCCGTCGCGATGGCAATAGCGCCAACAGATGTCACATGAGCGAGATACCACCGTTGACGCTGATGGCCTGGCCCGTCAGGCGCGCGGCGCCTGGCCCGCACAGGAACACCACGAGCGCACCCTGGTCGTCGGCCGAGGCAACGCCGAGGTTCGCAAGCGGGGCAGCCTTCTCGAACAGCTTCTTGCTAAACCCCCCGCTCATGGCGCGATCGGTGGTGGGAGTGCCCGCGATGAGAGATGGCGTGAGGATGTTGGCGCGGATCCCGTTCCGCTTACCCTCCGCCGCGAGCGTGCGCGTGAACATCGTGATTGCCGCCATCGCCGCGCCCAGCACGGTTTCGCCAGGCGTGGCCGCCTTGGCGGCGTCCGAGGCCACATTGACAATGCTCCCGCCACCACCTTCGGTCAGGTAGGGCAACGCAGCACGCGAAAGCAACATAGGAGGAATTGCCTGCGCGGCAAGGATCGCCGGGATGTCGTGTAGCGAGGTTTTGAACAGTAGTTCCGGTGTGTAAGGCGACGAGATGGAGTTGACCATGGCGTCCAGGCCGCCGAGCAGTTGGTGCGCCTCCCCTACGGCGTCCTCAACGGACGACGTGTCGGTCGCGTCAAACGGCACGTGATGGACCTGCATGTCACCTACCGACGCAGTGGGCAGGGCGAGCAGCCGGTTCCGAGCATCCGCACCGCGGCCCGGGTCCTTGGAGAGCAGGGCGATGCGGCGGACGCCGGCCTTGATAAACCGCTCCGCGCTGGAGTAGCCGATGCCGGAAGATCCGCCGGCGATGACCACAGCAGAATCCTCGTAAGAACGGACGGTCGGGACTTTGCTGGTCATAGTCGCCTTGGGTGGGTTCGGGCCGATTACGGGATTGACCCTTCCAGGCTAGGAAGTCATCAGCTGATACTGAACAGTGAAAAGGACGAAGGTTTCCAACTGCGCTAGGGAGATCTACGGCACTGAACTAGTCCTTGGGATGCAACCACACCGGCGGACGCTTCTCGAAGAACGCCTCGATACCTTCAACCCGGTCAGGCGCGGCCTGGATCTTGTCCGATGCGCTGTCCGATAGCGGCCACAGCGCCGCTTCGGTCGCGGCGTCGCCGGCGGCGATCGCCTCGATCGTGTACTGGACAGCGAGGGGGCTGTTGGCGGCGATCGTCCGAGCCAGCGTCAGCGCGCCGGCGAGTGCTTCACCCGCAGCTGCGAGCACGTTGACCAATCCGAGTTCGTGCGCGCGACGCGCCGACAGCGGTGCGCCGGTGAGCAGCATATGCATGGCGACGTTCCGCGGCAGCTTCGAGCCGGATCGGAAGAATCCGCCACACACGGCCGCGACCCCCCGGGTAACCTCGGGCAGCGCGAAACGGGCGTCGTCTCCCGCGACAACGAGGTCGCACGCCAAGACGACCTCGAAGCCGCCCCCATACGCTGCCCCTTCGACTGCCGCGATAAGCGGTTTACGGCGCACCCGCCGGATGACGCCGTATTCCTCACCGTCGCCAGCACGGGGACTGGTCGGGAGGCTAAGCTCGGTGCCGGCCGAGAAAACGGGCGGCTCTCCGGTGATGACGCCCACCCGCAGAGTCGGGTCCTCGTCCAGCCTCTGCATCGCGACGTCGATAGCGTCCGCCATCTCCTGGTTCAGGGCGTTGCGCTTCGTGCCGCGCCGCAGCGTCACCACGAGCACCCCGTCGACCTGGTCGGTGGTGACGCTCCCACCATTGGCGCCTTTGCTCTGACTCACTGCTCGAGACTATGACTGCCGGACATACCCGAATAGTCAGATAACAACCAAAATCATCCCCGGGGGTCGGGTAATTCCCCAATGGGTTCCCGTTGGTGACTCCCCTAAGGTCGAGGCCCGAGCAGACGGCAGAAGAGAGGACCCATGAGCGCCGCACCGAGAGAGTACGTGGCATCTCTGGAGGCGACAGCAGCCAAGCACGCCGATCACGTCGCCCTGATCGACGGAGAACGCCGCATCACGTTCGCGCAGCTAGTGGACGAGCTCGGCGACCGCGCTCAGACACTGACGGCGGCTGGGGTCAAGGCGGGCGACCGTATCGTCCTCGTGGCCGAGAACTCGGCCGACTACCTGATCAGCCTGTTCGCGACGCTGAAGGCCGGAGCCGTTCCGGCAACGGTCTATCCGTCGTCGGGCCGCGGCGACCTGGAGTACAGCATCACCAGTGCGGACCCCGTCCTGGTAATGGTCGACGACGCCACTGTCGACACCGTCCGCGACGTACTCCCCGACGGAGTGCCGTGGGTCCGCGTGGACGGAGGCTTTGACGTCCCCGCAGTCCGCCACGACGCCGCGCCCACGCCGGAACTTCGCGAGCCTCTGTACCTCATTTGCTACTCGTCGGGCACAACATCCCGCCCGAAGGCGATCATGCTCTCGAGCGAGAACATGTTCAATGGCATCGAGACGTACGCCGAGGTGTGGCACCTAGGCGAGCACGACACCACCGTCGTGGCGCTGCCGATGGCCTGGATGTTCGGGCTGGCGACCACCACCATGGCTACGTTGCTGGGTGGCGGTACGGTCGTCATCCTGCGTCGCGCCCGCCCCGACATCATCCTGAACGCCATCACGACGCACTCGGCGACCTTCATGCCGGGTGTTGCGACGATGTTTTCTAAGCTGGTCGAGCACATCGAAGGCCTCGACACCAAGCCCGATCTGTCGTCACTGCGTCTGTGCATCTCGGGAGGTGAGCCCCGCAACGAGAAGTCTTTCGCGCGATGGACGAAGCTGACCGGGTGCCCCGTCCACGACACGTTCTGTTCGACCGAATGCTTCCCGCTCATCACGTACGACCCGATCGCCGACCCGCTACCGGTGCCCGGCTCTGCTGGCAAGCTGGTCCCACGCTCCATGATGCGGGTCGTCGACGAGCATGGCGCCGACGTCGCCCCCGGCGAGGTGGGCGAGGCACTCGCCAACGGCCCCGGCATGTTCCTCGGGTACTGGAACGACGAGGCGACCAGCAGAGCAGCCGTCACCGAGGACGGGTGGTATAGGCAGGGCGACCTGGTGCGCGTCGACGAGGACGGCTACGTGTACGTGGTCGGTCGCCTCTCCGACCTCATCATCCGCGGCGGGAGCAACGTGTCACCGGCCGAGGTCGAGGCAGTGCTGCGCGAGCACCCGAGCGTCCAGAGTATTGCCATCGTCGGTCAGCCTGATGCTATGTACGGAGAGCGGGTCGTCGCGGCCGTCGTGCTGGCCGCGGGGCATGAACTCGACGCATCGGCGCTGAAGTCCTTCGCGAAAGACCGGTTGTCCGCGTTCAAGGTACCTTCCGATTATGTGACGCTGGCAGAGTTGCCGGTCAACTCAACGACAGGCAAGGTCAACCGCAAGGCCGTCGCGGCGCAGCTTGACCCCGCCCAAGGTTGACGCCGCTCAAGTAGCACGCACCAAGATGGGACGGACGCCCGCATCCGACCGCTCATAGTCGACTTGATATGGGACCGACGTGGTTTTGCTTGAGCCGGCTCGGCGTCGACTTATCGCTGACACATGTCCCGCAGGACTTCTGCCAGAAGTCCTCGAACGACACCCCAAGACCGAGGCGTGGGGCAGCAACCTCGGTCGCCCTGCCGGTTTGGGGTCGGCCCCTCTGTGAAGCCCAGCTCTAGCACCCTTCAACCGATCATGGGCGAACGCAGCGAGTCGGTGAATCGTTCTCACCCCCGATCGACGCGATGTTCATTGCGCCGTCGGTGAGGTTCGTTCACGTCGCGTATGAACGCGGCGGAGCGCAAGGCTTCGTGAGAGGCACACCACGACACGCTGCTTCACCGCGACCAGTCTCGCGGTGAAGCAGGTCGAGCAGGTCGAGCCTTGGAGGCGACTACTCCGAGACGGCGCTGTCAGCTACGGGCGAGAAGGGAATGGACGGCGGTCGTGGCGTTCTGGCCGCTCTGCATAGCGCCTTCCATCCACGCTCGCCACACCGTATCGGCCACGTCGGTGCCGGCGAAGACGATCCTCCCCTCCAACTCGCCCATCGTCTTCAGGAACTGCAGCGAGTCACCCGGACGGTCGACGTGGTGCGTTCCGTTGAAGAGCGGGTCGTTCTTCCAGTCATGGACATCCACTGCGAGAACCTCGGCGTCCGGGTAGTACTCCCGCACGGCACCTTCGAGCTCTTCTCGTGACGTTGGATCGTCGATCCCAGCCCGGTTGCCGAATCCCATCATCAGGCACGTCCCGTCCTCGTACTCGTATCCGAGGCAGAGGGACTGCAAGCGGCCAAGGCCCAAGGTGAATGGCCGCGACGGAATGTTGCGCACCAGCATCGACGGCTTACAGAGGTTCCCGAGGTGATCTCGCGCGAGCATTCGCTGCTTGTCGTCGCTGAGACCTGGCCTGAAGTCGACATTGCGCAATACGTTGGTCGGGATGGCCATGACGCACGCTCGGGCGCGGATACTGGCACCGTGCGTCGTCCGGACGACCAGCTCGTCGTCGCTCCGTTCGACCTGGACGACCCGGTGTCCGAGCCGGACCTCGAGACGCGAACCTTCGATCATGCGGTCCAACAACTCACCCGCCCCGCCTGTAAATCGCTCCGTGAGCGCGCCGAAGAACCCGTAGGCGCTGTGCCCGAAGGCCGCGATCTGGGCGATCATGGCGAAGATCGACGCACTGCCGGGGTCCGATCCGTAACACCACGAAACGGTCGAGTAGACGAGGTCGCGAGTCGCCGGTCCGACGCCGATCGGCGCCAGGAAGTCGTCCACGGAGATGTCGAGATCGTGCAGGGGCTGGCTGCTCAGCCGATGCGACGGGGCGAAGCGCTTTGACGCGTCGCGGAGGTGGCCGAGGACACGCTCCAGATCGCCGATCTCCTCTGGCGGGACGGGAAAGGTCCGCCGCAGTCCCCCCGTGATGAAGGCCGGGCTCATCGGCATCAGGTCCTCAGTAAGACGAGCGCCGTACCTCGCGATCTCCGCCCGCATCTGAGGCTGGAGGTCGCGGTTGATCCAGCTGCCCCCAAGCTGGACCGTAATGTGCTCGTGTCCGGCGAACGGACGCGCGTACGTCCGTCCTCCCACCCGATTGCCGCCTTCGAGGAGGACGACCGATCGTCCTTGGTCGACTAGGTTTCGCGCGGCGGTGACCCCCGCAAATCCCGCTCCGACGACAACGGCGTCGTAAATGACGTCTGCCACATCAGTCCTGTTCGTGCTGCCCCGGTGTTGGGTTGGTGGTCATAGAGGCTCGCAATGCCGCGGCCACCGCATTGGGCACCGGTCGCGAGACGGCCGCGCTGGCGTCGACGTTGACGTACACGATCTCGATCGTGGCGATGCCTACGTCGTTACGCCGCAGGTCGAAGGCCAGCGCGAAACTGGAGCGGCCCACGTTGGTGCACGTCACGGCGATGTCGATGATGTCGTCGTGGCGGGCAGGTGAGTAGAACGAAAGAGCGGCGGAGACAACCGACGGGTCTGTTCCGCTGGCCACAAGCTCGTCATAGGTCCATCCCAACGCCCGGAAAAGCTCAGCCATGGCCACGTCGGCGAGCTCGAGGAACCGCGCATTGAACATAAAGCCTTGTGCGTCCGTCTCGTGATAGCGGACCCGGTGCTGGTGGACTCTCATCAGAGTTTGGGCCTCGTGGCCTTGTCGGTCGCGGCGGGCGGAACATCCGTACGATCGCCCACAACGTCGAAGTTGACGAGCCCGAAACCCGGGCCTTCGTCGTCCTTAATGACCTCGATGATCATGTTGGAAGTCTCCATGCCGGCGCGGTCCTGGATCGCACCAGAGACGCCATTGGCGACGTCCGGCTGCGGCAGGGCCGTGTTGGCGGCCCGGCCAACCTGGCATATGCGCGAATATCAGCCGAGGTCGATCGCGAAGCGCGGACATCCACGGCCCCATCGAGGCTGTCGGGAAGCGCCTCGGCCTCGGTCAAGTCGCCGCTGAGAACCGTCACCCGGCTGGCCTCGCCCACGAACTCGGGCAGGGCCTCGACCTTGGGCCGACGAGGTAGTCGGCGTAGACCGCGTCGTCGTAGGCGTAGATCTGAGCGCCACGCTCGGCAAGCCGGCCGGTGTTAGCGTCGCCTAGGGCCGCGGACGGCCGACCGAGACGGCACGCGACTGCCCGCAATTGAAGGGAGCCCTTGGTGAGGTCACCACCGGGAGCATCGATCAACACGAGAACCTCAGGCACAAAGCGTCTCCTTGGCCGGCACGAGCAACCCTGCTCGCTGGTCGAGTGGGAATCACTTCAACGGTAGGCCCAGCCAGAAAGTCGGTGAATTGGCGGATATCCCGATCAGACAAGCCGCCACCGGTCATTTTCTGATGGTGCGCTGTACTGGGGTCGGCAACGTCATCGTGAGTACTCGAACGTGAGCGACACCCGACCTCGGAGTCCTGGAGCAAGCTCGGCAACAAGCTCACGGCCAGCAAGACGTCTCCATCGCCTTCACGGCATAGGGAGACGGCATCGAGATCCCCCGCCGATTCGAGCGTGCTCACGGCACGGTCGATGTGCCCAACCCATTTCCGGCATCAAGGCAGGTGGGCGGCCGCGTCCTTGACGAGCCGCCGTACGACCCGAACGTGTCCGAACTGCGCGGGATCGGGCTGCTGTGAGACATTGAGGTCAGATCGGGCTTGCCTCAAGGCTGACTGGCCACCTCGGGAAGAAGCGCCGCCGCGTTCTCGGCTTCGGCGCATCGTTGAGCAGCGTGGCGTTGAACTACTGCGATTCACCACTAGGCATGCGACGACGAGCGCCGTGCGACGCGGCGAGCACCTTGTTAATCCCGCCAATACTTGGCGTAACGGCCCGCTCGACGCGTCGCCAACACCTGTCGCGACTGCGTCCGGGTACGACTACGGCGACTGCTTGAACCAGCGTCGCTGCAAACGGCCAGACAGGCTCGATCATGGCAGCGGCCGCCCGATGTCAAAAACACCGAGCGGCCGGCCCGGAGGCAGCGGATCAGATCAGTCGGAGGACTTCATCGAGACGTGCTTGATTTGCGCGTACTCGTCGACTGCAGCGGCTGAAAGTTCCTTCCCATACCCAGACTGCCCGTAGCCGCCGAACGGCATCTCGTTCGCGAGCACGAGGTGCTGATTGATCCATACGGTGCCGAATGACAGCTCACGCGCGAATCTCAGGCTGCGCCCGACATCGGCCGTCCACACGCTGGCGGTCAGCCCGTACTGCACATCGTTGGCCATCGCCAGGATCTCGTCGTCGTCATGCCCCCTTTGGATCGTCACGACTGGGCCGAAGACCTCGTTTTGAACGATCTCGTCGTCCTGCGCGACGCCGACAACCACGGTCGGTGGGTAGAAGAATCCCGGTCCAGGGAGGCGCTCACCACCCGTGAGGACGGTGGCCCCGGACGCGCGAGCTCGTTCGACGAATCCCGCGACGCGGTCGAGCTGGCGCTGGGAGATGAGCGGACCGATCGCGGTGTCGTCGTCGGGGTCGCCCACCTTCAGTTGGTCCACGGCTGCCACGTAGGCCTCGACGAACTCGCCGTACGCGGCGTCCTCGACGATGACTCGGCAGGGCGCACCGCAGTCTTGCCCGGCGTTCAAGAAAGCAATGCCGGCAAGCTCCTTCGCTGTAGCGGTGAGGTCCACGTCTGCGAACACGATGACGGGCGCCTTCCCGCCCAGCTCCAAGTGCACCTTTTTGAGCGATGCAGCCGCAGCAGCGGCAACCTTCTTGCCCGTCGCCACGTCGCCCGTCAGCGAAACGAGGGCGATGTCTGGATGGTCGACGAGTGCGCGGCCGGTGTCCGCCGCACCCAACACGATCTTCAGGACACCTGCGGGCAGAACTTCCTGGGCCAATTGCACGAACAGGAGCGTCGACAGTGGAGTGAGTTCTGAGGGCTTGATGATCACCGTGTTGCCGGCCGCCAAGGCTGGCGCGATCTTCCACATGGCTTCCATCAGCGGGAAGTTCCACGGCGCGATGAGCGCTACGACTCCGAGCGGCTCACGTCGGGTCATGGACGTGGCTCCGTTCGTATACTCGCCTGCTGCCGCCGTCGACGAGATGCGTGCGGCACCCGCCATGAAGCGCAGCACGTCCGCGTCGTAGGCGATCTCCTCGAGGGCTGCCGCCATTGGCTTGCCGACATCGACACTCTCGGCTCGCGCAAAGGTCGTGCTATCCGCTTCGAGACGAGTGGCAAGTTCCAATAAGAGGGCCGCGCGATCGGCCGGAGTGGTTCGCCGCCAGGTCGCGAATGCCCGCCGCGCAGTCTGAACTGCTTCGTCGACGTCTCCTGAAGAGGCGTTGCGGAAGGTGGCGACGACTTCGCCCGATGCCGGTGCCAGCGCCGGTGTCGTGTCACCGACGTCGCCGGTTGTCATCCACTCGTCGAACAACGGTCCGGTCAGCAGTTCAGGGGTCATCGTGTCGTCCTTAAGTAGCATCGAAGGTCGCGGCGTTCAGATGCCATCGTCGGCGGCCCAGCCGGCCGCCGACAGGTCCTCGGCATAGTCACGGCGCGGCACGTCGTAGGCGACATCGGCCGCAGGGATAACGCGTCCGATCTTGCCGGTCGCGTACTCCTCCGAGACGTGGGCGACGATGCCGGGGAGGGTGCCCAGCACGGCCAACGCAGTGGCCTCCTGAGGCGTGAAGCCGACGGCAACGGAGATGGCGGCAAGCATGCCAACGTCGTTGATTGGAAAGTCCTCACGGCCCGGAAGCTGAATGAAGGATTGGTGGACCGCTTCGTACAACTGCGCCGGCTCACCCCAGAGCTGGTTGTCCACGGCGATGGAGCGCAGGATCTCGGACCGCGGGTCCTTCTTCTTGAACACGGCGTGCCCGAAGCCAGGGATTCGCAGCTTGGCCCGCCGCGCATCAGCCACGATCTGCTCGGCGAAGGCCTTCATGTCCGGACGGCCTGCCGCGACCCAAGCAGCGTGGGTGTCGGTGATGAAACGCGCGCTGTTCTCCGGCGCAAGCGCATAATCACCGGCCGCGAGGATCGCCGTGGCGAGGGCGGCCTGCATGCTGGGATTGCTTGACACGACGTACCGGGCTGCAGCGGTACCGGTCTTCTCCAAGCCGTAGTCAAGCACGCCGGTCAGGATTGCATCCAGCACGGCCGCCTCCTGGGGGCTCGGAAGCCTGCCTTTGATGAGTAGAAAGACAGACGCCGTGAACGAGGTCCCGATGAGATCCTCGAGCCGGTAGCCGCGTACGAAGACCGTCTCCGGCGTGATTTCGCTGATGCTGCTGGTCCAGTACGGTTCGCGTTCGGCCATAGGGCGCGTCCAATCGGTGTTCGCCGGGTGCCCGGCACAAAGGTCTGCGTTACGTCGACAGTAGGGACAACTAGCTCCCCCAGACATCAGATGACGACCAACGCCGAGACGTGAGCGTCGGAATTCGACCAATCGCCTACCCAAGGGCGCACCAACAGAATGGGCTCTGACCTAATCTGAGGAGAGTTCATGAGCCAGACCCACGCAGCACTGTCCACTTCGGTCGACCGCGGCCTCTACTTCGACGACTTCGCCGTGGGACAGGCGTGGATCTCCCCGGCGCGCACGATTACCGAGGCGGACATCGTCAACTTTGCGGGCATCTCGGGCGACTACAATCCTCTGCACACCGACGAGGAGTTCGCGAAGCAGACCCAGTTCGGCGGCCGCCTGTTTCACGGGCCGGGAGTCTTCGCGGTGGCGACTGGCCTCGAGTCGCGACTCGGCATCAAGGAGGGCACTGCGATCGCCTTCCTCGGCATGACCTGGAGCCTCAAGGGTGCCGTGCAAATCGGCGACACCATTCATGTGGAGGAGCAGGTGGCCGAGCTTCGGCCGTCCCAGTCCAAGCCCGACCGGGGCATCGTCGTCTTCGACGTCCAGGTCAAGAACCAGCGCGGGGAGACCTGCCACGATGGGCAGTGGCTCGTGATGTTCTCGCGCCGCGACACCTGACCGTCGCATTGGCGAGGCCGGCTTGGTCTGTGAGAAGTACGGCAAAAGCGTCAGTTAGTCTGAATATCCCTGATGAATACGAGTATGCCTCTACTAGAGTCGATCACACCCGGCGACGACGACTCAATGGAGGTGGGGCTTGAACGCCGACACGCCTTCGTATGAGTTGGGTGCCTTGCTCTCCGATCTGGAAGCCCCGCGCGTCTTGGTCGACGCAGGCCACGTGACGCGCTTGCTCACTGGCGTCATCGTGTGGGCTCCGGGTGATTATCTACCGGACGATCCCGCGAGAATCATCGTCTGCACCGGTCTCGGGGGCGATGCGGATCAACTAGGCCCCGTGCTGGCGCTAACGGCGGCCCGCGTCATCATCCTCACAGGTGACGAGATCCACTTCTCGGCCCCGAACGGCGTGGATGCGCAGCCGCACACCCTGATCTCGACGGCCAGCTCTGCCGGTCATGTGGCTGCGGTCGTCGGTCGTTTGACGCAAACCATGGACGAGTCCGTGTCGCGCCGGCTCGCATCGCTTCAACGAACGTTGAGTCAGGCGCTGACAGACCCGGTCCCGATCCCGGCGCTACTCAACCGCCTCAAGCGCGTCACAAACGCCACGTCCGCCGTTATCGACCAGCGCGGAGCCATTCTGCACTCAACCGGGCCGGTCCCCCGCGCCCTGCTGTTCGAGCGCATCTCGTCGACCCCGGCGGATACGCAGTCCTTGAGCATCGACGGGTGGCGTGGCGTCGCGACCCGCATCGCCGATCTAACCTTCGACGACCAGCACAGCGGATGGCTCGTGCTGACGAGTCGGCGACCGGACTTCCCGGATACCTACTCGACCTCGGCTGCGCACGTCGCCGCCAGCTTGATCGAGGCCAGCCAGCGAATGTCGGTCGTGGCCAGAGAGCAGGAGCGCGCCATCCGAGCGTCGGTGCTCGAGCAGGCGCTGGCCCTGCGTCACGAGCGTCGCGACAACGAGCTAACCGCCCGCATTGCCGGATTCGGCATCACGTTCGAGGCCGAGGTCAGGGTAGCGGTCGCGATACTGTCGCGCTCTCCCCGCGCCGACCAGCGACAGCAGGCACGCGAGTCGCTGCTCAACGACCTCCTTCGGCTGATGACCGCGGCCGGGCACCCCGCGCTTCTGACCACCAGGGGCAACGGGGTCACGATGCTGATCCAGTGCAGCTCCTCCACGCTCCAGCGTGTGCTGGCCGCCCACCAGGACGACCTCCCGCCGCTGCACGTCGGGATCGGTCGTCCGCTAACGCGGTCAGAAGGTGTCGAAGGGGTGGCTGACTCCTTTCACGACGCGCAGCTGGCCGCACGTACCATCCGACGAGTTGCCGTCAGTCAAAGAGTGATGGCGTACGAGGACTTCGACTTTGCGACGCGCCTGTTCGCCGATGTGGGACTCGACCGGATGGTTGAGTGGGCCAAGGACTTCCTCAGCCCGCTGGCAGAGAGGGAAACCTTGATGTCAGGCCTCCGCGCCTACTTCGAGCTCGATCAGAACATCAACCTGGCCGCAGAGTCGCTGAGCATCCATCACAACTCACTGCGGTATCGCCTCGCTAAGGTCGAAGAGCTTCTGACGATCAACTTGAAACAACCTGCCGCCATCTCGTCGATCTTTCTTGCGCTCACGGCGATCGACCTGACACGCCAACCGCGCACCATCCGCCCAAGAACCGACGCGCCGGCATCCGACATCGGGGATGTTGCTGCCTCTGCCGCTGGCACCCAGATGGGAACCGACCACCCGTCCGGTCCTGGTGCCGTGATCCCCTCAGAAAGTTGAGGTAACCCTTCCTAAATGACACGCGCAAAGCGGTGCGCGTCGTCCAGTTGCTCGAACGACGCCTTCGGCATCTGGCAAATCCACGAGAGTGCCTCCGGACGCCGAGTGTCCCCGCGCAGCACTCCTTCACGACGCACTAGTCGATGATGTGACGCGCGAACCGACCCTCTGACCATGTGCGGGCCGAACGCCAGGGCCGCTCCTACGCATCGCCGTGGGGGCCGACGCATCGCGCATCACCTCGGTCAACCGGGACCGCAAGTAGCCACGTTTGCGCAGCCCGCCTCAATGAAGTTTCCGTCCCGCGCCGCGCGGGAGTGACACCCGGGGTGTGTACGACTCTCGCCCGCCCGCCAGCAGGCAGGGCAGGAACTGGTTCGAGGCAAGGGTCGCTAGCGGTTGATACCTATTCGGTCCCTATCAATACAAGCCGCTTCCGAGGGTTCAGCTCTACGTGATCCGGTCGATCACGGCGTCGGTGAAGTCCGCCGTCGACGCCGTGCCGCCAAGATCGCGGGTGCTCACGCCGCTCGCGAGCGCGCCCTCGAACGCGGCTTCGAGGCGCCGGGCCGCGTCCGGCTCGCCAAGGTGGTCGAGCATCATCGCCCCAGCCCACATCTGACCCACCGGGTTCGCCACGCCCATACCTGCGATGTCAGGCGCCGACCCGTGCACCGGTTCGAACATCGACGGATGGTCGCGCGGCGGATTCAGATTCGCCGACGGCGCGATGCCGATGGACCCCGACACTGCCGACAACAGATCGGACAAGATGTCACCGAATAGGTTCGAGGCGACGATGACGTCGAGCGATGCCGGTCGGGTCACAGCCCGAGCGGCCAGAGCGTCGATCAGCACCGACTCGAGCTCCACTCCCCCGACCTCGGAGGATGTCTCGCGTACGATTTCGTCCCAGAACGGACCCGTGTGGATGATCCCGTTCGACTTCGTGGCAGAAATCAAGCGGCCGGAGCGGGTCGCCGCGAGCTTTGCGGCGTACCTCGAGACCCTCTCGACTCCAGCACGGGTGAAGACCGTCTGCTGGATGGCCATGGCCTCCGGACGTCCGTCGTATGCGCGGCCACCGATCTCGGAGTACTCACCCTCGACGTTCTCACGAACGACCACCGCATCGAGTTCTTCGGCACCGAGGACTTGTGATGTGACCCCGGCCAGGTGCCGGGCCGGGCGCAGATTGATGTACTGCAGGAAGGCTCGACGGATCGGGATAAGCAGACCCCATAGCGTGACGTGGTCGGGGATCCCCGGCGCTCCTACGGCGCCCAAGAAGATGGCGTCACCGGATGCGAGCTGGTCCAGCCCGTCGCTAGGCATCATCTGGCCATCGGCCAGATAGCGCTCCGATCCCCAGTCCCGCTCACGCCAGGTGACGGAAAACTCCTCCGAGACGGCAATCGCCTCGATGGCGCGAATCGCCGCCGGCATCACTTCCTGGCCGATGCCGTCGCCAGCGATGACGTCGATCGTGTAGGTCTTCATTCCCCACTACCTGTCGAGTTGTGCGTAGAGGTCCCGACGACGAAGCGACAGACCGGGAGCCTCAGGATTGGCTCTGGACGCCAACAGCACCTCACGATCGAGAACTGCAGTCACAAGCTCCTCTCCACCGGTCGTCCCCTCGGCCAGCACTCCGTCGTTCAGGCCGACGTTCTTGTCGACCGGTGTCGTCACGACGGCCCGCCCGACCGCGTGCATCGGCGCGTCGGTCGGCAAGCCGCTGCAGCCGACCAGGGGAGACATCACGACGTACAACTGGTTCTCGATCGCCCGCGCCTGGCTACCGGTGCGGACGCGGTGCACACCGCGCCGATTCCACGTCAGGGACGGACAGAGGATGAGGTCCACGCCCCGGCTCACCAAGTGTCGTGAGAGCTCGGGAAACTGGATGTCTGCGCAGATCAGTACACCGGCAGTGAACGGTCCGATCTTCGTTACCAGAAGCTCGTCGCCACCACGTGTCCCCATCGCGTGCTCCTGCGGGGTCAGGTGGATCTTGTCCTGAATGTCGACCGCCCCGTCCGGGTGAAGCACGTAGGCGGTGTTGCGTAGGTGCCCGGCCTTGTCGATCCGGTTGTGACTCCCGCCGAGCAGGGTCACGCCGTGCCGGACGGCGAATTCCGACATCGAATGCACAATATTGTCCGTCATGGCGGTCAAGGCGTGCCAATAGTCATCGCGCACGGTCTCGCTCGTGACCTGGTGGTCGGAGATCGAGCCCAGTAGTCCAGTGCTCGCGAGCTCCGGGAGCACGATCAACTCAGCCCCGGCGTCCACAGCCCGCTGGACCACGTCCTCGACGTGGGCCGTGAAGCCTTGGACGGACTTCTCGGATCGCAGCTCCATCTGAGCTGTGGCGACGGACAGTTTCGACACGATGGGTTCCCTTCGAGCGCGGAGCGGGCGCCGTCAGGTTAGTTCTGCGTTCTCCACTCGGCACTTGTTAGAAGTGAGAACGGGATACCGGGTTGCAGTGGATCACCCACACCGTCCGAAGCAAAACGTCACGAGTCGCGGGTCAGTGCGGCGCGCTGCGGGCTGAGGCCCTCCGCGAACTCGCTGTCCTCGCCTGTGATGAGCTCGGCGAGCACCTGAGCGCAGACCGGCGCACTCGCCACGCCCCATGCGTGAGCGACATTCAGGTAGGCGCCGTCGTCGCGCCCCACGATGGGCAGCCCGTCGGCCGTTTCTGTGCCGAGCCCGGCCCACAGGCCCATCACTCCCATTCCTGAGTATCTGGGGTAACGGTCCCGTCCCGCAGCGACCATCAGCTCGGTCGACTCCAGGCTGATGTGTGGGTTCAAGGAGCCACGACCGTCGATGCTGTGTCCGACGTACAGCGAGCCGCCGCGGTTGAGCGCCATCGTGTCGTCGTAGGCCACACCGTCGGCGATCGGCCGCGAGCTGATCGGGGGCGCGAATCGCGAGGCCTCAAAGCTTGGGAGGTCCGCCAGGGCGCCGCATCCGTCTACACCGCGCGGCCCGTGCAGGATGCCTCCGGATTGCGCCTCGACGGGTTGCATCATCATCTGGCCGACGCGGGTCGTGGACATCGAGACCTCCAGCCCCTCGTCCTTCAAGGTTGATGCCCACGCACCGGTCGCCCAGACGACGCCGGAGGCTCGCACCACTCCGCGAACGGTTCGGACGCCGACGGCGTGATCCCCTTCGCGAAGGGTCGTCAGTGCCGTCGTGTTGCGGAAGATCTGCACACCTGCGCGGGTGCAGGCAGATTCCATCGCAGTGATGAAACCGAGGGAATCGATCTGCGCGTCCTCGGCGCAAAATACAGCGCCGATAGCGGTCGCGGGAAGGATTGGCGTGTGCTCGCGGGCCTGCGTATGGGTCAAAACCTCGACCTCGACGCCTGCCGCGCGGCGATCCCTGGCGTAGTCATCCATGATCGCACCTTGCTCTTCGGTCTCCCAGAAGAACAGGCCTCCTTCGCGGCGGTAGTCGAAGACGTCACCAAACTCCGCTGCGAAGTCGTCGTACTTTGCCCGTCCGGCCCGCGCCAGGGCAAGCTCCAGTCCTACCCGCCGGGTCTGGATCCACAGGCACCCTGGATTTCGACCGGAACTGCCGTAGGTCGGAAACCGTTGCTCGACTACGGCTACGGTGAACCCCCGGCGTCGGAGCTCCCAGGCGGTGCACAAGCCAGCTGCGCCTGCCCCCACGACGGCGATGTCCGCAGACGCCAGCGTCTCCGCACTGCTCATGCGATCCTCCTGATCGGGGTGGTCGATCCACAGTCCACTCGGCAGGTTATAGGTGCCAGCGTGATCCCACGCACTGGGAGAACTCAAGGGTAACGGTGGCGCGATGGTGGACCTCACCAGCAGTCCGTCGGGCGTACCGGTCCGCGACTCTTTTCGATGCCCGCCCGACGCCATCGTGTGAGTATCTCCGACGCTCCGCATGCCACCTTGGCCGAATCACGAGGTCGTCGCGGCGAGTCTGGCCAGAGAATCAGTGTGTGCGCGTCCTCCCGCGCCGTGACGAGAAGGAAGGGAAAACATCGTGAGCGCAAGCACGGTCCCTGTAGAGAACGTCCGGACCGGACTCATGTTCGAAGAGTTCTATGTCGGCCAGAACTGGGTATCACCCTCGCGCACCATAACTGACGCCGACATAGTCAACTTCGCTGGTCTTTCCGGTGACTTCCACCCCCTGCATACGGACGAGGAGTTCGCGCGATCCACGTCGCTCGATGGACGCGTGTTCCACGGCCCCGGGGTGTACGCGGTGGCCATCGGTCTCGAGTCGAGGCTGGGTATCAAGGAGGGGACGGCGATCGCCTACCTCGGCATGGACTGGAACCTGCGGGCACCCGTCATGGCCGGCGACACGATCCGCGTCGAGCAGGTCGTCGCCGCCTCGCGGGCATCCACCTCGAAGCCCGATCGCGGCATCGTGACCTTTGACGTGACGGTCAAGAACCAACGCGATGAAGTGTGTCAAGAAGGTCAGTGGTTCGTAATGTTCACTCGCGGACAGCTCGCAACCTGACGGTCGCGAGCTGTCCGTCGCCCCCACCGTCAGATACCGGCAGGAACCTCTGGATCGACCCACGCGTCGTGGGCCTGGGAAAGCGTTGGGAACCAGATGTCGTCGTGCTGCGAGACATGGTCGAGGAAACGCTCCAGCATCAGCAGGTTCTGCGCGCGGCCGATCGTCTGAGGGTGCAAGGTCCACGTCATCAGACCACCCGGGCAACGATCGTAAGCAAAATCGAACGCGTCCTTCCAGCGCGACAGCAAAACGTCATGCGACTGCTGGATAGGGCTTCCCTTGAACATCTCCAGCTCCGGGAAGTCGTCGAGCGACCACGACACGGGCAGCTCCAGCACCGCGCTGGGGGGACCGAACGTGTTGCCGGCCTCGTTATCCACATGAGTCACGACCCGCGGCCGGTACGGGTAGAAGTCACGCCCCATCAACGACGAGTCCCACTCGAACCCGTGCTCCTCCAGCAGCTGGAGGGTGACAGCGGTGTGGTCGAGCGCGGGCGACCGGTACCCCCGCGGACGTACGCCGATGAGGTTTATGTGCTGGTTGATCTGAAGTTCAAGTAGTCGCCGTTCCTCGTCGGGATCCAGCTTGGGGACGTATTCGTGATAGACGCCGTGCGCCGCGATCTCGTGGCCCGCGTCTACCACGGCCTGCATCGCGTGTGGGAATGTCTGCATGGTGTGCGTGGGTACGCACCAGGTCGTCGTGATGCCGTAGCGGTCGAATGTCTCGAGCAGTCGCGGCGCTCCCACTTCCGCACCGAACTCGCCGCGCGACAGGTCAGTCTGCGACGTCGAACGGAAAGTCCCGGACCACACACTCTGAGCATCGAAGTCGGGGCTGAGGCATACGGCGAGCCGGTGCTGGTCGGGCAGGTTCAGCGGCATGGAGTCTCCTCACAGTCTCGGCGCTACGGTAACGAGTGCATGGCCAGCGCACACTGTGGGAAACGCGACGGCAGCGGGTCGCGTTCGCAACCTCGCCAATGTTGCCCGGTCACGTCCGCCGGTTTACTGCGAACCTGCTGTGACGATTCTGTTCTGTCACGGCACTTCGTGCCTCCACCCCGACAGGACTCCATCCATGCACGTTGCCGAACAGCTGTTCATCGATTCGTTCGACATCAAGGTCGGCGACGAGCCCGCCACCTATAACTCCGTGTTCGAAGGATGGGACCGAGCGGACCGCTTCGGCATCGTCGTGGACGAGCCCCTCGGAGGACTCGGCGCGAGCCTGCTCCTGCAGCTCGCCATCGCGGCGTTCTATGCGGTGGACCCCGATCGACGTGGTCCACGGGCCACATACCCGGAGATCTACCTCTTTCACGCGGGCGGCCCTCACGGCGACTACAGCAACTTCGACTTCTGGCCTCCGCGCAAGGAAGTCTTCGTCCCTTCAGGTGTGCCCCTTGCGCTCCTCGAAGCCATCAACGACCGAGGCATCACCCGGCTCGCCGTCCCTTCACGGGGAAGTGGAGACACGGCCGCGCTCGGCAACGGGCCCAACACGTGGGCGGAGGTGGGAAGTGCCAAGGAACGCCTTCGCTCCTGCTTCGCGTACGACAGCTCCGGGCACGTCGACGTGCCTCACATTCACATCGCGTCGTCCGACGAGCGTACGAAGGAGAACATCCGAGACACCCTCGCGATGACGACGCTCATCCCAGAGCCCGGCCTGTTCGAAGACCCCCACGGTCCCATGGCCATCGACGAGGCGCGATGGATCGAGATCGTGAAGATGCGGATGGCCGTGGAAGGACCGATCGACCCCGCGGTCGTCGAGTCGCAATCGCGCCACTTCATCAGCGACGGCACCCTCGAGCAGAGCTTCCGGGTGGTCAAGACAGAGGAGGCGCTCGCACACCTGTGCGCCGTACTCGGCTAGCGCCTATTGGCCCCAAAGACCGATGTGTCCTTGTCCGAAACGACTACGACGACGCACAACGGAAATCAGGCAGGCTCAACGCCCATACACAACGCCGGAACATCTAGAGCGATGGTGTTGTCAGTAGCGCACAAGTGCGGCGCCGGCGCTGACACGGTCCGGGATTGCGACCACGTCGAAGTGGCGCTTGCGGAACGATAACTCGGGGAGGACACCGACTCTGCTGACTCCGAAGCTATAGCCACCCACGTCGCGTCTGGCTACTTTGGCCCCGCCCGCCGACCATCGATGGGAATTCACGCACAGTTCGCACTGTGCTGTCGACGCGACCGTGACGCGCTGACCCGGGTGAAACCGTGTGAGTAAGGACCTAATGAGTGAACAGCCGACCGCCTCATGCCCGAGCAACGAGCCGCTCTGGTCGGAAACTCCCGCGAATTGGCAGGAGAGTTCCGCAGAGCGGACAGACACGGCGGTCATTCGCACTACGACGTCGGTCGACCCAGCTACCGAGTGCGGTCGCTCGTTGAAGCGGCCAACCTTCTATTCAGATCGAAGCCCTTTCCAATATCTGGGGCACAGGTACGACCTGGCCACCGCGTGTCATTGGCGACCGATTCGTGCGTACACATCCGGGCGAGCGCTTCGCAAGCCGACTGCGACGACTGCGCCAATGACGCTGACGCCCCAAATGATGACCAGCAGCACAGTCTTGCCGGTGCCGGTTGCGCCGGTGAGAAGGTCAAAGTTGATGGTCGCGAAGATCAACGTCGCGGCCAGGATCACGCAGGCGACGAGCGCGCTGACGGCGGACCCAATCGCGCGGTCCGTGCCTCGCAGGAGGTACACGCCGATGGCGAGCGAGACGAAGACCAGCAGCATGAGGAATGCATAGCTGTAGAGACCCGCGAGTCTGGCGTAGATGGTTGCGGTGTCCACACCGACCACTGCCAAGACCACAACCGTGAACAGTGAGACTACCGAGAGGACCACCGAGGCACGATGCGGCGAAACGTGGCGGACGTGTGCCTCGCCGAGCGCCTTCGGGAAGATGCCGTCGGCAGCCAGGTTGAACATGTATCGGGACGTGATGTTGTGCGCGGCAAGGACGAGCGCGAAGGAACTGGTGAACAGCATGATGGTTGCGACGTCGTAGGCGAACTGGCCGGTGTAGTCCTGGACGCTGGCGGAAGCAGATCCGGCGAGGTCGTTGGTGACGACATCCATGATGGCCGCTGCCCCGTATGCGTTGATGAAACACCACGCCGTCATGGCGTACATGAAGGCGAGCAGTGCGATGACGCCGTACGTCGCGGCCGGGATGGTCCGAAGCGGGTTCTTCACCTCGTCGCGGAAAATTACGGTGGCCTCGAAGCCGCCGAAGAGGCCGATAGCAAACAGGAAGCCGATGGAGACAGAGCCCGTGTTGAACTGAGCCCAGGTGAAGGAGTCGAATCCGATGCCACTAGCTCCGCCTTGCGCGAGAACCGAGACGTCGTAGGCCGCCATCAGGACCAACTCGCACCCGAGGAACGCGGTAAGGACCTTGGCAGAGAAACTGATGTTGAAGTACCCGAGTGCGCTGGCCGCGACAAGCATGAAGAGCGCGTAGACCCACCAGGCAACTTCGGGCCCGTTCAACAGGCTCTGGACCATGCTGTCGAACGCGATGCCGCCGAGTGCATAGACGCTGATGAGCGCAACGAAATAGCACGTCAGAGCGGTGAAACCCGCTCCAAGGCCCGGTACACGGCCGAGCCCGGAGGTGATCAGCGCGTAGAAACCGCCGGGCCGGCTCAGTCGTGCCGTCATCTTCAGCAGGCCGACGGCTACCATCGTGACGACGACCCCGCACAACAGGATCGTCACTGGAGTGCCTACTCCGTTGCCGAGCAAGATCGCGGCCGGGATGAAGCCTAGGAAGACCACGACAGGGCCGTTGTAGGCCACGACCGTAAAGATCAGCTCCAGAATGCCCATGTTGCCGCGCAAAGCGCGTGGCTGATCTGTCTCCACTATCCCGACACCGGCAGGCTCTTTGACCGCACTCATATTGAATCCTTCGGTATTGATCACTTTGCACGCCGCCGCGGCCTCCGAGTCGCACGTATGGCGTGCACCACGTGAAGGTGGATAGACGAGAACCTAAGGACGGTCCAGTTACGTCTCCATTGGTAGAAGTCCGAAATAGTTGGAGCCGATCTGACATCCGTACGGTAAGCGGACGCCACTCACAAGCTTGATTACTCAATTCTCATCTGAGTGCCCGCTACTGATGTACCTCTTGAGCTCCATGGCGGCGTCAGGAGAAGGGTCGCCAGCTGCAGCCGGACGTGCTCGACGCGCGCCGCCAGGAGCGTCTTTGCGTGCGTGCCGCGAACTGGCGAGAGCCGCCGACGACTGAACCCTCGAGGGCATCTCCTCCGGCGGCCAAGCGCGAGAGCCAGCCCCGGTTTTTTGCGCTGACTGACGCTTCTGGGTTGAACTTCTTCCTGTCAGCGCGGGCGCTTGGTGATCTCCTCGCTGGCGGCCGGGAGGGGCGAGTCGCCCACGACCCTGAAGGTGAGCAGCACGAACATCGGCCCTTCCTCGTGCTAGCTGGATGTGTCCCTATTCGGCGTCCGAATCAGCAAGCCGTCTGGCGAATCTGTCGCGGGCGGTCGAGACTTCGCGACATGACTCGATCAGTACAGCTCGTAGCGCGTAGTCAATAGCACAGGGCGTCAATGGCCAGCGAGTACAACGCGTCGATTGCGGTCGGTCCGTCGTGGTTGAACATTTCCACGACTGTGCGGCCGGCGTCGGGGTTGTGAAGGCAACGGACTCGAACCCGGGAAGTTCGCCGCCGCGCCCGACCGCGTCTGTGCAGTCGAGCGAGAACACCATCGTCCCGAGCCCATATCCGGGACCGCCGTGAGGGAGGTCGCCTCGATGTTCGGTCGTCCGGGTCAGGAGGTGGTGTGGCAGCAGCTCGCCGCGGTGCAGGCCCCGGTAGAAGGTTGCTAGGTGCACGGTCGTGCTGACGACCTGGCCGGCGCCGAAGATCCCGGAGATGTCACGTGGGGTCACGTCCTTGCCGTGGGAGTTGTAGCCGTGCGCGAGTCGGTGCTCGGTGCGCAGATCGGCGGGTACGTCGGTGGCCGCTGAGCCGCGTCCGGCCTCGATGGGCGCTCCATAGGCCCCGAAGTGTTAGCTGGTGAGAAGAATCCCCGGGCGACCTCCGAGCTGCCGGCGTGCGATGGCGACGGCTGAGCCGCCGACCGTCGGGCCGACGCTGAACAGGCTGCCGAGTCGACGGCTCACCGACGCGGTGGCAGGCGAACCAGCCAGGGCCGCGACCCAACTCGGCGACGAGCCCACTGCCAGCAGTACGTCGTTCGCCTGACCTGCCACCGTCACGGGTCGACCGAGCAATGAGCCGCCGCCTCGCATCTGGTGGATGGTTGATGCCGTTCTACATCAACACGCTCTTGGAGCAGTGGTGGCCGTGCACGACGGGCACACTGCAACCTGGAGATCTCCCAATGGCACGAGCGAGGTCATCAAGCGAGCCTGACGACGGCAATTATGTGAGTTGCTTCCACCCTATAAACAGAACGCTCCCTGATGGGTGACTCCTCACAGGGACCAACGGCCGAGTCAACGACCCTCCAGTCCCTGGCATGGCTCTCCGGAGAGGAGAAGTTGTGACGCACGTCCATCTCGTGTGGACCCACCCACGAACTGACTCGCTGACTGCAGCCGTTGTTGACGAAATGTCCAAGGTCTTCGTTGAAGCAGGCGCAACGGTTGACGTACTCGACCTATACCGCGCAGGCTTCGATCCTGTCCTTGGCGTCGACGACGAACCCCACTGGGAAGACCCCGACTGGACCTACACGGCTGAGGCAGAGGGCTTGGCCGAACGTGTGAAAGCTGCTGACCTAGTGTTTATCGTCTTCCCGGTGTGGTGGTACTCCTTGCCGGCAATGGCCAAGGGCTATATCGACCGGGTGTGGAACTATCGGCTTCTGTACGGCGAAGGTCACCGCATCTCGGCGGCGGTCCGATGGGTGGGCCTGGTCGGCTGGCCCGAGCATGCGCTCGCAAAGCGGGGCTTCGACGACATGATGGTCAAGCATCTGAACTCAGGCATCGCAGGATTCTGCGGTGTCGAGGACACCCGGGTGCATCTCCTTTTCGATTCGTTGGGAGACCCTGACGTGGCACGGTTTCGCAAAGGCGCGCGCGATGCCGCGATGCAATCGTTGGCCGCGGTGAGCGACGTCGCACGTTCGATCCAACACCCGCCGACCAGATGACGTGGACCAGAACCTCCGGCTGGGAGAGCGGCTGTTCAAAGGCCACATCCACTACAGACGTTCGGCGAAGAAGGCGTCGGCCGTAGTGTCCCACGGTTCGCTTCGCGTCCAGGCGGCCTCCGCGGTGCATTCGCTCGGCTCGTCGCCGCCGGACGGGCGACGATAGCTCGTGCTTGCGGTTCTCGTCTCGCGGCCCAATGCCGCTAATCGAGCCGCGATCCGGCGTGGGAGCGGACTATGCGGGACCTCGGCATGAACAGCAATCCCGCACAAAACGTTATCACCGACACGACGACCCAGCCCATAGCGAGGCCCGACGCACGGAGTGCCACCGACATCACCAACGGTCCCAAAGCCGAGCCAAGCATGCCGCCGGACTGCAGCGCGGCCCCAGCTGCCCCGGAACGTTCGCCATTAGCCATCAGCACTAGGGCGAAGGCGAGCCCAGACCACCCCCATCCGAGTGCACAGGCGATCAGCAGACCTCCCACCGCGAGGGTGGCGTGATCGCTCGCGAGGCAGAGCGCCCCCGCCGCACCCGACCACGTCATCGCGCTTACAATCCACCAACTTGCGAGCCCCCGTCGCCGAGACAACCGTCCGCTCGAGATCCTTGTGAAGATGCCGGCGAGACTGCCCACGGCAATTGCAGACGTTCGCCCCGAATGAGTCGGTGCGGGCGGCGTCGACTCGGTCCGGTATCGGCGGTGACCGGAGAATCTTCCTCGCACATCCCAAGCCAGCGACACTCGGATGACGTCGGCACAGGACGGATCAGTTGTCGTCGGGCCTAGCAGCCAGCTCATGAAGCACGGATGCTTCGCCGAATCCCGCGAACTCTTCTCGATGCTTCACGGGACCCCACTCGATCACCGGCGACAACTTCGCCACCGATCGGTCGAACTCACTCTTAACCTGGGCGACCATCACCGCTTCCCCAACCGTAGACTCCGACGAGCGACTCCGCCTCGCACACGGAAAGGCGCTTCCAATTCCCACACCTACCTCGAACGTTTAGGCGGGCCAGTCGACGCTGAGGTACTGCGTCTCCTGGAACTCCCGCAGTCCTTCGCGGGCGCCCTCACGACCGAGGCCGCTCTGCTTAAACCCCCCGAAGGGGGCGGATGGATCGGAGACCAGGCCGCGGTTAATACCGACCATGCCGGCCTCGATCCGCTCGCCGAGGCGGAGGGCGCGGCCGAGGTCTCCCGCGAAGACGTACGCCGCGAGGCCGTACTCGGTGTCGTTGACCAGGCGGAGCAGTTCCTCCTCGTCCTCCCAGACGACAATCGGGGCGACCGGGCCGAAAATCTCCTCGCGCAGGATCGTCGCGCCCGGCGCGACGTCGGCAAGCACGGTCGGCGGAAAGAAGTAGCCGGCAGCCTCGGGCAGCGCGGCCTGGTGGGAGATCCGGGCGCCCTCGGCGACCGCCTGCTCGACGGTACGGCGTACTCGGTCGACGGCGGCCGCCGTGATGAGCGGCCCGACCTCGGCGCCGTCGACTGCCAGACCGACCGACAGCTTCTCGACTTTTGCGCCAAGACGCGCGATGAAGTCGAAAGCGACATCCGAGTGCACGTAGATGCGGTTCGCCGCGGTGCACGCCTGCCCGCCATTGCGGAACTTCGCGACCATCGTGCCGGCGACCGCCGCGTCTAGGTCCGCGTCCTCGGCGATCACGACGGGAGCGTTACCGCCCAATTCCATCGATGCGTTGAGAACCCGCTCGGCAGCTTGGTGCAACAGGGCGCGGCCGACGCCGGTCGAGCCGGTGAACGACACCTTTCGGACCCGGTCGTCTGAGAGCCACGCAGAAACGATGTCGGCGGATGTGATCGTGGTCACAACCTCGATCGCTCCCTCGGGTACGCCGGCCTCCGCGAGGATTCGTGCTATCGCGAGCGCTGTCAGAGGCGTCTCCTGTGCGGGCTTGAGCACGACGGTGCAGCCGGCAGCTAGAGCAGGCGCGATCTTGCGAGTCGCCATCGCGGCTGGGAAGTTCCAGGGCGTCACCAAGGCGGCCACCCCCACGGGCCGGTGCGACACGAGGGTGCGCGCCCCGCCGGCGGGCGCCTCGCCGTACTCGCCCGCGGGCCGAACGGCCTCCTCGGAGAACCACCGGAAGAACTCTGCCGCGTAGTTCACCTCGCCGGCGGCGTCGACAAGCGACTTGCCGTTCTCGCGGGCGATCAGCTCGGTCAGCTCGTCCTTGTCGCGCAGCATCAGCTCGAACGCTCGGCGCAGCACGTTTGACCGGTGCCGCGGCGAAGTACGCGACCAGCCGGGGAGCGCGGCAGCTGCTCGGTCCACAGCAGCACGAGCTTCGACGACCCCCTGATTCGGCACATGTGCAAGGACTTCGAGAGTTGCCGGGTCCTCAACGGAGAATGTGGGTGAGTTGGTCATGGGTAGAGCCCTCTCTGCTGGTGAGCTTCAGCGACGCGGCGAACAGCGAGGCAGGTCGCCGCTTGTCGAAGTGGGAGGTCCCGACGGTCAGCCTCTGCGAGGACCTCATTCCAGGCGCTTTCCATGCGCTCGGCGAGACGTGCCTCGACCTCAGCCTCGCTCCACCAGTAGGCCTGGTTGGCCTGGACCCATTCGAAGTAGGAGACGACGACGCCTCCGGCATTCGCCAGAATGTCCGGCACGACGACGGTTCCGGAGTCCGCGAGGATGCGGTCGGCTTCAGTAGTCGTAGGTCCGTTGGCGCCTTCGACTACGATGCGTGCCCTCACGTAGGCCGCGTTGCCTCCGTTCAGTACACCTTCGATAGCGGCGGGCACCATCAGGTCGACTTCCAGAGTCAGCAGGAGGTCGCTCTCAATGGCGGTCGCTCCATCGAAGTCGACGACCGTCCCGGTCCGGTCGACGTGACTCTCAAGTGCAGGGATGTCGATCCCATCGGGGTTCCAGATCGCGCCGTGCTCGTCACTGACACCGGTGATGACGACGCCTGCCTCTGCGAGGAAACGCGCTGCTGCCCGGCCGACCTTACCGAAGCCCTGCACCGCAGCGGTGGCTCCGTGAACGGTGATATCGAGGTGGCGCAGCGCCGCCAGAGCTGTGAAGACGACACCGCGCGACGTCGCCGCCGCCCGTCCCAACGAACCGCCCAAGCCAACGGGTTTGCCTGTCACGGTTCCCAACACGGTGTGGCCGCTCGCGACCGAGAAGGTGTCCATCATCCAGGCCATCGTCTGTTCATCCGTCCCAATGTCTGGAGCGGGGATGTCTCTGGTGGGCCCGATGACGGGGAGGATCTCGGAGGTGTACCTGCGCGTCACGCGCTCGAGCTCGGCGGACGAGTACTGAGTCGGGTCGATCGTGACGCCACCCTTTGCTCCCCCGTACGGGAGTCTCATCAGCGCGCACTTCCACGTCATCCACATGGCGAGGGCGCGGACCTCATTGAGGTTGACGTGGGGGCTATATCGGAGACCGCCCTTGGCAGGGCCGCGCGAAAAGTTGTGCTGGACACGGTGTCCGGTGAGAACCTCTATCGTCCCGTTGTCACGCCGAAGCGGGATGCTGACGGTGACCTCACGGCGGGGAGCGGCGAGCATGTTGCGCGTGCCGTCGTCGAAGCCCAAGGTGACGACCGCCTGGTCGAGCTGCTCGAGTGCATCATCGAGCGGGCCTCTTGAGGCCGCGCCCTCGGTCGCCACGAGAGCATGCAGGGTCGAAGAGGCGCTCATTCGATTACCTCGAGGGTCGCAGCGAGCACGTCAAACGCGTCGTGGAGGAGCTCGTCGGAGATGGAAAGCGGCGGAAGGAAGCGGAGCACGTTGCCGTAGGTGCCGCAGGTCAGCACGATCACGCCCTGGCGGTGCGCGGCGCTGGCGACCGTCCTGGCCAAGTCAGGGTCGGGCACGTCGGTGCCGGCCTCGACCAGCTCGACCGCGATCATCGCGCCGCGCCCGCGGACGTCGCCGATGCGGCCGTCCTGGCCCTCGATCCGGCGCAGCCGTGCCAGCACTAGCTCCTCGATCTCGCGGGCGCGGCCGACCAGGTCCTCGGCCTCGATCGTCTCGATCGCGGCAAGGGCGGCGGCGCAGGCGAGCGGGTTGCCGCCGTACGTGCCACCGAGGCCGCCGGCGTGCGCGGCGTCCATGATCTCGGCGCGGCCGGTGACGGCGGACAGCGGCAGGCCGCCGGCGATGCCCTTGGCTGTGACGATCAGGTCGGGGACGACACCCTCACGGTCGCAGGCGAACCAGTCGCCGGTTCGAGCGAAGCCGGTCTGCACTTCGTCGGCGACGAAGACCACGCCGTTCGCGCGACACCAGGCGACGAGCGCAGGCAGGAAGCCGGTGGCCGGCTCGATAAAGCCACCCTCGCCCTGGATCGGCTCGATGACGATGCACGCGAGGTTGGCGGCGCCGACCTCCTTCTCGATCACGTCGATCGCGCGCGCCGCGGCCGTGACGCCGGCGGTACTCCCGTCGCGGTACGGATAGGAGAGCGGGGCGCGATAGACCTCGCCTGCGAAGGGCCCGAAGCCGTGCTTGTACGGCATGTCTTTCGCTGTCATCGCCATCGTAAGGTTGGTCCGGCCGTGGTAGGCGTGGTCGAAGACCACGATCGCCTGACGGCCGGTGTGCGACCGAGAGATCTTGACGGCGTTCTCGACCGCTTCCGCGCCGGAGTTGAAGAGCGCCGTGCGCTTGTCGTGGTCGCCGGGGGTGAGCCGGTTCAGCGTCTCCGCGACGCCGACGTAGCCCTCGTACGGCGTAACCATGAAGCAGGTGTGCGTGAAGGCGGCGACCTGCTCCTGCACCGCCTCGACCACCCGCGGCGCGCTCGCGCCTACCGAGGTGACCGCTATGCCCGAGCCGAGATCGATCAGCCGGTTTCCGTCGACGTCCACAACGATCCCGCCGCCGGCCCGCACCGCGAAGACCGGCATCGTCGTACCGACGCCAGCTGCGACCGCCGCGCTCTTGCGCGCCATCAGTCGCCGGGACTCCGGCCCCGGGATCGCGGTGCTGAGCAGACGCTCCTGTGGGACAGCGGACTGCTGAAGTGCCAGGGAGGCGGGCGATGCGGTCATGCGCTAATTGTGCGAGCGAACGAATTATGCTGTCCAATACTTCTCTTGTAGGGTTCCCATGCTTTGGAGGCATATATGCAGTTGCGGCATGTCGAGTACTTCGTCGCGACGGCGGAGGCGGGTACCGTCAGCGCGGCGGCCGTGCGGGTGCACGTCACCCAACCTTCGATGTCGCGTCAGCTGCGGCAGCTAGAAGCTGAGCTCGGGGTCGACCTATTCGTCCGCGACACCAGTCGTCTTCGCCTCAGTCGGACGGGGCAAGCCCTACTGCCGGCGGCGCGTGCATTGCTCCAGAGCGCTCGGTCTCTTCAAGATGCGGCCGCCTTCTACTCAAGCGGACGCATCGAACACCTAGTCATCGCCGCACCTACCGTCACCCTGACGGACATCGTCTCCCCATTTGTCGCGACAATGTCCCCCAACGACCCGGTGGTGGAGGTTCGGACCGGTGACGGGCAGACCACGGCCGAGATGCTCGATGCGGGCGCCGATCTGGCGATTGGCACTCGGCGTCCGCCGAGCCATTACGAGGCGCGCGAACTTGCGGTGCTACCGGTGTGGGCCTACGTGTCACCCGACGATCCGTGGGCAAAGCGTCTTGCCGTAGACCTAGCGGACTTGGTCACCCGTCCGCTCATCGGACTCCCCTCGACCGCTCATGCACGAGAAGCGCTCGACCACGCAGTCGCGGCGCAAGGTAGGTCGTACGCGAGTTTCCTCGAAGCCACGAACGGCACAGTCGCTCAAGCACTCGCAGCCTCCGGACGGGGCGTCGCTGTGGTGTCGGATGACCGTCGCTTCGACCTCCACCCGCTCGCGATCAAGCACGGTGAGGAGGCACTGCGGTTCCGCTTGTACGTCGCGTGGCGTCCAGACAGTGTTGCAGTGTCCACGATCGCTGGCACGGCTGAGCGATTGAAGATCTGGGTATCTCGCCGCTATCCAAATTGAGACGTAGAAGTGCAAGCCTGTAGCCGAAGACTTTGAATCGCTGGTCGACCAAGACGTCCACGACGTCGCCGGGGTCTGCGAGCTCGGTGCCGTCATATAGCGGTACGCCGCCAGATCCGTAGGTGAAGGCGCCTCCGTGGCGCCAGACCGTGGCGGGGTTGAACCGGAGGCCGTGGACGGAGCCCAGAGGTTGAATACCTGGCAGACCTCGGGCTCCGGGTTGGGGTCGAGCCAGGCGACTTGCGTGACCTGTCTCAGCCTGCGCTTCGTAGCGCCTGCACGCGGACGGCGGTCTTCTGCCGTCGCAGCGTGTCAGCTGTCTCCAGCACCTTGGCGCGTGTGTTGCTGGCCCCGCGTAAACCGCCCCGCATGACGGCGGATACGACCGAGATGGGAAGGGAGCTGAGCTGGGCGACCTCTTCGACGGATACCTGAACCGGCGGATGCGGCACGTGGGGGCGCGGCTGGCATTGAGACGCCCGGCGACACCCGGGGCATACCCGGTCGTCCTCGGGCGCGATCTGCCAGTAGATCGACCAGGTAGCGGTGCTCTGCCCGCACGCAGCCTGGTCTACCCCCAAGAGCTTGAGGTGTAGGCCGTACTCGAGCGCCGCTTGGGAGTCGTCCTGCGTTGCGGAGTAGGCCCCTCGCGGACCTGTGGCGTGCCAGTACGCCGGCTCGGCGACACGGTCACCCTCCGATCCTGAGGCGAGAGCGCGTTCGAACCCATGAGCGCCGATGCGCGGGTCCGGCGCTGCGCGATGTGGAGACGGCTTCCTGAGCTCCATCAGGTCCCTGTTCGCGAGTGGAGGAGCCTGCTGACGGCGCCTGCTGCACGGTGTCCGCTGCTGATCGCGCCCTCGATCCAGATGCGCCAGATCGAGTCGTCGATGTCAGTGCCAGCAAAGACGACAGGGCCCTCGGGGACGTTCATCGCTCGCAGGAAGTCGTAGGCCTCCCCCGGCCGGTCGATGCGGTAAGTGCCGTCGAAGAGAGGGTCGGAGTTCCAGTCGTGAGCGTCGACCGCGATGACGTCGGCATCGGGGTAGTACTCGCGCACTGCGGCCTCGAGTTCCTCGCGGCTGGTCGGGTCCGCCACAGAGTTCTCGTCGCCGAAACCCATGATGAGGCAGGAGCCGTCCTCGTACTCGTAGCCCAGACACAGTGCTTGCAGCTTGCCGCTGCCGAATGCGAACGAGCGGCGAGGAATGTTGCGGACCAACATCGACGGCTTGTATGCACGGCCCAGGTGGTTCTTGGTGAGAAACCTCGACTTCTCTGGTGGCAGCGATGGGGTGAAGGCGATGTTGCGAAGGACGTTGGTGGGGACGGCGACAACGCAGCTGCGTGCCCGGACGGTGTCGTTGCTGATGGTGCGGACGGTGACCTCTCCGTCGCGTACGTCGACAGAGGCGACGGTGTGCTCGAGTCGGATCTCCAGCCCCGAGTCGCGGACGATCGCGTCGAGGAGTGTTCCGGCGCCGCCAACGAACCGTTCGGTGAGCGCCCCGTAGAACCCGAACGGGCTGTGACCGAAGCCGGCGATCTGGGCGAGGGTGCCGAGCACGGACACCTTGGTCGGTTCGGCGCCGGTGTACCAGGCGACGGTGGCATAGAAGAGCTCGCGCGTCGCGGGTCCGAGGTCGAGGGGGGCGATGAAGTCCTCGGCTGAGATGTCGAGGTCACGGATGGGTTGGCTGCTCAGTCGCTGCGACGGTGCGATGCGCTTTGAGACGTCGCGCATGTGGCCGATGACTCGCTCGAGGTCAGCGAGCTCCGCCGCGGGCACCGGGAACGCGCGCCGCTGACCCGCACTGAAGAACACGGCATTCTCACACGGAAGGTCTTCGACGAGCTGACTGCCGTAGCGCTCGATCTCCTGCCGGACGGCTGGCTGGAGTTCACGGTTAACCCAACTCCCCCCGAGTTCGGCAGTGATGTGCTCGTAACCGGCGAACGGACGGGCGTAGGTCCGTCCTCCGATCCTGGTGCCCGCCTCGAGGACCACAACAGAGCGTCCTTGATCTACGAGGTCGCGAGCGGCGGTGATGCCGGCGAACCCGGCTCCGACGACAACTGCGTCGTACTGGGCGTTCACAGCTCTACTCCTTGAGTAGTCTCAAACTCATCCTGGAATGAGGCTGGTTCGAAGGTGATCAGCGGTTTGATGTGGCCGGTCGGCCGGGCCTTCAGGTCAGCGAGGGCTCGAGGGAGGTCACCGAAGCCGTACGTGCGGGTGAGGAGTGGGGTCGGGTCGATACGTCCGGTCTCGACGAGGCGGAGCAGGCGACCCATCCGCTCACTGCCGCAGCGTTGAAAGGTGCTCAGAATGGTCTTGTCGCCGATCCCCCAGCCCCAGTGAGCGAGCGGGATCTCGAGGGCGGCGTCTGCCGGTCCGTCGTAAGCGCTGAGAACCGCGAGAACGCCCCCTTCGCGCGTGGCCTCGACAGCCATTGGAAACGACGCACGGGCGCCGGTGGCTTCGATGACGACGTCTGCGCCGAGACCACCGGTCAGGTCACGGATCTCGGCCTGAACGTCGTGGTCCGCGAGGTTGAAGGAGAAGTCTGCTCCCAACGCCTTTGCGATGTGCTCGCCGCCGGGGCGCGATTTGACCGTGATGACCAGGGCTGCTCCGACGGCTCTGGCTGTCGCCGTGGCTCCGAGACCGATGTGTCCCTGACCGAACACAACGATTACGCTCCCGAGCGGCGGCTGAGCGGCCTCCACTCCTGTGCTTCCGGACGCGATGGTGTCAGTGATACACAGGGCTGCGGCATCGGAGACCTTGTCAGGGATGCTGACGACGTTGTACCCCGCCTGCGGAACGGTGAAGTACTCCGCGAAGGTCCCGTCGCGGCTCACACCGAAGGTGTAGCCGCCCCAGACCGCTTGGCGGCAGTGTCCGCTGAACCCGCGCTGACAGTTGGCACAGATGCCGCACGGGGTAGTTGACGCAGTGGTGACCCGTTGCCCGACCTCGAACTCAGTCACCAGCGACCCAACTTCATGGACCACCCCGACGCCCTCGTGGCCGAGGACGGTGCCTTCGGCGGCTGGGAACTCGCCGGACAGGCAGGCGAGCTCCGCCGAGCACGCAGAAACCGCGGTCGCCCTCACGATGACGTCGGTGGGACCCGCCTTTGGGAGTGGCCGCTCCTCGAAGCGTCCGCGTCCCTCGTGCAGGACAAACGCCTTCATCGTCTGAGTCACTCGGACACCTTCCTTACTGTCGGCCGATCCGGGCTGGACCGCAGGACGCAAGTTTCGCCGCACTGTGGGTCAGCCCTTGCGCTTGTTGATCTCCTCGGTGGCGGCCGGGAGGACCGTGTGCAGGTCACCCACGACACCGAAGTCGACCAACTCGAACATCGGGGCCTCTTCGTCCTTGTTGACGGCCACGATGGTCTTCGAGGTCTGCATGCCGGCGCGGTGCTGGATCGCACCGGAGATGCCGTTGGCGACGTAGAGCTGCGGCGAGACCGTCTTGCCGGTCTGGCCGACCTGGAAGCTGTGCGGCATCCAGCCCGAGTCGACGGCAGCACGCGAGGCACCCACGGCCGCGCCGAGGGCGTCGGCCAGTCCCTCGATCGGCTCGAAGTTGCCGCCGGTGCCACGACCACCGGAGACCACGATCGCGGCCTCGGTCAGCTCGGGACGACCGGTCGCCTGACGCGGCTGCGACGCCACGATCTGCGCGGTCTTCGCACCGTCGGAGATGGTCGGGGTGAACTCCTCGACCGCACCCGCACCCGCGGACTCCTCCGGAGCCGCGGAGTTGGGCTTGACCGTGATGATCGGGGTGCCCTTGGTGACCTTCGCCTGGACGGTGAAGTTGCCGGCGAACACGCTCTGCGTGGTGACCGGGCCCTCCTGCACGTCGACGGCGTCGGTGATCAGGCCCGACTCGAGCTTGATCGCGAGACGACCGGCGATCTCCTTGCCCTCGGCGGAGGACGGGATCAGGATCGCGGCCGGCGACGCCTTCTCGGCGAGCTGCTGCAGCGCCTCGGCCTTGGGGGCCACGAGGTAGCCCTTCAGCGGGGCGTCGTCGATCGTGTAGACCTTCTCCGCGCCGTACGCCTTGACCTTCTCGGCCACCTCGGCGGCCTTGTCGGCCGGACCGATGAAGACCGCGGACGGCTCACCGAGACGCTTGGCGAGGGTGAGCAGCTCGTACGTCGGCTTCTTGACTGCGCCGTCGACGTGGTCGACGACAACCAGAACTTCAGACATCAGACGCTCTCTCTCAGCAACTCAGATGAACTTCTTGGAGGCGAGGAAGTCGGTCAGCGCCGTGGCGCCCGACCCGTCCTCGTCCTTGACGATCTCGCCGGCGGTGCGCGGCGGGCGGGCCGTGGTCTCCTCGACCTCGGTCCACGCGGCACCGGCGCCGACCTCGCTCGCGTCGACGCCGATGTCGCTGAGCGACCACACGTCGAGCTGCTTCTTCTTGGCGGCCATGATGCCCTTGAACGACGGGTAGCGGGCCTCGCCCGACTGGTCGGTGACCGAGAGGACCAGAGGCATCGTGCCGCCGATGACCTCGGTGGCCGTGTCGCCGTCGCGCTTGATCCGCACCTGGTCGCCCTGGAACTCGACGACCGAGGCCAGCGTGACCTGCGGCAGGCCGAGACGCTCGGCGAGCATCGCCGGGACGACGCTCATGCCGGCGTCGGTCGAGGCGAGACCGCCGACCACGAGGTCGACCTTCTTCTCGGCACCCAACTTCTCGATGGCTTTGGCGAGCACCAGCGACGTCGCGATGGCGTCGGAGCCGGCGATGGCGTCGTCGAGGACGTGGACGCCCTGGTCGGCACCCATCTGCAGCGCCTTGCGCACCGCGTCGACGGCCTTCTCCGGACCCACGCAGAGCGCGGTCACGGTGGTGTCGTCACCGGCCTTCTCCTTGATCTGCAGCGACTGCTCAACGCCGTACTCGTCGAGCTCCGACAGCAGACCGTCGACGCCCACGCGGTCCACGGTGTTGTCCGACTCGAACTGCCGATCGGCAGTGGCGTCGGGAACGTACTTCACACAAACGACAATGTTCACGAGACGCTCTCTGGGTCAGTTGGCGGCAAGGGCGGCGCCCTTGACGGCCAGCAGGTTGCTGTTCAGGACGGCGATCCCGCGGTCGGGAAACACCTGCCGGTGGGTCTCGTAGGCGGCGCTCACGATGGTGCAGCCAATCACGATGGACTGAACGTCCCCTTCGGCCGCGAGCCGAGCGACAACCTCGTCGACGGCCGTCGCAGCCCCTAACGTGTCCTCGAGGATGTTGTCGCCCTCCCGACCTATGGCCGTAACGCCAGTGCAGGCGTCGCCGTAGCCGTAGGCGTGCACCAGGCCGGCGATGACAGTCTCCGCTTCTTCGATGTCGGTGATGACAGCGAACCTGGGGCCGTGCTGGATGGCGACGCCGCACGTGAGCTGGAGGGGAGCGATGACCGGAATCTTGCTGGCGAGGCGTGCATCCGCGACGGCGGGGTCGTAGTGGCACGCGATAATCACGGCGTCGTAGCCGTCAGCGTTGGCGCGCTGGACGGCGTTGACGACAGCGACGGTCTGCGCAGCGTCATAGTCCATGCCGTCGGACTCAAAGTACTCAACGTGATCCGCGACGACGGTGTCGTCAACGGCCGGTGCGATCAGCTCGGTGACGACCGAGTCGAAGTGGTCGTCGTGCTCCTTCTTGGCAAAGTGGAACGGGGTGAGGAAGAGCAGACGCCGACTCCCGGTGGCCCTGCCCGCGGCGTCTTGCTCGTCCCCGATTCGGGTGGTCTCCTGGTCGCGCCAGTTGACCGGTGCGATCGAGAGAACAAGTTCGGTGCCGGGTTTGCCGCCGTAGCGGACCGTGGTCCCCTTCGGGAGTGCGACTAGGTCACCGGACTTCGCGAGGATCTCCGACTCTTCCGCTTCCGCGCCGACAAGAAGCGACGCCTCCCCGGCCGCCACATAGATCGACTCCTCGTACTGCACGGTCCACGGGTCGGAGTGTCCACCGTCCGGGAACGTCATCAGGTATGTGCCGAGCTCGCTAAATCCGGCCTGAGCCGTGCGGTGCTCGATTACGGCAGGGCCAAAAGGTGTCGCCCGGTCGGTGTCGACGGGCAGAATCCGTGCAGGCTGAGTCGGCATGCTGTGTCCTCGAGTAGCTGGTTCAGAAATGGTCGGCCTCCACGGCAGTTGCCATGGCGGGGCCGTCGAAAGTGCAGTTGATTTCGGAGGCATCGAGCCGCCGACGCTCTTGGATGTAGGACTGCGGGGAACGTAGGTCAGGTGTGACGAACTCGCGATCGGCGGAGTCGACTAGGGCCAGGACACACCGTCCTGGCGCACCGCCCGCGAGAACCACGAGGCACCGCTGACGGGCGGCATGAAGAGGTAGACGAGCAAACCGGCCGTCGGTGTAGGCGCTGGGCATGAAGTGTTCCTCCTCAACGATCGTGTGGCCGGCGATGTCCGACCGTGCAATAAGGAAGACGGCCCGCCGCTTCCCAGTCTGATTCCGGAGGTCACGGCCAGGAACTGTGATCTCCACGAGGTCTGCCGGGATTGGTCGTGATTCCAATAGGAGCCCGATCGTGCATGCGTACCGTGGTGTCTGTGGTGCTGGGCAAATGCGCCGCGTGGGTACCGGTTCAGGTCGGCGCGGAGCGTGTGGGCGCGAGTCGCGATAACAGCATCGACCGGTGGGTGCGGGGCCTGCGACTTGGACTGCAATTCAGTCCGGCGTGGGCACGTAGACGGGGCCGCGCTCGACAACCGGCGCGACGAGCTGGTCAGACGCGATCTGGTCAGGGGTTGCCTGGGCAATGGGGTGACGACCCTGGCCGGGGTAGCCGAGGGCCTCTCGGGGCTCCCGGGTCATGTAGTACGCCGCGTGGAGCGCGAAGATGACCCGTTCAGCGTCGTCGCCGACCCACGTCTCCAGGTCATCGAGCGTACAGGTTTCGACCGCGGCGGCCTGTTCGCCGGCTGACCGAACGCTCGCTTCCAGCCCGGGGTCGGCCTGGAGGACGAGGTCGAGCATCTCGCGGTGTGCCTCGACCGCTCGCCCGGACGGCAACTGGGCTGTGCCGGGCAGCACGAGGTCGAGGATATTAACGAGTCCGGCTCGTGTTCGTTCGTCCAGGCGAATCTTGGGCTGGATCTGCAGGGTCATACCGGTACCTTCTGGTCGTTCGCGCGGTCCATCATGTTCTCCACGGCCCGAGCGGCGAACGCCACTATCGTCGAGGTTGGGTTGACCGACGACGACGTTACGAACACGCTCCCATCGAGGACGAAAAGGTTGGGAACATCGTGGGCCCGTCCGTACGGGTCGACGACGGAGGTGGCCGGGTCGTCGCCGCAGCGCGCCGTCCCCAGCATGTGCCAGCCGACGGCCGGCATCCAGGGGACGACCTTCGTCTCAACGGCACCGGCGGCCCGGTGCGCTTCGTGCATCCGCTCCACGTTCCAGTCGAGGTTGCTGATGCTGTCCTCCGACAACTTGTAGTTGATCTTGGGGGCCGGAAGGCCGGAACTGTCGACGACCTCGGTGCTGAGCGTGACGCTGTTGCTCTCGTCGGGAAGGTCCTCGATGGAGGCAGCCCACTCGAATGCACGACCGAGCGTCTTCTCGACCAGCGCCTGGCCGGCCGCTCCGGTGCGCTCTGCCAAGGGGAGATCGGCGTAGCGCTCGAGTACCTCCATTGGTCCAGGAATGGCCATCGCGGACCACTTCGCGCCGCGGGCAAAGCCGCGGGACAGATCGGTCTCGGCGAACTGGAGGGAGTAGAGGTTGGCGCCAAAGGGCCCAAACCAGCTCTCGAGCTGCTCCTCGTAGATCCCCATCACCCCGACGAACGGGTGCATCATTAGGCGCTTCCCGACCATGCCGGAGGAGTTGGCGAGGCCGTCGGGGAACAGCGAGGACGTCGACATCTGGAGGAGTCGCGGTGTGCCGACTCCGTTCGCGCAGACAATGACGACCGAGGCGGAGGTGTGCTGCTCGTTGCCGTCGGCGTCGAGCCAGGTGGCTCCATTGGCCAAGCCCGCCTTATCAACGGTGATTTCTCGGACCCGCGCTTCCGTGCAGACGGTCGCCCCGGCAGCGATAGCGGCCGGGAACATTGCGACGTCGAAGGACCCTTTGGCACCCTCGGGGCAGCCGGACATGCAGGTCCCCCATCGTGCGCACGCACCTCGGTCGCCGTGGGTGCGGGTGGCGATGGCCTGAGTGGCGGGCCACCAGTGCCATCCGAGCTTGTTCATGCCCTCGGCCGCCTTGACGCCGATCCGACCGACCGGGACGCCTGGCATCGGCGGCTCGACCGTCGGCGGGTACGCAGGGTCGCCGGGCCTGCCCGAAACGCCGACCATCTCGTCGAGCAGCGTGTAGTACGGCTCGAGGTCCTCGTAGGTCAAAGGCCAGTCGTCGGCAATGTTGTACAGGGTCTTCACACGGAAGTCCGAGGGAATGAAGCGCGGCCACTCGGCCCCGAAAAGCACGCTACTCCCGCCGACCCCGTTGAAGTTGAGCGGGTGTACGTCGGCGTCCTTCACGTCGCAGGGGTAGTCCCAAGTGTGGTTGCGGACGTTCGGGTTCAGCGACCAGGAGCTGGCCATGAGGACTTCGCGCTCGAGCTTGTCGCTGGGGTACTCGGCTCGGTTTACCCAGCCGCCCTGTTCCAGCACCGTGACGCGGTAGCCACTCTCAGCGAGGATGCGAGCCGCTGTGGCCCCCGATGGTCCTGCCCCAACGATGAGGACGTCGGTCGCAGCCTTACTCGGCGACGGACCGAAGGATGGCATTGGGACTCCTCGCACTCGGTGGCAGTATCGCGCTCAGATCCAGCCTGTTCGCGGCTGTCTCTGCGCTCGATTTCACGATAGGAACCATGGGAGGAGCTCATAACTGTGTTTTCTCCGAATCCTCCGAGCGTCCACGGTGGGAAGTCCAACGGTGCTCGCTGGCGTCCGATAGTCGCGCGGCCCGAGTCGTCGTGACGTCGTTCGGCCACGTTCGCAGAGGGCATACGGACGCGCTTGGGGTATTGCGATCAGCTAGATGTCGTCGTAGCCGGCCGCATGTGCGTCGTCTGCGCTCTAACCGCCATCATGCTTGATCTATGGAGGTGCATACTCGCGATCACGACGCCGAGCCGTCCCGATCGGCTGGCCCGTCGAGGCCCGCACCAGGTTTTAGTGAGTCACCCCGGCAAACCGAGCGACGTCCACGACCCTTCCGGGCTTCCCGAGAGTGCAGTCCTCGGTCGACGCGGCACTGCTGAGCCGTGCGCGTCGCTGGGCGCAACCATCTGCGGCAGCGTTTGAACATCGGTCGGCGTTTCCTCAACGGCGGACGTCAAGACTATTGATCCGAATGCAGGTCCGCTGGCACCTTCAGCACATCTCATCCGGGTCAACGCACCGGGGGCGCCACGTTCCCATCGAGCGGCGGGCACCCAGGCGGGTGGAGGTGTTTCTCCGACGACGTAGTCGCGTCTCGAACAGCGTGACCGACGCGGTCTTCTCGACCCACAGCGGGACATTGCAGCAGGTCAACAAGGTCGAGCGGCGGTGGCGCCAGGTTCGCCATGAGGCCGGTCTGGACTGGTTCACCCCCGACGTCTTCCATCGAGGAGCTCGGTCTGCCTCCGCGAGCCGGGACGGCATCGAGCGTTCGTGGTCTCGATGCTGCTACGCCACCGCGTCGTCGTCGGCGTCGCGGTCGAGCGCTGCCAGCAGGGCGTCCTCGCCGAGCACGGCCGAGTGGATCAACAGGGAAGCGTCGGGCTGCTCCGGTCGAAGGGTGCGCTCGAGCTGGGCGGCCGGTGCTGGATCGATGCTGCGGTCGCATTCGATGTAGTGGCCTTCGGTGATGACCGTGGAGGTGTGTCCCAGGAACGCGGCGGCCGCGTCCGTACCGATGGCGCGCGCGATCACGGTCGCTCCGGTCCGTCGGTACCAACGCAGGCTGATACCTGTCTCGGCAAGACCGGCTAGGACGAGGAACTCCCTGAAGTGCGGCGGACGTTGTACGGGCTGAGGGGACGACCAGTGCGGTTGGCGAAGACCGTCCCGTGCGGATCACGGACGGTAGCGAGCCGGCGTCGCAGCACCACGGCTGCGAACTCGGGCACCGGAATGGTCCGGATGGAGGCAGCGGTCTTCGGTCGGTCCAGGCGCTCCGTGCCACTTCCCTTGCGTTGCACGACCGTGCCGTTGACGGTGGCGACCATGCCCGAGGGCAGTTCCTGGATATCACACGGACGCAATGCCAGAACCTCCCCGATGCGCATGGCCGTGCCTAGGAGAACCTCGATGATGTCCCGGACCTGGCGGAGGCGACCGTCGAGGTCACGGACGCGGGTCTCGGCCACGACCCGAGAGCCGTCGCGTCGAGTGTTGATCGCACCGTGGGTCCCGATGGGTGTGTGTGCGGGGTCGGCCGGTGCGCATCAACCAGCCTGGCGGGGGTGGCGTTCGGCGTCGTCGGCCTCCATCTGGGCGAGCCAGGCGTCGACTTCGATGACTCGGAACCGAAGTTCACGGCCAACGCGGAACCCGCGTGGGCCGCGGCCCTGGCTGCGCAGGTCGTACAAAGTCTGGACGGTAACGCCCCGCTGCGCGGCGAGCTGGGAGAGGGTAAGGACGGAGCCGAGTCCCGTCTCGGAAGGTGTGGTGGTCGCCATACAGACGAGGTGTGCGAGCCGCGCCGCGGCCGGTCGAGACCGGCCCAGAGGGGCCGGGTGGCCCATGCATCCGATCGACTCTGTGCTGAGTTTCTGCCGACTTGCCACTGCCTGGTCCCGCATTCAGGATCCGGCAGGGCCTCTGACCAGCGGGTGTGGTGGAGCTGAGGGTGTGTTCCATCAGGACATCCCGGACTGATCTCTCAAGACATCCCGGACAGCTGATCTCAGGATCCGGGCGGTGTACATACACCTGCCGATAGGCCTCCGGGTGTGTCGAAAGCCCGCCTGGTCATCACCGCGATCGTCATCGAGCGCCGCCCACCGGCCGAGGTCATCGCCGAGTACGGCGTCTCGAAGTCCTGGCTCTACGAACTCCTGGCCCGCTACCGCACCGAGGGCGACGCCGCGTTCGAGCCCAGGTCGAAACGACCGCACACCTCACCAACCGCGATCGACCAGGCCGCCGTCGAGCTGATCGTGCGGCTACGCAAACAGCTCACCGAAGCTGGCCTCGACGCCGGCCCCGACACCATCGCCTGGCACCTCGAGCACCACCACCAGACCAAGATCTCGACCGCGACCGTGTCCCGGACCCTCACCCGGCAAGGACTCGTCGAACCCAGCCCGAAGAAGCGACCCAAGAGCTCCTACATCCGCTTCGAAGCAGACCTACCGAACGAGACCTGGCAGTCCGACTTCACCCACTACCGACTCGCTGATGGCCGCGACGTCGAGATCATCACCTGGCTCGACGACCACTCCCGCTACGCGCTCCACGTCTCCGGCCACTCCCGGATCACCGGCCCGATCGTGCTCGCCACGTTCCGCGAAACAGCAAGCCAACACGGCCACCCCGCATCCGTGCTCACCGACAACGGGCTCGTCTACACCACCCGGTTCTCCGGTGGCCGCGGCGGACGCAACGGGCTCGAGTCCGAGCTACGACGCCTCGACATCATCCAGAAGAACACCCGCCCGAACCACCCGACCACCACCGGCAAGGTCGAGCGGTTCCAGCAGACCATGAAGAAATGGCTCCGCGCACAGCCGACCCAACCCGCCACCCTCGAGGACCTCCAAGCCCTCCTCGACGCCTTCATCGACGAGTACAACCACCGCCGCCCGCACCGCTCCCTGCCCCACCGGGCGACCCCAGCCACCGCCTACCGGGCCCGACCGAAAGCCACCCCCCGCACCGACCGCAGCACCGACACCCACTACCGAGTCCTGCACGACATCGTCGACAAAGACGGCAAGCTCAGCCTGCGGCTCAACGGCCAGCTCCACCACATCGGAATCGGCGTCGAACACCGCCGAACCCCCGTCATCAAGCTCGTCGAGGACCACCAGGTCCGGATCATCAACGCCACCACCGGCGAACTCCTCCGCGAGCTCACCATCGACCCCACCCGCGACTACCAGCCACTCGGTCGACCACCCGGCCCCAGACCCGGACAAAACAGAAGACCGGACCCAAGAAATGGGTCCGGTCTGTCCGGGATCTCCTGAGAGATCACATGGTGGAGCTGAGGGGATTCGAACCCCTGACCTTCTCGTTGCGAACGAGATGGCCTACGACGCACCAACCGCGAGTTTTCCGCGAGTTTCCCGTGACTACGGCAACGACTCCGCCGACTCAACCACCCGCAGATCGACATCTGCGCAGGTCAAGGGCTTCTGGTGGAGCCGCCTGTCGGAATCGAACCGACGACCTTCTCATTACGAGTGAGACGCTCTACCGACTGAGCTAAGGCGGCGTGCTGCCCGGGTGGTCAGGGACCCTCCGAGCAACCCGGGGAAGTATACGGATGCCCCGGGTCGCGCGCGAAACCGGCGTGCGCGCGGACGTTCCGCCGGTCTCGACAGGCGGCGTCGGCGGAGTCGATCAGGCGGCGACGGGGACGCGAGCCGAGCGCGACGCGGCACGGCCGGTGACGAGCGTCTGCTCGGCGCCGCACCAGCAGGTGAGCTCGACGATGATGCCGTGGTCGGTGTTGGTGAGCGACGTGACCTGGCTCGGGAAGATCAGCTGGCGCTTGTCGCAGGCGGTGCAGAAGTGGTCGAACATGGGTGACCTCCCTCAGAGGTGGCGGACGGGTACACCGACAATTCTGGAGCCGGTCAAGTCATAGGGGTAGCCTCTCTTTCCGTTGGTACCTCAAGGAGACGCCTATGCTTTCGCTGCACCAGCTCCGTTGCTTCCTCGCGGCCTACGAGCACGGCTCCATCACGGCCGCGGCCGAGGAGCTCGGCTACGCCCAACCCTCGGTCTCCGAGCAGATCCGCTCGCTGGAGAAGACGTTGGGCGCCACCCTCTTCCGCCGCGTCGGCCGGGGCGTGGTGGCGACCACCGTCGCCGACTCGTTGCGCCCCCACGCCGAGGCGACCATCGCGGCGTCCGAGGAGGCGCGGCGCGCGGTCCGCAGCGTCGTGGCGCTCGAGACCGGGACCATCCGGTTCGGGATGTTCGGCACCGCTCGGCTGTACGCCGGGGCCGGGCTCGTCGCCGACGTGCTGGCGCGCCACCCCGGGGTGCGGGTCGAGCTGATCGGGCAGAACTCCAACGACGTCCAGGAGGACCTGCGTCGCGGGCGGCTCGAGGCGGCGATGATCGCCGTGCCCACCGTCACCAGCGAGGGCATGCAGGTCACCCCGGTGGCCCGCGACGAGCTCGTCTACATCAGCAACGACCCCGACCGGCTCCGCTCGCCCGTCACCGCGCAGCGGCTCGCCGAGGCCTCCCTGGTGATGCCCGAGACGACCTGGCGCGCCGACGACTCCACGCGCATCGTGCTCCGCCAGATGCTGCACGAGACCGGCCGCAACCCGCAGACCCGGATCGAGGTCGAGGACGTCGAGACCGCCGTCGAGCTGGTGGGCATGGGGCTCGCCGACTCCGTCATCCCGCGCGGCGCCGCGGAGCAGCTGCTCCCCCGCCTGGCGCCCGACGCCGGCTGGGTCTCGCTGCGCCCGAAGCAGTTCGACACCCTCGCGATCGTGCACCGCTCCGGGGCGACGCTGTCCCCCGCGGCACGCCTGATGATCCAGCTCGCGACCACCCGGATCCAGGCGATCGCCGAGCCCGTCACGCCCAGGTGAACGGACAACTCCCGCCGATGGGTTAATCTTGAGTGTCTTACTAGAGATACTCAGGGAGATCAGCATGACGCTCAGCATCGCGCGCGAGACCGAGAACGAGACCGACGCCGGGACCCCCACCGAGCTCACCGTCACCCGCCTGGGCGGCCGGATCGGCGCCCGGATCGACGGCGTCCGCCTCGGCGCCGACCTCGGCGACCAGACCGTCGCCCAGATCCGCCAGGCGCTGCTGCGCCACAAGGTGGTCTTCTTCCGCGGCCAGGGCCACCTCGACGACGAGGGCCAGATCGCCTTCGCCGAGCAGCTCGGCACCCTGACCACGGCGCACCCGACGGTCAACACCGGCAGCGCCCACGTCCTCAGCCTCGCCGCCACCCAGGGCATGGCCGCCAACAGCTGGCACACCGACGTGACGTTCGTCGACCACGTGCCGGCGATCAGCATCCTGCGCGGCGTCACGATCCCGCCGTACGGCGGCACCACGAACTGGGCGAACACCGTGGCGGCCTACGACGCCCTGCCGCGGCCCCTGAAGTCGCTTGTCGACGGCCTCTGGGCCGTGCACACCAACGAGTACGACTACGTCGCCGACAGCGAGGACCCGGAGAGCGACGGCCCGGACCGCGACGCCCTGGACCGCCAGCAGTTCCGCTCGACGTACTACGAGACCGAGCACCCGGTGGTCCGCGTGCACCCCGAGACCGGTGAGCGGGCGCTGGTCCTCGGCCACTTCGTGAAGCGCTTCATCGGGCTCAACTCCAGCGAGTCGACCGCGATCTTCCAGCTCCTGCAGAACCGCGTCACCAAGCTCGAGAACACCGTGCGCTGGCAGTGGCAGCAGGGCGACGTCGCGATGTGGGACAACCGTGCGACGCAGCACTACGCGGTCGCCGACTTCGACAACCACCGCCGCGAGGTGCGTCGGGTGACGCTGGTCGGCGACGTGCCGGTCGGCATCGACGGCCGCGAGAGCCGGGTCGTCGTGGGCGACTCGGACGCCTACACCCGCATCGACGAGCTGATCAGCTGATCCCCACCAGCCCCTGCTGGCCCGCCCCAGGGAGGCGGGTCAGCAGGACAGGCCGTCCTTCGGGACGGTCCCGTCGATCAGGTAGCCCTCGACCGCGTCGTCCACGCACGCGTTGCCGGAGTTGTAGCCCGTGTGGCCGTCGCCGTCGCGGCTGACGAGCACGCCGGACGCCAGCTGGTCGGCGAGGTGCACGGCCCATTGGTACGGCGTGGCCGGGTCGCGCGTCGTGCCCACCACCACGATCGGTGCCGCACCCTCGCCGCGGACCGTGATCGGCTTCTCCGTGGTGCGGGCGACGACGCCGCCGCACGTGGTCAGGCTCCAGGCGAAGACGTCGCCGAAGGTCGGCGAGGCCTTCTCGAAGTCCGGCTCGTTGGCCGGCACCTGGTCGGCGGAGATGGCGTAGGGGTCGTCGAGGCAGTTGATCGCGTAGTTCGCCTCGAGGCTGTTGTCGTCGTACCCGCCGTCCTGCGAGCGCGAGGAGTAGAGGTCCGCGAGCAGCAGCAGCGTCGACCCGTCGCCGGAGAAGCCCTGCTTGAGCGCCTGGCTGAGGATGTACCAGTTGTCGCGGCTGTAGAGCGGCAGCACGATGCCGTAGAACGCCTGGCCGGCGGCGAGCTCGCGGTCCGTGCTGGTGTCCAGCGGCTGGTCCTCGACCTGGCCGAGGAAGTCCCTGATCTTCGTCAGCCCCTCCTCGACGGTGTCGCCGAGGAAGCAGTCGTCGGCGGAGTCGAGGCAGTTCTGCACGTAGGCCCGCAGCGCGGTCTCGAAGCCGGCGGCCTGCTCGAGGCTGAGCTCGCGGGAGCTGATCGAGAGGTCCACGGCACCGTCGAGGACGAGCCGGCCGACCTGCTTCGGGAACAGCTCGGCGTAGGTCGCGCCCAGCTTGGTGCCGTACGACGCCCCGAGATAGGTCAGCTTCGACTCGCCCAGGGCCGCCCGCAGGACGTCCATGTCGCGCGCCGCCTCGATCGTCGAGATGTGGGAGGCGAGGTCGCCGGACAGCTTCACGCAGCCGGCTCCGAGGGCCTGCACCGAGTCCTCGTAGGCCCGCACCTCGGCCGGCGTGTCCGGGTTGGGGTCGCCCGCGACGTAGGTGTCGAGGGCGGCGTCGCTGAGGCAGTCGACCGGGTCGCTCTGGCCGGTGCCGCGCGGATCGAAGCCGACGATGTCGAAGTGGTCGAGCAGCGGCTGGCGGAAGACGTCCTTCGCGGAGGCGGCGTAGCCGGTGCCGGGCTGGCCGGGACCGCCGGGGTTGACGACGAGGGACCCCTCACGCGCCGACGGGTCGGCCGCCGGCACCTTGAGCAGGGCCAGGTCGATCGTCTCGCCGTCGGGCTTCGCGTAGTCGAGCGGGACGGTCAGGGTGGCGCACTCGAAGGAGTCCTGGCAGGGCTTCCAGGCCAGCCGCTGGCCGTAGAACGCGGCGAGCGCGGCCCGCGGCGGCTTCGTCGCGCCGGGCGACGGCGTGGTCGTCGGGGCCGGCCCGCTGCTACGGGAGGACCCTCCGGCGGCGTCGTCCGCGTGCAGCGCGGTGACCGCCGCGAGCACGCCCCCACCGACCAGCAGACCGACGACGAGGACGATCGCGACGATCCGCACGACACCTGGCTTCAACGACTGCTCCCCTCGGGCACCTTCAGGGCGACCATCATGGCCTCCAGCGCCAAGGCGACCGGGACGTTGAAGTCGAGCATCTGCTCGCGCGCCTCGAAGATCCAGGCGATCCGGCGCAGGTTCAGCTCCGGGGTGGAGCCCCGCACGATGGTGTCGATGTCGCCGCGGATCTCCTCGTTGACCAGGCGCCCGGCCGCACCGACGGACACCGCGATCGCGTCGCGGTAGACGGACACGAGGTCCATCAGGCTGCGGTCGACGACGTCGAGGTGGCGCCGCTTGGCCCGGGTCTTCTGGGCCTTCTCCATCTGGGAGAGGGCGGGGGCGTACTCGCGGGGGCGCCGGCCGCGCTCGACCACGCCGTACGCCGTGTCGAGGTCGGCCTTCTCGCGCGCGTCGAGGTCGCTGGTGATCGCGTCGGCCTCCTCCTTGGTGACCTCGGCGAGGTTGGTCGCCGCGGTCATGCAGGACCCCAGGCTGGTCAGCCGGGCCGGCAGCGAGACGACCTCGCGGCGACGGTTGCGGGTCGCCTCGTCCCGGGCCAGCGCCCGGGCCCGGCCGATGTGGCCCTGGCTGGCGCGGGCGGCGTACGACGCCAGCGCGTCACCCACGCCCTCGGTGCGGACCAGGAAGGCCGCGACGTCCTCGGGCGTCGGCGTGGTCAGCGTGACGAGCCGGCAGCGGGAGCGGATCGTGGGCAGGACGTCCTCGACGGTCGGCGTGCAGAGCATCCACACGGTCCGGTCGGTCGGCTCCTCGATCGCCTTGAGCAGCGCGTTGCAGGCCTGGTCGGTGAGCCGGTCGGCGTCCTCGACGACGAGGATCTGCCAGCGCCGGCCGACCGGGGCGAGCGCGGCCCGGCGGACCAGGTCGCGGACCTCGTCGACGCCGATCGAGAGCTTCTCGGTGCGGATCACCGACACGTCGGCGTGCGAGCCGGCCAGCACGGTGTGGCAGGCCTTGCAGGTGCCGCAGCCGGCCTGGCCCGCGTCGGCGAGGTCGCACTCGAGCGCCGCCGCGAACGCGATCGCCGCGTTGGAGCGCCCGGAGCCCGGCGGCCCGGTGAACAGCCACGAGTGGCTCATCCCCCGGCCGGCCGCGGCGGTGCGCAGGGCCTCGATCACCGCGTGCTGGCCGACCAGGCCGTCCCAGACGGTCACCGGCGGGCCTGCACGAGCAGGGGGGTCACCCGGTCGCGGACCGCGGCGGCGATCGCGTCGACCGGCTCGCGCGCGTCGAGGACGAGGTAGTGGTCGGGATCGGCCGCGGCCATCGCCACGAACGACGACCGGACGCGCTGGTGGAACTCCAGGGACTCGCCCTCGATGCGGTCGCGCCCCTCGAAGCGGCCGAGCCCGCTCGCCGGCTCCAGGTCGAGCACCACCGTCAGGTGCGGGCGCAGGTCGTGGGTCGCCCAGCGGGCGACCCGCTCGACCTCGGCGACCGCCAGGGCCCGTCCCGCGCCCTGGTAGGCCAGGGTCGAGTCGACGTAGCGGTCGGTGATCACGACCTCGCCCCGCGCGAGCGCGGGCTGGACGACCGTGTCGACGTGCTCGGCCTTGTCGGCGGCGTACAGCAGCACCTCGGTGCGGTCGGACAGCACACCGGTGGCCGGGTCGAGCACGATCCGGCGCAGCTCGCGGCCGACCGGGGTGTCACCGGGCTCGAAGGTCAGGAGCGCGGCGTAGCCCTCCTCGCGCAGCCAGGTCGCCAGCAGCCGGGACTGGGTCGACTTGCCCGAGCCCTCGCCGCCCTCGAAGCACACGAAGACGCCGACCGGGGCATGCAGTCCGTCGCTCACGGGGCCCACCCTAGAGGGGTCCGCCGACCCTGCCGGGGCGGGCCGGACACCCCGGACGTGCCGAGGGTGCCCCGCCACGGACGCTGCCGTGGGCGGGGCACCCTCGTACGGTCACTTCACCTTGAGCGTCGACACCTTCGAGACGGAGGCGAGAACGATCGTGCTGCCGAGGTACTTCGCCGACAGCTTGTGCGTCCCCTTCTTCAGCTTCTTCAGGGTGAGCTTGACGACGCCCTTGGCACCGGCCGCGAGGGTGAGGGTCTTGACGAGCTTCTTGCCGTCGTAGACCGAGACCTTGCCGGTCGGGCCGCTGACCCCGGTCGCCTTGACGGTGACCGTGTAGACGACGCTCTTGCCCGCCTTGGCCTTCGCCGCCGACAGCTTGCCCACCGTCGTCGACGCCACCTTCGAGACCGTCACCACGTTGCTGGTGCTGCTCCCGTCGCTGTAGCCGGCCTGCGTGGCGGTGACGAGCACCGACAGCGCGTGGCCCACGTCGGCGAGGGTGACGACGTACGACGACCCCGTCGCTCCCGCGATGGCGGTGCCATCCCGCAGCCACTGCCGGGTCAGCGCGACCCCGGCCGGCCAGGCGCCGTCCGTGGTCGTCAGCGTCTTGCCCAGCCCCGCGGTGCCGGTGACGGCCGGAGCCGTCGTGGCCGATGCCGCGTCACCCAGCGCGCCCGTCACGGCGGCGCTGGTGGTGGTGCCGTCGGCGTACCCGGTCCGGGCACCGGTGACCCGGGCCGAGATCAGGTGGCCCACGTCGCCGGCGACCAGGGTGTACGCCGCCGTCGTGGCGCCCGCGATCGGCGTCCCGTCCCGCAGCCACTGGTAGCTGCTGGTGACGCCGGCCGCGTCCCACGTCGGGGCGTCGACCGTGAGCTGCTGCCCGGTCTTGGGCGTCCCGTGCAGCGTCGGAGCCGCCGCCGTGGCGGCGTCACCGACGACCGCGACGATCCCGGCGCTGCTGGTCAGGGCGTCCGCGAGGCCGGCCTTGGTGCCGGTGAACCGGACCGCGATCGACTTCCCGAGGTCGCCCGGCAGGACGGTGTACGTCGCGCCGGTCTCCCCCGCGATCGGCGAGCCGTCGCGCAGCCACTGGCGGCCGCCCGTCGTGACCCCGGAGGTGGTCCAGGTCGGGGCCGTCGCGGTCAGCGCGGAGCCGACCTTGCCGGAGCCGGCCGCCACCGGAGCGGCGTTCACCACGGGCGCGTCGCCCGTGACACCGGTGATCCCGTTGCTGGTGGCGAGCCCGTCGAAGAACCCGGCCTTGGTGCCGGTGTACTTCGCCGTGATCGCCTTGCCGACGTCCCCGGCGAGGACGGTGTAGGTCGTGCCCGTCTCCCCGGCGATGGCGACGTTGTCGCGGAACCACTGGGGTGCCGACGTCGTGACGCCCGTGGGGCTCCACGCGGGAGCGGTCGCGGTCAGCGCCTGGCCGACCTTGCCCGACCCGCTGATGGCCGCCGGCGTGGTGGGTGTCGGCGCGTCACCCTTGACGATCGTGACCGGCCCGCTGGTGCTGGCGCCGTCAGCGAAGCCGGGCTTCGTGCCGGTGTAGCTCACCGTGATCGCCTTGCCGACGTCACCCGCGACGACGGTGTAGGTCGCCCCGGTCTCGCCGGCGATCGGGGCGCCGTCCCGCTTCCACTGGGGCGCCGAGGAGGTCACGCCACCGAGGCTCCAGGTCGGAGCCACCGCGGTGAGCACCTGCCCGGTCTTCCCGGACCCGGTGATCGCCGCCGCCGTGCTGGCCGTCGGCGCGTCACCCTGGGCGATCGTCTTCGGGTCGCTGGTGCTGGTCCCGTCGAGGAAGCCGTCCTTGGTGCCGGTGTAGGTCACCGTGATCGCCTTGCCGACGTCACCGGCCACGACGGTGTACGTCGCCCCGGTCTCGCCGGCGATCGGTGCGCCGTCCCGCTTCCACTGCGGCGCCGAGGTCGTGACCCCGCCGATGCTCCAGGTCGGAGCCACCGCGGTGAGCACCTGCCCGGTCTTGCCGGTGCCGGTGATCGCCGCCTTCACGGTGTCCGTGGGTGCGTCGGCCTTGGACACGTTGGTCGGCGCCGAGGTCGCCGTCGCGGCGGTGAAGTCCACCGGGCCGCCACGGCCGACCTCCTGCACGAAGTCCGGACGGTCGGCGGTCTGGGTGACCGTGATCGCCTTGTTCGCGTCGGCGGGCGTCAGGACGTAGGTCGCCCCCGTCGCTCCGTCGATCGGCGCGCCGTCACGCTTCCACTGGTTGGTGACCGTGGAGGTGCTGGGCCAGCCGGTCGTGGTCGTGCTCAGCGTGTTGCCGACCTTCGGGGTGCCCGTGATCGTCGGCGTCGAGGACGGCGCCGGCGCGGTGCACTCCAGCTTGACCAGCAGGTCCACCTGGATCGGCGGCACCTGCATGGCCGGGGTCGTCGTCGGGGCACAGCCGGGGGCGGTCGCCCGCACCTTGTACCAGCCGTCGACGACGTCCCACTGGAAGTACCCGATCGCGTCCGTCGTGTCCGGGTTGCTCCGGTTGGCGGGCGACATGACGTCCGAGCCGTCCGGCACGTCGGCGTACGGGCCGCCGATGAAGTCGGACCGCGACAGCGTCACCGTGGCGCCCTCGATCGGCCGGCCGTACTGGTCGGTGACGATCCCGGACGGGTCGATGTAGATGTGGATCTGCGTGGGCGGTGTGCCCGGGTCGCAGTTCGCGGGGACGTTGGTCGAGATCGTCGCGTCCCCGTGCGCCGGGTAGAACGCCGGGATCAGCGCCGTGAAGGTGATCAGGTCACCGGTCGCGGCGCCGGTCTGCTCCAGCGCCCCCGTCAGCGGCTCGTGCCCGTCGGTGAACGTCACGGTGTACGTCGGGTTCGCGGTGGCCGCGCACCCGGTGACGTTGAACCGCTGCGGGTCACCGAAGTAGACCGTCGGCACCCCGTCGTACGACCCGTTCTGGGTCGGGATCGAGACGTTGGCCGGCGGCGGCGTCGGCTTGGTCAGCCGCACCTCCTGGCTCTTGTCACCCGTGGCGGGCGTGTCGAGGTAGAGCTGCGCGGAGTGGTGGATCCCGTCGCCCCCGTCGACCGCGAGGTAGTAGTTCGCGGCGTTGCGGACCTGGACGGTGAACTTCCCCGCACTGTCGGTCACGCCGGAGGCGAAGCAGCTCCAGTCCGAGGTGTCGCAGCCCCAGACGCCGGCTCCGGCGATCGGGTCACCGGTGTCGTCGTCGCGGACCGTGACCGTCAGGTTGCCCAGGGCGACGTCCGCCGCCACGACCGGACCGACCGTGCTCGACCAGACCGTCTTGCGGTGGCCGGGGGCCGTGGCCGTGACGAAGGCGGTGAGGTACTTGTCCTTGTCGCTCGCGACCTGCGTGTACTCGAGCCCGTCGCTGCCGGGGTCGGCGTTGCGGGTCTGGTAGCCCGACGCCCAGCGGTAGGTCAGGGTCACCGGCTCGCCGTCGGCGTCCCAGTCCCCCGGGTCGAGGGTGAGCGTCTGGCCCACCTTCGCCAGCCCGGTCAGGGCCGGGGCCGTCACCTGGTCCACCAGCGGGCGGTCGGCCACCGTCACCGGCGCCGAGTCGGCGCTGACGTTGGTGTAGCCGGCCCGCTTGGCCACGACCCGCACGAAGATGTCCCTCAGCTCGTCACCGGGGCGGACCTCGTAGGTGCTGCCCGAGGCGTCGTCGATCCGGTGGGTGCCGCGGAACCACTTGTAGACGAAGGTCAACTGGTCCTGCGCCGCCCCGTCCGCGAGCGTCCAGGTGCCCGGGGTCGCGGTGATCTCCTCACCGACGGCCGGGTCGCTGGGCGACAGCGTCGGCAGCGTGTCGTTGGTGGCGACGGGCGGACCCGCCGGCACCTTGAGCCGGTTGCTGTAGGCGTACTGGTCGTCGAAGCCGTCGCGGTGGGCGATCACGACCACGTAGATCCGGTGGTTCGCGTCGCCCGGCTGGACGACGTAGGTCGACGTGGTCGGCGTTCCGGTGACGTGGTGCCACTGGTAGGTGAAGGTCAGGCCGTCGGCCGGCTGGCCGTCGATCTCCCAGGTGCCGTTCGTGACCGAGAGCGTCTGGCCCGGCTCCGGGGTGCCGGAGAGGACCGGATCCTCGACCGCCACCGGGGCCGGGGCCATGGTGAAGTCGTACGTCGCGGCCGTGAGCCCGGTGTGCAGGGTGTTCTCCGGCGTCCGGGTGCTGGGGTAGAACTCGCCTCCCAGGGCGAACGGCTGGTGGCCGTAGGCGTAGCCCCGGAGGAACAGGTCGGCGTTCTGCGGCACGGTGACCGAGTAGTGCCCGTCCTCGTCGGTGTAGGCCGAGTCGAACTGCGCGGGGTACTCGTAGCCGTAGTAGCTCATCCACTCCGACACCGGGACCCACACGTCCTCGATCGGCGTCCCGTTCGGCGTCGTCACCGTGCCCGACAGGGTCGTGCCGCGCTGCAGGACCAGGTCGACGCCCGACAGGGTGTCCCCGCTGTCGTCGACCGTGAAGACGCCGGGCGAGTCCGGCCCGGTGGGTCGCGCGTTGCCGCGCCAGCTGCGCACGTAGCCGGGCCCGTCGTTCGGGAAGTAGGAGGCCAGCAGGGTGTAGCTGCCCGGCCCGACGTCCGTGAAGCCGTAGGTGCCGTCGTCGGAGGTCGTCTCGTCCACGTACTCCAGGTCGTAGGACAGCGCGGTCGTCCCCGGGTCGCTGCTCTCGACGAGGCGGTAGAGCGTGAGGTCGGCCGTGCCGTCGAAGGGCTGGTCGTCGCTGGTGGTCAGGCTGCCGCGCACGATCCGCATGCCCGCGCTCAGCGTGACGTCGTCGGCCACGACCTGGGCGTAGTCCGCGACGGTGTACGGCGTCGCCGCGTCGACGTCCGCGACGTCCCCGGCGAACGTCGTCCCGAGGCCGGCCGTGGGCTTGCTGGCCGACACGGTGTAGATCCCGCCGGGGTTGACCGAGAGGAAGACGTAGCGGCCGGCGGCCGTCGTCCGGGTGTTGTCCATCTCGTACCAGCAGCCCGGCTCGCCGTCGCAGTAGTTGGTCCAGAGCTTCACCTGGGCCTTGGCGAGCGGCTGGCCGGCGGCGTCGAGGACCCGCCCGGCGAGACCGGAGGGCGTGAGCGTGACGTCGTCCACCGCGGTGGTGCCGCCGACGGACGGCTGGGTGAAGGTGGTCGCGCTCTCGGCGTTGTCGGTCCCCCCGAGGAAGGTGCGCCGGAAGCCGGCGTCCTCGTTCGCCGCCGACACCGTGAAGGTGCGGTCGCGGTCGACGCGCTCGAAGGTGTAGTTGCCGTCGGCGTCCGTGGTCGTGAAGTCCCAGTCGCTCCAGCAGCCGTCGGGCTGGCAGTAGTCGTACCAGAGCACCACGTCGGCGCCCGCGACGCCGTCACCGGCGTCGTCCACGACCGTGCCGGTCACCTCGCTCACGTCGAGCGTGATGTCGGCGACGTCCACGACGCCGCCCTCCTCGGGCACGGTGTAGACCGTCGCGTCCTGCGCACGGCTGACCTGGCCGGCGAAGACCTCGTCGAAGCCGGCGGAGTACTTCTGCGCGGAGACGACGTGCGGCGTCCCCGGGGCGACGTTGCGGAAGACGTAGTGGCCCGTGGCGTTGGTGGTGGCGTAGTCGTCCTGGAACCAGCAGCCGCCCTCGTCGGGGCAGTAGTCGGAGTAGAGCTCGACCGCGGCGTTCGCGACCGGGTCGCCGGCCTTGTCGAGGACCTGGCCGCGGATCTTGTCGCCGCCGGTCTGGGGCAGCGTGATCGGGTCGAGCGTCAGGACCGGCTGCGCCTCGCTGGGCGAGAAGGTCTGCGCCGCGTCGATGTCGGTCCCGCCGCCGAGGAAGATCCCGGCGCCGTCGTACGGGTCGGCCTGCACGGTGTAGGTGCCGCCCCACGGGAGGCGGAAGGAGTAGTCGCCGTTGTCGTCGAGGTAGCGGTAGCGCACCTGCTCCCAGGTGTCGTCGTCCTGCAGCTGCCAGACCGCGATCTCGGCGTACTGCGCACCGTCACCCTCGGCGTCCACGACGGACCCGCGGATCCGGGACTGGCCCACGCCGGCGTGGATGGCGCCGACGTCGACGCTGGTGTCGCCCGCGGCGACCGGCACCACGGTGGCCCCGGACTCGGACGTGCCGTCGCCCAGGAAGGTCTCCACGCCGCCGTCGTAGTCGTAGACGCTGACCGTGTAGGAGTAGCCCTTCGTCACGGCCGGGAAGCTGAAGTCGAGCGTCTCGTTGTCGACGTACGCCGAGTCGACGTAGTCCAGCGAGCCGTCGGGGTTCTGCAGGTAGAGCGAGGCGTAGTAGTAGCCGTAGTCCACGTCGTCACCGGCAGCCGGCACGTAGGTGCCGTGCAGCTCGGCGCCCGGGCGCAGGTGGATGGCTCCCAGGGCGTACGGGTCGGAGCCGGCGGGGTGGGTGAACCGGGTCGCAGCGGTCGGGTTGGGCACGTCGCCGAGCCACGTGTCGGTGAACCCGAGCTCGTCCTCACCGTCGTTGCTCCACCAGCCGTAGGCGAGCACGGAGTAGTTGCCCTGGTGCTTGACGCTCGGGAAGGTGTAGGTGCCGGTGGCGTCGGTGACCGCGCTGTCGATGCTGTCGTAGTAGCCCCCGGCGTACATCCGGACCAGCCGGACGTCCACACCGGCCAGCGGGTTGCCCGAGCCGTCGAGGACGGTGCCGGTCACCGGCGCGCCGTGGTCGGCCACCAGCGTGGTGTCCTCGAGCGTCACGGTGTCGTCGTCCGCGACCGTCACCGGGGTCCCGGCGCCGCCGCCGTAGTAGACCGTCTCGTAGACGTGCTGCTCGGCCCACTCGGGCGAGGAGAAGCGGATCAGGTAGTCGCCGGCGGGGACGTGCAGCTGGAAGGCGCCGTGGGAGGCGGCGTCCTGGTACTCGTAGGTGAGGTCGGAGGCGACGATCTCGCCGGTGGGGTCCGCGGCGGAGTACGCGTCCACCTGGATGTCGTCGAGGAGGTTGCCCTCGCTGTCGTAGACCAGCCCGCTGATCGTCGAGTTGTAGTCGTCGAGGGTGTTGATCCCCCGGATCGTCGGCGGTGGGTCGGCCTTCTGCCCGGCGCCCGCGCCGGCGGCGACGCGCGGCGCCGCGGTGGCCGAGGTGCTGAACCCCAGGGCGAGCATGGCGGTGACCAGAGCCAGCACCACGGCGCGGACGACAACACGACTGATTGACACCATGACGATCCCCAATTTCGATGGCCGAGACGTTCCCCGGATCGGAATGTAGGGCGCGGACCGGGGTCCGTCCCGGCCTTCGTCACATGCAGGCAACAATGGCCCGAACGGGTCATGCAGGGGGTCGCCCGGGTTAGCCCGGCGGTGCCGGTCCGGGTAGTCCCTGGGGCGCGTTCAGGCCAGCCCGAGCAGGGCGTACGCCGCCAGGGGCACCACCACGGGCGCCGTCGACGCCACGAGCCGCGGGAGCACTCCCGACGCGTTGCGCCACACCAGCCACACGAGTCCCGCACCCAGCAGGGCGGCGACGACGAAGGCGAGGAACGACAGCGACTGCAGGCTGCTGTCGGAGCCGCAGACCAGTCCCTGCGTCGGCGGTGGCTCGAGCAGCGCCCCGGTGCCGTCGCCGGGGTCGAAGCAGTGCCCGAGCTGGAAGACGACGAACGCGTAGCCCGACGCGACCGCCGCCACGGCCGTGGCGGCGGTCAGCCCGAGGGCGAGGAGCACCTTCGTCACGCGGTCACGCCTTCTTCGCGGTGGCCTTCGCTGCAGTCTTCTTGGCGGCAGTCTTCTTGGCCGCCGTCTTCTTCACGGTCGCCTTCTTGACCGTGGCCTTCTTGGCGGCCGCCTTCTTGGCCGGCGCCTTCTTGGCACCCTTCTTCGCGGCCTTCTTGGCCGGCCCGCGGGCGCGGCGGTCGGCGAGGAGCTCGGCCGCCCGCTCGAGGGTCAGGTCCTCGATGCTGTCGTCCTTGCGGAGCGTGGCGTTGTACTCGCCGTCGGTGACGTACTCCCCGAAGCGACCGGCCTTCACGACCACCGGCTGGCCAGACACCGGGTCGTTGCCGAGCTCCTTGAGCGGCGGGGCGGCCGCGGCCCGCCCCCGCTGCTTGGGCTGGGCGTAGATCTTCAGCGCCTCGTCGAGCGTGACCGTGAAGAGCTGGTCCTCGGTCGTGAGGGACCGGGAGTCGGTGCCCTTCTTGAGGTAGGGCCCGTAGCGGCCGTTCTGCGCCGTGATCTCCTGCTGGTCGGGGTCCTCGGGGTCCACGCCGACCACGCGCGGCAGCGACAGCAGCTTCACCGCGTCGTCGAGCGTGATCGTGTCGAGCGACATCGACTTGAACAGCGAACCGGTGCGCGGCTTGTCGTTCTTCTTCGCGTCGTCGGGGAGGTCCTCGGTGACGTAGGGGCCGAAGCGGCCGTTCTTCGCCACGACCCGCAGCCCGGTCTCCGGGTGGGAGCCGAGCTCGATCTCCTCGCCGGCCGGGTTCGCGAACAGCTCGGTGGCCTTCTCGAGGGTCAGCTCGTCGGGCGGCAGGTCGTCGGGCACGTTCGCCCGCTTGCCGATCGGGTTGCCCTCGTCGTCGGGACCCTCGAGGTACGGCCCGTAGCGGCCCACCCGCAGGTGGATCCCGCTGTCGGGCCCGCCGACGGGGAAGGTCGCCAGCTCGCGCGCGTCGATGTCGCCGAGCTCGGTCACGAGCGGGTGCAGGCCCTTGACGGTGTCGGAGCCGTAGTAGAACTCCGCCAGCTCGGTCCCGCGGTCCTTGCGGCCGGCGGCGATCTCGTCGAGGACGTCCTCCATCACGGCGGTGAACTCGTAGGACACCTGGCGGCTGAAGTGCTCCTCGAGGAGCCGGATCACCGAGAACGCCAGCCAGGCCGGCACCAGCGCCGTGCCCTTCTTGTAGACGTAGCCGCGGTCGGTGATGGTCTTGATGATCGAGGCGTACGTCGACGGGCGGCCGATCTCGCGCTCCTCGAGCTCCTTGACCAGCGTGGCCTCGGTGTAGCGCGCCGGCGGCTTGGTCTCGTGGCCGGACGCGGAGACCGACGCGGCCGAGACGGCGTCGCCCTCGACGAGCGCGGGCAGCCGCGCCTCCGAGTCGTCCTTCGAGTCGGAGGCGTCGTCGGTGCCCTCGACGTACGCCTTGAGGAAGCCGTGGAAGGTGATCGTGCGGCCGCTGGAGCTGAAGACGACGTCCTCGCCGCTGCTCGCCGCGCCGCCGAGGCGGATCGTGACGGTGTTGCCGACCGCGTCCTTCATCTGCGAGGCGACGGTGCGCATCCAGATCAGCTCGTAGAGCCGGAACTGGTCGCCGGTGAGACCGGTCTGCGCGGGCGTGCGGAAGGTGTCGCCGGCGGGGCGGATCGCCTCGTGCGCCTCCTGCGCGTTCTTGACCTTGGAGGCGTAGGTCCGCGGGGCGTCGGGGAGGTACTCGGCGCCGTACAGCTCGCGCACCTGGGCGCGGGCGGCCTCGACGGCACCGCCCGACAGCGTCGAGGAGTCGGTGCGCATGTAGGTGATGAAGCCGTTCTCGTACAGCCGCTGCGCGACCGACATCGTGCTCGACGCGGAGAAGCCCAGCTTGCGGCTGGCCTCCTGCTGCATCGTGGTCGTGCGGAAGGGGGCGTACGGCGAGCGGCGGTACGGCTTGGACTCGACCGAGCGGACCTCGAAGGTCGACTCCTGCAGCGCGTCCGAGAGTCCCTGGGCGCGGGTCCGGTCGAGGTGCACGACCTTGCCCTGGGCCGACTCCTTGAGCAGCCCGTCCTGGCCGAAGTCTGAGCCGCGGGCGACGCGGGCGCCGTCGACGGAGTGCACGCGGGCCGGGAACATCCGCTGCTCGTGCTTGGAGCCGGCGTCGAAGGTGCCCTCGAGGTCCCAGTACGACGCGACCTTGAACTTCATCCGGTCGCGCTCGCGGTCGACGACCAAGCGGGTGGCGACCGACTGCACGCGCCCGGCGGAGAGGCCGGACATGACCTTCTTCCACAGGACCGGCGAGACCTCGTAGCCGTAGAGGCGGTCGAGGATGCGGCGCGCCTCCTGGGCCTCGACGAGGTCCATGTCGAGCTCGCGCGGGTTCTCGGCGGCGGCCAGGATCGCCGGCTGGGTGATCTCGTGGAAGACCATCCGGCGCACCGGGATGTTCTTCGGCTTCAGCTCGTCGAGCAGGTGCCACGCGATGGCCTCGCCCTCGCGGTCCTCATCGGTGGCGAGGAAGAGCTCGTCGGCGTCCTTGAGCAGGTTCTTGAGCTTGCGCACCTGCTCGCGCTGGCGGTGCGGCACCACGTAGTGCGGCTCGAAGCCGTTCTCGACGTCGACCGCCAGCCGACCCCACGGCTTGTCCTTGATCTTCGCCGGCGTGTCCGCGGCACTCTGCGGGAGGTCGCGGATGTGACCGACCGAGGACTCGACGACGTACCCCTTGCCGAGGAACCCACCGATCTTCTGGGCCTTCGCCGGGGACTCGACGATCACCAACTTGTGTGCCACTGGGGTTCGTTCTCCTGCCCTTCAGGGAAGCAACCGGGCCCCGAAGAGGGGCCACGGCCGAACACGGTAGCGCGTCGGTCGAGCCTGACCAGCGCCGATGCCGGGCGGTGGTCGCCCGGGAGGGGTCCGGCGCGCCGTCCCGGCTGACCTAGACGTCGTGAGCCTCCAGGAAGCCCTCGACCACCAGCTCCGCCACGACGGGGAGGTACGTCGCCCGGGTCTGCGCCGCGTCGAGGTCCAGCAGCTGGGCCAGCGCGTCGAGGATCTGCCCGACGCTCAGCTCCCCGTCGCAGGCCCCGACCAGGGCGGCCTCGACCGTGTCGGCCCGACGTGCCCGGCGCAGGCCGCGCTGCTGGCGCAGGACCACGGTGTCCGGGTCCTCGGCGCCGGGCTGGCCCACGGTCTCCTGCTGCACGTCCGACCGAACGACGAGGCGGGAGTCCTCGCGCACCTCCACGCCCACCGCGTCACCCCAGGCGTGGATCGCCGGCGCGATCGGCTGCTCGACGTCGTACGGCCACTCGAGGAAGTCGCGGGTGCGGGCGCCCGGCTGGTCGGCGGTCGCGGTCCGGCGCAGGTTGATCCACCCGAAGCCGACCGCCTCGATGCCCTGGTCCTCGAACCACGACAGCCAGGTGTCGTAGCGGACCAGGTAGTCCGGGGCCCCGTGCAGGCCCGCGTCCTTGAGCCAGAGCTCGACGTACGCCGCCGGGTCGATCAGCTCGCGCTGGACGACGAACGCGTCGCAGTCGTCGGCGACCCAGCCGAGCAGCCGCTCGTCCCACGGCCGGTCCCGCGTGATCACCCAGTTGGCCAGCACCTGGCACCAGCCGCCCTCGGTGAGGTGGTCGGGGGCCGCCCGCACGATGTCCTCGACGACCCGGTCGCCGGGCAGGCCCGAGTCGCGGTAGACCAGCCGCTCCCCCGTCGCCGGCGAGATGACGAACGGCGGGTTGGTGGCGATCAGGTCGAACCGCTCGCCACGGACCGGCTCGAAGAAGGAGCCCTCGCGCACGTCGATCGGCGCCGGCGCGTCGTTCAGCACGGCGTTGAAGCGGGTCAGCCGCAGGGCGCGCGTGTTCACGTCGGTCGCGACGACCTCGCGGCTGTGCGTGGCCAGGTGCAGGGCCTGCACCCCGCACCCGGTCCCGAGGTCGAGCGAGCGGCCCACCGGCTCCCGCATCGTCAGCTGCGCCAGCGACGACGAGGCCGAGCTGATGCCGAGCACGTGGTCGGTGCCGACCCGGTTCGGACGGCCGTCCAGGCCCGGGGTCAGGTCGCTGACGACCCACAGGTCGTCCTCGCCGGTGGCGTAGGGGCGGACGTCGAGCCGCGCCGCGACCTCGCCGACGGTCTGCTCGACGAGCCCCTCCGCGGCCATCCGGTCCAGCAGCCCGGGCAGGGCCGCCTCCGCGGCCGTGGCCGCCACCGGGGTCTGCAGCAGGAACAGCCGCACCAGGGTCTCGAGGGGCGAGCCGCCGGCCGTACGGCGCAGCCCCGGCACCGTCTCGTTGCGGGCCAGCGCGTCGTGCGCGAGCGGTCCGAGCACCTCGGCCACCGCGTCGTAGGTGAAGCCGGCCTGCTGGAGCGCGGCCCGCAGCCGCGTGGGGAGCTCGCTCGTGGTCACCCCGCAACGGTAGGGCCCCCGGGCGAGGACCCCGCAACGACACCGGCCCGCCCGGTCTCCGGGGAGACGCGGACGGGCCGGTGCGGCAGCCGGGCGACTAGTGCGTCGGCGGCGGGAACTGCTGCGTCGGCGCCGGGTCGTGCCCGGTCGTCGGCGGGGCGTCGTACGTCGGCGCCTGGGTGGGGGCCTGCTGCGTCGGCGTCCCCGCTGCCGGCGGCGCGGGCGGAGTGCCCGCGTCGTCGCCCAGCGAGACCTCGCGCTGCTTGGAGATGTAGACCGCGCCGGCGATGATCGCGACCGCGACCAGCGCGATCAGGACCCGCAGGCCGTCGTGCTGGTCGTCCCCGACGCTCATGGAGACGACCGCGCTCGCGATGAGCAGCGAGACGAGGTTCATCACCTTGATGAGCGGGTTGATGGCCGGGCCGGCGGTGTCCTTGAACGGGTCGCCGACCGTGTCGCCGATGATCGTGGCCTCGTGGGCCAGCGAGCCCTTGCCGCCGTGGTTGCCGTCCTCGACGAGCTTCTTGGCGTTGTCCCACGCACCACCGGAGTTGGCCAGGAAGACGGCCATCAGGGTGCCGGTGCCGATGGCGCCGGCGAGGAAGCCCGCGAGCGCCGTGGCGCCGAGGCCGAAGCCGACGGCGATCGGCGCGAGCACCGCCAGGATGCCCGGCGTGACGAGCTCGCGCAGGGAGTCCTTGGTGACGATGTCGACGACCTTGCCGTACTCCGGGCGACCGGTGCCCTCCATGATCCCGGGGATCTCGCGGAACTGGCGGCGCACCTCGTAGACGACCGCGCCCGCCGCCCGGGCGACGGCGTTGATCGCCAGGCCCGAGAAGAGGAAGACGACCGCCGCACCGAGGAGCACGCCGACCAGGACGGCCGGGTTGAAGACGCTGAAGTCGAGCAGGTTCGCCTCTTCGAGGCTGGGGTTGGCGTCGACCAGCGACTCGGCGACCGAGGTCGCGTAGGACCCGAAGAGCGCCGTCGCGGCGAGCACGGCCGTCGCGATCGCGATGCCCTTGGTGATGGCCTTGGTCGTGTTGCCGACCGCGTCCAGCTCGGTGAGGATCTGGGCGCCCTCGGGGCTGACGTCGCCCGACATCTCGGCGATGCCCTGCGCGTTGTCCGAGACCGGGCCGAAGGTGTCCATCGCGACGATGACGCCGACGGTGGTGAGCAGGCCGGTGCCGGCCAGCGCGACCGCGAACAGCGAGACCGTCAGCGCGGCCCCGCCGAGGAGGTAGGCGCCGAACACGGCCGCCCCGATGACCAGCGTCGTGTAGACCGCGGACTCGAAGCCGACCGACAGACCCGACAGGATGACGGTGGCCGCGCCGGTGAGCGAGGTCTTGCCGACGTCCTTGACGGGGCGGTACTCCGTGCCGGTGTAGTAGCCGGTCAGGGCCAGGATGCCTGCCGACATCACGATGCCGATGACCACCGCGGCCGCGGCGATGAAGCGAGGGTCGCCGTCCGCGCCCGCGAGCTCCGGGGCGATGTTCGTGAACTCCGCGAAGCTGCCGGGCAGGTAGACGTAGGACAGGATCACGCTGGCCAGGGCGGCGATGCCGGAGGACAGGTAGAAGGACCGGTTGATCGTGGTCAGGCCGTTCTCGCCGACCTTGGGCTTGGTGAGGTAGACGCCGGCGACGGCCGTGAGGGCGCCGATGGCCGGGATCAGCAGCGGGAAGATCAGGCCCTTGTCGCCGAAAGCCTGGGAGCCCAGGATCAGCGCGGCGACCAGCGTGACGGCGTACGACTCGAAGAGGTCGGCGGCCATGCCGGCGCAGTCACCGACGTTGTCGCCCACGTTGTCCGCGATCGTGGCCGCGTTGCGCGGGTCGTCCTCGGGGATGTTCTGCTCGACCTTGCCGACCAGGTCCGCGCCGACGTCGGCGGCCTTGGTGAAGATGCCACCGCCGACCCGCATGAACATGGCGAGCAGGGCGGCGCCGAAGCCGAAGCCCTCCAGCACGTTGGGGGCCTTGTCCTGGAAGATCAGGACGACGAGGCTCGCGCCGAGCAGCCCGAGGCCCACCGTCAGCATGCCGACCATGGCGCCGGTGCGCAGGCCGATCGTCATCGCGGGCTCGCGCCCGGTGGTGTTGGCGGCGGCCGCGACGCGCAGGTTGGCGCGCACGGCGAGGTTCATGCCGAGGTAGCCGACGGTCGCGGAGAAGCCGGCGCCGACGATGAAGAAGACCGACCGGAAGATCCGGACCGCCGCGTCATCGGCAGGGAGTGCGAGCAACGCGAAGAACGCGATCGCCGCGAAGATCGCCAGCGTCCGGAACTGTCGCGTCAGGTAGGCGTTGGCGCCCTCCTGCACCGCTTGCGCGATGTTCTTCATGTTGTCGGTGCCCTCACCGGCGGCGAGAACCTCCTGCCGGAACATCGCAGCCATCGCGAGCGCGCCGAGCGCGATCAGGGCGACGACGATGACCAGCACGAGGTTGCCTCCGGAGACGTCCACGACAGCGGGATAGAACCCCGTCATGTGTTTCCTCCTGGAAGTGTGATTCAGGTCTCACGGACGGTCGGGAGTCTACGCACGGGGATGCCTGAAATAGCACGGAGGTGTGACGCGGGCCACACGGCGCGTCGCGGCGGCCACGGGTCGGGCGCGCGGCATCGACGGGCGACCACGAGGGGTGCCCGGGCGTGTCGGGAACGGCCCCCGGTGGGGCCGGTCAGGAGGGGGGAGCGGGGCTGCCGGTGGTCAGGAGCCCGCGAGCGCGGCGTCGGCCGACTCGTGGATGACGAACACCTTGGCCAGGCCGGTGATCCGGAAGATCTTCAGCAGCCGGTCCTGGTTGCAGACGAGCTGCAGCGAGCCCTCGTGGGCGCGGACCTTCTTCAGGCCGCCCACCAGCACGCCGAGGCCGGTGGAGTCGAGGAACTCGACGGCCTCCATGTCGATGACGAGGTCGTAGACACCCGCCGCGACCAGCTCGGTGATCTTGTCGCGGAGCTTGGGCGCGGTGTAGACGTCGATCTCGCCCCCGACGGCAACGATGGTCTTCCCATCGGCGTCGCGCGTAGCAAGCGTCAGATCCACGTGTTTCTCCCCTGAAGGCACAGATTTTCCCGGTGCCGATGTCTCGCGGCACACAAGCCCCGAAACTCGGCCAGCAATATGAAACCACGCGCGCCCCTCCGGCGCACAAAGAAGTAAAGACCTTGTTGAGGTGTCGCGCACGCTGTCGGCGCTATTTGGGACACTTCCATCATGGCACTCACGGTCGGACGGCGCCCCCTGCCCGTGGGTGATCTGGTCGACCGGCTCTCGTCGGTCCCCGGTCGCGAGGGCCGTCTGACCCACCTCGAGGTGCGGCCGCCCCGCTCCGCGGTCACCGCCGCGTGGCCCGCCTGGGCCGCCCCGGAGGTGGTCGCGGCGTTCGAGGCCCGCGGAGTGGTCCAGCCCTGGCGGCACCAGGTCGACGCCGCCGACGCCGCCCACGCCGGCCGGCACGTCGTGCTGGCGACCGGCACCGCGTCCGGCAAGTCACTTGCCTACCAGCTCCCGGCGCTGTCGCACGTCCGGGCGTGTCGCGGCGCGCGGGGCCAGCGCGGGGCCACGGTGCTCTACCTCGCCCCCACCAAGGCGCTCGCCCAGGACCAGCTCGCCGGGCTCACGGGCCTCGGCCTGGACGTGCGCGTCACGACCCACGACGGCGACAGCAGCCGCGACCAGCGCGACTGGGCGCGCGACCACGCCGAGTACGTCCTCACCAACCCCGACATGCTGCACCGCTCCCTGCTGCCCGGCCACGCCCGCTGGGCGGCGTTCCTGGGCTCGCTGTCCTACGTCGTCGTGGACGAGTGCCACCACTACCGCGGGGTCTTCGGTGCCCACGTCTCGCACGTCCTGCGGCGGCTGCGGCGGATCTGCGCGGCGTACGGCGCGCACCCGACGTTCGTGCTCGCGTCCGCCACCGTGGCCGAGCCGGAGGTCGCCGCGCACCGTCTCACCGGGCTCGACGTCGAGGCGATCACCGCCGACGCCTCCCCTCGCGGCCAGGTCACCCTCGCGCTGTGGGAGCCCCCCTTCACGTCGTACGCCGGCGAGAACGGCGCCCCGGTCCGGCGCGCGGCCTCCTCGGAGACCGCCGACCTGCTGGCCGACCTGGTGGCGGAGGACGTCCGCACCCTTGCCTTCGTGCGCTCGCGCCGCGGGGCCGAGCAGGTGGCGATGACGGCGGCCGAGCTGCTCGCCGAGGTCGACCCGTCCCTGCCGGGGCGGGTCGCGTCGTACCGCGGCGGCTACCTCCCCGAGGAGCGGCGCGCCATCGAGGAGGCGCTGCGCCGGGGCGACCTCACCGGTCTCGCCGCCACCAACGCCCTCGAGCTCGGCATCGACATCAGCGGTCTCGACGCGGTCCTGATGGCCGGCTTCCCCGGCACGCGCGCGGCCCTGTGGCAGCAGCTCGGCCGGGCCGGCCGGGGCGCCCAGGACGCGCTCGGCATCCTCGTGGCCCGCGACGACCCGCTGGACACCTACCTCGTGCACCACCCCGAGGCCCTGCTCGGGCGACCCGTCGAGGCGACCGTCTTCGACCCGACCAACCCCTACGTCCTCGGCCCGCACCTGTGCGCCGCGGCGCACGAGATCCCGCTCACCGAGGCGGACCTCGAGCTGTTCGGCCCCACCACCGCCCCGGTGCTCGACCAGCTGACGGCGGGTGGACTGCTGCGGCGTCGGGCGCGTGGCTGGTTCTGGACCGACCGCCGCCGCGCCAGCGACCTGGCCGACATCCGGTCCACGGGCGGGTCGCCGGTGCAGCTCGTCGAGGCGGGGACCGGCCGCGTGATCGGCACGGTCGACGCGTCCAGCTCGCACGGCACCGCGCACGCCGGTGCGGTCTACGTGCACCGCGGGGAGACCTGGCTGGTGCGCTCGCTCGACCTCGAGGAGCACGTCGCCGTCATCGAGCGCACCGAGGTGGACTACTCCACCTCGGCGCGGGAGATCACCGACATCACCGTCGTGGCCGAGCGCGAGCACCGCGACTGGGGCAGCTGCCGGCTGTCCTTCGGCGACGTCGACGTCTCGCACCAGGTGGTGTCGTTCCTGCGGCGCCGCCAGCCGGGCGGCGACGTGCTGGGTGAGGAGCCGCTGGACCTCCCGGAGCGCGCCCTGCGCACCAGCGCCGTGTGGTGGACGGTCCCCGAGCACGTGCTCGCGGAGAGCGGCCTGCTGCCGGCCGACCTGCCCGGAGCCGCGCACGCCGCCGAGCACTGCTCGATCGGCCTGCTCCCGCTCTTCGCGACCTGCGACCGCTGGGACATCGGCGGCGTGTCCACGGCGATGCACCCGGACACCGGCACCCTGACGGTCTTCGTGCACGACGGCCACCCCGGCGGCGCCGGGTTCGCCGAGCGCGGCTTCCACGCCGCGCGGGCCTGGCTGGGCGCCACGCGTGACGCGATCGTCGCCTGCACCTGCCTCGAGGGCTGCCCCTCGTGCATCCAGTCACCCAAGTGCGGCAACCAGAACAACCCGCTCGACAAGGCCGGCGCCGCCCGGCTGCTCGACGTGCTGCTCGCGGGGGCCCCGGCGGCCGAGCGGTAGCCTGCCGTCATGTTGATCCTCGGCCTCCTCCTGATCGCCGCCGGCGTCGTGGCGATCCTCGCGGCCGTGGCCACGGCCAGCGGCACCGTCGAGCTCCTCGGCACCGACCTCAACGCGCTCACGATCTTCCTCGTCGGCGTCGGCGCCGGCGTGGCGATCCTGTGGGGCTTCTCGATCTCGAAGTACGGCACCAAGCGCTCCCTCCAGCACCGCCGCGAGAGCAAGCGGCTCAACGAGCTGTCCCAGAAGCTGGACCGCGTCGAGGCCGAGCGTCGTGACGACCCCGCCACCGACCTCGACCGACCGCGCGAGGACCGCCCCGGCCACTGAGGCGGCCTTCCCCCTCCGGCGCCCTCAGGCCGGGCCGGCGCGGGCCTCCGCGTCGAGGTCGGCGAGCTGGCCCAGCCAGTGCGGTCCCTCGACCCGGGCCCGGACCTCGACGACCGCCCCCTCGACCCGGCAGGCCACGAGCCGGGCGCCGTTGGCCGCGGCGATGCCGGCGCCCCTGGCGCACGGGTCCGCCCCCGAGCGCACCGCCGCGGCGACCGCGAGCGCGCTGAGATCGGCCGCCGCCTGGGCGGAGCGGTGTGCCCGGACCATCGCCGCGACCACCCCGAGGGCGGCCCCCACGAGCAGCAGCACGGCCAGGCCGACCAGCACGACCGGCGTCGCGGAGCCGCGCTCGTCGCGGCGCCTCACGGCTCGACCGCCGCGACGGCGTCCGCGTGCACCTCGACGGCCGGGAGGAAGCCGAACAGCCCACCGGGGCCGTCGACCTGTCCGCTCGCGCGGGCCGTCACCGTGTCCCCCGAGGTCGCGACCGTGATCCGGCTGCCCGGCGGCGCGACCGTGAGCCCCCGCGCCACGGCGGCGGCCTCGTCCTCGCCCCGGGCCGCCGCCCGGGCCGTCTCGCGGGCGGCGTCCACCGTGCGCACCTGGGCGGCGCCGACCGACAGCAGCCAGACCAGCCCGATCGTCACCGCGACGAGCAGCGGGACGGCCATCGCGAGCTCGGCGGTCGCGGCGCCCCGCTCGTCACCCCGACCGGACGTCACCCGACCCCCAGCAGCCCGAGCACGTGGTCGAAGAGGGTGCGCAGCAGGTGGTCGCCGAGCCCCCCGGTGAGCAGCTTGTAGAGCAGCCCGGCCAGGCCCGCGCCGGCCGCGGTGCCGACGGCGTACTCGGCCGTGGTGATGCCGGCCTCGGGGTGGCGGCGCGACGGGCGGGTGGGAAGCGACATGGCGGTCCTCCTGGTCCTCGGCCGCCCGGTGCGGCCGTCCCGACCGACCCTCGGGCAGCCGGCGTCGCGGCGCAGCCGCCCGCGTCCGGGCTGTGGAGAGGCGTGCCCGGGCCGTCGTCCGGGACGGTCGGTGGGCCGGCCCGGGACGTCACAGCGACAGCGTCGACAGCAGCCCGACGACGAGCGGCACGATGCCGACCAGCAGGAACGCGGGGAGCAGGCAGAGGCCGAGGGGCAGGGCGGCCTTCACGCCGACGGCGCGGGCGCGCTCCTCGACGTCGGCGCGCGCCTGCCGGGCGAGGTCGTCGGCCAGCCGCTCGACCGACGGGACCACCGAGGCGCCGCTGGCCTGCGCGCGGGCCAGGGTCCGACCCAGCGGTGCGAGCTCGGGGTCGTCGGCCAGGGACTCCCAGACCCGCACGGGCTCCAGGCCCAGGGCCAGGCGCGCCGAGACGCTCGCGAGACGGGACGCGGCCGGCCCCGGGAGCGCCGCGCACACGACGGTGACCGCCGCGTCCGGGGCGGCGCCGGCTCGCAGTGCCGCGGCCAGCAGGTCGACGACGTGCGGCAGGTCCCGGCGGACCTGCTCGCGTCGGCGCCGGACGGCAGGGGGTTCCGCCCGCCCGATCACCACCCAGGTCAGGACCGCGGCCACCAGGCCGACGGCGGGCGCCGCGCCTCCGCCGACGAACAGCGCGGCGCCGAGACCGGCGCACCCGCACCAGAGGAGGCGGAAGCGCAGCATCCAGCCGCGACCGGCGACGTCCGCGGATTCAGCGAGGGGCGCGGGCCGGCCCGCTCGGGCCACCACCGGGCACAGCAGGGCCGCCGCCAGCGCGGCCGCGACGACCGCGACGACCGCACCGGGCGGAGACGACCCCGTCACGCCGACCGGTCCACGTCGCGGGCGATCGCCTCGATCCAGGCGAGCCCGGCGAAGCCGAAGGCCAGACCCGCGGCCAGGCAGGCCAACCCGGCAGGCTGGCGCAGCAGGAAGCCCCACGGGTCGCCGCCGGCGCCGGAGCCCATCGCGAGCGCCACCAGGGGCAGCCCGGCCACGAGCCGGGCGGTGGCGCGCGCCGACGCGAGCTCGCCCTCGACGACGCGACGGCTCGCGGAGGCAGCGCGCAGCGCCTGGGCGACCCGGTCGACCGCCTCGGCGAGCCCCTGGCCCGTGCGGTGCGCCACCTGCCAGGCCGCGGCGACGACGCGGAGGTCCTGGGCACCGGGATCGTCGGCGAGCCGCCGCAGCGCCGTCGGGACGTCGGCACCGACGCGGAACGCCTCGGCCACCGGCGCCAGCGCCTCCCAGTCGCGCACGGCCCGGTCCAGCGCCGCGCCCGGCGGCCGGCCCGCCGTCAGCTCCGCGGCGAGCAGCTCGCACGTCGCCAGGACGTGGCCGGACACCACCAGGGCGGCGCGCCGGCGGGCCCGGCCCCGCCACAGGGCCGCAGCCGCCACGGCCGCCCCCGCCCCGATCAGCACCAGCAGGGCCACGGAGGACGCGAGCCGCAGCAGGAGCAGCCCCGCGACGGACGCAGCCACCAGCAGGGTGGCGCGCCCGGGGCCACCCCGCCGGTCGACACCCCGAGGCCGCACGGGGACCAGCAGCGCGGCCGCCAGCGCCGCGCAGGTGATCGCGACGACGGTCACGACCCGAGCCGCGCGGCGAGGGCCTCGGCCGCGGGGCCGACGGTCGTGCTCCCGTCCGCGTGGAGGTCGAGGGCGGACGCCATCACCACCAGCCCGGTCTCCTCGCGGACGGGCACCGCCACCTGCGCCAGACGGCGTACGCCGTCGGGCCCGCGCGCCAGGTGGAGCACCACGTCGACGGCGGAGGCGAGCTGGGAGTGCGCCGCCGCCCGGCCGAGGCCGGCCGCCAGGGCGAGGGCCTCGATCCGCGCCGGCACGTCGAGCGCGGAGTTGGCGTGGAGCGTGCCGCACCCGCCCTCGTGCCCGGTGTTGAGCGCCGCGAGCAGCTCGACCACCTCCCCGCCGCGGACCTCGCCGACGACCAGCCGGTCCGGGCGCATCCGGAGCGCCTGGCGCACCAGGGTCCGCAGGTCGACCGCACCGGCGCCCTCGATGTTGGCCGGCCGGCTCTCCAGGCCCACCACGTGAGGATGCTCCGGTCGCAGCTCCCCGGCGTCCTCGACGAGCACGATCCGCTCCCCGGGCGCCACCAGCGAGAGGAGGGCGGCGAGCAGCGTGGTCTTGCCGGTCCCGGTCCCACCGGTGACCAGGAAGGCCAGCCGGTGCTCGACGACGGCTCGCAGCAGCCGGGCGCCGTCCGCGCTCAGGGAGCCCGCCTCCCGGAGCTCGTCCAGGGTGAAGACGCGCGGGTGCGGCACCCGCAGCGAGACCAGCGTCCCGGGCCGGGCGAGCGGGGCGAGCACGGCGTGCAGGCGGGTGCCGTCGGCCAGCCGGACGTCGACGTGCGGGGTCGCGTCGTCGAGACGGCGGCCGCCGAGGCTCGCGAGCCGCTGCGCCAGCCGGCGCACGGCCTCGTCGTCGGGGAAGCGCACCGGGGTGAGCTCGAGCCCGGCGCCGCGGTCGAGGTAGACGTGGTCCGGCCCGTTCACGAGCACGTCGGTCACGCCGGGGGTGCGGAGCAGGGGCTCGAGCGGGCCAGCGCCCACGACGTCGCGGCGGAGCGCCTCGTAGACCGCCAGCACGGCGGCGTCGCCGACCGGCCGCCCGCTGGTCCTCAGGGCCACCGCGACGCGGTGCGGGGTCAGCTCGCCGGGTTCGCGGGCCAGCCGGTCGCGGACCGCGTCCAGGTCCCGGGCGTCGACCGCGGCGCCGGTGCTCACGCGGCGGCGCCCATCACCCGCACCGTCGTGAGGAGGTCGCCGGCCGCGCGGCCCAGCGGCCCGCGGCGCGAGCGGACCGGCCCGAGACCCAGGTCGATCGCCTCGGCGAGGCCGCGCTGGTCGGCCATCCCGGCGACGACAGGCACCCCGGTGGCCCGGGCGATCTCGGCCGGCGCGAGACCGTGGCCCCGCACCACCAGGCGCAGCCGGGTGGGGTCGGCGAGCCGGCCGCACAGCCGGCCCGCCGAGGCGACGCCGGCCACCGTCGGCGCCACGACCACGAGCACCCGGTCGCAGCGCGAGACGACCTCGTCGATCACCGGGTCGGCGGCGCGCGGCAGGTCGACCACGACCACGTCGTGGCCGCGCTGGGCCGCCGACAGCGCCTCGCGCACCGCGAAGGCCTGCAGCGAGGAGGGATGCCCCGCGTGCCAGGTGAGGACACCGAGGTCACCGCGCCGCGGGAGCGCCTCGCGCAGGGCGCGGGAGCTGAGCCGGCCGGTGGTCTGGCACAGGGCGTCCCACCGAGCACCGTCGCGGGACTCCAGCCCCAGCACCCGGTCGATCCCCGGTCCGAGCGGGTCGGTGTCGAGCACGACGGCCGGGCCCGAGCGGGCAGCCACCTGACCGAGCGCGCAGGCCAGGGTCGTGGCCCCGGCACCTCCCGAGCCCCCGACCACCCCGACCACGAGGCCCCGAGTCCGCCCGGTGTCGCCGAGGTCCGTGAGCGTCTCGACCAGCCACCCCTCCGAGTGCGGCAGCGAGGTGACGTCCTCGGCACCGACGGCGACCGCCACCCGGAAGAGGTCGTCCCGCGCCGGCCCCCACGACACGACGTGCACCCCCGGCCTCCGCACCGGGCCGGTGCGCGCGGTCTCCGCCGCCAGGTCGGCCCCGAGGAGCACCAGCGGAGCGGCCGTCCAGGAGCGCAGCGCCGCCCCGGTGTCGTGGGCGACGTCGGGCGTGATCCCGGCGGCTGCCGCCAGCCGGAGCAGCTCGTCGAGGAGGGCGTCGTCGCGGGTGACGATGAGGGGTGCGGTCATGGTGGTGAGGGTGCCCGGGCCCGGCGACGGCCCAACCCTGCGCGCTCGGCGCCTGTGGAGGAGGGTGGCCGGAGCCCGCAGGTGGGACGGCTGGTGGCCCGCCCGGGGCGGGCGTCCCCGCGGACGGCGTACGACCCACCTACGATGACCGCATGGCGCCTCGCCCGACCGCGGCCTTCTTCGACCTCGACAAGACGATCATCGCCAAGTCGAGCACGATGGCCTTCAGCAAGCCCTTCCAGGCCGGGGGGCTGATCTCGCGGCGCGCGGTCCTGCGCTCGACGTACGCCCAGTTCGTCTACGTCGTCGGCGGCGCCGACCACGACCAGATGGAGAAGATGCGGCAGTTCATGTCGGCGCTGTGCGCCGGCTGGGACGTCGCGACCGTCCGCGAGATCGTCGCCGAGACGCTGCACCACGTCGTCGACCCGCTGGTCTACGACGAGGCGGTCTCGCTGATCGAGGAGCACCACCTCGCCGGCCGCGACGTCGTCATCGTCTCGACGTCCGGCACCGAGGTCGTCGGACCCATCGGCGAGATGCTCGGCGCCGACCGCGTGGTCGCGACCCGGATGGAGATCGCGGACGGCCGCTACACCGGCGACATCGAGTACTACGCGTACGCCGAGGAGAAGGCCCGCGCGATCCGCGAGCTGGCCGAGGAGGTCGGCTACGACCTCGACCGCAGCTACGCCTACAGCGACTCGATCACCGACTCCTTCATGCTTGAGGCCGTCGGCCACCCGCACGCCGTCAACCCCGACAAGGACCTGCGCCGGCTGGCCGCTTCGAAGGGGTGGCCGGTCCTGGTCTTCACCAAGCCCGTGGCCCTGCAGAGCCGGATGGCCCTGCCGCCGCGGCAGACCCTCGCGGTGATCGCGGTCGGCGGCGTCGTGGCCGTCGGCAGCGTGCTGTGGGCCGGTGCGCGCAAGCGCCGGCTCGGCGCCTGATCCGTCTCGTCCACCGGCCAAAAGTCAACCCTTGCAGGTGGCGGCCAGGGGGCGTAGAACGGAGGACAGAACGACAGATACAGCACGTGATCGTGGTACCCACGCGGCGATCTACCCTTCCAGAAGGGCGCGAGCCTCCGGGATGCTCCCGGGGCAGCAGTTAGACAGTGCACGCCTGGTAGCCACCTGTGTCACGTGTCAGCGGCGGCATCCGAACCCTCACCGGCCCGGGTGCCGCTCGCATGTGGCGCCCGACCGTCCCGGGCACCCGCCCGACTAGTCCGCCGCGCGGCGCAGCGGGCTCGCCTCGGCGCCCGCGGCGTAGGCCTCCGCGGCGTACAGCAGCCACGCGTGCACGCCCGCCGAGCCGCCGTCGCGGTAGCCCCGCAGGTTGGACTCGTACGCCGCGCGCAGGGCCAGGTGACCGGCCTCCGGCACGACCAGCGACTTCTCGTCCACCCCGCGCGCCACCAGCACGAGGCGCTCGGCCGCCCGGGCGACCAGGCCGTTGTGCGACGCGAACGGCTCGGTCGTGGCCAGGTCCGCGTGCACGACGGCGGCGACGAGCAGCGCCGGGGCGGCGGTCGGCGCGGTCAGCAGGTCCGCGAGCGTGCGGAGGCGTTCCGAGGACACCGCGTCGCGCGGGCGGCCGAGCCGCTCGTCGGGCAGCGACCCGGTCGCGGCCAGCGCGTGGATCCGCGCGAACGCCTGCAGCGGCGAGCGTCCCAGCGCCGGCGCGAGGGACAGCAGCTCGGTCGAGACACGGACCGCCGCGGCGGACGTCTCGTCGCCGGTGCCCTCCCGCACCTCGGCCAGCGAGGAGGTCGAGCCCTCGAGCGCGGCGCTCGCGTGCGCACCGCGGAGCAGGGACTCGGCCGTGGTCTCGGGAGAGGTACGGCGCAGCCCGCGGTCCCGGAGCATCACGTCGATCCCGTCCCGGGCCGCGGCGTACGCCGAGGGCACGCCCTCGAGGGAGCTCAGCCAGGCCAGCGGATCGGTGCTCATGGGGCAGAACGCTAGTGCGCGGTGGGGATCGGGCCCCCACCGAGCCGGTAGCCTGCGGGTGATGAGTGACGAGAATCCCGCCTGGGCGAGCTCCTTCGGCTCGGTCGCCGACGCCTACGACCGCGGGCGGCCCTCCTACCCCCGCGAGGCCGCCGCCTGGCTGGTCGGCCCGGACCCCGTGACCGTCCTCGAGCTCGGCTGCGGCACCGGCAAGCTCACCGAGCAGCTCGTCGCCCTCGGCCACGACGTGCACGCCACGGACCCCGACGCCGCGATGCTGGCGGTGCTCGCCAAGCGGCTCCCCGACGTCCGCAGCACGCAGGCGTCCGCCGAGGAGATCCCGATGGCGGACGGCTCGGTCGACGTCGTGGTCTGCGCGCAGGCCTTCCACTGGTTCGACCTCGACCGCGCCCTGCCCGAGATCGCCCGGGTCCTCAAGCCCGGTGGCCGGCTCGCGCTGGTGTGGAACTGGCGCGACGAGCGCATCCCGTGGGTGCGCCGCCTCGGCAGGCTGATCGGCACCCAGGACCAGAGCCCCGAGCCGCAGGAGCCGCTCGTCACCTCCTCGCTCTTCGGCTTCGTGGAGTCCGAGCTGTTCCGCTTCTGGCAGCTGATCGACCGGTCCTCGATCCAGGATCTCGTGCTCTCCCGCTCGAACGTCGCCGTCCTCGACGCCGAGGGCCGGGCCGCCAAGCTGGCCGAGGTCGTCGCGTTCTACGACGACTTCGGGCGCGGCATGGACGGCATGCAGCTGCCCTACGAGGCCCGCTGCTTCCGCGCCGTCGTGGTGGACAGGCCCCGCACCGTCGGGGCGGACGAGCCCGACGAGCCGGCCGGCCCGGGGACCCCCGGTGACGGCGACGGCGGCGAGGAGACCCAGCCGCTGAACCGCTCGGACCTGCGGGACGGGCGCGACGTGTCGGACGGCACCGACACGGACATGCTGCTCATCGACTTCCGCTGAGGGGTGGACGACGGGGGTCGCCCTGCGGGCAACCTGCCATTAACGTGACGGCCATCACACGTCGTACCTCTCTCGGAAGGCACCACGATGGCTGCACCCCCGCCCGCCCACGACCACGCCTCGCGGCACGACCCGGTCTACGACCGGCTCGCCGCGGAGCCCGACTTCCTCGAGCTCCGCAAGCGCTACCGGGGCTTCGTGTTCCCCGCCACCGTCGCCTTCCTGGCGTGGTACCTGCTGTACGTCGTCATGTCGAACTGGGCGACGGGCTTCATGGACACCAAGGTCGTCGGCAACGTCAACGTGGCCCTGGTCTTCGGCCTGCTGCAGTTCGCCACGACGTTCCTGCTCGCCTGGCTCTACAGCCGCTTCTCCGCGGCACGGCTCGACCCGCTGGCCCGCACCCTCAACGAGGAGTACGACGCCACCGCGGCCGACGACGAAGGCCGGAGGCACTGACGTGGAAGGCCACCAGCTCCTCACCACCGTGCTGTTCCTCTCGGTCGTCGCCCTGACGGTCGCGATCACCTTCTGGGCGAGCCGCCAGACGTCCGGCACCGCCGACTTCTACGCCGGCGGACGCTCCTTCTCCCCCGTGCAGAACGGCCTGGCGATCGGCGGCGACTACATGTCCGCCGCGTCCTTCCTCGGGATCTCCGGCGCGATCGCGCTGAGCGGCTACGACGGCTTCCTCTACTCCATCGGCTTCCTGGTCGCCTGGCTGGTCGCGCTGCTGCTCGTCGCCGAGATGCTGCGCAACTCCGGCCGCTACACGATGGCCGACCAGCTGGCGTTCCGGATGAAGCGGCGCCCGGTCCGGATGGCCGCGGCCTCCTCGACCGTCGTCGTGTCGATCTTCTACCTGCTCGCGCAGATGGTCGGCGCGGGCACCCTGGTCGCCCTGCTGCTCGACGTGGACAGCCAGGCGGTCAAGAACCTCACGATCTTCGCCGTCGGCATCCTGATGATCTTCTACGTCACCGTCGGCGGGATGAAGGGCACGACCTGGGTCCAGATCGTCAAGGCGGTGCTCCTGATGATCGGCTCGGCGCTGATCGTCGTCCTGGTCCTGGCGCACTTCCACTTCAACCTGTCCGAGCTGCTCGGCGCCGCGGCGTCCAACTCCGGCAAGGGCCAGGCGTTCCTCGAGCCGGGCCTGAAGTACGGCCTCACCACGACCAGCAAGATCGACTTCCTCTCGCTCGGCATCGCGCTGGTCCTCGGCACCGCCGGCCTCCCGCACATCCTGATCCGCTTCTACACCGTGCCGACCTCCCGGGACGCGCGGAAGTCGGTGCTGTGGGCGATCGGCCTGATCGGCGTCTTCTACCTCTTCACGCTGGTCCTCGGCTTCGGCGCCGCGGCGATGCTCAAGGGCGACCAGGCCGCCGAGGTGGCGACCAGCAAGGGCAACCTCGCCTCGCCGCTGCTCGCCGAGGCCGTCGGCGGCGGTGCCGGCTCGACGGGCGGCGCCGTGCTCCTGGCGATCATCGCGGCGGTCGCCTTCGCGACCATCCTCGCGGTGGTGGCCGGGCTGACGCTGACGTCGTCGGCGTCCGTGGCCCACGACATCTACAACAACGTCATCAAGAAGGGCCAGGCGACCGAGGCCGAGGAGATCAAGGTGACGCGGTACGCCGCCCTCACCATCGGCCTGATCGCGATCCTGCTCGCGATCCCGGCGCAGAACCTCAACATCGCGTTCCTCGTGGCCCTGGCCTTCGCGGTCGCGGCGTCGGCGAACCTGCCCGCGATCGTCTACAACATGTTCTGGCGGCGCTTCAACACCCGTGGCGCGACCTGGAGCATCTACGGCGGCCTCGCGTCGTCGCTGGTGCTGGTCTTCTTCTCGCCGGTGATGTCCGGCAAGGGCGAGATCGACGGGGTCAACCAGAGCCTGCTGCCGACGAGCATCGACATCTCGTGGTTCCCGCTCGAGAACCCGGGCATCGTGTCGATCCCGCTCGGCTTCCTCTTCGGCTACCTCGGCACGATCAGCCGGCGCGAGCCGGAGGCGGAGGACCGCTACACCGAGCTCGAGGTCCGTGCGCTGACCGGCGCCGGGTCCGAGCAGGCGGTCGTGCACTGACCCACGGCGTACGGCGGGACCCGGCTGCCCCACCCCACCCCACAGCGGGGCAACCGGGTCCCAACCCCGTCGGGGGGAGGCTGGACGCCGTCCGGCCGGCACGTCCTAAGGTGACGAGAGCCACCACCGAGACACCCAGTACGACCGAGTTCGGGAGAGACCGTGAGCGAAGAGACCCTGTCCAACCTGAGTCGCGAGGACCGCACGTTCGAGCCCCCGGCCGAGCTCGCCGAGCACGCCAACGTCACGGCGGAGGCCTACGAGCGCGCCGCGTCCGACCGCGAGGCCTTCTGGGCCGAGGCGGCCGAGCGGCTGGACTGGGAGCAGACCTGGGACCGCGTCCTGGACTGGGACGACCCGCCGTTCGCCAAGTGGTTCGTGGGCGGGCGGCTCAACGCGGCGTACAACTGCGTCGACCGCCACGTCGAGGCCGGCCAGGGCGACAAGGTCGCCTTCCACTGGGTCGGCGAGCCCGCCGACGACACCCGGACGCTGACCTACCAGCAGCTCCAGGACGAGGTCTGCAAGGCCGCGAACGCCCTGACCGAGCTGGGTGTGAAGGCCGGCGACCGGGTCGCGATCTACCTCCCCATGCTCCCCGAGACGGTCGTGGCGATGCTCGCCTGCGCGCGCCTCGGTGCGCCGCACACCGTCGTCTTCGGCGGCTTCTCCTCCGACGCGCTCGCCTCGCGGCTCACCGACTGCGAGGCCAAGGTCGTCATCACCTCCGACGGCGGCTACCGCCGCGGGTCGGCCTCGCCGCTGAAGCCCGCCGTCGACGAGGCGCGGGCCAAGGCGGCCGGCGAGGGCTTCGAGGTCGAGCACGTGCTCGTCGTCCGCCGCACCGGCCAGGAGGTCGACTGGGACGACGCCGTGGACGTCTGGTGGCACGAGGCCGTCGACAACGCCTCGAGCGAGCACACCTGCGAGTTCTTCGACAGCGAGCACCCGCTGTACGTCATGTACACCTCCGGCACGACCGGCAAGCCCAAGGGCATCCTGCACACCACCGGCGGCTACCTCACGGGCACGTCGTACACCCACCACGCGATCTTCGACCACAAGCCGGAGACCGACGTCTACTGGTGCACCGCCGACGTCGGCTGGGTCACCGGCCACTCCTACATGGTCTACGGGCCGCTCGCCAACGGCGCCACCCAGGTGATGTACGAAGGCACCCCCGACACCCCGCACAAGGGGCGCTGGTGGGAGATCATCCAGGAGTACGGCGTCACGATCTTCTACACCGCACCCACCGCGATCCGGACCTTCATGAAGCAGGGCCGCGAGATCCCCGACGGCTTCGACCTGTCGTCGATCCGGCTGCTCGGCTCGGTCGGTGAGTCGATCAACCCCGAGGCCTACATGTGGTACCGCGAGGTCATCGGCGGCGACCGCTGCCCCATCGTCGACACCTGGTGGCAGACCGAGACCGGCCAGATCCTGATCTCCCCGCTGCCGGGCGTGACCGCCGGCAAGCCCGGCTCCGCGATGACCGCGATGCCCGGCATCGAGGCCGACGTGGTCGACGAGGCCGGCGAGTCCGTGCCCGACGGCTCCGGCGGCTACCTCGTCGTGAAGTCCCCGTGGCCGGCGATGCTCCGCACCATCTGGGGCGACGACGAGCGCTTCAAGGAGACCTACTGGTCCCGCTTCGCCAAGCAGGGCTACTACTTCGCCGGCGACGGCGCCAAGAAGGACGACGACGGCGACATCTGGCTGCTCGGCCGCGTCGACGACGTCATGAACGTCTCCGGCCACCGGCTCTCCACCACGGAGATCGAGTCGGCGCTCGTGTCGCACCCGAAGGTCGCGGAGGCCGCGGTCGTCGGGGCCGCCGACGAGACGACCGGCCAGGCCGTCTGCGCGTTCGTGATCCTGCGCGACTCCGCGGGCGACGGCGGCGAGGACATCGTCGAGGAGCTCCGCAAGCACGTGCAGAAGGAGATCGGCGCGATCGCCAAGCCGCGCCAGATCATGATCGTCCCCGAGCTCCCCAAGACCCGCTCGGGCAAGATCATGCGCCGCCTGCTCAAGGACGTCGCGGAGCACCGCGAGGTCGGCGACGTCACCACGCTGGCCGACTCCTCGGTGATGAACCTGATCTCCGACGGGCTCTCCTCCGAGAAGGCCGACGACTGACGCGGGCGCTCACCCGGTCGCTAGGGTGGGGCGCGGTGCGCCGGGAAGTCTGGTCGGCATGATGCCGACGACCCCGTAGCCAGGAGCACCGTGACCTCCCCCCAGCACCCCCGTGGACCCGCGCCCACGCCCCCCGAGCGCCCCCGCCTCTTCGCCCGCGGCTCGTTCCCCGAGGCCTCGCGCATCACCGGGATCCTGCGCGCCGAGACGACCGGCGGGCTGCTGCTGATCGCGGGCGCGGTCGCCGCGCTGGTGTGGGCGAACACCCCCTGGTCCGGGGCGTACGCCGACCTGCGCGACGCCACGGTCGGCCCCGCGTCCCTCCACCTCGACCTGTCCCTCGGCACCTGGGCGGCGGACGGCCTGCTCGCGATCTTCTTCTTCGTCGCCGGTCTGGAGCTCAAGCGCGAGTTCGTCGCCGGGGACCTGCGCGACCCGCGGCGGGCGGCGCTCCCGGTGGCCGCGGCCGTCGGCGGCATGGTCGTCCCGGCGCTGGTCTACGTCGCGGTCAACCTGGCCGGCGACGGCGCGCTGCGGGGCTGGGCGATCCCGACGGCGACCGACATCGCCTTCGCGGTCGCGGTGCTGGCCGTGATCAGCACCCACCTGCCGACCGGCCTGCGGACCTTCCTGCTGACGCTCGCGGTCGTCGACGACCTCCTCGCGATCACGATCATCGCGCTCTTCTACACCGACCAGCTCACCCCGGCGTACCTCCTGCTCGCACTGCTCCCCCTCGCCGGCTTCGCGGTGCTGGTGCAGCGCCGGGTCCGGTCGTTCTGGCTGCTGGTCCCGCTGGCGCTGCTGGCCTGGGGGCTCGTGCACGCGTCGGGGGTGCACGCGACGGTGGCGGGCGTGCTGCTCGGCTTCGCGGTGCCCGTACGACGGCGCGACGGTCGTGACGGTCCGGGACTCGCCGAGCACTTCGAGCACCTCGTGCGGCCGCTGTCGGCCGGCGTGGCGGTCCCGGTCTTCGCGTTCTTCGCCGCGGGCGTGACCGTCGGCGGGGCGTCCGGGCTGCGCGAGGCGCTCACCGACCCCGTGGCCGTCGGGATCGTCGCCGGGCTGGTGGTGGGCAAGACCGTCGGCATCGCCGGGTCCACCTGGCTGCTGGCGACCTTCACGCGCGCGGACCTCGACGACGAGCTGTCCTGGGTCGACGTGGTCGGGATGTCGATGCTCGCGGGGATCGGCTTCACGGTGTCGCTGCTCATCGGGGAGCTCGCCTTCGGCACGGGCAGCGCGCGCGACGAGCACGTGAAGGTGGGCGTCCTGGTCGGCTCGCTGGTCGCCACGCTGCTCGCGACCGCGGTGCTGCGGACCCGCAACCGCGTCTACCGACGGATCTGTGCCGAGGAGCGGCGTGACGACGACGGTGACGGGGTACCTGACGTGTACCAGTGAGCGCGACGGGGTTCGGTAAGGTCAGCACCGACGCGCCACCACCTGCAGCAGAAGGAACCCACCGCATGGCACACGAACCGGCCCACGACACCGATCCCACCATCGGCCGTCTGGTCACCGACGCCAGCCGTGACATCTCCACCCTGATCTCCAAGGAGATCCAGCTCGCGAAGTCCGAGCTGAAGGTCAGCGTCAAGGCGGGCGGGATCGGCATCGGCCTCTTCGCCGCCGCCGGCTTCCTCGCGGTGCTCGCCGTGATCATGCTGTCGGTCGCGATCGCCTACTTCATCAACTGGAACGGCCACGGCCTCTCGCTGCACTGGGCGTTCCTGATCGTCTTCGGCTTCTACCTGCTGCTCGCCGGCTTGCTCGTCTTCGTCGGCATCAAGAAGGTCAAGCAGGTCAAGGCGCCCGAGAAGGCGATCGGCCAGGGCAAGCAGATCCCCGCGGCCCTCAAGGGCAAGGCCTGACCGACTCGCCCGGCTGGACCTCTCAGCCTGCGCAGTCGCCCGTCGAGACCTCGGCGGTGTTGATCGTGCCGGCCGCGGCGCTCTTGGCGACCTGGTCGGCCGTCAGCGCGTAGCCCGTCTGCTGGTCGGTGACCGAGGCGGCGAAGACGACGCCCGTGACGTCGCCGGCCGAGGAGACGATCGGGCCGCCGGAGTTGCCGGGCCGCACCAGGCCGCGCAGCGAGAACACCTCGCGGATCACGGTGCCGTTGCCGTAGATGTTGGGTGAGCGGAGCCGCTGCTCGGAGCGGATCCGGCCGGGCTCCACGTCGTACGGCCCGTCCTGGGGGTAGCCCAGGATCGCGGCGTCGTCGCGCGGCGCCGCGCTGTCGTCGAAGTCGAGGTGGGGCGTGTCGCCGCTGTCGAAGCTGAGCACCGCGACGTCGATGTCGGGGTTGTAGTAGACGACCGTGGCCGGCACCGAGGAGTCGCCCGAGAAGATCTCGGGGTCCTTCACCCCGGCCACGACGTGCGCGTTGGTCATCAGCCGGTCGTCGGAGTAGACGAACCCGGAGCCCTCGACGCCCCGGCCGCAGGAGTTCGTGCCCCGCACCTTGAGCACGCTGGCCGCAGCGCGGACCACGTCGGGGTCCTTGAGCATCCGGCGGTTGCCGGGCTTGACCTCGACGATCCGCTCCGGGGCGAACGGCTCGAGGTAGCGCGGGAAGAAGCTGGTGCCGACGACGTTGTTGAAGGCCTGCAGGACGCTCCCGGCCGAGGCCGGCAGGGCCGTGTCGACCTTGCCCAGGACCGTGGAGCCCCGGACCAGCGGGGTGACGGACCCGATCCGGGTGCCGGAGATCGCGACGCCGAGCGCCCAGGCCACCAGCAGGACGGCGACGGCGGACAGCGCGGCGCCGCCGACCGCGTCGAGGGCGCGGATCGGCTGCCAGGTGATCTTGTCGCGGATCTTGGCGCCGAGGAACTGCAGCAGCGCCTGGCCCAGCGAGGCCGAGAGGATCACGATGAAGAGCGCGCCGAGCGAGACCACGAGCGACGGGGTCGCGTCGCCGAGCGCGATCGGCGCGAGCCAGACGCCGAACAGGCCGCCCAGCAGCAGCCCGGCGGTGGCGAAGGCGCCGGTCACGAAGCCCTGCCAGTAGCCCGAGAGGGCGTAGGCCAGGACCAGGACGACCAACAACCAGTCGAGCAGGTTCACCGGCGTTCCTCGAATCGGGTGTTGGTCGGGACGTCCCGGACGCAGGGCTCACCCTGCAGCATGTAGCCCGGCAGGTCACGCTGCGGCGCGTCGGGGACCTCCGAGGTCCAGCCCAGGAAGTCGAAGAGCCGCGAGATGATCCCGGCCGTGAAGCCCCAGAGGATCACGTCCTTGTCGTCGCCGATGAGGAAGCCGGGGCCGAGCCAGCCGCTGGGGTGGCGTACGGCGATCCGGTGGGCCGGGTCGACCAGCTCGCTGATCGGGACGCGGTAGACCGCGTGCACCTCGTCGGGGTCGACGACGTCCACCGGCGAGGGCTCGCGCCACCAGCCGAGGATCGGGGTGACCGCGAAGTTGCTCGGGGGCAGCCACAGCTCGGGCAGCTCGGCGAAGACCTCGACGCCCGCGGGGTCGAGCCCGGTCTCCTCCCAGGCCTCGCGCAGGGCGGCCTCGCGAGGGGTCTCCCCCTCGTCGATGGAGCCGCCGGGGAAGGACACCTGCCCCGGGTGCGAGCGCATGTGGTGGGCGCGCTCGGTGAGGAGCAGGTCGGGACCGTCGGGGCCCTCGCCGAAGAGCATCAGCACCGCGCCGTACCGGCCGTCGTGGTCGTCGGGCGGCATGAAGCGGGTCAGGTCGTGGACGGTGATGGACTGCGCGCCCTCCTCGACCGGCCGCAGCCAGTCGGGCAGGCCGCCCGGCCCACCGGCGGACGCGCTCACAGGTCGGTCCCGAGGGCGTCGTTCACGAGGTCCACGAGCTGCTGCTCGGAGGTGATCTCGACGAACTCGCGGTGCACCACCGTGCCGTCCGCGTCGACCACCGCGAGGAACGGCAGGCCCCCGATCCGGGGGATCGCGCCCTGACCGCTGAGCGAGTCGTCCGGGTCGGCCAGCAGCGGGTAGGTGACCCCGCTGGTCGCCGCCAGGTCGAGCGCCGCGCCCGGCTGCACGTCCTGCCAGTCCACGCCGAGCACGGACACCTCGTCGCCGTGGTCCTCGAAGAACTTCTGGTAGATCGGCAGCTCGCGCCGGCACGGCCCGCACCAGGACGCCCAGAGGTTCACGATCATCGGGCCGCGCAGCGTGGACAGGTCGACGTCGGCGCCGCCACCGAGGCAGGGCAGCGTGATCGCGGGCAGCCCGTCCGTGGCGGGCTCCGCCGAGCCGGCGGCGCAGTCGGGGATCCGGGTCTCGGCCTTGGCCGTCCGCAGGGCGGGGGTGTCGACGTCCACGCCCGACCCGCCGGCCTTCGGAGCGGCGTCCGGCGAGCAGCCGGACAGCACCAGCACGGCGGCGGCCAGCGCGGCCCCCACGGCGCCGGCGGTGCGCCTCACGCGCGCCCCTCGGTCCGCACCAGCTTGGCAGCGGCCTCCGGGTCCGTCGGGCCCTCGCCGTACGCCGGGCAGAGGCGTGCCAGCGGGCACGCCCCGCACGCCGGCTTCTGCGCGTGGCAGCGGCGCCGACCGTGCCAGATCAGGTGGTGGCTGAGCATGGTCCAGTCGCGCTTGGGGAAGAGCGCCCCCACGGCGTGCTCGACCTTGACCGGGTCGGTCTCCTCGGTCCAGCCGAAGCGGCGGGCCAGGCGACCGAAGTGGGTGTCGACGGTGATCCCGGGGACGTCGAAGGCGTTGCCCAGCACGACGTTCGCGGTCTTGCGGCCCACGCCGGGGAGCTTGACCAGGTCCGCCAGGCGTCCCGGGACCTCGCCGCCGTGGTCCTGGACGAGCGCCGCGCTCAGCTTCAGCAGCGACTCGGTCTTGGCCCGGAAGAAGCCCAGCGGCCCGACGATGCCCTCGAGCGCCTCGCGGTCGGCGGCCGCCATCGCGGCCGGCGTCGGGTAGGCCGCGAAGAGCGTCGGCCGCACCGCGTTGACCCGCTTGTCGGTCGTCTGCGCCGACAGGACGGTGACGACGAGGAGCTCGAAGGCGTTGTCGAAGTCGAGCTCGCAACGGGCGTCGGGGTAGGTTTCGGCCAGCACCCGGTCGATCTTGCGGGCGCGGCGGACGAGGCCGGTCCTGGTTTCGACGTGGGGCACGCAGGCCAGCCTACGGCGCCCCGCCGACGGACAACCGGGCCCGACTTCCCGCACGCGGTGGTTCCTGTGACCTATCCCACTGGTTAGGATCGGGCCACGCCCGTGTGGGGCGGCCTCGACCACGGGAGTGGTCGTCGATCTGAGGAGGACTCGTGGACAACGACGTACTGCGTCAGGCGCCGCTGTTCAGCGCTCTCGACGACGAGGCGGCCACCGCGCTGCGCTCGTCGATGTCCGAGAGCCGGCTGCGCCGCGGCGACGTGCTGTTCCACGAGGGAGACTCCGGCGACAAGCTGTACGTCGTCCTCGACGGCAAGGTGAAGCTCGGCCGCACCTCCTCCGACGGCCGCGAGAACCTCCTCGCCATCCTCGGCCCCGGCCAGATGTTCGGCGAGCTCTCGCTCTTCGACCCCGGCCCGCGCTCCGCGACCGTCACCGCGGTGACCGACGCCTCCTTCGCGTCGCTCTCCCACGAGGACCTGCTCCGCTGGCTCGAGGGGCGCCCGATGGTGGCCCGCGGCCTGCTCAGCCAGCTCGCCGGCCGGCTCCGCAAGGCCAACGACGTCGTGGCCGACCTGGTCTTCTCCGACGTGCCCGGCCGTGTGGCCAAGGCGCTGCTCGACCTCGCCGACCGCTTCGGCCGCACCGCCGACGACGGCGTGCACGTCCACCACGACCTCACGCAGGAGGAGCTCGCCCAGCTGGTCGGCGCCTCCCGCGAGACCGTCAACAAGGCGCTCGCCGACTTCGCCTCGCGCGGCTGGCTGCGCCTCGAGCCCCGCTCGGTCGTGATCATGGACGTCGAGCGCCTGGCGCGTCGCGCCCGCTGACCTCCGGGTCCTCCGAAAAGATTTCTGCACCCGGGTGACCCCCGGAGCCCCCGGCGCACGCGTCGTACGAGGTGAAAGGGGGCCCGGGTGCCAGCATCTCCAGCCGAGGACGCGTTCCACGCGTTCGTCGTCGCACGCACCCCCGCCCTGTCGCGCACGGCGTACCTCCTCACCGGGGACGCCCACCTCGCGGAGGACCTCGTGCAGGCTGCACTCTTCAAGGCGGCGCGGGCCTGGGACCGCATCGAGGACTCCCCCGAGGCCTACGTCCGGCGCATCCTCTACACGCAGAACGTCTCGTGGTGGCGCTCGCGGCGGCACGTCCGCGAGACCGCGCTGGCGTCGTACGACGCCCCGTCGGCCACGCCGGACACCGACCTGCGCCTGACGCTCGAGCAGGCGCTGGCCCGGCTCACGACGCGGCAGCGGACCGTGCTGGTGCTGCGGTTCTTCGAGGACCTGACCGAGGTGCAGGTCGGCGACGTGCTCGGGATCGGCTCCGGGACCGTCAAGTCGATCACCCGCCAGGCCCTGGGCCGGCTGCGGACGCTCACGCCGGAGCTGGCCGAGCTGATCGGGGAGCCGTCGTGACCGGCCGTCTCGCGGACGAGCTGGCCCGGGTGGCCGAGCGCGCGCCGGTCGTCGAGGTCCCGCCCGACACCTGGGCCCGGGCCCGTCGCTCGCGGTCCCGCGACCGCGTCCTCGTGGTGGCCGCCGTGGCGGCCGTCCTCGCCCTGGTCGGCGGGGTCGCCCTGCTGCCGCGGCTCGACCCGTCGGTCCCGGTGGCGGACGGGTCGGGCGGGTCAGGCGTCCCCGCCGTGCCGAGCCAGGTCTGGGGCGTGCCCGAGCGGCTCACCCAGCAGCGCGAGGACGGGTCCTGGTCGAGCGACCGGGTCGAGTCCGACCTCGCGATCGGGCGCGGCGCCGTCGCGTTCGTGACGCCAGCCGGGCTCCCCGTCGTCGTCGGCGCCGACGACGGCGCCTACCACCTGCTCGACCTGCCGGGCTTCCTGGGCAACGCGGCGCTGACCCGCGGGCAGACGGTGGGGCTGACACTCTCACCCGACGGGCGACAGCTGGCCTACGGCTGGTCCGGGCCGGTCCCGGACTCCGACGCCACCCCGATGCCGAGCGGGGTCCGCGTGCTCGACCTCGACACCGGCGACGTGCGCACGATCGCCCTCAGCGGCGGACGCGGCATCCAGGTCGACCGGCTCACCTGGTCGCCGGGCAGCTCGTGGCTGGTCTGGCAAGGCCGCGTGGCGACGTACTGGACGGGGATGTCATCGACCTACCGCAGCGAAGCCGCAGGCCGGATCGCCCCGGGGGCCGCCACCTCCGTGGAGGTCCCGACCGACAACCAGGAGGCGGTCACGGCCGTCGACGACGACGGCGTGGTGAGCCGGTTGACCACCCGGCGCGTGACCACGTGGGACGGGCGGCCCCTGTCCAGCCGGCGGGTACGGGGCGTCCAGCCGGTCGCCGCTGCCGCCGTGCAGCCGTCGGGTGGACTCGCCGTGGTCGGCACCGAGTTCGGCACCGAGGGCATCACGTCGGTCGACGTCGCGACCGGGGACACGGTCACGCACCGCTACCTCGCCGGTCTCTACCCCGCCGGCGCCGACAACGTCCCGCTCGGCTGGATCGACGACGACCTGCTCGTCGCGCTCGTGACCCCGGAGACGGCTCCTGACGAGAGCGGTGTCCCCGCCCGGCAGGTCGTGGTGACGACGCCGCGCCGCAGCGCGACGTCGACCTACCGGATCGTGGCCCGCGTCGACCAGGCCGTCCCGGACTCGCTCAGCGTCGCGGTCGACCTGATGACCCTCGCCCGCCCGACGGTCGAGCGCCCGGAGCCGGACTGGCCCTGGTCGGACGAGCGGCTCTCGCTCACGATCGGCCTCGGTGTCGCGGGCGTGCTCTCGGTGCTCTGGGGGATCCGCCAGCTCTGGCGCCGACGCGCCCTGTAACGCGGTGTCCACGTCACTGGGGCGGTGCTGCAACGCCCCCTCCGGGACGTGGACACCGCGTTACAGCGGACCCGCGCCCCGCTCCGCCAGGTAGGCCAGCTGGGCGCGGACGGAGAGCTCAGCGGCACCCCACAGGACCGGGTCGACGTCGGCGTACACGATCTCGACGACCGCGCGCGGCAGGGCCTCGGCGGCGAAGCCCTCGGGGTGCGGTTCGTCGCGCAGGGTGGCGACGGCCGCCTCGACCTGCTCGAGCCGCTGGCGGCGGTGCGCGACGTAGAAGTCCAGGGCGCCCAGGGCGTCGTCGATGACCGGGCCGTGCCCGGGCCAGATGCCGGCGAGCTCGTGCTCGGAGGCGAGCGCGTGCAGCCGGTCCAGCGAGTCGAGGTAGGCGCCGAGCCGGCCGTCCGGGTGTGCCACGACCGTGGTGCCGCGCCCCAGCACGGTGTCGCCGGTGAGGACGACGCCGTCGCCGGGCAGGTGGAAGGACAGCGAGTCGGCGGTGTGGCCGGGCGTCGCGACGACCCGCACCTCGAGCCCGTCGACCTCCACGACGTCGCCGTCGCCGAGGCCCTCCGAGCCGAGGCGGTACGCCGGGTCCAGGGCGCGCACGCCGCACCCGACCCGCTCCGCGAACTCGCGCGCTGCCTCGGCGTGGTCGTGGTGGTGGTGGGTCAGCAGCACGACGCCGACGTCGCCGGCGGCCTCGGCCACCGCGTCCAGGTGCGCCAGGATCGACGGCCCCGGGTCGACGACGACCGAGCGCCGGGCGCCCGGCTCGCGGAGCACCCAGGTGTTGGTGCCGTCGAGCGTCATCAGGTCGGCGTTCGGGGCGAGCACGCACCGGCCGCGCTCGCCGAAGGTCCCGCCGGCCCAGCTCATGCGCGCCGCTCGGCCACCAGCGGCCGCAACCGGTCGGGCATCGACAGCGTCCACGCGTCGCCGAGCGGCTCGACCGACGGCGTGAACATCTCCACCGAGCGCGAGCGCGCCACCTCGAGCACCTCCTCGGGGCCGGCGTGCGTGCCGATCTCCATCGAGGTGAGGTACGTCGGGGGCATCATCGCCAGCTCACCGGCGTCGGCCCGGTCGGCGGCCGCGCGCGCCGGCAGCCAGGTGACCGAGGAGGACTCGGACGAGACGTCGCGGGTGACCTGCCCGGCGGGCAGGGCCGCCGCGAAGAACCAGGTGCGGTACCTCTTGGGCTCGAAGACCGGCGTCAGCCAGGCGTCCCAGACGCCGAGCAGGTCCGTGCGCAGCACCAGGCCGCGCCGGTTGAGGAAGTCGGTCATCGACAGCTCACGCGACTCGAGGGCGACCCGGTCGGCCTCCCAGTCGTCCGGCGTCGTGTCGGCGACGACCGAGGTCTCCGACGTGCCGGCGAGCAGCACCCCGGACTCCTCGAACGTCTCCCGCACGGCCGCGCAGACCAGCGCCCGCGCGGTCTCCTCGTCGCACCCGAGCCGGGCGGCCCAGTCGACCGGGGACGGCCCGGCCCACCCGACGGTGGTGTCAAAGTCGCGCGGGTCGACCCCGCCGCCGGGGAAGACGTACATCCCGCCCGCGAAGTCCATCGAGACCTGCCGCCGCATGTAGTAGACCTCGGGCCCGTCCGGGGACGGGCGCATCAGGATCACCGTGGCGGCGTTGCGCGGCTCGGCCGCCGCGCGGGTGCCGTCCGCGAACTCCCTCGCCACCTCGACGAGCCCCTCGGGCAACGGCACCGGCGGCAGCGGGATGCGCACCGACTCAGACCTCGACCATGATCTCGACCTCGACGGGCGCGTCGAGCGGGAGCACCGGGACGCCGACGGCGGACCGCGCGTGCACGCCGGCCTCGCCGAAGACGCTGCCGAACAGCTCCGAGGCGCCGTTCGCGACCAGCGGCTGGCCGGTGAAGTCCGGCGTCGAGGCGACGAAGGCGACGACCTTGACGATCCGCTTCACCAGCGACAGGTCGCCGATCTCGGCCTTGACGGCGGCGATCGCGTTGAGCGCGCACTGCTGCGCGCAGGCGATGGCCTCCTCCTGGGTGACCTCGCCCCCGACCTTGCCGGTCACCATCAGCTCGCCCGAGCGCATCGGCAGCTGTCCCGAGGTGAAGACGTAGTTGCCGGTCCGCACCGCGGGGACGTACGCCGCCACGGGCTTGGCCACCTCGGGCACGGACAGGCCGAGCTCGGCCAGGCGCTCCTCGGGACTCGTCATCTCAGGCCTCCAGCGGGCGCTTGAAGTAGCCCACGAGGTTCTCCGGGTTCATCCCCGGAGCGACCTGCACCAGCTCCCAGCCGTCGGCCCCGAAGTTGTCCAGGATCTGCTTCGCCGCGTGCGTGAGGATCGGCGCTGTCAGGTACTCCCACTTGGTCATGCCCGGGACTCTACCCAGCCCCGGCCTCCCGCCGGCAGCGACGCTGCAGCGGACGCCGTCTCCCCGAATTGACCTCAAGTCGGGTTGAAGTCCTACCGTCGGTGACGTGACCCTGACGCCCACCCGCCCCGACCGGGCGGACAGCCGCCTGCTGGCGCCGGCGTACGCCGCCACGACGATCGGCACGTTCTCCCTCATCGCCTTCGTGGCGTTCGAGGCGATGGCGGTCACGACGGTGATGCCGAGCGTCGCGGCCGAGCTCGACGGGGTCGCGCTCTACGCGCTGAGCTTCGCCGCCCCGCTCGCGAGCGGCGTCGTCGGCATGGTCGCCGCCGGCCTGTGGAGCGACCGGCGCGGCCCGGCGCTCCCGCTGGTCGTCGCGCTGGCGCTGTTCTCGCTCGGCCTGCTGGTCTGCGGCACCGCCCCGTCGATGGAGGTGCTGGTCGCCGGCCGGGTGCTCCAGGGCCTCGGCGGCGGCGCCCTGACGGTCGGGCTGTACGTCGTCGTGGGGCTCGTCTTCCCGGCGCGGCTGCAGCCGGCCGTGTTCGCCAGCTTCGCCGCCGCCTGGGTCCTGCCCGCGCTCTTCGGCCCCGGCCTGGCCGCGGTGGTGGCCGACGCGTTCGGCTGGCGCTGGGTCTTCCTCGGGACCGTCGCGCTCGTGGTGGTGGCGGGGCTGCTGATCGCCCCGGCGCTGCGCTCGTTGCGCGAGCGGCACGCGGCCGACGCCATCGCCGCCGACGGCGCCGACGCCACCACCGCCACCGACGGCGCCGGACCCTCGCAGCTGAACCGCCTGGTCTGGGCGGTCGTGGGCGCCGGCGCGGTGCTGGCGCTCGAGCTGCTCGGCTCCTCCACCGGCGCGGCCGCCCTGCTCGCCGCGCTCGCGTTCGTCCTGGTCGTGCTGGCGCTGCGCCGGCTGCTCCCGCCCGGCACGCTGGTGGGCCGTCGCGGCCTGCCCGCGGTGATCGGCACCCGCGGCCTGATGAGCGCCGGCTTCTTCTGCGTCGAGGCCTACATCGTCTTCGTGCTCCAGGAGCGCTGGGGGCTGACGCCCGGGCACGCCGGGCTCGCGCTCACGTTCGTCGGCATCACCTGGGCCGCGGCCAGCCAGACCCAGGCCCGCCTCGGCGCCCGGGTGTCCCACGCGACCGCCATGCGGCTCGGCACCGCCCTGGTGGTGCTCGGCTCGGTGGGCGTCGTCGTGGTCGTCTGGACGCACGCGCACCCGGCGCTGGCCGCGGCGGCGTACGTCCTCGGCGGCGCCGGCATGGGCTTCGGCTACCCGCGCACCAGCGTGGCGATGCTGGACGCGTCGACCGACCGCGACCGGGGCGCCAACTCCTCGGCGCTCACGATCGCGGACTCGCTCGGCGCCGCGCTGGCCCTGTCGGTCTCGGGCGTGGTGTTCGCCGCGGCGCCGCGGGTCGGGCTCGACCCGTTCCTCTCGGTGCTGGTGCTGGCCGTGGCCATCGGCGCGCTCGGCACCGTGACCGCGGCCCGCACCCGCGTCGTCAGCTGATCGCGGGCTCGGTCTTCTCGCGGACCTCGTCCTCGCTCACGCCGGGCGCGAGCTCGACGAGCTTCAGCCCACCACCGTCCGGGAGCACGTCGAGGACGCACAGGTCGGTGATGATCCGCTGGACGCACCCACGACCCGTGTAGGGCAACGAGCACTCCTCGACGATCTTGTAGGACCCGTCCTTCGCGACGTGCTCCATCAGCACGATCACCCGCTTGGCACCGTTCACGAGGTCCATCGCCCCGCCCATGCCCTTGACCATCTTCCCCGGGATCATCCAGTTCGCGATGTCACCGTCCCTGCTGACCTGCATCGCGCCCAGGATCGCGGCGTCGATCTTCCCGCCGCGGATCATCCCGAACGACGTCGCCGAGTCGAAGATGCTCGCACCCGGGCGCAGCGTCACGGTCTCCTTGCCGGCATTGATCAGGTCAGCGTCCACCGCATCCTCCGACGGGTAGGCCCCCGTGCCCAGCACGCCGTTCTCCGACTGCAGCACCAGCTCCACATCATCAGCCACGTAGTTCGGCACCAGCGTCGGCAACCCGATGCCCAGGTTGACGTACGACCCGTCCGCCAGCTCCGAGGCCGCCCGCGCAGCCATCTCCTCACGCGTCCAGCTCATGCGCCGGCCTCCTTCACACTCGGTGACACGGTCCGCTTCTCGATCCGCTTGTCCGCGGCCTGCTCCGGGGTCAGCGCCACGACCCGGTGCACGAACACCCCCGGGGTGTGGACCTGCGACGGAGGGATCTCACCGGGCTCGACCAGCTCCTCGACCTCCGCGATCGTGACCCGCCCGCACATCGCGGCCAGGTTGTTGAAGTTGCCCGCCGACTCCCGGTAGACGAGGTTGCCGTGCCGGTCGCCCTTCCACGCCCGCACCAGACCGAAGTCCGCCACCAGCGCGTGCTCCAGCACGAACTCCTTCGGCCCCTCGGCCGTCTCGAACGTCTGCGTCTGCTTGGCCGGCGAGGCGACCTCGACGTTGCCCGAGTCGTCGTACTTCCACGGCAGCCCACCGTCCGCGACCTGCGTGCCGACCCCGGTCGCGGTGAAGAACGCCGCGATCCCCGTGCCACCCGCCCGCATCCGCTCGGCCAGCGTGCCCTGCGGCGTCAGCTCGACCTCGAGCTCACCGGCGAGGTACTGCCGCGCGAACTCCTTGTTCTCCCCGACGTACGACGACACCATCCGCCGGATCCGCCGCTGCGCCAACAACAACCCCAGGCCCCAGTCGTCGACACCGCAGTTGTTCGAGAACGCCTCCAGGTCGGTGGCACCGCCCGCCAGGACCGCCTCGATCAGCACCGAGGGGATCCCGCACAACCCGAACCCACCGACCGACAACGACGCGCCGTCCCCGATGTCCGCCACCGCTTCCGCCGCACTCGCCACGACCTTGTCCACGCCTGGTTCCTCCCTCGCCCGCACGCGGGCCGTTGGTCCGGCCCGGGCTGCCCCGGCCGACCCGGCGATCCTAGTCATGACGCACGTCACTCCGGCATGGTCGGGCGCCCCACACCGGCGCCACCCCGATGGGTGGGCGCGACATGATCCGCAGCACACGGGCCCCGGTCGGGGCCGACCACGGACTAGGTTCGTGACGTGCCCAGGAAGCAGTCCGACCCCACCCCCGACTGGCCGGGCGTCCGGCTCCACGTCGTCACCGGCAAGGGCGGCACCGGCAAGTCCACGGTGGCCGCCGCGCTCGCGCTGGCGCTCGCGTCGCACGGGAAGAACGTGCTGCTCTGCGAGGTCGAGGGCCGCCAGGGCATCGCCCGGATGTTCGACGTCGACCCGCTGCCCTACGAGGAGCGAAGGATCGCGACCGGCCTGCGCGGGCCTGACGGCTCCCCCGGCGTCGTGCACGCGCTGCACATCGACCCGGAGTCGGCGCTGCTGGAGTACCTCTCCATGTACTACAAGCTCGGCCGCGCCGGCCGGGCCCTGGACCGCTTCGGCGTCATCGAGTTCGCCACCACCATCGCCCCCGGCGTCCGCGACGTGCTGCTGACCGGCAAGGTCTTCGAGGCCGCCGAGCGCAACAGCCGGAACAAGAACGCGATCCGGTACGACGCCATCGTGCTCGACGCGCCGCCGACCGGCCGGATCACGCAGTTCCTCAACGTGAACAAGGAGCTCGCCGGGCTGGCCAAGGTCGGCCCGATCAAGAGCCAGGCCGACCACGTGATGACGCTGTTCCGCTCCCCGCGCACCGCGGTCCACCTGGTCACGGTCCTCGAGGAGATGCCGGTGCAGGAGACCGCCGACGGCATCGAGGACCTGCGGCGCAACCAGCTGCCCGTGGGCGGCGTGGTCGTGAACCTCGTCCGCCCCCGCGACCTCGACGCCGACGACCTCGCGGCAGCCGGCGCCGGCACCCTGGACCGCGCGGCCGTGCAGGCCGACCTGCAGGCGGCCGGTGTCGACGACGGCAACGGCCTCGTCGACGGGCTGCTGGCGGAGGCCCGCGACCACGCGGAGCGCCGCACGCTCGAGGACGCCCAGCGCCGGCTGGTCGCCGGGCTCGGCGTGCCGTCGTACGAGCTGCCCCGCCTCGCGGGCGGGGTCGACCTGGGCGCGCTCTACGAGCTCGCCGCCGCCCTCAAGCAGCAAGGACTCTCCTCATGACGAGGTCCCGTGGCCGGGTGGGCCCGCTCGCGTCCACCGACAGCCCCGCCCCCGGTCTCGACGTCGACGCCCTGCTCGACGACCCGGGCACCGGCATCATCGTGTGCTGCGGCTCCGGCGGCGTCGGCAAGACCACGACGTCCGCCGCGCTGGCGCTCCGCGCCGCGGAGCGCGGCCGCAAGGTGGTCGTTCTCACCATCGACCCGGCCCGCCGGCTCGCGCAGTCGATGGGCATCGAGGCCCTCGACAACACCCCGCGTCCGGTCGTCGGCGCCGACACCTCCGCGGGCGGCAGCCTCGACGCGATGATGCTGGACATGAAGCGCACCTTCGACGAGGTGGTCGAGAGCCAGGCCACCCCGGAGAAGGCCCGCCAGATCCTCGAGAACCCCTTCTACGTCGCCCTGTCGAGCTCGTTCGCGGGCACGCAGGAGTACATGGCGATGGAGAAGCTCGGCCAGATCCACGCCGACGCCCAGCGCGACGGCACCTACGACCTGATCGTCGTCGACACCCCGCCGTCGCGCTCCGCGCTCGACTTCCTGGACGCGCCGGAGCGGCTCTCGAGCTTCCTCGACGGCAAGTTCATCCGGTTGCTGCTCGCACCGGCGCGCGGCCCGGCGAAGCTGATGACGGCCGGGCTGGGGCTGATCACCAACGCCCTGACCAAGATCCTGGGCGCGCAGGTGCTGCGCGACATGCAGACCTTCGTCGCGGCCTTCGACACGCTCTTCGGCGGCTTCCGCCAGCGGGCGCAGAAGACCTTCGCGCTGCTGCAGGCCGACGAGACCGCCTTCCTGGTCGTCGCGGCGCCCGAGCCCGACGCGCTGCGCGAGGCGGCGTACTTCGTCGAGCGCCTCAGCGAGGACCGGATGCCGCTCGCCGGCCTGGTCGTGAACCGCGCCAGCCCGGCCCCGCAGGGCTCGATCTCGGCCGACGAGGCGATGGCCGCCGCGACCCGGTTGCGCAAGAGTGACGCGGGCTCGCTGACGGGCGGCCTGCTGCGGCTGCACGCCGACCAGACCCGGATGGTCGAGCGGGAGGCGCTGCTGCGCGAGCGGTTCGCCGCGGCGCACCCGGAGGTGCCGACCGCGGTCGTGCGGGCGCTGGCCGGCGACGTGCACGACCTCGAGGGCCTGCGCCGGGTCGGCGAGCTGCTCGCCGGAGCCTGAGGAGCCTCAGGCGTTGACGGTCGACGTGGTGTCGACCTTGGCGTCGCGTGCGGTCTCCAGCACGTTGCGCCACGAGGCGGTGGGCCGACGGCGCAGCAGCGCCCGGCGCTCACGCTCGGTCATGCCACCCCAGACGCCCCACTCGATCTGGTTGTCGAGGGCCTCGGCGAGGCACTCGGTACGCACCGGGCAACCGGCGCACAGCTGCTTGGCCTTGTTCTGCTCCGCGCCTCGCACGAAGAGCTGGTCCGGCTGCGCCTGACGGCACGCAGCGGCCGGCGTCCAATCTTCTACCCACATGTTGATGTCCCCACATCGTCCGAGATAGGCAGCGTCCCCATGACGCCTACCCGGGAAAATCCCCTCAGGTAAAGAAGGTAAAGAATGCAAGGCCGGTCTGGACAGACCTGTTCGACCCACCTTGAGTAGTCCGAAATGACTAGTGCCGGTGATCATCCCACTCCCAGGCGCTCCCTGCGGGTGGTTTGCGCCTTTTAGCAGGTGTTCGGGCGCTCACGTACGCTGGGGACCATGTCCGTCCCGCGCAACGACCGTCTCCCGATCGGCCGCGTGGCCTCCCACCTGGGCGTGATGCTGGCCGTCGCCGCCGTCATGGGCGTGGTGGTCGCCGGCCTCGCGATCCCCTTCGCCGGGGTGCTCGGCATCGGCGCCCGCAACGTCGCGCGCACGATGGACAGCCTGCCGGCCGCGCTGGAGACCCAGCCGCTGGCCCAGAAGACCCGCATCGTCGACGCGGACGGCAACGTCATCGCGTCGCTCTACGACGAGAACCGCATCAACGTCCCGCTGACCCAGATCTCGCGGACGATGGTCAAGGCGATCGTCGCGATCGAGGACTACCGCTTCTACCAGCACGGCGCCCTCGACCTGAAGGGCACGCTCCGCGCCCTGGTCACCAACCAGGCCAGCGGCGGCGTCACCCAGGGTGGCTCCTCGATCACCCAGCAGATGGTGAAGCTGACCCTGCTGAGCCAGGCCGACACCAAGGCCGAGCGCAAGGCGGCCACGGACGACACCTACGCCCGCAAGATCAAGGAGCTCCGCTACGCCATCGCGTTCGAGGAGAACCACTCCAAGGACTGGATCCTGGAGCGCTACCTCAACATCGCCTACTTCGGCGACGGCGCGTTCGGCGTCCAGGCGGCGGCACGGCACTACTTCGACAAGAACGCCAAGGACCTCGACCTGCGCGAGTCGGCGATGCTCGCCGGCCTGGTGAAGAACCCCACCGGCTACGACCCGACCAACTCGCCGGACCGCGCGCTCGAGCGTCGCAACGTCGTCCTCGACCGGATGGCCGAGCTGAACGTCGTGCGCACCGGCAAGGCGAACAAGACCAAGAAGGAGCCCCTGGGGCTCAAGGTCGTCGCCACGAAGAACGGCTGCGTCTTCTCGCGGGCGCCGTTCTTCTGCGACTACGTCCTCAGCACGCTGATGAAGGACCGCTCGCTCGGCAAGACCCCCGAGGAGCGCAAGAAGCTGCTCTACTCCGGCGGCCTCACCATCCGCACCACGGTCTCCCTGCGCGACCAGGACGCCGCCGACGCGTCCGTGCGCAGCCACGTCTTCCCGCAGGACCAGGCCATCGGCGCGCTCGCCATGGTCGAGCCCAAGACCGGCGACGTGAAGGCGATCGCGCAGTCGCGCCCGATGGGCCGCGACAAGGCCAAGGGCGAGACCTACCTCAACTACGTCGTCCCGCAGGAGTACGGCGACTCCGCCGGCTTCCAGGCAGGCTCGACGTTCAAGGCGTTCGTGCTGGCGACCGCGATCGACGACGACATCCCGCTGTCGCAGACCTTCGACGCCCAGCACACGATGACCTTCAACCAGGCCGACTTCGCCAACTGCGAGGGCGACCCGCCGTTCGCGGGCGAGTTCGACATCAGCAACTCCACGCGCGACGGCGTCATGGACGTGTACACGGGCACGCGCCAGTCGGTGAACACCTTCTACCTCCAGCTCGAGCGGGAGACCGGGGTCTGCGACCCGTTCAACCTCGCCAAGGAGATGGGCGTCCGCCTCACGAACCCCACCGGCGACAAGTACGGCAATGGCGCCGAGCGGGTCCCGACGTTCACGCTGGGTGTCGCCAACGTCAGCCCCCTGGAGATGGCCGAGGCGTACGCCACCTTCGCCGGCCGCGGCCTGCACTGCGACGCGCGCCCGGTCACCTCGATCGAGGACGCCGGCGGCACCACGATCAAGGAGTACCCCTCCCAGTGCACCCAGGTGATGCCGCAGTCGACGGCTGACGCCGTCAACGACGTCCTCCGCGGCGTCCAGGAGCCCGGCGGCTTCGGCTACGACCTCGGCCACACCAACCTGACCGTGCCGTCGGCCGCGAAGACCGGGACGACGCAGGACGGCAAGTCCGTGTGGTTCATGGGCTACACCCCCCAGCTCGCGACCGCGGCGATGATCGCCGGGGCCAACGAGTTCGGCCAGCCCATGCGGCTCCCCGGCCAGACCATCGGTGGCAACTACATCTCCGACGCCACCGGCTCCGGCTTCGCCGGCCCGATGTGGGGCGGCGCGATGCACGTCATCAACCAGTGGCTCGACGACGTCGACTTCGTCGCCCCCTCGGGCGAGGACGTCGCCGGCGTCCAGACCGTCGTGCCCACCACCTCGGGCATGAGCTTCGACCAGGCCCAGCAGGTGCTCGGCGACGCCGGCTTCACCACCGTCGACGGCGGCTACCGCGACTCCAGCGCCGCCCTCGACACGGTCGCCTACACCTACCCCGCAGCGGGCTCGTCCGCCGCCAGCGGCAGCTCCATCACGATCTACCGCTCCACCGGCCACCCCTACGTCCCGCCGCAGAACAACGGTGGTGGGGGCGGCGGGGGCCGCGGGAACGGCAACGGGAACGGGAACGGCAACGGCGGCGGGAACGGCGGCGGCGGAGGTGGCGGGCGCCGCTGACGCGGCGGGCTGGTTGCTCCTCGTGGCCGGCTGCTCCTCGGTGGGCTGCGGGGGCCGCGCCCACCCGCCGCGGCGCTTGCTCCCAGGGACCGCCCGCAGAGACCGGTGCGCTGACTGATCTGTTGCAGGGCGGGCGGTGGGGTCGCCTTTACGCCGCCGCGGCGGGTGGGCGCCGCCCCCGCACCCCGCGTGGAGCGCGTCCGTGGTCGATCACGGGTGTGAAGGAGAGGGACTGAGTCCGCTGCGGTCACTCCCACCGCACAAGTCCCACCGGCCCCCGGACCCCCCACCCACCCGCACCGTCGGACGCGGGCGCGTGACTGGCCGGGTGGGCGCGGGGAGCCCACCCACTGCGGGCGCGTAAAGGCGACCCCACCGCCCGCCCCGCAGCGGAAAGAGTCAGTGCAGCGCACACTGCGGGCGGTCCCGGGAGCAAGCGCCCGCGGTGGGTGGGCGCACCGCGCCCACCCCGCGAGCACGGCCGACCAAGGGCTGCGAAACGACCCGACCCCGTCGGAACAGACCCGGCCCCGCCGGGATCAGCTCAGCCGAGCTGCCTCCGCACCTCAGCAGCCACCGCGCCCCCGTCGGCCTTGCCCCGCACCTGCGGCTGCACGACCCCCATCACCTTGCCCATGGCCTTCATGCCCTCGCCCGCCGCGCCGGTCTGCTCGATGGCGGCGGTGACGAGGGCGGCGACGTCGTCGGCGGAGAGCTGCTCGGGGAGGTAGTCCGCGATCACGGCGGCCTCCGCCTTCTCCTTGGCGGCCATCTCGGCGCGCCCGCCGTCCTCGAAGGCGGTCGCGGCCTCGCGGCGCTTCTTGGCCTCGGTGGAGAGCACCCCGATGATGTCGTCGTCGCTGAGCTCGCGCTGCTCCTTGCCGGCGACCTCGGCGTTGGTGATCGCGGTCAGCACCATCCGCAGGGTGGAGGAGCGGATCTCGTCGCGCGCCTTCATGCTGGCGGTGAGGTCGCTGCGGAGACGGTCCTTGAGAGCACTCATGCGGGCCATTGTGGCAGCCTTGCCGCATGGTCTCCTCCGCTGACGTCCGACGAGCCGTCGGCGCGGTCCTGGGGGCGGGGACGCTCGCGGGGCTCGGGCTGACGACGTACGCCGTCTGCGAAGCGCGGGCCTACACGCTGCGGCGGGTGAGCGTGCCGCTGCTGCCGCGGGGGCACCGCGCGCTGCGGGTGCTGCACCTGTCGGACCTGCACCTGACGCCGGGTCAGACCCGCAAGCAGGAGTGGCTGCGCGGGCTGGCGACGCTGCGGCCGGACCTCGTCATCGACACCGGCGACAACCTGGCCCACCGCGACTCGGTCCCGGTGGTGCGCGACGCCCTGGGCCCGCTGCTCGACGTGCCGGGCGTGTTCGTGATGGGCTCCAACGACTACTTCGAGCCGACGCTGCGCAACCCGGTCCGCTACCTGCTGCCCGACGACGGGACGCGCCACACCACCGCCCCGCAGCTGCCGTGGCGCGACCTGCGCGACGAGTTCACCGGGCGGGGGTGGCTGGACCTGACCAACACGACCGGCGCCCTCGAGGTGCTCGGCACCCGGTTCGCGTTCGCCGGGGTGGACGACCCGCACCTGGAGTACGACCGCCTCGACGAGGTCGCCGGCCCGGCGGATCCGGACGCCGACGTGCGCCTGGGCGTGGCGCACGCGCCGTACCTCCGGGTGCTCGACCAGTTCGCCGGCGACGGCTACGACGCCGTGATCGCCGGGCACACCCACGGCGGTCAGGTGTGCGTGCCCGGGATCGGCGCGCTCACCACCAACTGCGACCTCGAGCCCGCGCGCGCCAGGGGCCTGCACCGCCACCCGGCCGACTCGCTGCCCGGCGACCCGGGCTCGGCATGGCTGCACGTGTCCGCCGGCCTGGGCACCAGCCCCTACGCCCGGATCCGGGTCGCCTGCCGGCCCGAGGCCACCCTGCTGACCCTGACCGCCCCGGACTGACCCCGCCGGCGACCACGCCGGAGGCCGATTTCGGAGGGCCGTCGGTGCTCGGGTATGCTCGCCGTGCTCGTGAGTGGGACGTCAGTCAGCGCTCACGATCGGGCTGTGGCGCAGCTTGGTAGCGCGCGTCGTTCGGGACGACGAGGCCGCAGGTTCAAATCCTGTCAGCCCGACCCAGGTGATGTTCCCCGGACATCGCACAGAACACCCGGACCCACCGATGTGGGGCCGGGTGTTCTGCGTCGCGGCCGACTCAGGCGCCGCCGACACCGACGTAGCTGATCCGCCAGCCGTAGGCGTTCCCGGCCGGCTCCACGATCGCGTAGTACGTCGTGGACGGGCTGGCCTCGAAGGGGATCTCGCAGTCGAAGGTGCCGCCCCCGTTGGCGCGGCAGGGCGCGATCTCGCCGACGCCCCCGCCGGCGGCGTAGTCGACCAGCTGGGCCCACTCGCCGTCCGCGACGACCGCCTGGTCGGCGAGGCCGGCCCGGTCGTCGGCGACGACCGCCTCGACGACGGCGGTCAGCGCCTCCTCGGCCGACGAGGTCCCGACCGCGGCCCCGGTCGAGGCGCTGCTGCTCGGATCGGTGCTGGTGTCCGCGTCCCGGGTGCGGAGCTCCCGGCAGGACGCGAGCTCCACGTCGCAGCGCGCCATCCGGGGAGCGGTCCGGCCGTCCGACGACGAGGGCACCAGGACGGCCACCAGGATGGTCTCGTCCTCCCAGGCCCACGTGTTGACGGCGAAGGCCCAGCCCGCCGGCGCCGCCAGCGTGGTCTCGTCGCCGCCGGCGACCGGCCGGGCGAGGAGGGTGTCGACCGACGCCACCTCGCCGCCGAGCGTCCCCGCCGGCGAGCGGACCAGCCGGCTGCCCCCGGGGCTGACCGCGAGGGCGTCGTACGTCGGCAGGGTGCCGGTGCGGGTGAGGGCGCCGTCCGCGCTGACCGTCGCGAGGTACGGCGCGGTGCCGGTCGCGTCGGTCGCCCCGTCCGAGCCGTCCACGACGACCAACCCGGCGGCCGTCCCCTGGAGGACCACCTGGTCGGCCGCGGTCGCGGAGAGGTCGACGACCGCCTGGCTCGGGTCCTGCGCGTGCCACAGGATGCTCGTGCGGGTGCCCTGGACGATGACGTCCCCGTCGTCGGTCACCGCACGGATGCTCGGGAGCACGCCGTCCTCGCTCCGGGAAATCTCGACCGGCGCGGCGCCGAAGCCCTCGCCGCCGGCCCCGGTGGTGAAGCCGGTCAGCGGTGTGGGGTCGCCGTTGCGGTCCAGGAAGGCGATGTAGCGCCCGTCCGGCGAGAGCACCGGCGGCTGCTCGAGCTCGGCCTCGATCCGGCTGGGCTCGACCCCGGGGCCGCCCCACCACCACGACTGGTCGAACTGCTGGGCGAGCCAGACCCCGTCGCGCGACTGGACGCCCTGCCAGGCGCCGGGCACGGCCTGCCCGTCGACGTACAGCACCTGGTCGAGCACGTAGGGCACGGTCGGCGGGGTCACCGGGATGCGCGCGTCGCTCCTCCCGGGCGACGGCGACCCGGTCGTCGGGCTGGGCCCGGACGGCGCCGGCTGCGGCTCGCCGTCTCCCTGGCGGCTCAGTGCGAGGGCCACCACACCGACGATCAGCACGACGGCCGCGGCGACCAGCAGCGGCTGCCAGACGTGGGAGGTCCGCGCCTCGCCGGCCTCGGTGACCACGCTCGGCATCGGCGGCACCTCGATGCCTCCCGCCACCGCGTCCAGCTCGCGGACCAGCATGTCCTCGATCTCGGTCGTCATCTCAGGCCTCCTCTCCGTCGTGAGCCTCGGAGCCGATGGCGGCTCGCAGGGCGGTGAGCGCTCGGTGCGCGGTGGACTTCACGGTCCCGGTGGAGCAGCCCAGCGCGTCGGCGATCTCGCGCTCGCTGAGCTGCTCGTAGTAGCGGAGGACCACGACCGCCCGCTGCCGCGGCGGCAGCGAGCCGACGTGCGCCCACAGGACCATCCGGTCCTCGGGGCCGCCGCCGGCGCCCACCGGGCGCGGCTCGGGCGGGGCGTCGGTCAGCAGCTCCAGGCGCCGGCTCTTCGGGCGACGCTGGGAGAGGAAGACGTTGGTCATCGTGCGCCGGACGTACGCCGCCGGCTGGTCGGCCCGGCTGACCCGGTCCCAGGACCGGAAGGCCTGCAGCAGCGTCTGCTGCGCGAGGTCCTCGGCGTCCGCGTGGTTGCCGGTCAGCAGGTACGACGAGCGGTACAGCCCCGGCCACGCGCTCGCGGCGTACTCCTCGAACGCAGGCCTGCCCTGCGTCTGCTTGGTGGTCGTGAACGCCATCGGGCACCCCCTTCTCTTCCCCACTTGACGCCCGCGGGGCGCCGGAGGTTGCTCCGCGGGACCGTCCGTTCTGGCACACTCGCGGCATGGCAGATGAGGAGAACGGCAACGCCGGCCCGTCGCTGGAGCTGCCCTCGCTGGGCTTCGGCCGCAAGCGTCGCAGGAAGAACGCCGACGCCGCGAGCGACACCGCGACGCCCGAGCCCCCGCCGGCCCCCGAGCCGACGCCCGAGCCGGCCCCGGAGGCCGTCGCCGACCCCACTCCTGAGCCGGTCACGGAGCCCGTCCGTGAGCCGGAGCCCGTCAGCGAGCCGGAGACCCCGAGCGCCCACGAGCCCGCGGCGCTGGCCCCGGAGCTCGCGGAGACCACGGTCGTGCCGGTCGCGGAGCCCGAGCCCGTCGCCGAGCCCGTGCCGGTCGCCCACGAGACCGCCGTCCAGGACCCGCCCGCTCCTGCCGCCGCCCACGGCACGGCGCCCGACACGGCGCCGGACGACACCGTCGTCGACGCGATGGTGCCGCCGGAGCCGAGCGCCCCGCCGCTGTTCGTGGACGAGGTCTCCCCCGCACCCCGCAGCGAGCCCGCCCGGGCCGCCGCCCCGTCGGGCGGTGCCACGTCGCTCGCCGAGGCGCCGACCGGTCAGGACGCGTCCGACGACGCCGACCCGGTCGTCGCCGACGAGCCGAAGCGCAAGGCCGCCCGCTCGATGCCCAGCATCGGTGGCATGCCCGCCGCGATCCTGACCGGCGCCGTCGTGGGCCTGGCGACGGTCGGCCTGACCTTCGCCTCGCTGCGGCTCTGCGAGGCCGCCAAGGGCACGTCGTCGTGCGGCGGGCCGGGCTTCTTCCTCCTCGTCGCCATCCTGGTGGCGATGGTGCTGCTCGGCGGCGCGCTGCTGCGCGTCTTCCGCGTCTCCGACCCCGGCAGCACGAGCTTCCTCGCCGTCGGGCTGATGGCGGTCCTCGTGCTGCTCTTCCTGGTCGACGTGATCTTCAGCTGGTGGATGGTCATCGTCATCCCGGTCTTCGCGATGGCGACGTTCGCGCTCGCGCACTGGGTCACCACCGCGTTCATCGAGCCCGCCGAGCACTGAGCGGCACGCCGCCGCCGCGTCGCGCACGAACGGACCCTCCAGCCGACGGCTGGAGGGTCCGTTCGCGCAGGGACGTCCGTGCGACGTCGAGGTTGATCAGCGCCGGGCGAGCAGCTCCGCGATCTGCACGGTGTTGAGCGCCGCGCCCTTGCGCAGGTTGTCGTTGGAGATGAACAGCGCCAGCCCGCGGTCGTCGTCGACGCCCTCGTCCTGACGGAGCCGGCCGACGTACGACGGGTCGCGTCCGGCCGCCTGGAGCGGCGTCGGGATCTCGGACAGCTCGACCCCGGGGGCGCCCGCGAGCAGCTCGCGGGCCCGGGCGACCGGCATCGGCCCGGCGAACTCGGCGTTGATCGCGAGCGAGTGGCCCGTGAAGACCGGGACCCGGACGCAGATCCCGGAGACGCGCAGGTCGGGGATGCCGAGGATCTTGCGCGACTCGTTGCGGAGCTTCTGCTCCTCGTCGGTCTCGAACAGGCCGTCGTCGACGATCGACCCGGCCATCGGCAGCACGTTGTAGGCGATGGTGCGGGCGTACTTCACCGGGTCCGGGAAGGTGACGGCCTCGCCGTCGTAGGCCAGCTCGCGCGCCTTGTCGCCGGCGGCGTCCACCTGGGTGGCCAGCTCCTCGACGCCGGCCACGCCCGAGCCGGACACGGCCTGGTAGGTCGAGGCGACCAGCCGCACCAGGCCGGCTGCGTCGTGCAGCGGCTTGAGCACCGGCATCGCGGCCATGGTCGTGCAGTTCGGGTTGGCGATGATCCCCTTGCGGGCCTCGGCGATCGCCTCCGGGTTCACCTCGGAGACGACCAACGGGACGTCGGGGTCCATCCGGAAGGCCGAGGAGTTGTCCACCACGGTCACGCCGGCCGCGGCGAAGACCGGCGCGAGGGCGCGCGAGGTGGTGGCCCCGGCGGAGAAGAGCGCGATGTCGAGCCCGGCCGGGTCCGCGGTGGTGGCGTCCTCGACGGTCACGTCGCGACCGGCGTACGACAGCACCGTGCCGGCGGAGCGCGCCGAGGCGAAGAAGCGGACCTCGTCGGCGGGGAAGCCCCGCTCCTCGAGGATCTGGCGCATCGCGACACCGACCTGGCCGGTCGCGCCGACGATGCCGATCCGCACGCCGCCGCTCATCGGCCGGTCCCGCCGTAGACGACGGCCTCGACCTCGGTGGAGTCGAGGTCGAAGGCCGTGTGGGTGGCGCGGACCGCGTCGTCCACCTGGGCCTCGTCGACGATCACGGAGATCCGGATCTCGGAGGTGGAGATCATCTCGATGTTCACGCCGGCCGAGGCGAGCGCGGCGAAGAACTTCGCGGTGATCCCCGGGTGCGAGCGCATCCCGGCACCGATGAGCGACACCTTGCCGATCTGGTCGTCGTAGAGCAGCTTGTCGTAGCCGACCTCGTCCTGGATCCGGGCGAGCGCCGCCATCGCGGACTGGCCGTCCTCGCGCGGGAGCGTGAAGGAGATGTCGGTGCGCGACGTCGCGGCGGCGGAGACGTTCTGCACCACCATGTCGATGTTGACCTCGGAGGCGGCGAGCGCCTCGAAGATGCGGGCGGCCTCGCCGACCTTGTCCGGCACGCCGACCACGGTGATCTTGGCCTCGCTGCGGTCGTGGGCGACGCCGGCGATGATCGCTTGCTCCATCTCGGTTCCTTCCGGGGGTGCGGGCAGGATCCAGGTGCCCTCCTTCTGGGAGAAGGAGGAGCGCACGTGGATCGGCATGTCGTAGCGGCGGGCGTACTCGACGCAGCGCAGGTGCAGGATCTTGGCGCCCGAGGCGGCCATCTCGAGCATCTCCTCGGTGGAGACGCGGTCGAGCTTGCGGGCGGTCGGGACGATGCGGGGGTCGGCGGTGAAGACCCCGTCGACGTCGCTGTAGATCTCGCACACGTCGGCGCCCAGCGCGGCGGCGAGCGCCACCGCGGTGGTGTCCGAGGCGCCGCGACCGAGCGTGGTGATGTCCTTGGTGTCCTGCGAGACGCCCTGGAAGCCGGCCACGATCGCGATCGCGCCGGCCTGGATCGCGGCCTCGATGCGGCCGGGCGTGATGTCGATGATCTTGGCCTTGCCGTGCGCCGAGTCGGTGATCACGCCGGCCTGCGAGCCGGTGAACGACTGCGCCTTGTGACCGAGCTGCGCGATGGCCATGGCCACGAGCGCCATGGAGATCCGCTCGCCGGCCGTCAGCAGCATGTCGAGCTCGCGCGGCGGCGGCAGCGGCGTCACCTGCTGGGCGAGGTCGCGGAGGTCGTCGGTCGTGTCGCCCATGGCCGAGACCACGACGACGACGTCGTGGCCCGCCTTGCGGGTCGCCACGATCTTCTGTGCCACGCGCTTGATGCCGGCCGCGTCGGCGACGGACGAACCGCCGTACTTCTGCACGACAATGCCCACTGCTGTGTCCTCGAGGTCGTCGGGTGGCGTTGCGGGCCGCCGTGCCCCGTCCCGGGGCTGCGCCGCGCTGCGCTGCGACCGTGGAGGAGTCTACCGGGGCGGAGCGTCCGGCCCGGGGCGCATCTCAGCCTCGAGGATCTCCTCGGCCACGGCCAACTGCTCGTCCTCGCCGGTGAAGTCCGCGTCGAGGCGGTCGTGCGAGATCACCGACAGCAGCGCGTTGAGCGCCGCGCCCGCCAGGTTGCCCCACGAGGCGACGTACGAGAACTGCCACCACCACAGGGCCTCCTCGACGTTGCCGAGGCGGTAGTGGCGCAGGCCGTTCTCGAGGTCGGTGGCGATGCTGGCGAGGTCGTCGGACAGCTGGCTGTCCACCACCTCGGGGGCGTACGGGTCGAAGACGAAGCTGTAGGTGTCGACGTTGTCGAGCATCCCGGCGAGCCGCAGGCGCAGCGCGTCGATGTCGGGCTCGGGGCCGACGTCGGGCTGGTACTCCGCACGCGGGGTGAAGTCGCGCTGCACCCCGAGGCGCGCGCCGGCGAGCAGCACCTGGCTGATCTCGAGCAGCAGCAGCGAGACGGCGCGGCCGGCGTCGGCCTCGCGGGCCACGGCCCGCAGCGCGATGAGGAAGCTCTCGACCTGGTCGGCGATCTGGGCGGCGAACTCCTCCGTGGCGCCGTCCAGCGGCACGGAGACCTCGGGTGTCGTGTCAGTCATCTGCTGATCGCCTTCCTGCGAATGCTCGGCCGAGGGTGACCTCGTCGGCGTACTCGAGGTCACCACCCACCGGCAGTCCACTCGCCAATCGCGTCACGCGCAAGCCGAGCGGCTTGAGCATCCGGGTGAGGTACGTCGCGGTCGCCTCGCCCTCGAGGTTCGGGTCGGTGGCCAGGATGGTCTCGACGATCGCGCCGTCGGCCAGCCGCACCATCAGCTCGCGGATCCGCAGCTGCTCCGGACCGATGCCGTCGATCGGCGAGATCGCCCCGCCGAGCACGTGGTAGCGGCCGCGGAACTCGCGGGTCCGCTCGATCGCGACGACGTCCTTGTACTCCTCGACGACGCACAGCAGCGACGGGTCCCGCCGCGGGTCCCGGCAGATCCGGCACTGCTCGTCCTCGGAGACGTTGAAGCAGATGGTGCAGAACTTCACCTTGGCCTTGACCTCGATCAGCACGTCCGCGAGGCGGCGTACGTCGGCGGGCTCGGCCTGGAGCAGGTGGAACGCGATCCGCTGCGCGCTCTTGGGACCCACGCCCGGCAGCCGGCCGAGCTCGTCGATCAGGTCCTGGACGACACCTTCGTACAACGCGTGGTCCCTAGAACCCGAGGCTGCCGGGCGCGCCGCCCGGGAGACCGCCGCCACCGGCGAGCGGTCCGAGCGCCTCACCGGCGAGCGCGTCGGCCTGGGCCTTCGCGTCGCGGTAGGCGGCCACGATCATGTCGCCGAGGTCGGACAGGTCGTCGGCGCTCGCACCGTCGAAGCCGCCGGCCTTGATCTCGACGCCGACGAGCTCGCCGACCCCGTTGACGGTCGCGGTGACCGCGCCGCCCGCGACCGTGCCCTGGACCGTGGTCTCGGTCAGCTTGGCCTGGGCGTCCTGGAGCTGCTCCTGCATCTGCTGGGCCTGCTGGAGGAGGGCGTTCATGTCGAAGCCGCCTCCGCCGAGGGCCTCAAAGGGGTTGTTCTGCGTCATGGGTGGGTCCTCTCGGTGGTGCCGGGGTGCCGGGGTGGGGTGGTCGGTCGTCGGTGGTCGGTCACGGGTGCCGGATCTCGTCGATCACCTGGGCGCCGAGCTCGCGGCGCAGCAGCTCCGCGCCGTTGAGCCCCTGGGTCTCCGCGTCGAGGTCGTCGGGGTGGGCGTCGGCGTCGGCGGCCGCGAGATCCTGGCCGCGGGCGACCTCGGCCCCGGCCTGGCGGGTCTGCTGGATGGCGCCGCGGGCGGCGGCGATCGTCTCCGGGCCGGCCTTGGGAGCCGCCGGGGGCGGGGGCGTCGCGGGCTCGGCGGCGGCCGGGGTCGGCGTGGCCGCGGCCTCGGGTGCCGCCGGCTCGTCGGTCGCCCAGCTGGGGGGCTCGGACGGCGAGGTGTCCTGCGGGGCGGCGAACGGGTCCGGCGTGGCCGCGGCCGGAGCCGGTGCCACGGGCCGGTGGCCGGCGTCGGCCTTGGCCCCGGGATCCACGATCGTGTCGATGCGCCAGTCGGCTCCGACGACGTCGATGGCGGCCTGGCGCACGATCTCGGCACTGCCGCCGTTGTCGAAGGAGTCGCGGGCGCCGGTGTTGGAGAAGCCCAGGGTGAGGGTGCGGCCCTCGAGGCCGACGACCTGGCAGTTCTGGGTGAGGTGCATCCAGGTGACGCGGCGGCGGAGCTTCGTCGCCTCGACGATGTCGGGCCACAGGCGGCGGACGTCGACGAGGGTGAGACCGCCGGCGGCGGCCGGGGGCGGGGGCGGGTCGTTCGTCGGGTGCTGCACGGGGGCGACGTCCGCCACCGGGGCAACGCCGGCCACGGCTCCCGCAGAGCCCCCGTCCGGCGATCCAGCTCGCTCGTTCCTCGCTTCGCCGCCAGACCCAGCCACCCCGGACGGGGGCTCTGCGTCCGCCGTGGCCGTCGTCGCGGCGGTCGCGGACGTCGCCCACGTGCCCTCCCGGTCGCCGCTCGGGTCCGTGGTGGTCAGCTCGGGCTGGGCCGGGGGGGTGGTCGGGGGGAGGGGGCGGATGACGGGGTTGATGGTGAGCGGGGGCTCGACGTTGCTGGGGGCCGAGGTGGCGGCGGGGCGGTCCTGGGCCGGGGCTGCGGGGGGCGGCGGGGCGGCGGTGACGGCGGCCGACGGGGTGCCGGTGATCGCGGCGCGCTTCTCCAGGCGGTCGAGGCGGGCCATCACCCCGCCGGTGGCGTGGTCGGCGCCGGGCAGCAGCACCCGGGCGCAGATGAGCTCGAGCAGCAGGCGCGGGGCGGTGGCGCCGCGCATCTCGGTGAGCCCGGTGGCGACCAGGTCGGCGGCGCGGCTGAGCTCGGCGGAGCCGAAGCGGGCGGCCTGGGCGACCAGGCGCTCGCCCTGGTCCTGGGAGCAGTCGATGAGACCGGTGGCGGGGGCGTCCGGGACGGCGTCGACGATGACCAGGTCGCGCAGCCGGCGCAGGAGGTCCTCGGTGAAGCGGCGCGGGTCCTGCCCGGTCTCGATCACCTTGTCGACGACGCCGAAGACCGCGGCGCCGTCCCCGACGGCGAAGGCGTCGACGACCTCGTCGAGCAGTGTGTCGGGGGTGTAGCCCAGCAGGCCGGTGGCGAGCGCGTAGGTCACGCCCTGCTCGCCGGCGCCGCCGAGGAGCTGGTCGAGCACGGAGAGGGTGTCGCGCGCGGAGCCGGCACCCGCCCGCACGACCAGCGGGACGGCGGCGGTCTCGATCGCGACGCCCTCGAGGCCGCACAGCTCGGAGAGGTACGCCGAGAGCAGCCGCGGCGGGATCAGCCGGAACGGGTAGTGGTGGGTCCGCGAGCGGATCGTCGGCAGCACCTTGTCGGGCTCGGTCGTGGCGAAGATGAAGCGCAGGTGCTCCGGCGGCTCCTCGACCAGCTTGAGCAGCGCGTTGAAGCCCTGCGTCGAGACCATGTGGGCCTCGTCGATGATGTAGACCTTGTAGCGGCTGCGGACCGGGGCGAAGAAGGCCTTCTCGCGCAGGTCGCGGGCGTCGTCGACGCCGCCGTGGGAGGCCGCATCGATCTCGATGACGTCGATCGAGCCGGGCCCGCCCCGCGCCAGGTCGCGGCAGCTGTCGCACTCGCCGCACGGGTCGGCGATCGGGGCGCGCTCGCAGTTGAGCGCGCGGGCGAGGATCCGGGCCGAGGTGGTCTTGCCGCAGCCGCGGGGGCCGGAGAAGAGGTAGGCGTGGTTGACCCGGTTGTTGGCCAGCGCCGCCCGCAGGGGCTCGGTGACGTGCTCCTGACCGATGACCTCCTGGAAGGTCTCGGGCCGGTAGCGGCGGTACAACGCGAGGGGTGACTCCACGCCTAGACCCTAACGACCCGTGCCGACAGCCGGTAGCGGGCCGTGCGGCGGCGGCCGTCCGGGAGACCAGGGGTCTCGGTTCGCGTCTCTCGCGCACTGGTCCGCTGCGCGCAAGGGGTCTCGGTTCGCGTCTCTCTCGCGCTGCTCCGCTGCGGGGAAGGGGTCTCGATACGCGTCGCGACCGGCCTCGCTGCGCTCGGCCGTTCGCCGACGCTACTCGACCTCCCGCCCTGCTCGACGCCTTCGCAAGCTCAGGCGTCGGGGCGTGAAAAGGCCCCCCGCGCACCCGACAGAGCTCGCTTACCCTTGCTGCCTTCCGGCCCTGGGGGAGTTCGGCAAGATGTCGCCACACGGGGGGTTGGCGCAGAGTCTAGGTGAGGGACGCGACGGGCTCCAAGACGGGCCCCGCGCGGGTCCGCGGAGGCGGATTTCACCTCGTCGGTCCGTGACCCGTATGCTCCTCCGCGGAGGATTCGCCTAGTGGCCTATGGCGCTCGCTTGGAAAGCGGGTTGGGTGTGAAAGCCCTCAGGGGTTCGAATCCCCTATCCTCCGCCAGTCACGCAGGGCGCCGACCTCGTCGGCGCCCTTCGTGCTTCCCGGGCACCGCCGCGAGAGCGGTCCGGTCGCGCGGTCAGTCGCGGCGGCGCGCCAGCACGGGCCGCAGCAGCAGCGCCAGGACCAGCACTCCCCCGCCCAGCAGGCCCCACCAGACCGCGTCGTGGCGGGTGCCGGCGAGGACGTCCTTCTCGGCAGCGGGGGCGCTCGCCCGGATCCGCTCGGTCTGCTGCGCCGTCGTGGTCACGGCGCCGCCGCGGGTCGGGTGCAGGGGGCGGGTGAGCGCCTCGAACGGCTGGACCACGCCCTTGCCCTGCAGCGTCGTCGGCACGTCGAGGGTGCCGTCGGCGGTGCGCTCGAGGCGGGCGACCACCTGCGCCGCGGTGTCCTTCGGGAAGTGCGCGCGCAGCAGGGCGACGAGCCCGCTGACCTCGGCGGCGGAGTACGACGTGGCCGGCTCGGCCAGCCGGCAGGTGCCGCCGTTCAGCGCGACGGACACCGACATCGCGGAGGGCGCGGCGACGTCGGTCTGGGAGTTGGCCACGACGATCTGCTTGGGGTCGGGGTACTGGTCCTGGCCGGCCGTCGTCGTGCTCACCGCGAGCACGTCGGAGTAGCCCGCCGGCCAGACGAACTTCGCGGCGTCCTCCCCGGGCCCGACCTCGGTGCCGGTGTCGCTGTTGAACGCCTCCCACAGCTCGTCGGCCTCGTCGCGCGGCCGGTTGCCGGACGAGGCCACGAGCACGACGTCGGCCGCCACCACGCGGCGTACGGCGCGCTCGAGCCGACCGTCGAGGTCCGGGGTGACCGCGAGCGACACGTTCGCGACGCCGATGTCGAGGCGGCGGGCGTTGTCCGCGACCCAGTTCAGCCCGGAGATCAGCGCCGGCGTGCTGACGCCCACCTCGCCCGAGGACTGGTCCGGCTGGTCGGCGTCGAAGACCTTGACGTCGATGATCCGGGCTCCCGGTGCGATGCCCGTCGGCTTGCCGCCGGGGCGTGCGCCCGCCGCGATCAGGCCGGCGACCTCGGTGCCGTGCGGGTCGGCGGGGTCCGTGCCGAGCGGCTTGGAGGTGAAGGACATGCCGTCGACCACCGTCATCAGGTTGCTGCGCCGCGAGACGCCGGCGTCCAGCACGGCCACGCCCACCCCAGCCCCGGGCTTCTCCCCCAGGGAGTCGAGGTAGTCGTAGACCCGGTCCATGCCGAGCAGGCCCAGCGGCACGCTGTCGCTGTCGTCGGTGCCGGGTGGGTCGTCGAGGGTGAGGTCGTCACAGAGGAAGTAGTCGCCGTCGGCGGCGTACGTCGGCGCCGGCAGCGCGACCAGCCCCGACCCCGCGAGCACCGCGGCGAGAGCGAGCGCCGGCAGGGTGCTCAGCTGCACGGCTGGTCCTTCGTGGCGGCGGGCGGGCAGAGCGCGTCGTCGATGGAGAGGTTCACGCCGGGCACGAACAGCTCGACCCAGCTGTCCGGGACGACCGCCACCGGGTAGCTGCCGTAGCCCAGCCGGGAGGCGGCGTCGGCCCCGACGAGCTGGTAGCTGGTGCCCTTGGCGTCGATCACGAACGGGGAGCCCTCGTCGGCGGAGTCCCAGTCGCCCGAGAGCACGTAGGCACCCCGGCCGGGGTCGACCCGGGGCGGGTTCGGGCCCGGCGGCAGGTCGGCGGCCGAGGCCTCCTCCGTGGGATCGGTGGCCAGCTGGACCGTGGGCGCCGAGCCGGACTCGGCGGTGAGCACGGCGCACTCCTGGCCGTTGACGGGCTCCAGCGTGCCCGCGGGCCAGCGGGCGGCGGCGTACTGCGGCTCCTCGCGCGTCACCGTGGGCGGCGCGTCCTGGGCGAACTCCACGGGGCCGGGCCCGCTGCGGCTGCCGTCCGAGGACGCCGTGACGAAGCCGTCCGGCGTGCGGGTGTGGCGGTAGACCCCCAGCGGGAACGGCGCGATCACGCTCGGGCCGCTGTCGGTGAGGAGCAGGGACTGGGTGGTGCCGTCGGGCAGGGGGTAGGTGACCAGGTCACCGATCCGCGCGCCGGGCGGCACGTTGCCGCTGTTGCCGTAGGAGACGGGGTCGCCGAAGCCGGTCAGCTCGAAGCTCGTGAAGTCGAGGTCGCCGCCCGCGGGGAACAGCGCGAGCCAGTCGTCGGAGACGTGCGCGGCGCTGGCGCGGGGAGGGAGCCCGAGCTCGGCGAGCAGGTTGTCCTGGTCGCTCTGCTGGGCGTTCTTCGGCTCCTGCGGCAGCTCGTAGCGGTAGGCGCTGGCGGTCTGGCCGACGTCGGCCGTGCCGACCGCGATCACGTAGTAGGTGCCCTTGCTCTGCACCACGAAGCCGCTGCCGGTCAGGGGACGGACCACGTCGTCCTGGGTGACGTCGACGCGGATCCCGGTGCGGTCGTCGATGCAGGCGGTCCAGCCGCTGTCGATGAGCAGGGACGGCGTCGGCAGGGTGTTCGGCGCCCCGAGGATGCCGAGGTCGCCACCGATCTTCTGCTGGTCGATCGTGTCCTGGGAGACGACCTTGGGGGCGCTGTAGGAGTCCAGCATCAGCCGCGCCGAGGTGGTGTTGAGCACCGGCCGCAGGACGGGGTGCTCGCTCTCGGTGAGGATGACGTAGTTGGCGCCGGTCTCCTTGGAGACGATCAGGCCGGGCTTGTTCCAGTCGTCGGGGTCGCGCGGGGCGAAGATGCCCGCGATGGCCGCGCCGGCCACCAGCAGCACGGCGAGGGCGAGGCCGCCGACGATGGTGCGGCCGGGGCGGGTCGGCTCGACCTCGCGCCCGCCGGGGGCGCCGGAGACGAACGCGGTGACGAGACGACGACGGCTGAACGCGTAGGCCTCGACGAGGTCCTTCTTGGTGGCCATCGCGCTCAGCCCCGGATCGAGGAGAAGATGCCGACGGCCAGGACGAGCAGCGGCAGCAGGGCGAGCAGCGCGACCGACTCGGCCACGTCACCGAAGCGGCCCCGGCGCACCGAGGGAGTCGACGGCAGCAGCGTCGCGGCCAGGAGCACGGCACCGGTCACGGCGAGGGCGACGGCCGCCGTCGGCCGCCAGTCCGGGTGCATCCAGAGCATGGAGACGGCCACCGAGACCAGCCCGAGGATGCCGGAGACGAGCCCGACGAGCACCTCGGACCCGGTGCGGTACTGCCGGGTGCGCAGCATGACGACCAGCGAGGCCATCACGGCGAGCAGGGTGCCGGAGACGCCGAGGGACACGGCCAGCGGCGCGATCAGCACCAGTAGCAGGCCGACGGTCGCCGACACGGCGACCAGGATCTCGTGCGCCACGCGGGCGTCCGCACGGACGCGGTGCGGGTCGATGTCGTCGGGGTCGGCGGTGATGTCCTCGGTGCCGTAGAGCTGGTCCACGGCGGTGCCGGTCGCGCCGAGCGCGAGCCACGGGAAGACGCTGCCCGCCATCACGACGAGCACGAGCGCGATGGTCAGCACGACGGCCGGGTCGAACTCGGCGGCCCGCATGACCAGGCCGGTGGCCAGGAAGATCGCACCCACGACCACGGGCGGGATGACCAGGGTGCGCCCCTCGCCCAGGCCCACGAGCGCGACCAGGCCGGCGATGAGCGCGCCGGCGCCCGCGCTGGCGACCGGCAGGCCGTAGAGGCCACCGTCGGAGGCGAGCATCAGCCCGGCCACCGCGGCGTAGAACGAGCCCATCCAGGCGACGGCGACCGCGGCCTCGGGCTCGCGCTGGGCGCGGGACAGCACCACCGCGCCGGTCACGAGGGCGGCGGCGACGACGGAGGCGGCGACGGCCGCGAGCGTCGAGCCGCGCTGGATGAGGAGGGCCACGGCGCCCAGCGCCATCAGCAGACCCGCGGCCGAGAGGGCGGTACGCCGGCCCGAGGCCGGCTCCCAGGGCTTGAGGTCGCGCTCCACGACGTCGGTCATCGCCTCGACGACGTCGTCGTACACGCGCGGCGGCTCGTCGTCGATGCCGGCGGTGACCGTGAGCAGCCCGCCGTCCTCGACGCCCTGGATGGTCAGGCCGGCGTCGGTGGCGAGCTCACGTCCCTCGGAGGTGACGAGGTGGTAGCCCCCGAAGACGGTGGCCGCGTCGAGCAGGCCGACGCTGCGGGCGAGCTCGGGCACGAGCTCCGCGACCGGCACGGCGCCGGGCAGCACCAGGTCGACGCGTCGGGTCCCCGACGCCACCGTGACACGCACCAGACCGGATGCGCTGACGGGCGCCTGAGTCATCGTCTCTCCCCCAAGAAGTGTGGCCCAACGTGATGTGGCCCCGCCGACCGGAGCGCAGGCGTCCGGGGCCGGACCGGTGAGATGCTACCGCCCGAGACGGCTGCAGAGGCCGTCTCGGGCGGAAGCACCGGAGCAGGGTCGTGCTCAGTCGATGACGCCGGGGGCTGCGCCCTCGTCGTCGATCCAGTCGTGCTCCTCGTCGAAGAACTCGTGGCCCTTCTGCTTCGGGTCCTTCTTGCCCTTGCCGCCCTGGCCGCCGCCGGCACCCATACCGCGGCCACCGGCCTTGCCGCGCGACCCGGACTTCCCGCCGCCGGCTCCTCCACCGGCGCTGCGGGCCCCACTGCCTCCGGCCTTGCCGCCGGCCGCACCACCGGCACCGCCGGTCGTCCGGCCGAGGGTGCTGGCGCCGGCGCTGCGCGCCGTGCTGCCGAGGGTGCCGCCGGCCGAGCCCGCGGACCCGGTCGGCATCGCCACGGCACCGCCACGGACGGCACCGGAGATCCCGGTCATGCCGCCGAGCGCACCGCCACCGAGGGCGCCGGCGAGGCCGCCCGCGGTCGCGCCGCTCGGCATCCCCGACGACGGGGTCGACGTGGAGCCCCCGGTCGACCCGCCGGACCCACCGATCGGCACGCTCGGTGTGGGCGAGCTGCTCTGGGTGCTGCCCGGGGGCAGGGTCTCGGTCGTCGTGGTCGTGGGGGTCGTCTGGGTCGTCGTCGTGGTGGTGGTCGTCGTGGTCGTGTTGTTCTCGGTCGGGTGGTGGTGGACCGGGTGGACCGTGGGGTTGCGGACGATGACGCCGTTGTGGGTGCCACCCCCACCGCCACCGCCGCCACCGGTGCCGCCACCGCCGGTGCCGCCGCCACCGCCGCCGGTGTTCTGCGGGTCCTTGGTCTCGTCGGTCTTCGGCTTGTCGGGCTCGCCGTGCACCTTCGCGAGCTGCTCGGCCGACTGGGTGTACTTCCCGTCGAGCTGCTTGGACGCGGCCTCGGACTTGCGCTCGCGCGCGTCGTAGAGGGCGTCGTACTGCGCCTTGTCGCTGTCGTACTTCTGCTGGGCCTTCACGTCGGCCTCGGAGCTGGAGCCCGGGGTGCTCTGGGGCTTCGTCGGCGCCGGGCCGATCGGGTCCTCCATCGAGTCGCGGATCATCTGCGCGTGCAGGATGGCGTCGCGGGCATCGAGCATCGCGGTGCTCGCCATCGTCATCTGCTCGCTGCGGAAGCGGACCTTCTCGGCGAGCGTCGTGAACGCCTCGGACGCGGCCTTGCCGGTCTGGTCGCCGAACTGGTTGCGGATCGCGGGGGCGGCGGCGTGCAGCGCCTGGTAGACGCTCTGCAGCACCGCGGCGCCGTCCGACCAGGCGGCCTGCGCGTGCTCGACCTTGCCGTCCTGGGCCTGCGCGAGCGTGGCCCGCAGCGCGGCCTCCTTGGGTCCCATGCTCATGCGTCCGCACCTCCGTTCGTGGGCAGGTGCTCGTTGCGCGACTGGTGGTTCGCGCGGTCGCCCTGCGAGTGGCGGGGGATGTAGCTCAGGAGCTCGGTGGCCTGCTGCTTCTTCTTCAGGTCCGCCTCGCTGGTGGAGTCGGCGTCGGCCAGGAGCGTCTCGGCCTTGACGATGCCGTTGCGGAAGCGCTCGAGGTCGACCAGGACGCCTTGGAGGGTGTCGCTGATGACCTGGTGCGCCTTGGTGTGGTGGTAGCCGAGGCTGGCTGCGGCGGAGGTGTCTCCGAACGCCGCGGGCTCGACCTCCACGTCGCTGAAGCGGTTGGCGTCCATCTGCTGCTGGGCCTTCTGCAGCTTCTCCTTGACGTCGTCGATGACCGCCTGGTCGATGATCGTCTCGCCGGCGTCGAGCAGGCCGGTGATCATGTCGCTGATGTTGGTGAACACCGTTGGTGGCATGGTGTTTTTCCTACCCCGTGTGTGATGGACAGAAACGTCCGCGACGGGGCCGACGCCCAGTGGCCGTCGACCCCGTCGAGGTCATCGCTGGATCAGATGTCGAACGATGCGGCGCCGCGCTGGTCGGCGGCCTTGTACTCGGCGTTCGACTGGTAGACCGTCTTGCTGGTCTCGTCGAGCAGGTCGCGCATCTCCTGGATGGCGCCGTCCCACTTGGCCTTGGCCTGGGTGTAGGCCGTCTGCGCCGAACCCGTCCAGTCGCTGCGCAGCGGCGCGAGCTCCTGCTCGAGGCGGTTCAGGCGGTCGTCGATGTCCTTGACCGTGCGGTACATGTCCTCCGCAGCGGTGTCGAGACCGGCGTGGTTGACGCGAAGTCCGTCGAGGCTCATTTCAGTCACTCCTGTTCCTGGGTCGTCGGTCAGCCGCCGAGGCGGCCGGCCGTCCGGTTGTAGTTGGCCGACTGGGCCTCGTCGGTGTTGATGTTGTCCTTCTCGGTGGACGTGAGCGACGCCTCGAACTCGTTGAGCGCGTTCGTGATGACGTTCTGCTTCTCCGTCCACGCCTGGTGGAGCGTGAAGAAGGCGGTGCCGCCGGCGCCGGCCCACTTGCCCTTCAGGCCCGAGATCTGGCCGTCGAGCTTGCGGCTGAAGCCGTCGAAGTCCTTCTTCGCGTCGACCACCATGCCGGCGGCCTTGGTGAGTGTCTTTTCACCCTGTCCCATTTCGGGAGCGTTGTTCGACATGTCGCCATTCCTTCCCCCGTGACGGCCAAGTCCGCCGCTCGAGAAATATCGGTAGAGGTGTCACTTGTTGGTCCGTGTGGCCGGGTCGTTCACCAACCCGACACCCAGCGATCTACCCGACCGAGGAATCGCTAAACCTGGATGTGGATCGATTCCCACAAACTGCGGAAAACCCCGGAGGCGACGAGCACGGAGGCCACCGCGGCGGACCCGCAGAGGGCCTCGCCGACCTCCGCGCGGCGCGACCACCACGCCGAGCGCCACCCGCGACCGGTCGCCACGGCCACCACGACGAGCACCAGCGCGAGGCCGATGGCGACCCCCGCGAGGATGCTCGTGGTGCCCGGCTCGAGCGTGGACAGCAGCGAGACCAGCAGGGCGACGAGGCACACCAGGCCGGCGGCGCGCAGCAGCGCACGGGCCGCGGCGTGGCGGTAGGACCGGCCTGCGAACAGCAGGCCGCAGCCGCAGAAGAAGACCAGGCAGCGGGCGCCGATCCGGTCGATCGTGAGCGGGGTGGAGGCGAGGAGCAGCGGTGCGGACACAGCGCTGACCACGAGGATCGCGACGCTGTACGCCGTCACGACGCGGGTGCCCCGTGCGGCGACGGCGGCCACGGCGGTTCGCGGCACGATCGAGCGGCCACGCCGCCCGGGTGCCCGGTCGCGTGCCGACCACGCGGTGACCGCGAGCCGCTCGAGGTCGATGAGGTAGGTGTCCGGCACGTCGACGGCGAAGCTCGGGACGAAGCGCGCGGCCAGCATCGCCGCGACGAGGAGGACCGCCCACGGGACGCGGGGCGGGAAGTCGAGCAGCGCGGCGAGGCCGGTGACGAGGAAGAGGGCCGCGCCGACGGTGATCCAGACCCGCAGGGCCTCCTCGTTGCGGCGGTCGAGGGTGCGCCCGATCGCCGCGGCCACCCCGGCCACCAGGGCCGAGACGCCCACGACGGTGGGGATCCGCGCGGGGTCCGGGTCCCACGCGAGCGCGAAGGCGGCGGCACCGGCGAAGGTCGGCGCGACGAGCGCGCGGTGCGCGGCGAACCGGCCGACCGGGAGCACGCCGATGAGGGCGGAGGCGCCGAGGACGTAGACGGCCGTGTCGCGCAGCGGCTCCGAGTCGGTCCGCGCCGCGAACCACGCGGCCAGGAGGGCGACGGCCGCGGCCAGGCAGAACCACAGGACCGAGAGCGGGCCCGGCGCGGTGGTCGACTCCTGCCAGGACGGCTCGGCCCGGTCGTCGGACCCGGGACCGGGCTGCGACGTCGTCGCCACCAGCACGTCCCCGGTGCCGACGCCGGCGTCGGCGAGGGCCAGGTCGGGGCTCAGCAGGGAGCCCAGGCGCGTGTAGAGGAAGGGGATCGAGGTCAGTCCGGACTGCTCGGCGTACTCGCGGGCGACGTCCGTCGCGGCGGCACCGGCAGGGACGAGGAGGTCCAGCACGCCGACCGGTCCGTGGACGGTCACGGCGAGTCCGTCGCCGCTCCCCTTGCCTGCCGTCACGGCCACTCCCCCCGGACCCGTGGGCGCCCGCCGCCCGACGAGAGGCAGGGTAGTCGCTCCTGGGAGCCGCGCCTATCATCGCCCGGACGGCCCATCGCCTCGGCCCACCTCTCGGGGAGAACCATGCACACGACGCACCGCGCCCGCGCCGCCCTCGGCACCCTCGCCCTCGCCGGCCTGCTCCTCAGCGGCTGCGGCGGCGGTGACGGCGAGCCGACCGGCAAGGGCTCCACGTCCGCCACCGCGTCGGGCTCGCCCTCGGCGTCCGAGAGCTCGTCGACGGCCGCCACGCCGTCCGTCGAGCCGGCCAGCGGGGACGCCATCGAGTCGAGCTTCTTCTCGCTCAAGGCCCCGCAGGACTGGGAGGTGAAGTCGCTCGGCGACGACTTCCTCTACCGGGCACGGATCTCCGACGGATCCACCATCGCGGTCGGCATCACCGACACCTACGGCCAGGCCAGGTTCCAGACCCTGGACGGCGCCGCCGGGCTCACCGACAAGTCCCAGCTCACCCGGCCCAAGCCCCGTCGCGTCGACGACACCGAGCTCGGCGGCGAGCCGGCGTACCGCTTCGAGGGCAAGTCCGGCCGCTACCAGGTGGTGGTGGTCGGGGCGCCGTACCAGGGCCAGAACATCTCGATCACGTTCCAGGTGGTCGGGTCGGCCGACGCGACCGAGGAGGTCGTCGACTCGGTGCTGGCCACCTGGCAGTGGAAGTAGCCGTCCGACTGCTGGTCGCACGTCCCCGCGCCGCCTATCATCGAGCCGCCGCCTGACGGGAGGGCGACGCACGGCGGGACACCAGGGGGAATGTGTGAGTACGACGCTTCGCGGGGCACGGGTCGATGCGCCCGAGATGCCCTCCGGCAAGATCGTGCTCCAGCCGCCACCGGAGATCGAGCCCAACGAGGGCGCCGCGGGCGTGCTCATGAACGCCATCCCGATGCTGGGCAGCCTGGGCTCCATCGTCCTGGTCGCCTCGATGGGCGGCGGGTCCGGCGGTCGCGGCTACATCGCGGCCGGCATGTTCCTCTTCGCCACGCTCGGCTTCATCATCGTCCAGCTGGACCGGCAGAAGAAGCAGCGCACCCAGCAGGTGACCGGGTCGCGCACGGAGTACCTCCGCTACCTCGGCAACGTCCGCAAGGTGGCCCGCGAGGCCGCCGACCAGCAGCGCAAGGCGCTGACCTGGCACCACCCCGAGCCCTCCTCCCTCCCCGCCCTGGCCGAGGAGCGCTCGCGGCTGTGGGAGCACGCGTCGTCCGACCCGAACTTCCTGCACGTGCGGTACGGCGTGTGCGCGCAGCCGCTCTCGCTCGAGCTCGTCCCGCCGGAGAGCGCGCCGATCGACCAGGTCGACCCGGCCGCCGCCTCCGCCCTGCACCGCCTGCTCGTCGTGCACCGGCTCCAGCCCGACCTGCCGGCCTCGATCGACCTGCGGGCCTTCGACCGCGTCGAGCTGTGCGGCGACGAGGACCCGGCCCGCTCGCTGGCCCGCGCGATGATCTGCTCGGCCGCCACCTTCCACTCCCCCGAGCACCTCGCGATCGCGGTGCTCTCCTCGGAGCAGAACCTCGCCCACTGGGACTGGATGAAGTGGCTGCCCCACGCGCTGAGCCAGCGGCAGTCCGACGCGGTCGGCCCGATGCGGATGGTCTCGACCAACCTCGCCGACCTGGCCGCGCTGCTGCCGCCGGACCTGAGCGACCGGCCCCGCTTCGGCGCCGACGAGCGCCCCGCGACGCCGCACATCCTGCTGGTGATCGACGGCGGCACGCTGCCGCCCGGCAACCACGTCGTCCCCCCCGACGGCCTGCACGGCGTCACCCTCCTCGACCTCCCGGCGCGCTGGGACGAGCTCGAGGACGCCTCGCGGCTGCGGCTGCAGCTCGACGCCGAGCCGGCCCGCGACGGCCGCTACCCGCTCAGCGCGCTGCGGCTGCGCGAGGACACCGTCCGCGGTCGCGCCGACCAGTGCGACCTCGCGACGGCCGAGGCCTTCGCCCGGCGGCTGACGCCGCTGCACACCATCGCGTCCGGCGCCGCCGAGAACACCACCGGCGAGATCACCGGCCCGACCGACTTCATGGAGCTGCTCGCCCTCGGCGACGTGCGCACCTTCGAGCCCAGCGCCGCCTGGCGCCAGCGGCCCGCCCGCGACCGGCTGCGGGTGCCGATCGGGCTCGGCGAGGGCGGCCAGATGATCCACCTCGACATCAAGGAGTCCGCCCAGCAGGGCATGGGCCCGCACGGCCTGGTGATCGGCGCGACCGGCTCCGGCAAGTCGGAGTTCCTCCGCACGCTGGTCCTCGGCCTCGCGATGACGCACTCCCCCGAGCAGCTCAACATGGTGCTCGTCGACTTCAAGGGTGGTGCGACCTTCGCCGGCATGTCCGAGATGCCGCACGTCTCGGCCGTCATCACCAACCTGTCGCAGGAGCTCACGCTCGTCGACCGCATGCAGGACGCCCTGTCCGGCGAGATGGTGCGCCGCCAGGAGCTGCTGCGCGAGGCCGGCAACTTCGCCTCGATCCGCGACTACGAGAAGGCCCGCGCCGCCGGCGAGGACCTCGAGCCGATGCCGTCGCTGTTCGTCGTCGTCGACGAGTTCTCCGAGATGCTCTCGGCCAAGCCCGAGTTCATCGACCTCTTCGTCGCCATCGGCCGCCTGGGCCGCTCGCTGGGCCTGCACCTGCTGCTCGCCTCGCAGCGCCTCGAGGAGGGTCGCCTGCGCGGCCTCGAGTCGCACCTGTCCTACCGGGTCGGCCTGCGCACCTTCAGCGCCGGCGAGTCGCGCTCGGTGCTCGGCGTGCCGGACGCCTACGAGCTGCCCGCCGTGCCCGGCCTCGGCTACCTCAAGCCCGACCAGTCCACGCTGCTGCGGTTCAAGGCGGCGTACGTCTCCGGGCCGCCGTCGGGCCGCTCGCCCGTACGCCGTGACGAGGGCGGCCACCTGCGCGGGATCCTGCCGTTCACGATCTCCGAGGTGCACACGCTCGAGGTGGCCGAGCCGGAGCCCGAGCCGACCCCGACGCCCCAGCAGGGCGACCAGGAGACGCTGCTCGACATCGCGGTCGACCACATGATCGGCCACGGCCCCGAGGCCCACCAGGTCTGGCTGCCGCCGCTGGACGTCCCCGACACGCTCGACGAGCTGATGGGCGACCTCGTCGAGGACCCCGAGCTCGGTCTGGTCTCGCCGCAGTGGCGCAACCTCGGCGGGCTCGTGGTGCCGCTCGGCACGGTCGACCGGCCGCGCGAGCAGCGCCGCGACACCCTCACCGTCAACCTCAGCGGCGCCAGCGGGCACGTGGCCGTCATCGGCGGCCCGCGCAGCGGCAAGAGCACCCTGCTCCGCACGATCGTCGCGAGCATGTCGCTGACGACCACGCCCAAGGAGACGCAGTTCTTCGTCCTCGACTTCGGCGGCGGCACCTTCTCGCCGCTGGCGCGGCTGCCGCACGTCGCCGGCGTGGGGTCGCGCTCGGAGCCCGACGTCGTACGACGCATCCTCGCCGAGGTGCAGGGCATCGTGGACCGCCGCGAGGCGTACTTCCGCGCCAACGGCATCGACTCGATCGAGACCTACCGCTCCCGCCGGGCCGCCGGCCGTGCCGACGACGGCTACGGCGACGTGTTCCTCATCGTCGACGGCTGGAGCACGCTGCGCGCGGACTTCGACGACATCGAGATGGAGCTCCAGCAGCTCGCCACGCGGGGCCTGACCTTCGGCCTGCACATCGTGGCCGGCGCCGCGCGCTGGGCGGACTTCCGCGCCGCGATGCGCGACATGTTCGGCACCCGGCTCGAGCTGCGGCTCGGCGACCCGATGGACTCCGAGATCGACCGCAAGATCGCCGCACTCGTCCCGACCGGTCGCCCCGGTCGCGGTCTGGTGCACGGCAAGCTGCACTTCCTCGCCGGCCTGCCGCGCATCGACGGCGCGCCGGACGCCGACACCCTCGGCGAGGGCGTGGACGACCTGATCAAGCGGGTCTCCGCCGCCTGGCACGGCCCGGCCGGCCCCAAGCTGCGGCTGCTGCCCGAGCGGATCGACCTCGACGCCGTACGCGCCCAGGCGCAGCCGGCCGACGACGACACCAAGCTGCTCCTCGGCATCAACGAGAAGGAGCTCGCCCCGATCGCGCTCGACGTCGACGCCGAGCCGCACCTGCTCGTCTTCGGCGACGGGCAGTCCGGCAAGAGCGGGGTGCTGCGGACCTACCTGCAGGAGATCATGCGGACGCGCACGCCGGCCGAGGCGCAGATCGTGGTCGTCGACTACCGGCGCTCGCTGCTCGGCGAGGTGCCCGACGAGTACCTCCTCAACTACCTCACCAACGCCACCCAGGCGCAGCCGGCGATCCGCGACCTCGCGACGTACCTCGAGAACCGGATCCCCGGGCCCGACGTCACGCCCGACGAGCTGCGGAACCGGTCGTGGTGGTCGGGGGCAGAAGTCTTCGTCGTCGTCGACGACTACGACCTGGTCGCGACCCAGCAGAGCTCGCCGGTCCAGACGCTGCAGCCGCTGATGGCCCAGGCGCGCGACACCGGCCTGCACATCGCGATCGCGCGCCGCTCGGGTGGTGCGTCGCGTGCGCTCTACGAGCCGGTGCTGCAGTCGATGCGCGACCTGGCGATGCCGGGCCTGCTGCTGTCCGGCTCCCCGGACGAGGGCCCGCTCATCGGCAACCAGAAGCCGCAGCCGGCGCCGCCCGGCCGGGGCCGCCTGATCACCCGCGACCGGGGCATCGAGGTCGTGCAGATGGCCTGGACCGACTCCACGCTCTGACCCGCCGCCGCTGGCGCGGCTCAGTGCGTGTGGACGCCCGGGCCGTTGAGCTTGAAGCCGGGCAGGTCGTCGAGGGAGTACTGCGCCTCGAAGGTCCGCACGTAGCCGGTGTGGGAGACCCGCCAGCCGTCCGGGGTGCGGGTGTAGCGGTCCTCGTAGAACGCCGCCCCCTCGAGCATGAAGCGGAAGGCCTCCACGATGACCTTGTCGTGGAGGTACCACCGCGCCGTCGCGGTGCCGCCCCCCTCGTCGACCGTGATCTCCGGGTGGTGGACGTGGTGCATGGTGATCAGGCCGGGGCCGAGGTTCTCGCGCATGTACGCCACCAGCGCGGCCCGGTCGGGGAACTGCAGGCCGTTGTAGTCGGCGGTGGCCTCCGGGAGGAAGCACGCCTCGAAGTCGTCCCAGCGCTTGGTGTCCAGGGTGCGGAGGTAGCGGTACTTCAGCTGGCGGATCTGCTCGATGTCGTCCACCCGTGCAAGGTAGATCACATCAGCGTGGAACACGGATGTAACCCGGGGTCAACCTCCCGGCGACGTTGCTCGCGCAGGATCTCCTGTAACGATCCAAAAGATCTGAGCGACCCAGCCGAGATCCCGCACCCAGGAGCCGACCATGGACAACAAGAAGACCCCCATCGAGCGCGACGTCGAGAAGGCCCGCCTCCAGCGCGCCGCCCTCCAGACCCGCCACTCGGCCAAGCTCACCAGCCTGATGGAGAACCGCGAGGACCTGCGCGGCGTGCACGCGCTGGCCGACTTCGTCGACGACTACGTGCGCTGGTCCGCCTGACCCGGGAGCCAGGCCCGCAGGGCCCGGCTCAGCGCCGCCCGGTCTTGAACATCCCCCGCGCGATCTCGCGGGCGGCGGTGCGCATGAAGTCCTTGAAGGCGCCCGACGTCACGACGTCGTGCACGAGCTCGCCGCCGGCGCTGCCGGTCTGCTTCGGTGCCGCCTTCGGCCTGGCCGGCTGCTTCCCCGCCGCTCCCTGACCGGCCTTCGCCTCCGCGGCGCGGTCCTCCTCGGCCTTCTTGGCGGCCCCGGCCTCCAGCCGCGCGGCGAGCTGCTCGCGCGCCGAGTCCCGGTCGACGGCCACGGCGTACGTCGCGTAGCGCGGGCTCGCCTTGACGACCGCGTCCATGGCCGCCGGGTCGGCCGGGCCCATCAGCGACTCGGGCGCCCGCAGCCGGGTCCACGCCACGGGCGTCGGGGCGCCGCGCTCGTTCATCACCGTCACGACCGCCTCGCCGATGCCGAGGCCGGTCAGCACCTGGCCGAGGTCGGCGTACGCGCTGGTCGGGTAGGTGTTGACGGTGGCCTTGAGCGCCTTGGCGTCGTTCGGGGTGTGCGCGCGCAGCTGGTGCTGGACGCGCGAGCCGAGCTGGGCCAGCACCTCGTCGGGCACGTCGGTCGGGCTCTGGGTCACGAAGAAGACGCCGACGCCCTTGGAGCGGATCAGCCGCACGGTCTGGGCGATCTGGTCGAGGAACGCGTCGGAGGCGTCGTGGAAGAGCAGGTGCGCCTCGTCGAAGAAGAACACCAGCTTGGGCCGGTCGACGTCGCCCACCTCGGGCAGGTCGTGGAAGAGGTCGGCCAGCAGCCACATCAGGAAGGTCGAGAAGATCGCCGGGCGGTCCTGCAGGTTCGGCAGCTCGACGAGGCTGATCGTGCCCCGGCCGTCGGCGGCCACCTGGACCAGCTCGGAGGCCTGGAACTCGGGCTCGCCGAAGAACGCCTCGGCGCCCTGGTCCTGCAGCGTGATCAGCTCGCGCAGGATGACGCCGGCGGTCGCCGAGGACAGGCCGCCGAGCTCCTTGAGGTCGGCCTTGCCCTCGGGGCTGGTCAGGTGCGCGACCACGGCCCGCAGGTCCGCGAGGTCGAGCAGCGGCAGCCCGGCGCGGTCGGCGTAGTGGAAGACGAGCCCGAGGCTCGACTCCTGGGTCTCGTTGAGGCCGAGCACCTTGCTCAGCAGGGTCGGCCCGAACGCCGTCATCGTGACGCGCAGGGGGATGCCGGTGCCCTCGCCGCCGAGCGCGTAGTACTCCACCGGGAACCCGGTGGCCGCCCACTGCTGGCCGACGGAGGTGGCGCGCTCGGTGATCTTCTCGGACGGGGTGCCGGCCGTGCCGATCCCGGACAGGTCGCCCTTGATGTCCGCGGCGAAGACCGGGACGCCCTGCGCACTGAGCTGCTCGGCCATCAGCTGCAGGGTCTTGGTCTTGCCGGTGCCGGTGGCGCCGGCGACCAGGCCGTGGCGGTTCAGCATCGACAGCGGGATCCGGATCCGGACGTCGGTCAGGGTCGTGGCGTCCACCATCAACCCCCCGAGCTCCAGCGCGGGACCCTCGAACGCGTAGCCCGGCGCGACCTGCGCGGCGATCGGGTTGCTCTCGGGCGTCGGGGCTGCTGCGGGCGTCTCCGTCATGCGAGGCAGCGTAGTGCCGACCCCGCGAAGCACCGGGGCGTACGCCGGTGGGCAGCCGCGCCGGACGCCGGTGGCGGAGCGTCGGGCTGGCTATAGTCGCGGCGTGATCTTCAAGCGCGTGGGCGACGGTCGTCCCTACCCCGACCACGGGATGTCCTCCCGCGGCTGGGCGTCCGTCCCGCCGCGCCAGGTCCGTCTCGACCAGCTCGTCACGATCAAGGACACGCTGCAGCTGGCCGCGCTGCTCGACGAGGACTCGACGTTCTACGGCGACCTCTTCGCGCACGTCGTGGAGTGGCGCGGGGAGTACTACCTCGAGGACGGCCTGCACCGCGCGCTGCGCGCCGCCCTGCAGCAGCGCCACGTCCTGCACGCCCGCGTCCACACGATGGAGGGCTGATGAGCCAGGGACTGCGCACCGCGATCACCGTGAGCGTGCTCGGCCTGATTCTCGTCATCGGTGCCGCGTGGGGCTACTCCTCGCTGACCGAGCCGTTCCCGGGCAAGGTCGACGCACCCCTGTGCACGAACGTCTCGGTCGCGCAGGGCGACAAGGTCTACGCCGACCAGGTCGTGGTCAGCGTCTACAACGCCGGCACCCGCGAGGGCCTGGCCGGGCGGACGATGCAGCTGTTCACCGACAAGGGCTTCACCGAGGGTGACAGCGGCAACGCGCCCGACAAGGCCGAGGTGGCCACCGCCGAGGTCTGGGCCAAGGACCCGAAGAACCCCGCCGTCCAGCTGGTCGCGGCGAAGCTCGGACCCGGCACCGAGATCCGGCGCCGGGCCACCGAGGGCGTCGGCGTGACGGTCATCGTCGGCGACGACTTCACCAAGCTGGTCAAGGGCAAGTCCTTCATCCGCTCCGCGGAGGACGCCACGATCTGCAGCCCGTCCGGCTGACGTCGTACGCCGGGGGGCGCGTGCTCAGGGACGCCGCTCGCGGTCGCCGAGCCACTGCGCCAGCCGGCCGCCGTCGCTGACCTGGCGGAGCCTGTTCTCGGTCTGCTCGCGCAGCTTGCGCGGGGTCACGACCAGCAGGTCGTCGCCGTGGCGCAGGACGGTCCGGCGCTCGGGGACCAGCGTCTCGTCGTCGCGGATCACCATCGAGATGGACGCGCCCTTCGGCAGCCGGAGCTCACCGACCTCGACGCCGTGCATCTTCGAGACGGGGCTGATCGTGACCTGCAGCAGGTCGGCCGCCACCCGCTCCAGCGGCGCCGCCTCGACCTCGAGGCCGCGCGGCTCGGAGCGGCGCGCGACCTTGAGGACGCGGGCGACGAGCGGCAGCGTCGGGCCGGTCAGCAGGGTGTAGAGCACGACCATCACGAAGACCAGGTCGAAGAGCCGTTGCGAGCCGGTCACCCCCTCGGCCAGCGGGATCGTGGTGAGGACGATCGGCACCGCACCGCGCAGCCCCGCCCACGACAGGAAGCCCAGCTCGCGCCACGGCATCGGCTGGACCACGGCGCTGACGAGCACCGAGAGCGGGCGCGCGACGAACGTGAGCACCAGCCCGGCGACGATCGCGAGCCCGACGATGGACGGGGTGATCCGCGCGGGCGAGAGCAGCAGCCCGAGCATCACGAAGAGCCCGATCTGGGCCAGCCAGGCGACCCCCTCGGTGAACGAGCGGGTCGCGCCGCGGTGCGGGAGGTCCATGTTGCCGAGGACGAGCGCGGAGACGTAGACCGCCGCGAAGCCGGAGGCGTGCACGGCGGCCGCGGTGCCGTAGGCGAGGAAGGTGAGCGTGAGGACCGCGAGCGGGTAGAGGCCCGACGACGGCAGCGCCGCCCGGCGCATCACCCAGGCGCCGCCGAAGCCGACGGCCAGCCCGAACCCGACACCGGCGACCAGCTCGTAGACGATGATCCCGAAGGCGCCGAGCACGCCGTTGTCCGCGACCGCGCCGGTGCTGATCAGGGTCACGAGGACGACCGTCGGGGCGTCGTTCAGCCCCGACTCGGCCTCGAGCGAGCCCGTCAGCCGTTTGGGCAGGGGCACCACCCGGAGCACCGAGAACACCGCCGCCGCGTCGGTCGGGGAGGTCACCGCGCCCAGCAGGACGGCGAGCTCCCACGAGAGCCCGAGCGCGTAGTGCGCGGCCAGGGCGACGACCGCGACGGACACCGCGACCCCGATCGTGGCCAGCGACAGCCCGAGCCGCATCGCCGGCCGGGCCTCGCGCCAGCTGGTCGTCAGACCACCCTCGGCCAGGATCACCGCGAGGGCCGCGAAGCCCAGGGAGTGCGCGAGCTCGGCGTTCTCGAAGCCGATGCCGACGCCGGCCTCCCCCAGACCGACCCCCATGAGCAGGTAGATCAGCAGGCTCGGGAGCCCGGCCCGCGAGGACAGGCGCACGGCCAGGATGGCCAGGAGGGTGACGGCGGAGCCCACCAGCAGAAAGGTGTCGAGCTGGTGGACGTCGAACGTCACAGGGGTCACCTCGCGCGATCGCAGGGGCGGCGGACACGCAGTCTATCGGTGACCGGCCCCGGCCCCGTGCGGCTGCGACGGGGCTGGACCGGGGCCGCTCGGGGCCGTGCGTGCCGGCTCGGCGATCAGGTGGTCGGGGTGTAGCCCGGGCGCCCCGAGGCGTCCCACTCCTCCCAGAACGAGGTGAACTCCTCGCCGAGGAACGGGTCGCCGCCGGTCATCGCGATCCCGCCGCGACGCACCGTCCAGTCCCACGGCGCCAGCGCCTGCCCCGCGGCGAGGTGCCGCCGGGCCGCGTCGGTGCGGCCGGCGCGCTGGAGGTACGCCGCCACGCGGCGCTCCGCGAGGGCCCGCTGCTCGTCGTCGGTCCGCGTGGGCGGCGGCTGGGCGGCGCTCGCGGGGAGCCGGCCCTCGCGGACCCAGGCCCGCAGCAGGTCGTGGTGCTGGCGGCTGTCGATCAACGTGAAGTCGACGAACTGGTCGTCGCCCGGCGCGATCGTGGGCGGCTTCACCACGTTGTCGTCCTCGTCGACCCACACGACCGAGGGGACGTTGGTGATCCCGAACCGCTCGGCGGTCACGTGGGCGGTGTCGATGCCGACGGGGTAGGACGGCCCGGACTCCCCCACCGCCTCGATCCACGGCCGGGAGTCCTCGGGGCTGGCGTCGAGGGCGACCGAGAACAGCCGGAGGCCCTGATCCGCGAGCTCGTCCTGCACCTGCTGCCAGCCGGCCAGCTCGTGGCGGCACCCGCACCAGGACGCCCAGGTGACGAGCACCCGCTTGGAGCCCGAGAGGTCGTCGAACGAGACCGGGTTCCCGTCGACGTCCGGCAGGGTCAGCGAGGGAGCCTTGCCGTCGGCCAGCTCGCGGGAGCGCACCGCGGCGGACGGCGCCAGCGCGGCCACGCCCTCCTCCGGGTCGTGGACGAGCAGCAGCCCGAGCGCCTCGGTCCAGGCGGCGAGGTCGATCCCGCCCGGGTGGTCGGGGTCGGTGAGGGTGCGGCCCAGGAGCGGGACGCAGACGTCGCCCCGGCACAGCCCGACCGGCTTGAGGTCCCAGCCCGTGGCCGTGGCCAGGCCGGCGGCGTCGACGTACCCCTCCGGCGCGCCGTCGGGCGCGGCGAGGTCGTGCTCGCGGCCGTCGACGTCGATGAGGGTCAGCATGCGTCCGAGGATCGCACGAAACTGAAACTTGTTCTAGATTTGGCCCATGACCTCCGCGACGTCCGGCACCACCGTCCCCGAGGTCCTCGACGCCTCGTCGCTGAGCGGGGCGCCGGCGTACGACGTGGTCGTCGTCGGCTTCGGGATCGCCGGCGGCTGCGCGGCGCTCGAGGCGGCGCGGGCCGGCGCGCGGGTGCTGCTGCTGGAGCGGGCCGCGGTGCACGGCGGGACGTCGAGCATGTCCGGCGGCCACTTCTACCTCGGCGGCGGGACCGCCGTGCAGCGGGCGACCGGGCACGGGGACTCGGCCGACGCGATGTACGACTACCTCCTCGCCACGTCGAAGGACCCCGAGCCGGACAAGATCCGCGCGTACTGCGACGGGTCCGTCGAGCACTTCGACTGGCTGGAGTCGCTGGGCTTCGCGTTCGAGCGGTCGTACTACCCGGAGAAGGCGGTGATCCAGCCCGGCACCGAGGGGCTGATGTTCACCGGCAACGAGAAGGTCTGGCCCTACCGCGACCGGGCCGTCCCGGCACCGCGCGGCCACAAGGTGCCGGTGCCCGGCGACACCGAGGGCACCCGGCTGGTCATGGACCTGCTGCGGGCGCGGGTCGAGGAGGCCGGCGTCGAGGTGCGCTACGAGACCGGGGCGACGAACCTCGTGGTGGACGGGGGACCGGCGGACGGAGCCCCCGACGGCGGCCGGGTGGTGGGCGTCGCCTGGCGGTGCTTCCAGGAGACGGGCGTCGTGGCCGCGTCGGCCGTGGTGGTCGCGGCCGGGGGCTTCGTGATGAACGCCGACATGGTCGCCGAGCACACCCCGGCACTCGGGGCGAAGCTGTTCACCCTCGGGTCGACGTACGACGACGGGCTGGGCATCCGGCTCGGCGCCTCGGTCGGCGCGGAGCTGCGGCACATGGACGAGCCGTTCATCACGGCGCCGTTCTACCCGCCGTCGGTGCTGGTGACCGGGGTGCTCGTGAACAAGCGCGGCGAGCGGTTCGTCGCCGAGGACAGCTACCACGCCCGCACGTCGGCGCACGTGCTCGCGCAGCCCGACCACGCGGCGTACCTCATCGTCGACAGCGAGCACGTCGAGCACCCGAAGATGCCGCTGGTGCCGTTCGTCGACGGCTACGAGACCGTCGCCGAGATGGAGTCCGGGCTCGGGCTGCCACCGGGGTCGCTCGCGGCGACGCTCGCGCGCTACGACGAGCACGCCGCCCGGGGCGAGGACCCCGACTTCCACAAGCACCCCGACTGGCTCGCGACGCAGTCGGTCGGGCCGTGGGGGGTCTACGACCTGACGCTCGGGACCGCGCTGTACGCCGGCTTCACCCTCGGCGGCATACGCGTCACCGTCGACGGCGAGGTCCAGCGCCCCGACGGCTCCGTCGTCCCCGGGCTGTACGCCGCCGGCGCCTGCGCCTCCAACCTCGCCCAGGACGGGGCCGGCTACTGCTCCGGCACGCAGCTCGGAGAGGGGTCGTTCTTCGGGCGGCGGGCGGGTGTGGCAGCGGCGGGGAGTCGGGAAGTTTCACCGGGTACCCGGTGAAACTGGCGCTCCTGTCATGGAACTCCGTGACACAAGCGCCAGTTCCATGACACCAGCTCGGCGGTGGCGCGGCACGCTGCGGGAGTTTCATCGGTCGACCGACGAAACCCGCGCCGGGACGGCGAAGCTTCACCCGACCACCGGGAGTTCCACCGGTCGACCGACAAAACTCCCCCACCCGCCCACCGGGAGTTTCACCGGCCGACCGACGAAACTCCCCCACCCCGCCCGCCCGTAGGGTCGCCCCATGAACCGGCTCCAGGTCGCGACCCGCGCCAACGTGCCGCCGTTCCACGTGATGGACCTGCTCGCCGCGGCGACCGAGCGGCAGCGCACCCACGGGGACCTGCTCAACCTGTTGGCGGGCCAGCCGAGCACGGGCGCGCCGGGGCCGGTCCGCGACGAGGCGATCCGGCTGCTGAACAGCGGCGACCCCCTCGGCTACACGCCCGCCGCCGGCATCCGGGAGCTCCGCGAGGCGATCGCGGGCCACCACCGGCGCGCGCACGGGGTCGAGGTGAGCGCGGACGAGGTGGTGGTGACGACGGGCAGCAGCGGGGGGTTCCTGCTGGCGTTCCTCGCGGCGTTCGAGGTGGGCGACCGGGTGGCGATGGCCCGCCCCGGCTACCCCTGCTACCGCAACGTGCTGACCGCGCTGGGCTGCGAGGTCGTCGAGATCCCGACCGGCCCGGAGACCCGCTTCCAGCCGACCGTCGAGCAGGTCGCGGCGCTCGGCGACATCCGGGGCCTCGTCGTCGCCAGCCCCGCGAACCCGACCGGCACGATGCTGCTGCCGAGCGAGCTGGCCGCGCTCGCGGCGTACTGCGAGGAGCACGGCATCCAGCTGATCTCCGACGAGATCTACCACGGCATCGAGTACGCCCCCCTCGACGGCCACGCCCCCCTCGCCCGCAGCGCCTGGGAGACCAGCCGCGAGGCCGTCGTCTTCTCCAGCTTCTCGAAGTACTTCTCCATGACCGGCTGGCGGATCGGCTGGATGCTCGTCCCCGACCGGCTGCGCCGCGCCGTCGACGTCCTCACCGGCAACTTCACGATCTGCCCGCCCGTGATCGCGCAGCGGGCCTGCCTCGCGGCGTTCGACGACGCGTCATACGCCGAGCTCGACGGCCACGTCGAGCGGTACGCCGCCAACCGCCGCCTCCTGCTCGACGGGCTGCCCCGCCTCGGGATCACCGAGCTGGCGCCGGCCGACGGCGCGTTCTACGTCTACGCCGACGTCGGGCACCTCACGGACGACACGATGGCCTTCTCCCACGACCTGCTCGCCCGCACCGGCGTCGGCGTCGCGCCGGGCATCGACTTCGACACCGCGCACGGCGGTCGCTCGATCCGGCTCAGCTTCGCCGGCCCGGGCGCCGACATCGAGCGCGCCCTGGACCGTCTGTCCACAGCCCTCACGCCCTGACGTTTCGCGTCCCCCGGTCCGGGCAGGGTTCCTGCAGACGACCCGAGGAGGAGCGATGTACGGCGACACCAGCGTCATCCGCGCCCTCGCCCGCGACCTGCGCGAGCAGGCCGCCGACATCCGCACCGAGGCCGACCGGCTGGTCGGCCAGGCGGACGCCGTCCACTGGAAGGGCCTGGCCGCCGACGCGATGCGGCACCGCACCCGCGAGCGGGCCGCGGCCCTGCGCCGCTCGGCCGGCCTGCACGAGGACGCTGCCGACGCGCTCGACCACCACGCGCACGAGGTCGACCGCCTCAAGGACCTGATCGCCGCCATCGAGCGCAAGGTGCACGGGCTGATCGAGGGCGCGCGCGACCGGCTGGCCGACCTCGGCCACGGCCTCGTCGACGGGCTCCGCAAGGTCCTGCCCGACGCCGGCGACCAGCTGCTGGACCGCTTCGTGCCCCCGCCGCCCGGCAACAAGGCCTGGCTCGACGTCGACGTCCCGGGGCTCGGCCGGTGACCCGGGTCTCGATCCGGCTCGACGGCACGCCGGCGCCGTCCCCCGGGCTGCTCGCGCGCGTGCCGCGGCGGGTCCGGCTGTCCCGGCAGGCGGTCGAGGCGCTCGCCGACCGCACCGGCACCCCCCTGCCGTGGTCGGCGTCGGCCACCGCGGAGCCGTCGCGCACCGAGCGGAGCCTGGGCCCGCAGGTGCCCACGCCCCGCGGCGGCGACGCCGCCACCTCCGACCCCGATCCCCAGCCCGACGCCGCCACCTCCGACCCCGATCCCCAGCCCGGCGACGGCACCGACCCCGAGGCCGAGCTCCGTGAGGCACGGCTGCTCACCGCCGACGGCCAGCCGCACCCGGAGGTCGCCGGCGCGCTCGCCGTCTTCGGCGCCCCCGAGGCGCTCGTCGACGTCGACCTCTCCGTGCGCCGCAACCAGGCCGCGAGCGGCTTCGCCCAGGTCCGCTCGTGGCAGCGGCTGCGCGCCGGGCGGGTCACCACGATGGCCACCGCGGGTGGTGCCGTCGAGCTCGGCTGGTTCGACGACGACCTCTGGCAGGTCGACCTGGCGCGCACCGTGACCGTCACCCGGCCGCGCACCACCGCCCGCGCCCCCGAGCAGGTGCTCGACCTGCCGCACGAGCTGCTCCTCGGCTCCGGGGAGGCGCTCCGGCTGCACCGCGGCGACGTCCTCGCCGAGCTCGTCGCCCGGCACGCGGGCAGCGTCTTCGCCGACGACGGCGACCTGCCCCTGGGCCTCGCCGGCACCGACGAGCAGGTGCGGCTGCTCAACACCAGCGCGCTGGGCCGCCTGCGCACGGTCGTCTCGGGCCTGGGCCCGACCGGCGCGCGGAAGGTCGGCTGGGTCAGCTGGCTGCTGTTCCCCGACGGGTGGCGTGCGCTCACGCCGTACTCCTCCGGCGGCGTGGCCCGGGTCCGCATCCACCCCGTCGAGCCGCTGCGGCTGGGCGTCGACGTGGCCGCCCTCGTGACGGGGGTGCGCGCATGAGCACCGAGCCGCACCCGGTCCCGATCACGGGCGTCACCGGCGGGTCCGAGGGCGTCGAGGCGACGTACGACGCCGTGCTGGCCCTCGCCGCGACGTACGACACCGCCGGCAACCAGATGCGCGACTGGGCCGGGCGCGGCGGCCGGACGCTGACCAACGGCGACCTCGTCGAGTCCGCGATCCTCTCCCCGATCAGCTTCGCCGAGGCCGAGGCCTCGGTGATCGCCGCGACGACCGGCCCCGACGGCGTCCTGGTCGAGTCCCTCGGCTGGGAGACCGACGCGATCCTGATCCGCGTCGTCGTCCGCGTCTTCCGGGAGACCGACGACCTGGCGCACGGCACCTTCGAGGTCGTCGACTACCTCGTCGGCCGGATGATCGGCTTCACCCTCGTCGTCTCCGCGCCGGCGCTGCTGGCGACGGCCCTGACCGCCGGCCCCGTGGCGTACGTCGTGTGGCAGCACCTCCCCCCGGCCCTCCAGCAGCAGCTCGAGCGCGACGCGGCCGGCGCCGGCGCGGCCCTCGAGGACTGGCTGGCCGAGCACCCCGAGGTGCTGCAGCACCTCATCAACGGCGGCGGTGGGCTGCTCGACGGCCTCTGGGACGGCACCACCCCGCTGGTGCCCGGGGGTCCGTTCGGCCTGCCGTCCTTCACCCCCGACACGGAGTCGGCGGCCGGCCTGCTCGCGGCGCTCTTCGGCCCGGACGGCGACCCCGTCGTCTCGACGACCGACCTCACGACGCCCAGCGGCGGCACCCAGCCGGGCAGCCTCGCCGACGTCGTCACCCACCTCGGCGAGACCAACGACCTCGACAACGGCACCATCGAGATCCAGACCATCGACGACGGCCAGGGGCACGTGCGGCACATCGTCTACCTCCCCGGCACCGACGACCTCACCACGATGCCGTGGACGCAGGACGGCGACGTGCGCGACATGGCCACCAACTACCTCCTCATCAGTGGCCAGGACAACGCCTACCTCGAGGGCATCCGGCTGGCGATGCAGGAGGCCGGCATCCAGCCCGACGACCCGGTGCTGCTCGCCGGGCACTCCCAGGGCGGGATGGAGGCCGCCGCGCTGCTGAGCAACGACAGCGGCTTCCACGTCACCAACGTCGTGACGGCCGGCGCCCCGACCGCGCAGGTCGACGGCTTCCCGCCCGGCACGCACGTGCTCTCCCTGGAGAACCAGGGCGACGTCGTGCCGCTGCTCGACGGCGAGGAGAACCCGGACTCGCCCCAGCAGGTGACCGTGCACTTCGACGACCAGGGCTCGAGCATCGGCGACAGCCACGGGCTCGACCACTACGCCAACGGCGCCGCCGCGGTCGACGCGTCGACGGACCCCTCGATCGTCGAGCAGCTGCAGAGCCTGCAGGACAACGGCTACCTCGGCGCGGGCGACGGCAGCGTCTCGAGCCAGGTCTTCGAGATCACCCGCGGCCCCTGAGCGCCGTACGCCGTCGGCACACCCCGCCGCAGCGGCGTTGCCTCAGAGCCCCGCGACGAGGCTCCGCGCGACGAACCCGTTGCGCACCCGCTGGGGGTGGTCGCCCACCGAGACGGTCCGGGTGACCCGGCCGGTCCGGTAGGAGATCTTCGAGACCTGGTCGGTCCCGCTCCAGGAGATGTAGCAGGTGCGGCCGTTCGCGCTGGGGGTCACCCAGTACGGCTTGCCGCCCTCCTTCTTCAGCAGCTTGCCGCGCTTGAACGTCCGTGCGTCGACGACCGTGGCGTAGTCCGACATGGTGCCGGCGACGCAGATCTTCGTGCCGCGCGGGTTCATGGCGATGCCGTGGTGGGCGGAGTCGAGGAGGTACTGCTCGCGCGGGGTGTCCTTGACGAGGTTCGGCAGGTGCTTGACCCGGACGATCTTCCCGCTGGCGCGGTCCAGCGCCACGAAGCCGTGGAAGAACGACAGCTGGAAGTAGAACGTCTTCTCGTCGGGCGACAGCGTCATCGGCCGCACGGCCGTGCTGACCTGTTCCATGCCCCGGTCGTCGAGCGCCTTGCGCAGGTCGTAGCGCCGCTCGATCTTGAACGTCCTGGCGTTGACGATCTGCAGCACCCGCTCCTGCTTGGTGTCGTCGCCCTCGGGCTGGTCGACGGGGCTGTAGACCATGCCGATGCTCGCGTGCAGGATCCGCCGCCCGCCGTCGATGAAGACGTTCTCGTGCGGGGAGCCGCCGGAGGGGAACTGGCCGACCTCGCTGCCGTCGCGCACCCGCAGCACGTGCACGACGTTCGCGGTCGAGGCGCTGACGACCACGCGCTTGCCGTTGGGCGAGATCGCCATGTGGTCGGAGCGGTAGCCCGCGACCGGGAAGCGCCAGAGGATCTTCTTGGTCTCCAGGCTGATCGCGACCACGTCGGCGAAGGACGGGCGGGACACGATCAGCCGGGTGCCGTCGTTGGAGGAGTACATGTCGTCCACGAACTGGTCGTGGCCCTCGCCGATCGCCTCGCGGACGGCCAGGAAGTAGGCCAGCCGGTCGGGGTTCGTCGAGATCTCCATCATCCGCTCGTCGTAGTCGGGGATGACGTTGATCCGGCCGAGGCGCTTGAAGGTGCCGGGGGCGAGCACGTCGGCGGTCCCGTCCCAGTTGTTGCCGACGAAGACCGCGCGACGCACGTCGCCGTCGGGCGTCTGCCCCTCGACCGCCGTGGCCGGGCCGCCGGTCAGCAGGATCCCGAGCAGCAGGGGCACCAGGCCGGCCAGCACGGCGAGGCCGGCGGTCGGTCGTGCGGCACCCCGGCAGGGGGTCGGGACTTGCGACATGGGTCCACCTCTCGACGGGCGGCACGGCGCCGCTCCCCCGGGCAACGACCGGGACCACGGCGCGGTTACGGCGTGTGCCGCCCCGCTCCGGCTCCGGTCGGACCCGGTCTGGTGGGCCCGATTGTGCACCCCCCGGCGTTTCGCGGCACCCGATTGCGGGAAGGGGCCGAGGACCCCCCGAAGGACGTGAGGCATGTACGGCGACACCGACGTGATGCGGAAGCGAGCCGCCCAGCTGCGCGAGCAGGGCGTCGACATCCGCGCGATGGCCGACCACCTGGTCGCCCAGACCGAGGGCATCGGGTGGTCCGGACGCGCCGCGGAGTCGATGCGCGAGCGGGTCCGCGACCGCGCCGCCCACCTGCGGGAGGTGGCGGCCGGGCACGAGACGGCCGCCGAGTCGCTCGAGAAGCACCTCCTGGAGGTCGACCTGCTCAAGGAGTCGATCGCCAGCACCGAGCGCCGGGCGGGCTCGATCGTCGCCGACGCCCGCACCCGGGTGGCCCGCGTCGACGCGCACGACGACCCCGACGGCGTCCGCCGCGAGGCCGACCCCGGCGACCGCGCCCTCGCCGCCTTCACCCCGCCGCCGAGCGGCCACCGCGACTGGCTCGCGGTCGAGATCCCGGGACTCTGACATGCCGACCATCGACCTCAGCACGCCTCCGCCCCCGCCGGCGGGACTGCTCGACGCGCTGCCGCGCCGGGTGTCCCTGACGCTGCCCGAGCTCCGTCTCGTCGCCGAGCGCGCCGGCGGCGCCCCCCTGCCGTTCGACCTCGTCGACGGCGGCGCGCGACCGGGTGGGAGCGCCCTGGACGGCCGCCTCGGCCAGAGCCGCGGCACGGCCGAGACCACGGCGTACGCCGCCGCGCTGGACGCCCTGCACGACCCCGAGACCTCGCTGACGCGTCGTGGCCTGCTCACCGGCCGGACCGTCGACGACGGCCTGCTCGGCGCGGTCGGCCTGCTGGCCACCCCCAGCGTGGCGCTCGACCTCGACGTGACGGTCGGAGGCGTGCAGGCCAAGGCCTGGCACCGCCAGGACGGGGCCGCGGTGGCCACGCTCGCCACCGTCGACGGCATCGTCTTCGAGCTGGCCTGGCTGCCGACCGCACTGTGGCCCGGCGAGCTGGCCCGCACCACGGTCGTGCCCGAGGACGTCACCCTGCACGAGTCCGCCGTCCCCTCGCTGGTGACGCTGCCCTTCGAGCTCGCCGACGCCGCGGGCGAGGCGCTGCGCACGGGGCGCTCCGACCTGGTCCCCGTGCTCGCCGCCCAGCACCACGGCCAGGTCGTCGACGGCACCGGCACGCTGCTCGGCGACGCCGACGTCGTGGGCCTGCTGACCGCGGTCGCCCACGAGTCCCGCGGCCGGCTGCGCGCGCTCGTCGCCGACGTGTCCGGCAGCGAGACCACCGTCGTCGGCGTCGTGTCGTGGGTGTTGCTGGCCGACGGCTGGCGCTCCCTGCGGCCGCACGAGGTGGACGGCGTGCAGCGCGTCGAGCTCCGACGGGTCCAGCCCAACGACCTCGCCGCCGACCTGGCGCCCGTGCTCGCGGAGGTCGTCGGATGACCGAGACCTCCCGCACCCCCGACGACGCGCGCACCGACCTGCTGGGCGAGCCCAGCGACGCCACCGGCGACCACCGGGCCGACCACCGGGCCGACCACCGGGCCGACGGCCCGGCCGAGGGCACGCCGCGGCCGCCGCTCACCGCGGTCGAGGCCGCGGACCTCGCCGACAAGTACGACCGGATGCTCCGCCTCGCCGACCTCTTCGACTCCTCGGGGGCCGAGATGCGCTCGCGCGCCCGCCTCGGCGCCGAGGTGCTGGGCGACCCGGACGTCGCGGACTCCGCGGAGCTGTCGCGGCCGACGTACACCCGTGCCGACGAGGACATCCGCTCCGCCACGACCGGCAAGCACGGCCTGCTGACCCGCTCCATCGAGCTCGACGCCGACGCGCTCATCGTGCGGGCGACGGTGCTGACCTACCGCTGGATCGACGAGCTCCAGGACGCGGCGTACAAGACCCTCGGCTCGATCGCGGGCCGCGCCATCGGCTACCTCGCCCCCGAGGTCGCGCTGGGCGGCGCGATCGTCTCCGCGGGGCTGATCGAGACCGACGCGCTCGACCGCGACGGGGTGGCGTCGTACCTCAGCGACCTCGCCGAGAACAACCCGCAGCTGATGGACCACGTCGCCTCCGGTGGCGGTGGCCTGCTCGACGGGCTGCAGATGCGCTCGCTGCTGACGGTGGGCGTGCTCAACGGCGAGACCGGCCGGCTGGCCGCGCGCGGGGGCCTGCGGTCCACGGGCGTCGCCGACTTCGCGCCCGACCCGGGCTTCGCGCTGCGCGACATCGCCGGCTCGGTCGTCACGGCGCCGCCGGTGTCCGCGACGGACGAGGACGCCCCCGCCGCTCCCGGCGGCGGTCGCGCTCCCGCCGCTCCCGGCACGGCCCCCCGCAGCATCGAGGAGTTGATGACGACGCTGGGCGAGACCACCCGCAGCGTCACCGTGCAGCGGGTCGCCCCGGGCCGCTTCATCGCCTACCTCCCGGGCCCCGACGGCGGCGGCAGCCGCCGGCTGCGGCTGGTCGGCGGCGACGCCTCCGGCTACGCCGCCCAGGTCGTCCGCACGCTCGAGAAGGCCGTCGCCGACGAGGCCGGCGCCCGCGTCATGCTCGTCGGCTCCGCCCGCGGCGGCGTCACCGCGGCCGAGCTCGCGGCGGTGCCGGCGTCCTCGTCCTTCAGCATCGAGCACGTCGTCATCGCCGGTGCCCCGTCCGCCCAGGTCCCGCGGATCCCCGCGGCCACCCGGGTGCTCTCGCTCGAGGACCGCGCCGACCCCGTCGCCCTGCTCGGCTCCCTCATCAACGCCGGCACCGACAACCGGCTCACGGTCGTCTTCGACAGCGCGGGCGAGCGCGGCGACGCCGCGTACGTCGTGGGCGGCCGTGCCGCCGACCGCGCGGAGCACCCCGAGCTGCGGGCGGAGATCGCGCGGATCCAGGAGCTGGGCTACCTCGCGGGGTGACCCGGTAGCCCGCGACGCCGGGGCAGGGGCAGGGGCTGTGACGCGGTGTCCACGTCACTGGTGCGGTGCTCCAGCAGCCTCGGGGCCACGTGGACACCGCGTTACATGACGCGCGCTGCGGCCTAGAGGATGTCGTGCACGAACTCCCCGAGCTGGGTGAGGTTGCGGCACTCGACCATGGGGACGACGTCGCCGTACGCCGTGGCCGCGGAGTCACCGGTGTCCCAGTGGCGGGTGTGCTCGGGGTTGAGCCACCAGCTGTGGCGCGCCGCGCCGGCCAGGTCCCGCAGGACGTCGAGGGCGAGGTCGCTGTAGTTCGACCGGGCGTCGCCGAGGATCAGTAGCGAGGACTTCGGGCCGACCGCGTCGGCGTGGTTCTCCTGGAACTTCGTGAACGCGCGCCCGTAGTTCGTCCGGCCCCACAGCGCCGCGTGCGAGGTGCTGGCAGCGAGGTCGGCCATCACGTCCGCGACGTCGGCGCCCGGCCGGAAGTGCTCGGTCACCTCGTGGACATGGTCGATGAAGGTGAAGGCGCGGACCTTCTGGAACTGGTCGCGCAGCGCGAAGACGAGCAGCAGCGTGAACTGCGCAAAGTTCGCGACCGAGCCGCTGACGTCGCACAGCACGACGAGCTCGGTGCGGTGCGGCCGCTTCGGCTTGTGGTGGGTGACGAGGGGGACGCCGCCGGTGGAGATCGAGGCGCGGACGGTACGCCGGAAGTCGAGCGGGCCGCGACGGCGGGCATGGTGCTCCTGCGTCAGCCGGGTCGCGAGGCGGCGGGCCAGCGGGTAGATCTCGCGCCGCATCTCCTCCACGTCGGAGCGCCGCGCGGCCATGAAGTCGAGCCGGTCGATGGTCGGGCGGACCGCGACGTTCGCGACGTGGTCGGGCCCCTTCTCCTCGGCGATCCGGCGGCGCGCGTCGTCCTCGACGCGGCGGGTGAAGCCGCCGACGCGACGACCCGCGGAGCGCTGCGCCTCGCCGTCGACGCGACCCTCGGCGAGCAGGGCGGCCACGATCTGCTCGGTGAGGTCGGCGGGCGAGACCCGCTGGAGGGCGGTGTACGCCGACCAGCTGGACAGACCCGGCCCACGACCCGGCATCGCGCCGAAGCGGGCGACCGCCTCGACGGCCAGCCGCGCCAGCGTCTCCTCGTCGCCCGCGACCATCGCCTCGAGCAGCTCGGCCCGGAAGTCGGCGAGGGCCTGGGCGTTGTCGCGGACGGTCTCGTCGTCGGCGTCCTCGCCGGCCTCGTCCCCGAGCGAGGTCGCCCCCTCGCCGACCAGGCGCGGGAAGTAGAGGTCGAACAGCGTGTCGAAGGTCGGTCGCTGGGCGTGCTTCTTGACCAGCGTGGCGGCGTACGCGTCGTGGATGGTGCCGCGCTCGCTCCAGTCGACCGCCGTCAGCGCGGCGATCGCGTCGAGGTCCTCGGCCAGCGAGACCGACAGCCCGGCGCCGCGCAGCGCCTCCAGGAAGGCGATGTGGCGGTCGAGCAGCCCGGAGCGCACCACGTCAGGCCCGCAGCCGGAGTTCCTTGATCGCACGCTCCTGGTCGGAGGAGTGCTTGAGGATGACGCCGAGGGTGTCCGCGATCGCCTTCTCGTCCAGGTCGCCGATCTCGAGCGCGATCAGGGTGCGGGCCCAGTCGACGGACTCCGCGATCGACGGGGCCTTCTTGAGCTCGAGCTCGCGCAGCCGCGCGACGGTGGCGACCAGCTGGCCGGCCACCTTGTCCTCCAGGCCGGGCACCTGCGAGGTGACGATCTCGCGCTCGCGCTCGGCGTCGGGGTACTCCAGGTGGAGGTACAGGCAGCGGCGCTTGACCGCCTCGGACAGCTCGCGGGTGGCGTTCGAGGTGAGCACGACGAAGGGACGGCGTACGGCGACGACCGTGCCCAGCTCGGGGATCGTGACCTGGAAGTCGGAGAGCACCTCCAGCAGCAGGCCCTCGACCTCGACGTCAGTCTTGTCGACCTCGTCGATGAGCAGCACGGTGGGCTCCTCGCGCCGGATGGCGGTGAGCAGCGGCCGCGTCAGCAGGAACTCGTCGGTGAAGATGTCGTCGTGGGTCTCCGACCAGGTCTGGTCGTCGCCCTGCGAGGCCTGGATGCGCAGCAGCTGCTTCTTGTAGTTCCACTCGTAGAGCGCCCGGGCCTCGTCGAGGCCCTCGTAGCACTGCAGCCGCACCAGCTCGGCGCCCGTCGCGGCCGCGACCGCCTTGGCCAGCTCGGTCTTGCCGACGCCGGCCGGGCCCTCCACCAGCAGTGGCTTCTCGAGCGCACCGGCGAGGAACGCGGTCGTGGACGTGGCCGCGTCGGCGAGGTAGCCGACCTCGGCCAGGCGGGTGGTCACGTCGGACGGGGAGGAGAACCAGGTCACCCTCGCGATCCTAGGGCGCGCGGCTGGTGGGCCGGTGGGGCGCCTCGGTGGGGCGGCCGGGGCGTTGCTCCATCACGGGATGCCGCAGGGCCGGGCCCGCTCAGAACACCCCGTGCCGCCCCTCGCCGGACGCGAACCGGGCCGCACCGTCCAGGGCGCCGGCGGCGAGCGAGGTGAGGCCGTGGTGGTACTCCCCGCGCAGGGCGTCGGCCTCGGCCAGGCCGCCCTGCTCGAGGAGGGAGAGCCGGTCCTCGCGCAGGCAGGTCTGGGGGTACGCCGCGAGCGTCCGCGCGAGCGCCTCGGCCTCGGCGCGGGCCGAGCCCGGGGCGACGACCCGGTTGACCAGGCCGATCCGCTCGGCCTCGGCCGCGTCCACCGGGCGGCCGGTGAGGACCAGGTCCATCGCCCGGCTGGTGCCGATCAGCCGCGGCAGCCGCACCGTGCCGCCGTCGATGAGCGGGACGCCCCAGCGCCGGCAGAACACCCCGAGGACGGCGTCCTCGGCGGCCACCCGCAGGTCGCACCACGTGGCCAGCTCGAGGCCGCCGGCGACGGCGTGACCCTCGATCGCGGCGATCACCGGCTTGGAGAGCCGCAGCCGGGTCGGCCCCATCGGGCCGTCGCCGTCCTCGGCCACCCGGTTGCCGTCGGGTCCCCCGACCGCCTTGAGGTCGGCGCCGGCGCAGAACGTCCCGCCCTCGCCGTACAGCACGGCGACGGCCTGGCTGTCGTCCGCGTCGAAGGCCCGGAAGGCCTCGGCGAGGGCGGCCGCGGTCGGGCCGTCCACGGCGTTGCGGGCGTGCGGCCGGTCGAGCACGACGGTCGTGACCGAGCCGTCGACCTCGACCCGCACGCTCATGCGCCGGCCTCGACGCGCGGTGCTCCGGCGGCGTGCCGCTGCGCGAGCTCCTGGTAGTACGGCGGGTTGGTCTCGACCCAGAACTCCGACGACGTGCCGGCGATCGGCTTGGTCGGCTTGCAGGGGATGCCGGCCGCCACGACGCCCGGCGGCAGCTCGGTGCCGGGGGTGAGGACCGAGCCGGCGGCGACCAGGGTGCCGGCGCCGACCTTCGCGTGGTCGAGCAGCGTGCTGCCGTTGCCGACCAGCGCCTTCTCCCCCACCTCGGCACAGTGGACGACGCATCCGTGGCCGACGGTGGCGTCCGGCCCGACCGTCAGGGTGTCGCCGGGACCGGCGTGCAGGACCGAGTTGTCCTGGATGTTCGAGCCCGCGCGGACCACGATCGTGCAGATGTCCGCGCGCAGGACGGCGCCGTACCAGATGCTCGCCCCCGCCTCGACGGTCACGTCGCCGATCAGGGTCGCGGTGGGTGCGACGAAGGCGTCGGGGTGGACGACGGGGCGCTTGCCCTCGAACTCGAAGAGGTTCACGCGGCCATTGTGGCCGGGCCGGAGGGCCGTGGTGTCGGCAGGCTCAGCCGCCGCAGGCGCGGGAGACCTCGGCGAGCAGGAGCGCGGAGAAGTCCGGGTCGCTCGTCACCTTCTTCGAGAAGGCCGCGGCCTGGGCGTCGCTCAGCGAGGGGTAGTCGGGCGCCTCGTCGTACGCCGCCGCGAGCTCGGCCGGGTCGTCGTACACCGTGCCCTGCACCGTGCAGATGTGCGCGGCGGTGAGCCGGAGGAACTCGTCGCGGGCGGAGTCCCCACCCGCCGCCGCGGTGCCGGCGCTCGCGCTCGTGCTGGCGGAGCCGGCCGGCTTGCCCGGCTCGGCGCTGCTGTCGCTCGCGTCACCACCGCCGCACGCCGCCAGGGACGCGAGCAGCACGGCACCCGCAACGGCGCCGGCGAGCCTCACGGCACGACCTTGACGGTCACGGTGCCGGTGAAGCTGCCGCCGGTCCAGGTGGCCTTCACGGGCAGCTGGTAGGTGCCGGCAGCGGCCGTGACGGCGGTGATGCGGACACCCGTGGAGTCGGTGACGCCGACGCCGAGCTTCGTCCCCTGCGCGAGACCGCTGGACGTGCCGTCGCCGGGGTAGACGACCTCGAAGCCGGCAGGCGCCGTGACCGTGACCCGGAAGTTCTCGAGCCCCGGTGCGTTGCCCTTGAAGGCCAGCGCGACCCAGCTCGGCGCGCCGGCCTTGAGCTGCAGGCTCGGCGTCTGCAGCGAGACCGCCGCGCCGCTGGCCGCGGTGACCGGGAGGTTGATCGTCTGCTTGACCTTGCCCGAGCTGCCCGAGCAGTTGTCGACGTCCTTGTGGACGAGGTTGTCCGACTTCTTCAGCGTCGCGGAGTCCTTGAGCCGGGTGAACGTCGCCTCGAACTCGACGGGGTAGCTGCCCGCGGCCGCCGGCGCGGTGAGCTTGAACGCCGTGTAGTCGGTGTTCGTCTCGGCCAGGGCGTTGTTGATGTAGAGCGAGGAGAAGTCGCCGGTGTTCGTCGGGTAGGTGACGACCACGTCCTTGGACTTCGTCGTGACCTCGACGTCGCAGACGTCCGTGCCCGCGGACCAGATCAGGCTGACCCAGCCCTCCTGGCCGGCCTGCAGCGAGGGCAGCGAGCCCGTGACAAGGTTGAGGTCGGCCTTGGTGTTGTTCGCCGGGTCGTCACCCGGGTCGGCGTCCCCGCCCTTGTCGGCCAGGCCCACGCCGGCCGCGGTGGGGGCCGGCGCGGCGCCCGCGGTGAGCGGCGCCAGGGCGACGAGCGGCAGCACGAGCAGCGACGCGGCGACGGTGAGGACGGCCAGACGCCGGGGACGGCGGAGGTGCGGCACGTGGGACTCCGAGACAGGAGGGGCGAGAGTGCTCACAATAGGTCCGCGCGAAGCGGACAGGGATCGTCCGATCGGTCATCCCGCGTGGCCCCGGTGAGCGGCATCAGCCCGTGGCGCAGGCGATCGCTCGCGCGCTGTCGACGGCGTCGGCGGGCCCCGCACGTTGCCAGACCAGGATCGCCCGGTCGCCGTCGACGTACGAGACCGCATAGCTGCGGGCGCCGGTCGAGTCCGGGTCCGCCCAGCTCAGGCGGCCGGTGACCGAGCCGATCCGAACCGGCACCAGCCTGCCCGGCAGGAGTCCGTCCAGGGACCGACCCGTCTCGCTGGCCGCCGCCGGAGTCACCTCGACCAGGATGCCCCCTCGGTCGAACAGCTCCGGCCGCGTCATCCCGTCCGGGTCACCGTCGACGTACATCACGGTGCCGTAGTGCGTGCCGTTCCCGTCGTCCACCGATCCGACAGCCGATGCGGGCACGTCACCGAGGTGTGCCGGCAGCCCCATCTCGGACAGACGGTCCTGGGTGACTGCCTCGGTCTCGAGCTCCGACTCCACCGGGACACTGAACATCCTCGTGGCGTACCCCGAAGGAAGGCGGAACGGGCCCGTGGCCGCCGTGCAGCCGTCGCCGGTGGCGCCAGACACCGCGGCACGAGGGGAGGCTTCGTGCTCCGACCCGCAGCCAGCCACCAGCGCGGCGGCAGAAGCCATGACGAGGCACCAGACGAGCGTGACCGGCAGCTTCATGAGGTGCCCTCGGTGGAGGTCGACGGAAGACGTGGCGAACATCAAACCCGGCCACGTCGTCGTCGACAACCACCGGCACGTCCCGACCGGCAACGCCCGGTGCGGGGGACCGACGCAGAAACCCCCGGCAGGCTCTCGCTTGCCGGGGGTTCCTGGACCTACTCAGCGGTGGCGGTGGGATTTGAACCCACGGTGGGTTTGACCCCACACAACATTTCGAGTGTTGCACCTTCGGCCGCTCGGACACGCCACCGCGGGAGAGATTACTAGAGCCCCTCCGGCGGGTGAAATCGGCCTCTCGACGCCGCCGCCGCAGCAGCTGCTACCCGCCCCGTGTGCCTGAGGACGCGCCGGAACGCGTCCTCAGGCACACGCCGCGTCCGACCGGCGAGCGCCGCGTCCGACCGGCGAGCGCCGCGTCCGACCGGCGAGCGCCGCGTCAGCCCAGCGGGCGCGGGGCCAGCCGGGCGAGCTGGGTGACGTGGGCGGGCTCGAGCTCGTCGAGGGTGGAGACGCCGAGCAGGCGCATTGTCCGCTCGACCTGGCCCTGGAGGATCTCGATCGTGCGGTCGACACCCTCGCGGCCGCCGGCCATCAGGCCGTAGAGGTAGGCCCGGCCGATCAGCGTGAAGTGGGCGCCGTGCGCGAGCGCGGCCACGATGTCCTGGCCGGACATGATGCCGGTGTCGAGGTGCACCTCGAGGTCGGAGCCGACCTCCTTCACGACCTGCGGCAGCAGGTGGAACGGCACGGGCGCGCGGTCGAGCTGGCGGCCACCGTGGTTGGACAGGATGATCGCGTCGACGCCGGCGTCGGCGAGGCGGCGGGCGTCGTCGACGCTCTGCACGCCCTTGACCGCGACCTTGCCGGGCCACTGGTCACGGATCCAGGCGAGGTCGTCGTAGGTCACGGTCGGGTCGAACATCGTGTCCAGCAGGTCGGCGACGGTGCCGGACCAGGCGTCGAGCGAGGCGAAGGCCAGCGGCTCGGTGGTCAGGAAGTTGATCCACCAGGCCGGCCGCGGGATCGCGTTCGCGACGGTGCGCGGGGTCAGGGTGGGCGGGATCGTCATGCCGTTGCGGACGTCGCGCAGGCGCGCGCCGGCGACGGGCACGTCGACCGTGACGAGCAGCGTGTCGAAGCCGGCCTTCGCGGCGCGGTCGACCAGCGCCATCGAGCGGTCGCGGTCCTTCCACATGTACAGCTGGAACCAGTTGCGGCCGCCCGGGGTGGCCGCGGCGACGTCCTCGATCGAGGTGGTGCCCATCGTCGACAGGGAGAACGGGATGCCCGCGGCCTGGGCGGCGGTCGCGCCGGCGATCTCACCCTCGGCCTGCATCATCCGGGTGAAGCCCGTGGGCGCGATGCCGAACGGCAGCGCCACCCGCTTGCCGAGGACCTCGCGGCTGGTGTCCACGTGCGAGACGTCGCGCAGGATCGCGGGGTTGAACTGCACGTCGCCGAAGGCCTCGCGGGCCCGGGCGAGCGAGATCTCGCCGTCGGCGGCGCCGTCGGTGTAGTCGAAGGCCGGCTTCGGGGTCCGCCGCTTGGCGATCCGGCGCAGGTCGTCGATGGTCAGCGCGCTCGCGAGGCGCCGCTCCTTCGGGGACAGGCTGGGCTTCTTGAACTGCAGGAGGGGTGCCAGGTCGCGCCTCGTGGGCAGCTGCCGCTTCATCGCTTCACTCCATCACGTCGACGGTCGGGGTCGTCCGGGGCCTTGCATGTGACCACTCTCTCAGATCTTGCTCAAACGTTGTACCACGTCTCGCCACACCGACGCCTCGCCGGTGGGCTCGAAGCGGCGTAGGGGGTGGGTACGCCGCACCAGCGCCCGCATCGCGGCCAGGTCCGGCAGGTCGACGCCGAGGGTGCGGGCCTGCACCAGCACGTTGCCCAGCGTGGAGGCCTCAGCGGGACCGGCGAGCACCGGCACCCCGCAGGCGTCGGCCGTGAGCTGGCACAGGAGGTCGTTGCGCGAGCCGCCGCCGACGACGTGCAGCACGTCGACGGTGACCCCGGCGAGCCCGGCGGCCTCGTGCAGGTGGCGGCGGTAGGCCACCGCGAGGCTGTCGAGCACGCAGCGCGCGACCTGGCCGGGCGTCTCCGGCACCGGCTCGCCCGCCGCCCGCGCGAGGGCGGCCAGGCGCGCGGGCATGCCGTGCGTCGGCCCCGTCCCGGGCGGCAGCAGGGAGGCGTCGTTGATGTCGACCACCGTGCGCAGCGGCTCCGCGGCGGCCGCGGCGGCGAGCACGGCGGGCAGGTCGGTGCCCGGCACGCCGTCGAGCGCCCAGCCGCGCAGCGCCTCCGAGAGGACCCACAAGCCCATCACGTTCTTGAGGAAGCGGACCGTGCCGTCGACGCCGCCCTCGTTGGTGAAGTCGGCCCGCCGCGCGGCCTCGGTCAGCACCGGCTCGTCGAGCTCGAGACCGACCAGCGACCACGTGCCGCTGGAGAGGTACGCCGGGTGCGCGTGCTCGGCCGGCACGGCGACGACCGCGGAGGCCGTGTCGTGTGAGCCGACCGCGACCACGGGGACGTCCTGCGGCAGGCCGACCGAGGCGGCCACGTCGGGCAGCAGGGTGCCCACCCGGTCGCCCGCCTCCCGCAGCGGCGGGAGGATCGCGGACGGGAGGCCGACCCGCTCGGCGAGCCCGGTCGCCCAGGTGCGCGAGCGGACGTCGTACAGGCCCGTCGTGGAGGCGTTGGTCGCCTCGGCGCCGATCTCGCCGGTGAGCCAGAAGCCCAGCAGGTCGGGCAGCAGCAGCATCGTCGACGCCTGCTCGAGCGCGGGGGTGCCGGCGGCGGCGACCAGCTGGTAGATCGTGTTGAACGGCAGCTGCTGGACCCCGGTGAGGGCATACAGCTCGGCAGCGTCGACGGTGTCGAGCACCCGCGCCGCGACCCCGTCGGTGCGGGAGTCGCGGTAGGAGAACGGGTCGCCGAGCAGCCGCTCCCCTGCGTCCAGCAGGCCGTGGTCGACCGCCCAGGAGTCGATGCCGATGCCGTCGACCGGACCCCCGGCCGCGGCCCGGCGCAGCCCCTCCAGGATCTCGCGATGCAGAGCCCGCACGTCCCAGTGCAGCGAACCCTCGACCTCGACCGCGCCGTTGGGGAAGCGGTGCACCTCGGTCAGCTCGAGCGTCTCCGGGCCGACCACGGCGACCGTCACCCGGCCCGAGGTCGCCCCGAGGTCGACCGCCACCACCCGCACGGATCCGGTCATCGCAGGAACGCTGCCGCCACGCCTGCGTCGACGGGGATGTGCAGGCCGGTGGTGTGGCTCATGTCCGGGCCGCACAGGGCGAAGACAGCGTTGGCGATGTTCTCCGGCAGCACCTCGCGCTTGAGGATCGTGCGCTGGGCGTAGAACTTGCCGAGGTCCTTCTCCTCCACGCCGTACACCGCGGCGCGGTTCGCGCCCCAGCCGCTGGCGAAGATGCCGGACCCCTGGACGACGCCGTCCGGGTTCACGCCGTTGACCTTGACGCCGTGCTCGCCGAGCTCGGCCGCCAGCAGCCGGACCTGGTGGGCCTGGTCGGCCTTGGTCGCGGAGTAGGCGATGTTGTTCGGGCCCGCGAAGATCGCGTTCTTCGAGGAGATGTAGACGATGTCGCCGCCGAGCTGCTGGTCGATCAGCACCCGCGCCGCGGCCTTGGAGACGAGGAAGGAGCCCTTGGCCATCACGTTGTGCTGGAGGTCCCAGTCCGCGGCCGTGGTGTCGAGGAGCGACTTCGACAGCGACAGCCCGGCGTTGTTCACGACCAGGTCGAGACCGCCGAAGGCGAGCACGGCCGCGTCGACCATCGCCGCCACGGCAGCCTCGTCGCTGACGTCCGCGGCCACGCCGACGGCCACGTCCGGGCCGCCGATCTCGGCCGCGGCGGCCTGCGCCTTGGCGAGGTCGAGGTCCGCGACGACGACGCAGGCCCCCTCGGCCGCGAGCCGCTTGGCGGTCGCCTTGCCGATGCCGCCGGCGGCACCGGTCACGAGCGCGATCCGGGTGGCGAGCGGCTTGGGCGCCTGCATCCGCTGGAGCTTGGCCTCCTCGAGCGCCCAGTACTCGATGCGGAACTTCTCCGCCTCGTCGATGGGGGCGTACGTCGACAGCCCCTCGGCCCCGCGCATCACGTTGATCGCGTTGACGTAGAACTCGCCGGCGACGCGGGCGGTCTGCTTGTCCTTGCCGAAGCTGAACATCCCCACGCCCGGCACCAGCACGATGAGCGGGTCCGCGCCGCGGATCGCCGGCGAGTCCGCGACGGCGTGGCGGTCGTAGTAGGCCTGGTAGTCCTCGCGGTAGGCGACGGCGAGCTCCTGCAGGCGCGCCAGGGACTCCTCGACCGTCGCGGAGGCCGGCAGGTCGAGCACCATCGGCTTGACCTTCGTGCGCAGGAAGTGGTCCGGGCACGAGGTGCCGAGCGCCGCCAGCCGCGGGTGCTCGGCCGAGGCCAGGAAGTCCAGGACCACGTCGGAGTCGGTGAAGTGGCCGACCATCGGCCGGTCCTGCGAGGCGATCCCGCGGATCGTCGCGCCCAGCCGCGCGGCCCTCTCCCGGCGCTGGTCGGCCGGCAGGGCGGCGTACCCCTCCAGCGGCGGGCCGAACGGCTCGGGCCGGGAGTGCTCGGCGATGTACGCCGCAGCGGTGTCGATGATCCAGAGCGAGGCCCGCTCGGCCTCCTCGCTGGTGTCGCCCCAGGCGGTGATGCCGTGGCCGCCGAGGACGCAGCCGACCGCCTGCGGGTTCTCCGCCTTGATCGCGGCGATGTCGAGGCCGAGCTGGAAGCCGGGGCGGCGCCACGGGACCCAGACCACGCGCTCGCCGAAGATCGTGGCGGTCAGCTCGGGACCGTCCGCGGCCGTCGCGATCGCGATGCCGGAGTCGGGGTGCAGGTGGTCGACGTGCGCGGCGTCGACGAGGCCATGCATGGCCGTGTCGATCGACGGCGCGGCGCCGCCCTTGCCGTGCAGGCAGTAGTCCAATGCCGCGACCATCTCGTCCTCGCGCTCGAGGCCGGGGTAGACGTCGACGAGCGCGCGCATCCGGTCGAGGCGCAGCACGGCCAGGCCGGACTCCTGCAGCGTGCCGAGGTCGCCGCCGGAGCCCTTGACCCAGAGCAGCTCGACCGGCTGGCCGGTGACGGGGTCGGTCTCGGTGCCCTTCGCGGAGGTGTTGCCGCCGGCGTAGTTGGTGTTCTTCGGGTCCTGGCCGAGCCGGTTGGACCGGGCGATCAGCTCGGCCGCCGTGGAGTGGGGGGTGGTCACGATCAGTTCCATCCTGCCTGGGTCCCGCCGACGCGGTCCGCCTCGATCTGCTGCTGGTAGCCGCTCGCCAGGTAGGCGCGCAGCGGGTTGCCGGCCAGTCCGCGCTCCTCGCGCCAGGCGGCGAGGTCGGCGCGGACGTCGGTGTAGAAGGCGTCCATGAGGACCTCGTTGGCGCCGAGCACGTCGCCCGCCTCCTGGGCCGCGCGCAGGGCGTCGGTGTCGAGCAGCAGGGCCCGTGCCGTCATCTCCTGCACGTTGAGGACCGACCGGATCTGGCCGGGGATCTTGTCCTCGATGTTGTGGCACTGGTCGAGCATGAAGGCGACCTGGCTCTGCCCGTCGGGGTTGGCCGGCCCGAACCCGCCGCCGCGGATCACCTCGACCATGATCCGGAAGAGCTGGAAGGGATCGGCCGCGCCGACGATCAGGTCGTCGTCGGCGTAGAAGCGGCTGTTGAAGTCGAAGGAGCCGAGCTTCCCGAGCCGCAGCAGCTGGGCGACGATGAACTCGATGTTCGTGCCGGGCGCGTGGTGGCCGGTGTCGAGGCAGACCATGGCGCGCTCCCCGAGGGCGGCCACCTGGACGTACGACGTGCCCCAGTCCGGGACGTCGGTGTGGTAGAACGCCGGCTCGAAGAACTTGTACTCGAGCACCAGCCGCTGGTCCTCGTCGAGGGCGTCGTAGATCGTCCGCAGGCTCTCGGCCAGCCGGTCCTGGCGGCCGCGCATGTCGCCCTGGCCGGGGTAGTTGGTGCCCTCCGCCAGCCAGATCTTGAGGTCGCGCGACCCCGTCGCCCGCATCACGTCGATGCACGCGAGGTGGTGGTCGACCGCCTTGCGCCGGACTCGCGGGTCGGTGTGCGTCAGGGCGCCGAGCTTGTAGTCGTCGTCCTGGAAGGTGTTGCTGTTGATCGTCCCGAGGCCGACGCCGAGGTCCTCGGCGTACCTCCGCAGCGCGGCGAAGTCGTCGACGAGGTCCCACGGGATGTGAAGGGACACCAGCGGCGCCAGCCCGGTGAACCGGTGCACCGTGGCCGCGTCCGCGATCTTCTCCTCGACGGTGCGCGGCGTGCCGGCCGAGCCGAACACCTTGAAGCGGGTGCCCGAGTTGCCGTAGGCCCAGGAGGGAACCTCGATGGCCTGGCCCTCCAGGAGCGGGGCGATCTCGCCGAAGCGGGTGGTGCTGGTCATGACGCGTCCTCGCGGCTAGGATTGAAACGTTTCACCAGTCTCGGTCCTGCCGCGGCGCGGGTCAAGGGCGACCGACCCACGCCGCGGCTGATACCACCCATGCGTCAGGAGGAGCCGTGCCCGGACGACCCGCCCGGCGGCGTACGTCGGTCACGGACGTCGCCGCCGCCGCCGGCGTCTCCCTGGGCACCGTCTCGAACGTCCTGAACCGGCCCGAGCGCGTCAGCGCCGCCACCCGGGAGCGCGTCGAGCGAGCCATGGTCGAGCTCGGCTTCGTGCGCAACGAGGGCGCCCGGGCGCTGCGCGCCGGTCAGAGCCGCACGATCGCCTACGTCATGCTCGACGCCGGCAACCCGTTCTTCACCGACGTCGCCCAGGGCATCGAGGACGCCGCCGAGGCGGCCGACCTGTCGCTGTTCCTCTGCAACAGCGACAACCGGCCCGACCGCGAGGCCAAGCACCTCGCCCACCTCCAGCAGCAGCGGGTGCAGGGCATCCTGGTCACGCCCGTCGACCCCGGGGCCGACGTGCTCGACACCATCGCCCGGCACGGCACCCCGCTGGTGATCGTGGACCGGATCCGGCACGACGGGGCCTTCTGCTCGGTCGCCGTGGACGACGTGCTGGGCGGCCGCCTCGCGGTCGAGCACCTCGTCGACCGCGGGCACCGCCGGGTGGCCTTCGTCGGCGGCCCGCTGTCGATCGGGCAGGTGCGCGACCGGTACGACGGCGCGCTGGCGGCCTGGACCGACGCCGGCCTGCCGCCCGAGGACCTGGTGGTCGTCCCCACCCGCACGCTGACCGTGGCGGAGGGTCGCTCCGCGGGCGAGCAGCTGGCCGCCCTGCCCGGACCCCGCCGCCCGACGGCGGCGTTCTGCGCGAACGACCTGCTCGCGCTCGGCCTGCTCCAGCAGTCGACCGGGTCGGGCCGCCGGGTCCCGGGCGAGCTCGCGATCGTCGGCTACGACGACATCGAGTTCGCGGCGGCCGCGGCCGTCCCGCTCACCTCGGTCCGCCAGCCCCGCCAGGAGCTCGGCGCGATGGCCGCCGACCTGGTGCTCGACGAGGCCACCAACCCGGCCCACGCGCACCGGCAGGTCACCTTCACCCCCGAGCTCGTCGCCCGGGCGTCGACGCTGGGGTGAACGGGGCCGCACGGCGCCTGTAACGCGGTGTCCACGTCACTGGTGCGGTGCTGCAGCACGCTCCTGGCTACGTGGACACCGCGTTACAGCCGGGTCGCGGCGTCCAGCAGGCCCGCGTCGAGCCGGTAGAACGACGTGGCGGTCCCGGCGAGCACCTGCTCGCGGTCGGCGGCGTCGAGGCCGAGACCGTCGAGCACCTCCATCAGCCCGGCGAAGACGCGGTCGTAGCCACCCGCGGCGACCGAGATCGGCCAGTCCCCGCCGTACATCAGGCGGGCGGGGCCGAAGAGCTCGAGCGCCCGTTCGACGAACGGCCGGACGCCGTCGGGGGTCCAGGTGTCCATCGCGTCGCCGGGGTAGAGCCCCGAGACCTTCGCGACGACCTGCGGGCTCTCCGCGGCCGCGGCGACCAGGCTCCACCACGGCTCGCGGTCGTCCGCGGACGCCCCGACCGGCGGCTTGGCCAGGTGGTCGATCACGATCCGCAGGTCCGGGTGCCGCTCGCAGAGCGTCGGCACGTGCTCGAGGTGGCGCGGCAGCACCGCGACGTAGTCGAAGGTGACCCCCGCGGCCGCGAGGACGCCGAGCCCCTCGTCGACCTCGGGGCGCAGGATCCAGTCCGGGTCGGGCAGGTCGTGGATCAGGTTGCGCACCCCGACGACCCGCGGGTCCGCCCGGAGCGCCGCGAGCCGCGCGGCCGCCTCGTCGGGCCGCTCGAGCGGGACGTACACCACGATCCCGACGACCTCCGGGTGCTCGTCGGCGACGGCCCGCATCAGGTCGGTGTCGGCGTCGTTGTCGGCCGACTGCACCATCACGGTCGCCCCGACGCCCGCGCGGGCCAGCTGCGGCGCCAGCTCCTCGAAGGTGAAGGTGCGGTTCCACTGCGGGACGTGCTCGCCGAGCCAGGGGTACGGCGCCCGCTCGAGGTCCCACACGTGCTGGTGGGCGTCGATGATCATGCGTGGTCCCCTCAGACGGCGGCGGGAGCGGCGGCACCGACGGGGCCGCCCGGGTGCCGGGTGGCCCAGTAGGAACCGTCGGGATAGGTGTACTCCGCCACGGACGCCGCGTGCATCTCGGCGGAGTAGCCCGGCAGCGACGGCAGCCGGTAGGCGCCGTCCTCCACGATGCACGGGTCGGTGAAGTGCTCGTGCAGGTGGTCGACGTACTCCGTCACGCGGTTCTCCACCGTGCCCGAGACCGCCACGTAGTCGAAGACCGACAGGTGCTGCACGAGCTCGCACAGGCCGACGCCGCCGGCGTGCGGGCACACCGGGACGTCGAACTTCTTGGCCATCAGGTAGACCGCGACGATCTCGTTGATGCTCGCCAGCCGTGCGGAGTCGAGCTGGCAGAAGTCGATCGCCCCGGCCTGGAACATCTGCTTGAAGAGCACCCGGTTCATCCCGTGCTCGCCCGTCGCCACGCCGATCGGCGCGACGGCACGGCGTACGGCGGCGTGCCCGAGCACGTCGTCGGGGCTGGTCGGCTCCTCGATCCAGAGCGGGTCGAACTGGGCGAGCTCCTTGACCCAGGCGATCGCCTGCGGGACGTCCCAGACCTGGTTGGCGTCGATCATCAGGTGCACGTCCGGGCCGATCACCTCGCGCGCGATCGAGCAGCGGCGGATGTCGTCCTCGAGGTTGGCCCCGACCTTGAGCTTGATGTGGCTGTAGCCGCTCGCGACCGCCTCGGCGCACAGCCGGCGCAGCTTGTCGTCGGAGTAGCCGAGCCAGCCGGCCGAGGTGGTGTAGCAGGGGTAGCCGGTCTCCTCGAGCGTCGCGATCCGCTCGGCGCGCGTGGGCGCGAGCTCGGTCAGCAGCGCGACCGCCTCGTCGCGGGTCAGGACGTCGGAGAGGTAGGTCAGGTCCGTGGCGTCCACAAGCTCCTCGGGCGTCATGTCGACCAGCAGCCGCCACAGCGGCTTGCCGGCGGCGCGGGCGGCGAGGTCCCACACGGCGTTCATCACGGCCGCCAGCGCGAGGTGCTCGACGCCCTTGTCCGGGCCGAGCCAGCGCATCTGCGAGTCGGACTTGAGGTCGCGGTACGTCGCCCCGAGGTCGCCCACCACGGTGGCCACGTCGCGCCCGACGAGCGGGGCGGCGCGGTGCTCGGCGGCCAGGCAGCAGACGTCGTTGCCCCGCCCGATGGTGAACGTGAAGCCGAAGCCGGACAGCTCGGGGTCGTCGGTGCGGAGCGCGACGTAGGTCGCGGAGTAGTCCCCGTCCTTGTTCATCGCGTCCGAGCCGTCCATCGACAGCGAGGTGGGGAACCGGACGTCGCTGATCTCGACGGCGGTGATGCGGGTCATGGGCCCTCCAGGGCTTCGGTGGCCGGCCGCGCGAGCGCGAGGTCGGTCCAGAGGTCGTCGGGGATCGTGCGGCGGTGCCGGTCGACGGCGTCGGCGACCTGGCCGGGGGCGGCGGCGCCGACCACGACCGAGACGACCGCGGGGTGGCGGAACGGGAAGGCCAGGGCGGCCTCGGGGAGCGAGACCCCGTGCGCCTCGCAGGCGTCGGCCAGCGCGTGCACGCGGGCCAGCAGCTCGGACGGGGCCGGCGCGTAGTTGTAGTGGGCGTCGGCGGCGGGGCGCGGGCGGGCGAGCAGCCCCGAGTTGTAGACCCCGGCTGCGACCACCCCGACACCGTGCGCGAGCGCGGCGTCGAGGAGCTCGTCGGCCTGCTCGAGCAGGGTGTGGCGACCGGCGCACATCACGAGGTCGACGTCGTGCTCGCGGACCAGCTCGGTGAGCGGGGCGGCGAAGTTCATTCCCGCACCGACCGCACCGAGCACGCCCTCCTCGCGGAGCTCGACGAGCGCCGGCAGCCCCTCGGCCAGCGCCTGCTCCCAGTGGTCCTCGGGGTCGTGGAGGAAGGCCACGTCGATCCGGTCGAGCCCGAGCCGGGTCAGGCTCTCCTCGACCGAGCGGCGTACGCCGTCACGACTGAAGTCCCAGACCCGTCGGGTGCTGGCGGGCACGTCGAAGCCCTCGGCGTCGCGGCGCCCGGCGCCGGCCGGGTCGTCGACGAGCAGCCGGCCGACCTTGGTGGACAGGACGTAGTCGTCCCGCGGTCGCTCGGCGAGCGCCCGGCCCAGACGGCGCTCGGCGAGCCCGACGCCGTAGTGGGGGGCGGTGTCGAAGTAGCGGATCCCGGCGTCCCAGGCCGCGGCGACCGTGGCGGCCGCGGTCTCGTCGCTGATCGCGCGGTAGAGGTTGCCGAGCTGCGCGCCGCCGAGACCGAGCTCGGTCAGCGCGAGCGCCCCGTGCGTCCGCGCCTTCATGACCGGCTCCCGCTGGCGCCGCGGGTCACCGCGTCGCCCAGCACGAGCTCGAGCTCGCGCCCGGCCCGAGCCAGGGCGGCGTCCGCGTCGGCGCCCTGCCACACGACCGCCTCGACGAGGTCGTTGAGCAGGTCGACGACGGTGGGCAGCTCGGGGATGCGGGGCAGCGGCCGGGAGTGGGCGTGGGCCGCCTCGAAGAGGGCGTACTCCGGGTGCTCGGCCAGCACCGTCGGGTCCGTCCACGTGCTCCGCCGCGCCCCGGAGGCGCCGGCGGCGGTCGTGGCGAGGTCCATCTCCGGACCGGCCGCGTGGCGGACGTAGGACCAGGCCCGGTCCGGGTCGGCGCAGGCCGACGTCACCGCCGTGGCCCAGAAGGCGTTGACGGTGGTGGTCGGGGTGCCGTCGTCGTGGGTCGGCGCGACGCGTGTCGTGAAGCCGGACCCGGCGACGGGGCCGGCGGCCGCCAGCGCGGCGTACCCCGCCCAGTTGACGGTGACGGCGACCCGGCCCTCCGCGAAGGCCGCGCCGCTGCCGTTGCTGTCGAGCGCGTGCGCGTCGTCGGGCACCAGGCCGGTCGCCAGCCCGCGCAGGAGGGCGAGCGCCTCGCGCGCCGCGGGCGAGTCGAGGACGACGGAGCGGCCGTCGAGCAGGTCGCCGCCGCAGCGCCACAGGTGCAGGACGAAGTCGTAGACGTTGTTGTGCCCGTCCGGCGCCCCGGCGAGCACGGTGCCGGCGCGGTCCGGGCCGTGCAGCGACACGGCCGCGGCGAGCAGGTCGGACCACGTGGCGGGCGCCGCGAGCCCGGCGTCGGCGAACGCGGCGTCGTGCGTGAACAGCAGCTGCGGGCCGTCGTGGAAGGGCACGCCCCACACCGAGCCGCCCCAGGTGACGCCCTCGCGGAACGACGCCGGCCAGGCGTCCGGCCAGTCGTGCGGGGGCCGGTCGACGAGCAGGCCGGTCAGCGGCCGGATCGTGCCGGCCGCGGCCAGGGCCGGGAGCCAGTCGGCCGGGACGACGAGCAGGTCGGCCGCCGCGGCCCCTGCTGCCACCGGCCCGAGCACGGCGGCCTGGAGCTCGGGCAGGCCGAGCCACGTGGCCTCGACGCTCCCGTCGGCCCAGGCGTCGCCGTGGGCGGCCACGGCCCGACGGAACCCGTCGAAGTCGCGGCCGAGCAGGCGCAGGGGCTCGCTCACGCCGCCCGCTTGTTGACCAGGTAGAGGTGGGTCAGCACCAGCACGGTCTCGCCGCGCTGGTTGGTCACCGAGACGAGCTCGTGGACGTAGCCGTGGGTGTCGGCCATCCGGGGGTGGTCGGCCTTCTCGGTGATCGCGGCGGTGACCGTGATGGTGTCGCCGATGAAGACCGGCTTGATGAAGCGGACCTTGTCGTAGCCGTAGGACATCGACTGCGGGTTGATGTCGCCCGCGGTCATCCCTACGGCGACCGACATGATCAGCGTCCCGTGCGCGATGCGCTGCCCGAACGGCTGCGTCGCGGTCCACTCCGCGTCCATGTGGTGGGGGAAGAAGTCCCCGGTCTGGCCGGCGTGCAGCACGATGTCGGCCTCGGTGATCGTGCGGCCCACCGAGGTGCGGCTCTCGCCGATCTCGTGGTCCTCGAACCAGCGGTCCTCGGTCCTCATGCGGACTCCTCGCTCAGGTGGTGGGTGGGGGCCGGCACCAGCAGGCGCTCGGCCTGCTCGCTCATCCGGCGGACCAGCTCGGCGTCGGTGATCTCCCCGCGCAGCGCCGCGGTCACCCAGGGGGACGTGGTGTCCTGGAACTCGATGTAGCCGGCGTACCGCGGCCGCACCCAGGCCTGCTCGAGGGTCTGGCGGGTGCCCCGGAAGAACTCCCAGGAGTCGGCGTTGAGCCGGTCGTCGTCCCAGGCCGGCGCGTAGCCCGGCTGGCCGCCGGCGTCGTAGTAGACCCCGGCCTGCACCTCGGGCGAGGCCACCCAGAGGGCGTACGCGCGGGCCGCGTCGAGGTCCGAGGCGTGCGCCGAGACGGCCACCCCCGCTCCCCCGAGCAGCGAGCCCGCGACACCGCGCGGACCGCGCGGGATGTCGACGTACCGCAGGCGGTGCGGGCGGAAGCCGGCGCGGGAGTAGTTCGTGTAGCCGAAGGCCAGCGGCGCGTAGGACCAGGTGTCCCCGGCGCTCAGCGCCTCGGCGACCTCGATCGGGTTGGCCGCCAGGCACCAGTCCGGCACCCGCTCGGCGAGCCGGTGCATCAGGTCCAGCAGCGGGGCCGCCTGCTCGGGCGTCAGGAAGGTGCCGGGCTCCGCGTTGACCGGGGTGCCGTGGTTGGCCGCCAGCGTCATCAGCGTCGAGAAGGCGTCGATCGGCTTCGCCGGCCAGAGCACCCGCCCCTCGTCGGCGAGGGCGAGGACCGCGTCCCAGTCCTCCGGGACGACGTCGAGCAGGTCCGGCCGGAGCACGGCGACCTGGGCGGCCGAGTCGGTGGCCAGGCCGTACTGCCGGCCCTCGTGGGCGTACGACGTGTGCGCGCTGCCGACCGCGGAGGCGGCGAGCGCCGCCAGCCGGTCGTCCAGCCCGTGGCCGTCGAGCGGGGCGAGCAGGCCCTCCGCGGCCGCGAGCGGCACGTGCGGGTGGTCGATCACGAGCAGGTCGTAGGCCGCGGCCAGCTCCTCGAGCGGGGCGTCGGCGAAGGCCTGCAGCGAGCGGAACTCCCACGTGACCTCGACGCCGGTCCGCCGGGCGTACTCCGCCGCAGCCGCCACCTGGCAGTCGTAGCCGCGGGGGTGCTCCCACGTCATGCCGCGCAGCCGGGTCGTCACGAGACGCCCTCGTGCTCGCGGGCGGCCGCCACCTCGCGGCGGACGGCCTCGGTGTGCTCGCCCAGCCGCGGTGCGGCGCGGTCGCTGCGCAGGTCCCGCCCGTCGAGCCGCAGCGGGCCACGCGTCGTGGTGAGGCTGAGGTCGCCGGTGGACACCTGCTGCGTCATCGCGATCGCACGGAAGCCGTCGTGGGCGACGAGCTCCTCGAGGGTCAGCACCGGCGCGCACCACACGTCGGCGACGTCGAGCACGGCCAGCCACTCGTCGCGGGTGCCGGTCACGAGGCGCTCGGAGATGAGCCGCTCGATCTCGTCCTGCAGCTCCCACCAGGCGGTCGGGTCGGTCATCGACGCGAGCTGGTGGATGTCGAGCAGCCGCCCGATGGTGGGGACGGGGTTCATCGCGATCGCGAGATAGCCGTCGCTGCACGGGTAGATGCCGTACGGCGCGGAGAGGAACGCGTGCGCGGACCGCTCGCCCTTGCGCTGCACCGCGATGGTCGGGTCGTTGAGGCGCGTGGTGAGCAGCTCGAACTGCAGGTCGAGCAGCGCCTCGAAGAGGCTGGTCTGCACGAGCCCGCCCCGACCGGTGCGGAAGCGCCGCACGAGCAGGGCGGTGATGCCCTGGGCGAGGTGGCAGCTGGCGAGGTGGTCCGCGACCGCGACGCCCACCGGGACCGGCGGGTCGTCGCTGGAGCCGTTGAGCCACGGCAGCCCGGAGATCGCCTGGGCCAGGAGGTCCTGGCCGGGCCGGTCCTTGAACGGTCCGCTGTCGCCGTACCCGCTCACGCTGCCGTAGACGAGCGTCGGGTTGAGCGCGCGCACGGAGTCGTAGTCGAGCCCGATCCGCTCCATCACGCCGGGGCGGAAGTTCTGGATCATCACGTCGGCGGAGGCCACGAGCTCGCGGACGAAGGCGAGGTCGTCGGGGTCCTTGAGGTCCGCCGTGACGGACTCCTTGTTCCGGTTCATGGCGTGGAAGGACATGCTGTCGTCGCCGGCCATCCGGCCGGCGAAGGCCAGCGTGCGGCCGAGGTCGCCGCCGCCGGGCCGCTCGACCTTGATCACACGGGCGCCGAGGTCGGCGAGGCGCAGCGCGGCCACCGGCCCGGCGAGGAACTGGCTGAAGTCGAGGACGGTGATCCCCTCGAGCGGCAGCGGCAGCTCGCTCACGACCCGGCTCCGCTCTCGTCGGTCTTCTGCACCGGGCGCACGCGCAGGTGCGTGACGCCGCCGTCGACCTCCAGGGCCGTGCCGGTCGTCGAGCCAGAGCGCGGGCTGGCGAGGTAGGCGACCGCGTCGGCCACCTCGGCCGGGGAGACCATCCGGCCGGTCGCCTGGCGGGCGTCCATGGCGGCCTTCTCGCGGACGGGGTCGGGGAACTTCGCGAGCATCCGGTCCACGAACCCGGTGTGCACGGTGCCCGGCGAGACGCAGTTGACCCGGATGCCCTCGCCGACGTGGTCGGTGGCCATCGCGTAGGTCAGCGCCAGCACGGCGCCCTTCGAGGCGTTGTAGAGCACCCGTTGCGGCAGCCCGTTGAGCGCGCCGATCGAGCACATGTTGACGATCGCCGGGTGCTCGGAGGCGCGCAGCAGCGGCAGCGCGGCGGCGGTCGCCCGCGCGATGCCGACGACGTTGACGTCGAGCACGCGGTGCCAGTCGTCGTCGCTGAGGTCCTCGACGGTGCCGACCGCGCTGATGCCCGCGTTGTTGACCAGCACGTCGAGCCCGCCCAGCTTCTCGGCGACCTCGTCGATCGCCGCCTGCACCGAGGCCCGGTCGGTGACGTCGCACCGCACCCCGGTCAGGTGCTCGGGCAGGGCGGAGGTGTCGAGGTCGAGCGCGGCGACCCGGGCGCCCCGGGCGGCGAGCTCCTCGGCGATGGCCAGGCCGATGCCCGCGCCACCGCCGGTCACGGCGGCGACCAGGCCGGCGTACTCGCCGGTGCCGCTCGCGGCGTCCACGGTGCTCATCACGCCTGCCCGAAGGTCTGGCAGGCGCGGCCGAGGCCGGTGATCTCGAGCTCGACGACGTCGCCGGCGCGGAGGTACGGCGCGTCCGGGAGGCCGAGCGCGACGCCGGCCGGCGTGCCCGTGTTGATGACGTCACCGGGCTCGAGCACCATGAACTGGCTGAGGTACCAGATGACGTGGTCGACCCCGAAGAGCATGTTCGCGGTGGTGCCGTCCTGGCGCTTGACGCCGTTCACGGACAGCGAGAGCCGCAGGTCCTGCGGGTCCGGCAGCTCGTCGGCGCTCACGAGCTCCGGGCCGAGCGGGTTGAAGGTCTCGCAGCTCTTGCCCTTGTCCCACTGGCCGCCGCGCTCGAGCTGGAACTCGCGCTCGGACACGTCGTGGCTCAGGACGTAGCCGGCCACGTGGCCGCGGGCGTCGGCGGGCGAGTCGAGGTAGCGGGCGGTGCGGCCGACGACGACGCCGAGCTCGACCTCCCAGTCGGTCTTGGTCGAGCCGCGCGGGACGAGCACCTCGTCGAAGGGGCCGACCACCGTGGAGGGGTCCTTCATGAAGACGACGGGCTCCTCGGGCAGGGTCGCCCCGGTCTCCTCGGCGTGGTCGCGGTAGTTCAGGCCGATGCAGACGATCTTGCCCGGGCGCGCGAGCGGCGCGCCGACGCGCAGCCCCTCGGCACCGGCGAGCGGCTCCAGGGTGCCGGCCTCGAGGGCCGCGGCCACCAGGTCGAGGCCGCCCGCGGCGAAGAACGCCGGACCGACGTCGCCGCCCGCCCCGGTGCCCGGCGTCCCGAGGACGGGGCGCAGGTCGAGGTGGGTGCCGTCGACGACGACGGTGGGGATCTCCGCACCGGCGGGGCCGAGTCGGGCGATTCTCATGGTGGTTCCTTCCGGGGAGGTGCGGGGGTGCGCCGGGTGGCGCTCAGTGCGGGGCGGCGTCGTACGGCGGGGGCACCCCGCCGGCGGCCGTGGCGAGGTAGCCGGCCTCGACGACGGCCATCGTGCGGAACACGTCGTCCACCGAGGTCGGCAGCGAGTCGATCGAGCCCTCGAGGTAGCGCTGCAGGACGCCCATCGAGCCGATGAACGCGTCGGGGAACCACGAGCCCTCGAACGGCACCGGCTGCCAGCCGGCCTCCGGGTCGTCGGCGAGCCACGCCTCGAGGACGTCGGGGCCGCCGCGCGGGTAGTCGAGCAGAAGGCCGAGCTGGGCGCGGACGGCACCGCGGGTGCCCTCCCACTTCACGAAGCTCTCCTCGTAGCCGTCGCCGAAGGTGTGGTCGTGGTTGGTCGAGACCACCACGCGCACCGGCCGGTCGCCGTAGTGCAGGACGAGGTTCGTGCGGCTGTTGGCGTGGCTGCGTGCCGGGTTGCGCACGGTCGTGCCCGAGACGCCGGTCGGGTCACCGAGGAACGAGCGCACCAGGTCGAGGTAGTGGACGCTGTGCATGTTGATCTCGAGGCGGTCGAGGTCGAGGACGTAGGGGAACAGCTCCCAGGGGGTGTTCACCGAGACGCGGACCTCGAGGTCGTAGAGCTCGCCGATCGCCTCGCTCGCCACGAGGGCACGGGCGGCCGCGACGTACGGCGCGAAGCGGAGCTGGGTGTTGACCGCGGCGACCAGGCCCTTGCGGTGGCAGACCTCCAGCGTGCGCAGGCCCTCGTCGAGGTGGTTGCCGAGCGGCTTCTGCAGCAGCACGGCGGCACCGTCGGGGAGCTGCTCGAGGACCTCGACGTGGGCCTCGGGCGGCAGCGCGACGTCGTACACCGCGTCCGCGGGAGCGGCCGCCACGGCCGCGGCGACGTCGGCGTGCACCTGGTCGACGGCGTACTCGTCCGCGAGCGCCCGGGCGCGGTCGACCTGCAGGTCGACGATCGCGGCGACCGGGAAGCCGGCCTTGGCGTACGCCGGGAGGTGGGCGTCCCGCACGATGCCGCCGGCCCCCACGACCACGATCGGCCGCGGGGCGGTCGGCAGGTCGAGGGTGTACCCGGGGTGCGGGCGCAGCTCGGGGCGGTCGTACCCGGCGCTCACCCCTTCACCGCCCCCACGGTCTCGCCCCGGATGAGGTAGCGCTGGGCGAAGATGAAGACGGCGAGCAGCGGCAGCATGCTGAGGAACGTCGCCATCGCGAGCTGGGGCATGTAGAGCTTCACGTCGAGGCCGGCCGCGACCGTCGGGTTGAAGAGCGGGCTGGCGCCGATGAGCTCCTGCAGGCCGATGGAGACGGTCTTGTTGTCCTGGTTCGACGAGAGCAGGGCGAGCGGCAGGAAGAAGTTGGTCCAGTTCGCGACGAAGGCGAAGAAGACCACGAGGACCGTCGCCTGCTTGCTGATCGGCAGCGCGATGCGCAGGAAGATCGAGACCTCGCTGAGCCCGTCGAGCCGGGCCGCCTCGACGAGCTCGGCCGGCATCGTCGTGAGGTAGTGGATGTAGGAGAGGTAGACCCCGAACGGGAAGAACCCCATGATCACCGCGACCGGCCACAGCTCGCCCACGGCGCCGACGGCGTTGACCTCGAGGAACAGCGGGATCACGAGCACCGTGTTGGGCATGACCATCGTGATCAGCGTGACGATCAGCATCAGCCGGCGGCCGCGGTAGCGCAGCCGGGCCATCGCGTAGCCCGCGGGCAGCGCGGCGACCACCGCGATGATGGCGCCGCTGCCGGCCACGATCAGCGAGTTGGTCATCCACTGCGTGAAGAGCCCGCCGTTCGGCCCGAAGCCGTTGACCTGCGACCAGCTGAAGACGGCGTTGTCCCAGGAGACCCCGCCGAGGCCGAGGAAGCCGTCCTTGCCGGCCTGGACGTTGTCGTTGTCGCGGAAGGCCATCGCGATGAAGCCGACCATCGGGAAGACGAAGATCGCCGCGACGAACAGCATGGTGACGACCCGGGCGAGGCGTCCGACGGTCCACGCGCCGGGGCCGGGGCCCGTGCGACGGGCGGCGCCCTTCGTGGACCGGGGTGCCCGGGTGGCGGCCTGCGTGCTCATCAGCTCTCCTCGCCGAAGAGGCCGCTGCGGAAGACGATGACCATGCCGATCCCGAGGGTGATGACCAGGAGGATCAGCGACATCGCGGCCGCGGCGGGGAAGTTGTAGTTGCTGAAGGCGAACGCGTAGCCCAGCTGGGTGGGCGTCCACTGGTCGGGCAGCGCGTTCGAGGCCACCTGGTCGAGCAGCTGCGGCTCGAGGAACAGCTGGAAGCCGTAGGCCAGGTTCATCAGCGCGGCGTAGCCGAGCCACGGCCGGATGATCGGCAGCTTGACGTGCCAGGCGAGCTGCCAGGCGTTGGCCCCGTCGAGGCTCGCGGCCTCGAGGGTCTCGGCGGAGATGCCGTTGAGGCCGCCGTTCACGACCACGATCCACGAGCCGACGCCCTGGAAGAACATCATCGCCGTCAGCACGAACGGCAGCTGGCCGGGCGTCGCCACGGCCTGCTTGATGGTCTCGACGCCCATCGCGTGCCAGAAGCCCTCGATCGGCGACTGGCTCGGGTTGAGGAGGTAGACCCACAGGACGAAGTTCGCGATCCCGGCGAGCGCACCCGGGATGAAGTAGACGAAGCGCATCGCGGAGCCGAAGCGGCCCGGGCTGGCGTGGATCAGCAGCGCCAGCGAGACGATGCCGATCATCATGATCGGCAGCCAGATCACCAGGACCGCGCCGATGTTCATGAACGTGTCGACGAAGCGGTAGTCGCTGACGACGGTCTTGTAGCTGTCGATCCCGCCGAAGCCGCTGGTCGGGTCGAGGGGCGTGGGCGCCCGCTTGAGCGACGTCTCGACGGCATACCCGATCGGGATGACGCCGGCGATCATCAGCAGGACGACGTACGGCGACATCAGCAGCCAGGCGCCGCGGGCCTCGCTGGGCCGCGAGACCCGGGTGCGTGGCCGGCGGGTCGGGGTCGGCGCCGGCGGGGGTGGAACTGCCTGCCGTTCCTCTGTCAGACCCGTCGTCATGCTGGCTTCTCCTTGGTCGTCACGGCTGCGTCTCTCCTCGGTGCAGGGGTGATGAGGGGTGGTGCGGGAGTGGAGCGGGCCGGGTCGAGGAGACGCCCCGACCCGCTCCGGTCCTCACTTGACGGTGTAGCCCATCGCCTTGGCCTGGTTGTTCAGCTCGTCGTCGAACGCCGACCAGGCGTCGTCGATGCTCTTGCCGTCGACCAGCGCCGGCGTGATCGTCTCGGTCCAGACGCTGCCGGTGTTGTAGAGCATGTAGGCGTGGTCCGGCTTGACGTAGCCGATCGCCGACTTGAACGCCGCGAAGGTGGTGTCGTTGTCCGCGAAGTAGTTCGCCTTGGCCTGCTTGGCGATCCACTGGTCCTGGACCGGGCCGTACGCCGGGAGGCCGGTGGTCAGGTCGACCTGCCAGGCCGGGTCGGTCGCGACGAACTCGGCGAACTTCAGGGTGTTCTCGAGCTCCTTGCCCTTGATGTGGTTCGAGACGCCCCACAGGCCGCCGCCCTCGTCACCGGTGCTGGGCTCGCTGTCGCCCTCCCAGGTGAGCGGGTCCACGGCGGTCATCTGGCCGGCCGGGATCTTCCACGTCTGGTTGAAGAGGTAGTCGCCCCACCAGACGGCGCCGGGGCTCATCACGAGGTCCTTGCCGGCGGTCGCGGCGTCGGCGTCGAAGATGCCGAGCGTCGAGAGGGCCTTGCCGTCGAGCATCGTCGAGAGCAGGTCCTTGGCCCGGGTGCAGGTCGGGTCCGACAGGTCGATCTTCACGTCGGTCGCCGACTGGCGCGCGTTGGTCGGGCAGCCGCTGGCCCACAGGTAGCGGTCGGGGGCGTAGGCGTCGCCGGTGAACCCGCTGATCTTGCCGGGGTTCTCCTTGGCGATCTGCACGGCGAGCTGGGCGTACTCCTCCCACGTGGTGGGCACCTTGTAGCCGTTGTCGTCGAAGAACTTCTTGTTGTACCAGAACACGTCCGGGGCGGCGTCGTTGCGCAGGCAGCGGATCTGGTCGTCGATGTTGCACGGCTCGATGACGGCCGGGTCGTAGCCCGAGATCACGTCGGGGAGCAGGTCGGTGAGGTCGGCGGTGTAGTTGATCTGCGCGCCGGCCGCCCAGGCGATGTCGTCGTTGGACGGGAAGAAGATCGCGTCCGGCCAGCCCTTCTTGGCCTGGTTGAACTGCGCGAACTGCTGCTGCAGCGACTTGCCGCCGACGGTGCCGTCGATCTGGTTGATGGTGATGTCGATGTCGGGGTTGGCCTTCTTGAACGCCTCGGCGGCGGGCACCCGGGGCGGGTCGACCCACACCGTGATCGCGCCGCCGGAGTCGGTCTGGTTCGACGCCCCCGTGCTCGCGTCGTCACCGCCGCCGCAGGCGGCGAGGGCGAACATGGCCGTGGCGCTGAGCACCGCGGCCGACAGGCGCTTCTTCCCGAGACGAGCGCTGGATGACTTCATGGGACTTGCTCCTTTGGGATTCTGGTCCTGCCGCGTCTGTTCTCGGTCGATGGCGCCCTCGCGGCTGCTCAAACGTTAGACCTACGTCACAGGTTGGTCAATCGTTTGACGTGACGACGTTCACTTTTTTCCGACGAGCTTCCCGACACCCCTCTCAGGAGGGGTACGGCGCCGTGGACTCACGCACGATCAGCTCCGGCGCCGGGTCTGTGATGACCTCGTCGACCATCGCCCCGGTCTCGATGCGGGCGATCACGCCCCGCACCGCGGTGCGCCCCATCGCGTAGAACTGCATCTTCACCGCGGTCAACGGGGGCCAGGTGTTCTCCGCGGTCCAGGAGTCGTGGACGCACACGACCGACAGGTCGTCCGGCACCCGGATCCCGTGGGCGCGGGCCTCCGCCAGCAGGCCGACGGCGGCGTTCACGTTGGCCACGACGACCGCGCTCGGGCGCACCTCGAGCGCGAGCAGCCGGCGTAGGGCGGCCCGACCGTTGGCAGCGGTGTAGCCGAGCCGCAGCTCGCGGGTCCGGTCCACCGCGATCCCGGCGTCGGTGAGGGCCCGCTGGTAGCCGACCCGGCGGCGCTTCGCGGTGAACGAGCGCGGCAGGCCGTTGGCCAGCACGATGTCGCGGTGCCCCAGGTCGACCAGGTGCTGGGTGGCCAGCCGGGCGCCGGTCTCGTCGTCGAGGGCGACCGAGCCCACGTGCCCGGGGTAGGCCGAGTTGATGAGCACGATCGGCGCGTTGGAGGCGAGCAGGTCGCCGAGCCCGGCGGGCGGCACGCCGTCGCCGACCTGGACCACCATGCCGTCGACGCGGCCCTCGCCGATCAGCCGTTCGATCACCTCGCCTCCGGGGCGCACGTCGTCGGAGCGGCCGAGGAGCACGGTGTAGTCGCACGCCCGGGCCTCGTCCTCGGCGCCGTGCATGAGCTCGGTGAAGAGCGCGTTGGTCAGGTCCGGCACGACCAGGCCGATCACCTGGGTGCGCGCCGACTTCAGCGCCCTGCCGGCGAAGTTGGGGCGGTACTGCAGGTCGCGCGCGGCGTCGACGATCCGGACCCGGGTCGCCTCGCTCACCCGTGCCGAGGGGTGGTTGCTGAGCACGCGCGACACGGCCGAGATCGACACGCCGGCACGTGCCGCGACGTCACCCAGCGTGGCCATGGTCCGCAGCCTACTGTCGCCGGGCCCTGCCGGGACCGGACCCGCGGAGTCCCCCACGATCTCAGCCGCGATCTCCCCCACCGTCCCGCAGCAGGTCGTGCACGTCGCCGTCCTCGCCGAGACGGGGGGCCGCCTTGCGGTTGCGGAGGACCTGGCCGTCCAGCCGGATCGGGCTGCGGGTGGTCGTGAGCCGGACGGGGTCGCCGCCGGCCGGATCCGGCCGCTCGACCTCCTGCGTCATGCCGATCGCCGCGAACGCCTCGTGCTCGAGCATCGCGTCGAGGGTGAGCACCGGGGCGCACCAGACGCCCGCCGGGTCCAGCACGTCGAGCCACGCCGCGGTGCTGCGGGTCGCGAGGACGGCGGCGAGCTCGCGCTCGATGCTCGCGCGCTCGCTCCACCACCGCTCGGGGTCGTCGATCGCGGCGAGCGTGTCGCTGCCGACGAGGCGGCCCAAGTCGTCCACGCGGGCCATCGCGATCGCGAGGTGGCCGTCGGCCGTCGGGTAGGTGCCGTACGGCGCCGCCAGGTGGGCGTGGGCGGAGTGGGGACCGCGGGCGGGGGCGGGCGCCTCGGGCGTCCCCGGCGCGTCGTTCAGCGTGGTCGTGAGGAGCTCGAGCTGCAGGTCGAGCATCGCCTCCAGCAGGCTGGTCTCGACCAGGCCGCCGACTCCGGTGCGGACCTTGCGGACCAGCAGCGCGGTGACGCCCTCGGCGATGTGGCAGCTCATCAGGTGGTCGGCGATCGCGAGGCCCACCGGGACGGGGTGCTCCTGCGTGGCGCTGAGCCACGGGACTCCCGCCACCGACTGGGCCAGCAGGTCCTGGCCGGGTCGTGCCGCCCACGGGCCGGCGGCGCCGTACCCCGTCGCGGAGGCGTAGACGAGCCCCGGGTTCAGCGCCAGGGCGGAGGCGGCGTCGAGGCCGATGCGCTCCATCACGCCGGGGCGGAAGTTCTGGATCAGCACGTCGGCGCGGGCCACCAGCTCCTTGACGGCGGCGAGGTCGTCGGGGTCCTTGAGGTCGGCGACGACGGCCTGCTTGTTGCGGTTCATCGCGTGGAACGACAGCGTGTCGCCGTCGCGCCAGCGGCCGGCGAAGGCGAGGGTGCGGCCGATCTCCCCGGCGCTCGGCCGCTCGATCTTGACCACGCGGGCGCCGAGGTCGGCCAGGCGCAGGGCCGCGACGGGGCCGGCGAGGAACTGGCTGAAGTCGAGGACGAGCAGGCCGGCGAGGGGCAGCTCCGGGGTGTCGCTCACGGGCCCTCCTTACAGGGCGGCCCGGGGGTCGCTCCTTGACATCTGATCAATCGTTTGCGCAACAATAGGCCCCGGCCCGGTCCCCGGCAACCCGCCCCGCACCAGTGGCCCACCGAGCACGAGGAGCACCATGCAGAGCGCGGCGTACGTCGGAGACAGGACCATCACGGTCGACGAGGCGGAGGCCGTGGCCCCCGGGCCCGGGGAGGTGCAGGTGGCGGTGGCCTACGTGGGCATCTGCGGCACCGACCTGCACATCCTGCACGGCGCCATGGACGCCCGGGTCAGCCTGCCGGCGGTCATCGGGCACGAGATGTCCGGCACGATCGCGGTCCTCGGCGAGGGTGTCGCCGACTGGTCGGTGGGCGACGCCGTGACCGTGATGCCGCTGGCCTGGGACGGCACCTGCCCGGCCTGCCTCGCGGGCCACCAGCACATCTGCCAGAACCTCGACTTCGTCGGGATCGACTCCCCCGGCGCCCTCCAGGGCCGCTGGAACGTCCGGGCCGACCTGCTCGTCGCGCTGCCCGAGGGCCTCTCCCTCGAGCACGCCGCGCTGGTCGAGCCGGTCGCGGTCGCCGTGCACGACGTACGCCGCTCCGGGCTCGGCGCGGGCGACCGCGTCGTGGTCCTCGGGGGTGGCCCGATCGGCGTCCTCATCGCCGTCGTCGCCCGCGACGCCGGGGCCGAGGTGCTGCTCGGCGAGCCGGACGCCGGCCGTCGGGCCGCGGCCGAGGCGCTCGGCTTCGACTGCACCGACCCGACCAGCGGCAACCTCACCGACACGGTCGAGGCCTGGACCGGCGGTGCCGGCGCCGACGTCGTCTTCGAGGTCTCGGGGGCTCCCTCGGCCGTGCTGGCCGCGACCGACATCGCCCGCGTGCGCGGCACCGTCGTGGTCGTCGCGATCCACCCGCAGCCGCGACCGGTCAACCTGCAGCGCGTGTTCTGGCGCGAGCTCACCATCGTCGGCGCCCGGGTCTACGAGCGCACCGACTTCGAGCGCTCGGTCGAGCTGCTGCACGCCGGAGTGGTCCCGGCCGACGCGCTGATCACCCAGGTGGTGCCGCTGACCGAGGTCGCCGAGGCGTTCCACACGCTCGAGCAGGGTCGCGCCATGAAGATCCTCGTCGACTGCCGGGCCGGCGCATGAGCGGCCTGTTCGACCTCACCGGGTCCCTCGCCGTCGTGACCGGCGCCCGCCGCGGCATCGGCCGCGCGATGGCCGAGGCGCTGGCCGCCGCCGGCGCGGACGTCATCGGCGTCAGCGCCCAGCTCGAGGACGACAGCGAGGTGGGCCGGGCGGTCGAGGCGACCGGACGGTCCTTCGAGGGTCGTCGCTGCGACTTCGCCGACCGGGACGCCGTCGTGGCGCTGGGCACCGAGCTCGCCGGCCGGGAGCGCACGCCGGACATCCTCGTCAACAACGCCGGCACCATCCGGCGCCAGCCCGCCGCCGAGCACGGCCTCGACCTCTGGGACGAGGTGATCGCGGTCAACCTGTCGTCGCAGTTCGTCCTCACCCAGCTGCTCGCGGCGCCGATGCTCGCGCGCGGGCGCGGCAAGGTGGTCTTCACCGCCTCGCTGCTGAGCTTCCAGGGCGGCATCAACGTCCCTGGCTACACCGCGTCGAAGTCCGGGATCGCGGGCCTCACCAAGGCCCTCGCGAACGAGTGGGCGCCGCGCGGCGTCAACGTGAACGCGATCGCCCCCGGCTACATCGCCACCGACAACACCCAGGCGCTCCAGGACGACCCGGAGCGCTCGGCCTCGATCCTCGGCCGGATCCCGGCCGGGCGCTGGGGCCGCGGCGAGGACCTGGCGGGCGCGACGGTGTTCCTCTGCAGCGCCGCCTCCGACTACGTCGACGGCGTCACGCTGCCCGTCGACGGGGGCTGGCTCGGCCGGTGAACGCCCTCGTCGAGCGCCTGGGCCGGGACCGGTTCCTCCCGGTCGCGGTGCTCGACACCCCGGGTGACGCCGTACCCCTGGTCGAGGGGCTGGCGGCCGGCGGACTCGGCCTCGTCGAGGTCACGCTGCGCTCGGCGGCCGGGCTGCCGGGGCTCGCGCTCGTCGCGGGGCGCACGGACGTCCTCGTCGGCGCCGGCACCGTCCTGACCGTGGCGCAGGTCGACGCGGTGGTGGCCGCGGGGGCGGCGTACGTCGTGACGCCGGGCTTCAGCCCGGCCGTCGTCGAGCGCTGCCTCGAGCTCGGGGTCCCCGTGCTGCCCGGGGTCGCGACGCCCGGCGAGGTGATGGCGGCGCTGGCGCTCGGCCTCGACACGGTCAAGCTCTTCCCCGCCCGCGAGCTCGGCGGTCCGGCGATGGTCGACGCCCTGCGCGGGCCGTTCCCGGGGCTGCGGGTCGTGCCGAGCGGGGGCATCACGCGGGACGTCGCACCGGACTACCTGCGGCGACCTGGCGTGCTGGCCGTGAGCGGCAGCTGGGTCACACCGCGCGGCCCGGTCTCCGCCGAGGCCGTCCGGCAGGCGGCCCGGGCGACCGTGGCGCACCTGTCCGCCGGGGTGGACGCCTGATGGCCGGGCTGCTCACGCTCGGCGAGACGCTGGCCCTGGCCGGCGGCGCCGCCGTCGGGTCGCTGGCGCACGTGCCGTCCCTGCAGCTGGGGATCGGGGGCGCCGAGAGCAACGTCGCGATCGGCGTCCGACGCCTCGGCGGCGAGGCGGCCTGGATCGGCCGGGTCGGTGCCGACTCCCTGGGCGAGCGGGTGCTGCGCGAGCTCCGCGCCGAGGGGCTGGCCCTGCACGCGACCGTCGACGACACCGCTCCCACCGCGCTGATGGTCAAGGAGCGCCGGACCGCCGCGACCGCGCGGGTCTGGTACTACCGGACCGGCAGCGCCGGCAGCCGGCTGGACCCGGCCGACGTCCCGTCCGACCTGGTGGCCGCCGCCTCCGTCCTGCACGTCACCGGGATCACCCCCGGGCTGTCGGCGTCGGCCCTGGCCGCCACGGAGCGGGCGCTCGACCTCGCCGCGGAGCACGGCGTCCCGATCTCCTTCGACGTCAACCACCGGGCCGCGGTCTGGGCGGGACGCGACCCCGGGCCGACGTACCGCTCGATCGCGGAGCGCTCCGCCGTCGTCTTCGCCGGCGACGACGAGGCCCGGATCCTGCTCGGCACCACGGCCACCGACCCGGCCGAGCTGGTGGCGGGGCTCGCGGGGCTGGCCGGCGGCGCTGCCAGCGCTGGCGACGCGGTGCTCAAGCTCGGCGCCGACGGCTGCCGGGCCCGGATCGACGGCGTCGACCACGAGGTCGCGGCGGTGCCGGTGGCCGTGGTCGACAGCGTCGGCGCGGGCGACGCGTTCGTGGCGGGCTACCTCGCCGAGCTGATGGCCGGCCGTCCCGCCGCGACCCGGCTCGCGACCGCCGTCCGCTGCGGCGCCTTCGCCTGCCTGACCACCGGCGACTGGGAGGGCCTCCCCCGCCGCGCCGAGCTCGCGCTCCTCGACGGTGGGGAGCCGGTCGTCCGCTGAGGGTGCCGCGCGGTGTGCGGCCCTTGTCACGCCCGGTTATGGGATCTGGGGACCCGTTCGAACGGGACCCTGGTTGCCATAACCGGGCGTTACAAGCCCGGTCAACGCCCGCCCGATCAGCCCCGGTGCTCGCGGAAGAACGCCTCCAGCAGCGCGGTCGACTCCTCGGCGAGGACGCCGGAGATGACCTCGGGGCGGTGGTTGAGGCGGCGGTCGCGGACGACGTCCCAGAGGCTGCCGACGGCGCCGGCCTTGGGATCGAAGGCGCCGAAGACGACGCGGTCGACGCGGCTGAGGACGGCGGCGCCGGCGCACATCGTGCAGGGCTCGAGGGTGACGACGAGGGTGCAGCCGTCAAGGCGCCACTCCCGGCGTACGCCGGCAGCCGCGCGCAGCGCGACCACCTCGGCGTGCCCGGTGGGGTCCGCGTCGGCCTCGCGGACGTTGCGGCCGGTGCCGAGGACGGCGCCGTCGGGGCCGAGCACCACCGCACCGATCGGGACGTCGCCGGTCGCGAGGGCGGCGCGCGCCTCGGCCAGGGCGGCGAGCATCGGCTCGCTCCAGGCGGCGCGGCTCACGCGGTGGTGAGGCCGATGGCGTCGTCGAACAGCTCGCCGAAGCCGAGGCGACGGGCGATGTCGGAGAGCATCTCGTCGGGGTACAGGTCGACGTCGTCGAGCAGCACCGCGAGGTCCATCGCGTGCATGCCGAGGTCGCCGAGCAGCTCCAGGTCGCCGGCGGGGGCGGACTCGTCCTCGTCCTCGGGCATCGGCAGGTGCAGGAAGTCGACGGCCGAGCTGGCCAGCTCCCACTCCTCGGCGGCGGTGAAGTCGGAGAGCAGCACCCGCACGTGCGCGCCCGCCACCCGGACGATGACGAAGAAGTCCTCGTCGATCGCGATCATCCCGACGGCGCCGCCGTCCCCGGGGAAGCGTCGCAGCGCGTGGGCGAGCGTGCCGATCTCGGTGAGGACGTCGTGGGCGAGCTCCTGGACCTGCCAGACGCCCTCCTCGCGGTAGGCGGCGACGGCGAAGTCGACGGCATCGGTCTGTTCGGACATGTCGCTCCTTCGCTGGGCACGGCCGGCCGCACGGGGCCTGCGGACGCTCCCAGAGTGACAGAGACGGACCCCACGGCCAACCCCCTTCCGGGCCGGTGCCCACGGGGGCGTCCGCCCCGGCTGGACTAGGGTTCGCCCATGCGCACCCATGTCGTGGACCACCCCCTCGTCGCCCACAAGCTCACCGTCCTGCGCGACGAGCGCACCGACTCCCCGACGTTCCGTCGGCTGGCCGACGAGCTGGTGACGCTGCTGGCCTACGAGGCCACCCGCGACGTGCGCGTCGAGCCCGTGGACATCGTCACGCCGGTGTCGCCGACGACCGGCGTACGCCTCGCGACCCCCAAGCCCCTGGTCGTCCCGATCCTGCGCGCCGGCCTCGGCATGCTCGACGGCATGATGCGGCTGCTGCCGACCGCCGAGGTGGGCTTCCTCGGGATGGTGCGCAACGAGGAGACGCTCGAGGCGTCGACGTACGCCGAGCGGCTGCCCGACGACCTGTCCGGCCGGCAGTGCTACGTCCTGGACCCGATGCTGGCGACCGGCGGCACGCTCGCAGCGGCGATCCGCTTCCTCACCGACCGCGGCGCCGACCACATCACCGCGATCTGCCTGCTGGCCGCGCCCGAGGGCTGCGAGCGGCTCGAGCGCGACCTCGAGGGCATCGACGTGCCGGTCACCGTCGTGACCGCGGCGATGGACGAGAAGCTGAACGAGAAGGGCTACATCGTGCCCGGGCTCGGCGACGCGGGCGACCGGCTGTACGGCGTCGCGGCGGGCTGACCGCACGCCTGCGGGCGCCCGTGGACGACCGCGGGCGAACCGCGGGCGACCGGGACCCGACGGGCTCAGCCGCCGGGGAAGATCTGCACGGTGCCGGTCGCGACCAGCACCATCATCAGGACCACCAGGATCCCGAGGGCCGCGTAGGCCCACTCCTTGTTGATCCGCGTGTCGTCGGACTCCGGCGCGTCGTAGCGGTGGCCGTCCGGGCGGGCGAAGCGGTCGTCGTCCTCGTCAGTCATGCCTCGTCAACGAGCCGGCGCCCCGAAGGTGATCCGTGACGGTCGCCACGGGTGCCGGAAGTCGCGGTTTGGTCACCAACCGCACGTCCAGGGCCCCGAAACATGCGGTTGGTGACCAAACCGCACACCTCCGCGGCCGGCCTCAGAGCGCCTTGACCGCGTTCAGCAGCTTGCCGAGCGACTCCTTGGCGTCGCCGAAGAGCAGGGTGGTGGACGGCTCGAAGAGCAGCTCGTTCTCGATGCCGGCGAAGCCGGGGCGCATCGAGCGCTTCATGAAGACGACCTGCTTGGCCTCGTCGGCGTTGAGGATCGGCATGCCGTAGATCGGGGCGCCCGGGGTGGTCTTGGCGGCCGGGTTGACGACGTCGTTGGCGCCGACGACGAGGACGACGTCGGTGTTCTTGAACTCGCCGTTGATGTCGTCCATCTCGATCAGCTGCTCGTAGGGCACCTGGGCCTCGGCGAGCAGGACGTTCATGTGCCCGGGCATCCGGCCGGCGACCGGGTGGATCGCGTAGTCGACCTGGGTCCCGCGGGCGATCAGCACGTCGACGAGCTCGCGCAGCGTGTGCTGGGCCTGGGCGACGGCGAGGCCGTAGCCGGGCACGATGATCACGCGGTCGGCGTACCCGAGCAGGATGGCGACGTCCTCGGGCCCGGCGGACTTCACCGGGCGGTCGGAGGCCTCGCCGGCGCCGAGCGTCGAGCCGCCCTTGAGGGCCCCGAAGAGGATGTTGGCGACGGAGCGGCCCATGGCCTTGGCCATCAGCAGCGTGAGGAACGTGCCCGAGGCACCGACGAGCGTGCCGGCGACCAGAAGCAGCGTGTTCGACAGGACGTAGCCACCGGCGGCCACGGTCAGGCCGGTGAAGGCGTTGAGCAGCGAGATGACGATGGGGACGTCGGCACCGCCGACCGGCAGCACCAGCAGGGCGCCGACGAGGAGCCCGAGCAGGGCCAGGGCGATGCCGCCCCACATCATCGGCTCGCGGACCATCAGCACGGAGATCACGACGGCGGCGACGAAGCCGCCGCCGAAGAGGACCGGGAGGCCGGGGAAGACCACCGGGCGGGAGGTCATCAGCTCCTGGAGCTTGGCGAAGGTGACCACCGAGCCGGCGAACGACACCGACCCGACCAAGATCGTGAACGCGGTCGCGACCAGCGTGAACGACTCCACGTCGTAGCCCGGGAAGCGGTCGTGCAGCTCGACGATCTCGTGCAGCTCGAGCAGGGCCACGAGGGCCGCCGCGCCGCCGCCGACGCCGTTGAACAGCGCCACCATCTGGGGCATCTGGGTCATCTGCACGGTGCGGGCGCCGTACAGCCCGCCCGCCGTGCCCACGGCGATCGCGGCCAGGATCAGCGGCACGTGGTCGAGGTCGGCGTAGAAGAACGGGATGGCGCAGGCCAGGACGGCCGCGACCGCCCCGATCAGGTTGCCGGTCCGGGCCGTCTTCGGCCCGGAGAGTCCCTTGAGCGCGAGGATGAAGGCGACCGCGCCGAGGAGGTAGAGGAGCTGGGCCCAGGTGGGGATCATGCGTCGTCTCCCTTGGGGGCGGCCGGCTTGCGGCGCGTGAACATCTGCAGCATCCGGTCGGTCACGACGAAGCCGCCGACCATGTTCACGGCGGCGAGCACGATCGCGACGAGCCCGACCACGAGCGCCACGGTGTTGTCGGTGCTGCCGGTCACCAGGATCGCGCCGAGCAGGATCACCCCGTGGATCGCGTTGGCGCCGGACATCAGCGGCGTGTGCAGCGTCGAGGAGACCTTGGAGATCACCTCGACGCCGACGAAGACGGACAGCACGAAGATCGTCAGCCAGACGACTGCCTCGCTCATGACTCGGCCTCCTGGTCGAAGGGGGCGTCGGACGCCCCCGGGTCGGGCTCCGGGGCGGGTACGCCGGCGGGCTCGGGGTCCGGGCCCTCGATCGCCTCGCGGGTCGGTCCGTGGTGGATCGCGCCGTCGCGCGTGACGCAGGCGCCGGTGACGATCTCGTCCTCGAAGTCCGGCGCGAAGCGGGCGGCGCCGGCCTCCTCGGACGACTCGGTCATCAGCGTGACGAGGTTGACGATGTTCTGGGCGTAGAGCCGCGAGGCCGGCCCGGGCATCTGGCTGGGCACGTTGCGCCCGCCCCACACCTGGGCGTTGCCGAGCCGGACCACCTCGCCGGCGACCGAGCCCTCGACGTTCCCGCCGGTCTCGGCGGCGAGGTCGACGACGACCGAGCCGGGGCTCATCGCCTCGACCATCTGCCGCGTGACGAGCATCGGTGCGGTGCGCCCGGGGACGGCGGCGGTGGTGATGAGCGCGTCGGCGGCGGCGATGTACGGCGCGAGCAGCTCGCGCTGGCGGGCCGCGCGGTCCTCGGTCATCTCGCGGGCGTAGCCGCCCGCGCCCTCCAGGGTCTCCAGCTCCAGCTCGATCGCAACCGCGCCCATCGAGCGGATCTCCTCGGCGGCGGCCGCGCGGACGTCGTACGCCTTGACGACCGCGCCGAGGCGCTTGGCCGTGGCGATCGCCTGGAGCCCGGCGACGCCGGCACCGAGCACAACGACCTGCGCGGGCTTCACCGTGCCTGCGGCGGTCATGTTGAGGGGGAAGAAGCGGCGCAGCAGGCCCGCGGCCACGATCGCGCAGCGGTAGCCGGACACCAGCGCCTGCGAGGACAGCGCGTCCATCGACTGGGCGCGGGAGATGCGGGGCACCAGCTCCATCGCGAACGACGTCACGCCGCTGTCACGCAACTGCCGGACGATCTCCGGCTCCTGGCCGGTCGGCAGGAAGGACACCGTCGCGGCCCCGGCGGGCAGCCGGCGGATCGCGTCGGTGCCGAGGGGCTGGACCGAGACGACCAGGTCGGCGTCGTCGAGGGCACCGTCGTCGACGGTGGCACCGGCGGAGCGGTACTCCTCGTCATCGATGAGTGCGTGGCGTCCGGCGTCTGGCTGCACCGCGACGGCGTACCCCAGACCGGTCAGCTTCTCGACCAGCTCGGGCACCATCGCGACGCGCGACTCACCGTCACGGGTCTCCCTTGCTACAGCGATCTTCACCCGCCGCAACCTAGGGCAGATCCCGGCATCCGAACAGGGATCTCACGGCCCGGCGTCGTGACGAATGCCATGCCCGGGCGGCGCCCGGTCAGATCTGGGTGCCGACCAGCTGCCCGATGAGGAACGTCACGAGCATCGCGAACAGCCCGCCCGCCATGTTGCGGAGCACCGCCTTCTTCGCGGGTCCGTAGCCGAAGCGGGCGCTGGCCCAGCCGGTGAGGGCCAGGGCCCCCACGACCGCGACGACTGTCACCGGGACCCGCCAGCCGGCGACCACGAGCACGATCGTGAGCAGCGGCAGCAGCGCGCCGACCGTGAAGGACAGCATCGAGGCCCAGGCGGCGGACCACGGGTTGGTGAGGTCGTCGGGGTCGATGCCGAGCTCGGCCTCGGCGTGCGCGCCGAGCGCGTCGTGCTCGGTCAGCTGGCGGGCGACCTGCAGGGCGAGCTCCTCGGAGAGGCCCTTCTGCACGTAGATGTCGGCCAGCTCGGCGAGCTCGTCCTCGGGGTCCTCGGCCAGCTCGCGGCGCTCCTTGGCGAGCAGGGCGTGCTCGGAGTCGCGCTGGGTGCTCACGGAGACGTACTCCCCCGCGCCCATGCTCAGCGCGCCGGCGGCCAGCCCCGCGATCCCGGCGACGAGGATCGCGGTGCGGTCGGTGGTGGCGCCGGCGACGCCGACCACGAGGCCGGCGGTCGAGACGATGCCGTCGTTGGCGCCGAGCACGGAGGCGCGCAGCCAGTTCAGCCGGTTGTTCAGGCCGCTGTCGTGCGGCTCGTCCTCGTGCGGCCCGACGGGCTGGGCGACGTCGGGCGCGTCGGTGGCGTCGGTGGTCATGGCGCCATCCTCCGCATCGCCCGACGCGCTCGCAAGCAAGGCGAGGCTGGGCTCAGGTCTCGATACGCTCGCTGGCGCTCGCTACTCGACCAGCGAGTGCCCGGACGCTCGCTACTCGACCGACGAGAGGCTCGGGTCTCGATACGCTCGCTGGCGCTCGCTACTCGACCGACGCGTGCCCGGACGCTCGCTCCTCGACCGACGAACGGCTCAGAGGCCGAGGTCGCGGCCGATGAGCTCCTTCATGATCTCGTTCGAGCCGGCCCAGATCTTCGAGACGCGGGCGTCGCGCCAGGCGCGGGCGACGCGGTACTCGTTCATGAAGCCGTAGCCGCCGTGCAGCTGCACGCAGTGGTCGAGGACGTCGTTCTGGATCTGCGAGGTCCACCACTTGGCCTTGGCCGCGTCGATGGGCGTGAGCTCCTTGGCGGCGTGCGCCTCGACGCACTGGTCGACGTACGCCTGGGTGACGTCGATCTGCGTGAACAGCTCGGCGAGCAGGAACTTGTTGTGCTGGAAGGAGCCGACGCCCTGGCCGAAGGCCTTGCGGTCCTTGGTGTACTGCAGCGTCTCCTCGAGGATCTGCTTGGCGTGCGCGAGGTTCGAGATCGCGCAGCCCAGGCGCTCCTGGGGGAGGTTCTGCATCATGTGGATGAAGCCGTTGTCGAGCTCGCCCACGATGTCGTCGTCGGTGCAGCGGAGGTTCTCGAAGAACAGCTCGGCGGTGTCGGACTCGTCCTGGCCGACCTTGTCGAGCTTGCGGCCGCGGCTGAAGCCCTCCTTGGCGGTCTCGACGCCGAAGAGCGTGATGCCCTTGGCCTTCTTCTCCGGCGAGGTGCGCGCCGCGACGACCACGAGGTCGGCGGAGTAGCCGTTGGTGATGAAGGTCTTGGAGCCGTTGAGGACCCAGTCGTCGCCGTCGCGGACCGCGGTGGTCTTGAGGGCGGCGAGGTCGGAGCCGCCGCTGGGCTCGGTCATGCCGATGGCGGTGAGAATCTCGCCGGAGGCGACGCCGGGCAGCCAGCGCTTGCGCTGCTCCTCGGTGGTCAGCTCGACGAGGTACGGCGCCACGATGTCGGCGTGGATGCCCACGCAGGACGAGAGGGCGGCGTTGACCTTGGAGAGCTCCTCCATCAGCACCGCGTTGAACCGGTAGTCGCCGGCCTCGCTGCCGCCGTACTCCTCCGGCACCTCGAGGCCGAGGAACCCCTGCTTGCCGGCCTCGAGCCAGAACTCGCGGGGCAGGGCCTTGTCGGCGGCGTGCTGGTCCACGTGCGGGACCACCGACCGCTCCAGGAACTCGCGGACGGATCCGCGGAAGGCTTCGTGGTCCTCGTCGTAGATGCGGCGCTTCATGGACCGGATCCTACTGCTCGGTAGCGGGCTCCACGAGACGTCGCGGCATGAGCAGGCCCACACCCAGCAGCACCACCGAGACGACCGCGGAGGCGACGAACACGGCGTGGATCGCCGGGTCCAGGACGCCGGACGGCAGGTGCTCGAGGTCGGGCACGGTGCCCCCCGTGCGCGAGGCGACGATCGAGTTGACGATCGCGCCGAAGACGGCGATGCCGACCGCGCTGCCGACCGAGCGGGCGAACATGTTGGCGCCGGTCGCGACGCCGCGGTGCTGCCAGGCCACCGAGCTCTGGGCGGCGACGACCGCGGGGCTCGCCACGAAGCCGAAGCCGATCCCCATCACGAAGCACGGCAGCGCGAGGTGCAGCAGGGACGCGTCGGGGCCGACCGTCAGCAGCAGCATCGCGCCGGCGACCGCGAAGCCGGCCCCCATCAGCATCGTCAGCTTGAAGCCGATCGAGAGGTAGAACCGCCCCGAGGTGGTCGCCGCGATCGGCCAGCCGATCGTCATCGCCGCGAGCGCCAGCCCGGCCATCACGGCGCCGTGGCCGAGCACGGACTGCGCGTAGAGAGGGACGTACGACGACAGCCCGAGCATCAGGACGCCGACGACGAACGACGCGGCGGCCGCGGCGTTCAGCACGCGGTCGCGGAAGATCCACAGCGGCAGCACCGGCTCCGGCGAGCGCCGTTCGACCTGGACGAAGCCGACCAGCAGGAGCGCAGCCACGACGAAGATCCCGACGCTCTGCGGGGAGCCCCAGCCCCAGCGCACGCCGCCCTCGAGCAGCCCCAGCAGGAGCAGGGTGCCGCCGACCGCGAGCAGCAGCGCGCCCGCGACGTCGACGTGGTGCCGGCTGCGCACGATCTTCTCGTCGAAGCGGCGCCACAGGACCCACGCGGCCGCCATCCCGATCGGCAGGTTGACCAGGAAGATCCAGCGCCACGACAGGTAGTCGGAGAAGACCCCGCCCAGCGTCGGGCCGACCAGCGAGGCCGCGGCCCAGACACTGGCGATGTAGCCCTGCACCTTGGCGCGCTCCTCGAGGGAGTAGATGTCGCCGACGATCGTCATGCCGATCGGCTGGACCGCGCCGGCGCCCAGGCCCTGGAGCACCCGGAAGGCGATCAGCGAGCCCATCCCCCACGCGACACCGCAGAGCAGGGAGCCGACCACGAACAGGCCGACACCCACGAGCATGATCGGCTTGCGGCCGACGAGGTCGGCGAGCTTGCCGTAGATCGGGACCGAGACGGCTTGCGCGAGCAGGTAGACCGAGAACAGCCACGGGAACTGCGCGAAGCCGCCGAGGTCGTCGACCACCGCGGGCACCGCGGTCGCGAGGATCGTGGAGTCGATGGCCACCAGGCCCACCGAGAGCATCACCGCGAGCAGGATCGGTCCGCGCTCGCTGCGCAGCCCGACGCTGGCCCGTGTGATCTCCACCCCATCGCGCGAAACAGTCATGACAGGCGGCAACTCGGGGTACGCCTGAGTCATTCCCCGGCCGGGGCAGGTCCCCGGTCACACCCCCGGTCCTCGGGGGACGGCACCGGCGACCGTGGGTGGGCCTCTCCGGGAAGCACCACCTTGCGCTGTCTGTGCTTTGATCGTTCCAATGACCAGCGCCTGAGGAGGCAATCGTGGTGGAGATCTGGCCCGGTACGGCGTACCCCCTGGGCGCGACGTTCGACGGCAGCGGCACCAACTTCGCACTGTTCAGCGAGGTGGCCGAGCGCGTGGAGCTCTGCCTGTTCGACGCCGACGGCACCGAGACCCGGCTGGAGCTGACCGAGGTCGACGCCTACGTCTGGCACGGCTACCTGCCGATGGTCCAGCCCGGTCAGCGCTACGGCTACCGCGTGCACGGCCCGTGGGACCCGAGCAAGGGCCAGCGCTGCAACCCGAACAAGCTCCTGCTCGACCCCTACGCCAAGGCGACCAGCGGCGACATCGAGTGGGACCAGTCGCTGTTCTCCTACGACTTCGGCGACCCGGACTCGCGCAACGACGACGACTCCGCCGCCCGGATGATGAAGAGCGTCGTCATCACGCCGTTCTTCGACTGGGAGGGCGACCGCCACCTGGCGATCCCCTACAACGAGTCGATCATCTACGAGGCCCACGTCAAGGGGCTCACGCAGCTGCACCCGGACATCCCGGAGGAGCAGCGCGGGACGTACGCCGGTCTCGCGCACCCGGCCGTGACCGAGCACCTCACCAAGCTCGGCATCACCGCGATCGAGCTGATGCCGGTGCACCAGTTCGTCCAGGACAGCACCCTCGTCGAGAAGGGCCTGCGCAACTACTGGGGCTACAACACCATCGGCTTCTTCGCCCCCGAGGCGTCGTACGCCGCCAGCGGCGAGGGCCAGCAGGTCCAGGAGTTCAAGTCGATGGTGAAGGCCATGCACATGGCCGGCATCGAGGTCATCCTCGACGTGGTCTACAACCACACCGCGGAGGGCAACCACCTCGGCCCGACGCTGAGCATGCGCGGCATCGACAACGAGGCGTACTACCGCCTGGTCGAGGACGACGAGCAGTTCTACATGGACTACACCGGCACCGGGAACTCCCTCAACGTCCGGCACCCGCACTCGCTGCAGCTGATCATGGACTCGCTGCGCTACTGGGTCACCGAGATGCACGTCGACGGCTTCCGCTTCGACCTCGCCTCGACGCTCGCCCGCGAGTTCTACGAGGTCGACCGGCTCGCGACGTTCTTCGAGCTCGTGCAGCAGGACCCGGTGGTCAGCCAGGTCAAGCTGATCGCGGAGCCCTGGGACGTCGGCCCCGGCGGCTACCAGGTCGGCGGCTTCCCGCCCCAGTGGACGGAGTGGAACGGCGCCTACCGCGACACCGTGCGCGACTTCTGGCGCGGCGAGCCCTCGCTGGGAGAGTTCGCCAGCCGGATCGCCGGCTCGTCCGACCTCTACGAGCACTCGGGCCGCCGGCCGTTCGCCAGCATCAACTTCGTCACCGCCCACGACGGCTTCACCCTGCGCGACCTCGTGTCGTACAACGAGAAGCACAACGAGGCCAACGGCGAGGACAACAACGACGGCGAGAGCCACAACCGCTCGTGGAACCACGGGGCGGAGGGGCCGACCGACGACCCCGAGATCCTCGAGCTGCGGGCACGCGAGCAGCGCAACTTCCTCGCCACCCTGCTGCTCAGCCAGGGCGTGCCGATGCTGCTGCACGGCGACGAGATGAGCCGCTCGCAGGACGGCAACAACAACACCTACGCCCAGGACTCCGAGATCGCCTGGATGCACTGGGACAAGGCCGACAAGCCGCTCGTGGAGTTCACCGCCGCCGTCACCCGGCTGCGCAAGGAGCACCCGACCTTCCACCGCAAGCGCTTCTTCACCGGCAAGACCGTGCGCATCGGCGACGGCGACAGCGAGCGCCTCAACGACATCGTCTGGCTCTCGGTCTGGGGCAAGCCGATGGAGGAGGACGACTGGGAGAGCGGCACCAAGGTCATCGGGATGTACCTCAACGGGCACGGCATCGCCGGCAAGGACGCCCGCGGCGGCACCATCACCGACGACCACTTCCTGCTCTACTTCAACGCCGACGGGCCGGCCGAGGTCACCCTCCCGGCCGACGAGTACGCCGCCGCCTGGGACGTGGTCATCGACACCGGGGGCTCGGCCGACGACGCCGACACCTACCCGGCCGGGTCCACGGTCCAGCTCGAGACCCGCAGCCTGGTCGTGCTCCGCGAGCACGCCGAGCCCGAGTCCGAGCCCGACCACTCGGTGGCCGCCTCGCTGGCCGCACTGTCCGGGTCGACGGCCGCGAACGACGCGGTCGCGTCCACCACCCGGCGTACGAACGGCTGAGCCGGACCGCACCACACCAGCACGAGACGGCACGAGACGACGGGGAGAGCATGCGCAAGCCGACAAGCACCTACCGGTTCCAGATCACCGAGGACTTCGACCTGTTCGAGGCCACCAGGCGGTTGCCGTACCTGCAGGAGCTCGGGGTCGACTGGGTCTACCTCTCCCCGTTGCTCGCCGCCGAGCCGGGCAGCAGCCACGGCTACGACGTCGTCCGGCACGACCGCATCGACCCCGCCCGCGGCGGGGCTGAGGGCCTCGCGGCGCTGTCGGCCGAGGCCCGGCGACTCGGGCTGGGCGTGCTCGTCGACATCGTGCCGAACCACGTCGGCGTGGCAACGCCCCGCGAGTCGACGTGGTGGTGGGACCTCCTGCAGCACGGCCGCGGGTCGGCGTACGCCGAGGCCTTCGACGTCGACTGGGAGGCCGGGGGCGGCCGCCTGCGGATCCCCGTCGTCGGTGACGACGACGAGGCCGCGATCGAGGTCGCCGACGGCGAGCTGCGCTACCACGACATGCGCTTCCCGCTCGCGCCCGGGACGTCGACGCACGACGAGCAGCACTACGAGCTGGTCAACTGGCGCGTCGCCGACAGCGGGCTGAACTACCGCCGCTTCTTCGCGGTCAACACGCTCGCCGCAATCCGGGTCGAGGACCCGCAGGTCTTCGACGCCTCGCACGTCGAGATCCGGCGCTGGTTCGACGAGCACCTCGTCGACGGGCTGCGCGTGGACCACCCCGACGGCCTGCGCGACCCGCAGCACTACCTCGACGACCTCTCGGACCTGACCCGCGACGCCTACGTGCTCGTCGAGAAGATCCTGGAGCCCGGCGAGGAGCTGCCCACCGACTGGGCGACCGCCGGCACGACGGGGTACGACGCCCTCGCCCACATCGACCGGGTGCTCACCGACCCCGCCGGGCAGGAGCCGCTCGACGCGCTCGAGGCGCGGCTCAGCGGTGGAGCGGTCGACTGGCCCCTCGACTGGCAGAGCCTGATCCACGACACCAAGCGCGCCGTCGCCGACGGGATCCTGAACTCCGAGGTCAACCGGATCACCCGCGAGGTGCTGGCGGTCCTCGGCGAGCCCGTGGTCGAGGACGGCGCCCCGGCGTCGACCCCGGTGGTTGAGGAGGGCGCCCTGGCGCCCGTCTCGAAACCACGCCTCGCCGACGCGGTGGCCGAGCTGGTGGCGTGCTTCCCGGTCTACCGCTCCTACCTCCCCGGCGGCCGCGACCACCTCGAGCAGGCGTTCGCGCTGGCCCGCGAGCACCGCCCCGACCTCGCGGCGCCGCTGGACGCCCTGCTGCCGGTGCTCTCCGACCCGGACGCCGCGCCCGCGCAGCGCTTCCAGCAGACCAGCGGCATGGTGATGGCCAAGGGTGTGGAGGACTGCGCGTTCTACCGCTACAACCGGCTCACCTCGCTCAACGAGGTCGGCGGCGACCCGAGCATCTTCGCGCTCGACGCCGACGGCTTCCACGCGCACATGGCCGAGCGGCAGCGGTCCTGGCCGGACGCCATGGTCACCCTGTCGACCCACGACACCAAGCGCGGCGAGGACGTGCGCGCCCGGATCACCGCGCTCGCCGAGATCCCCCACGTCTGGGAGGCGCACCTGGACGAGCTGCTGACGCTGTCGCCGCTCCCCGACCCGTCGTTCGGCGCGCTGCTCTGGCAGGCGATCCTCGGCGCCTGGCCGGCACAGCCGCAGACCGACCTGCGCGAGCGCCTGCACGGCTACGCCGAGAAGGCGATGCGCGAGGCCGGGGACCGCACGCAGTGGACCTCGCCGGACGAGCACTACGAGCGCGCCGTGCACGCGGCCGTCGACGCCTCGCTCGACTCCGAGCCGGTCCGCCGGGTGCTGGCCGAGCTGCTGCAGCACGTCGTCGCGCCCGGCTGGAGCAACGCGCTCGCGGCCAAGCTGCTGTCGATCACGATCCCCGGCGTGCCCGACGTCTACCAGGGCAGCGAGCTGTGGGAGCAGAGCCTGGTCGACCCCGACAACCGACGCCCGGTCGACTTCGGCGTGCGCCGCGACCTGCTCGACGCGGTCCGCGACGGTGCCCGGCTGCCGCTGCACCACTCCGAGGAGGACGGCGGCGGCGCCAAGCTGGCCGTCACGCACCACGCGCTGACGCTGCGCCGCGACCGGGCCGAGCTGTTCACGTCGTACGCCCCGGTGGGCGCGTCCGGCGACGCGGCCGGCCACGTGCTCGCCTTCGACCGCGGCGGCGCCGTCACCGTCGTCACCCGGCTGCCCATCGGGCTCGCCGCCCGCGGGGGCTGGGGCGACACCACGCTCGACCTGCCCGCCGGCACGTGGCGCGACGCGCTCACCGGCCGTCTGGTGGTCGAGGAGGTTGCCCAGCACCCGTCTCGAAGCCACGGCGTACGCCTCGCCGAGCTCCTCGCCGACCTGCCCGTCGCCCTGCTCGTGAAGGAGTCCTGAGATGACCCGTGGTCCGTTCGACGTCTGGGCGCCGCGCGCCTCCCGGCTCCGCCTGTCGGTGGCCGGTGCGACCGTCGAGATGGCGCGTGGCGAGGGCGACTGGTGGTCGCCCGTCGAGCCGGTCCCGGACGTCACGCAGGAGGAGGTGGACTACGGCTACCTGATCGACGACGAGGACACGCCCCGACCCGACCCGCGGTCGCGGCGTCAGCCGGCGGGCGTGCACGAGCGCTCGCGAACCCACCGTCCCGAGGCCTTCGCGTGGACCGACCAGGACTGGACGGGACGCCAGCTGGCCGGCGCGGTCGTCTACGAGCTGCACGTCGGGACCTTCACCCCGGAGGGCACCTTCGACGCGGCGCTCGGCCGGCTCGAGCACCTGCGCTCGATCGGCGTCGACTTCGTCGAGGTGATGCCGGTCAACGCCTTCAACGGCACCCACAACTGGGGCTACGACGGCGTGCTCTGGAACGCCGTGCACGAGGGGTACGGCGGCCCCGACGGCTACCAGCGCTTCGTCGACGGCTGCCACGCGGCCGGGCTCGGCGTGATCCAGGACGTGGTGCACAACCACCTCGGGCCGTCGGGCAACTACCTGCCGCTGTTCGGGCCGTACCTCAAGTCGGGCGCGAACACCTGGGGCGACCTGCTCAACCTCGACGGCGAGGGCTCGGCGGAGGTGCGCCGCTACATCCTCGACAACGTCCGGATGTGGCTTGAGGACTACCACGTCGACGGGCTGCGGCTCGACGCCGTGCACGCGCTCGACGACTCCTCCGACGTGCACCTGCTCGAGGAGATGGCGATCGAGGTCGCCGCGCTCTCGGCGCACCAGCGCCGGCCGCTGACCCTCATCGCGGAGTCCGACCTCAACGACCCGCGCCTGGTCACGCCGCGCGAGGCGGGCGGCTACGGCCTGGACGCGCAGTGGAGCGACGACTTCCACCACGCGGTGCACGTCGCGCTGACCCGGGAGACCAAGGGGTACTACGCGGACTTCGAGCCGCTGGGCGCGCTGGCCAAGGTCTGCGAGCGCGGTTTCTTCCACGACGGCACGTTCTCGTCGTTCCGCGAGCGCGACCACGGTGTCCCGATCGACACCGCGGCGATGCCCACGTGGCGCCTGGTCGTCGCGAGCCAGAACCACGACCAGATCGGCAACCGCGCCGTCGGCGACCGGATCACCGAGGTGCTCGACGACGACCAGCTCGCCTGCGCGGCGCTGCTGACGATGGCGGGGCCGTTCACCCCGATGCTCTTCCAGGGCGAGGAGTGGGCGGCCTCGACGCCGTTCCAGTTCTTCACCTCGCACCCGGAGCCCGAGCTCGGGAAGGCGACGGCCGACGGCCGGATCGCGGAGTTCGAGCGGATGGGCTGGGACCCGGCCGTCGTCCCGGACCCGCAGGACCCCGAGACCTTCCGGCGCTCGAAGCTGGACTGGGCCGAGGTCGAGGGCGGCCGGCACGCGCGGATGCTCGAGGTCTACCGGCAGCTCGGTGCCCTGCGCCGCGCCCGCACCGAGCTCACCGACCCGTCGTTCCTCACCACCTCGTGCACCGTCGACGAGGAGTCGCGGCTGTTCACGATGCGCCGCGGCGACCTGCTCGTGGTCGTGAACTTCGCCGACGAGCCCGCCACCCTGCCGCTCGGCGACCCGGCCCCGGGTGCCGGTGCCTGGGAGCTGCTCTTCGAGACGCTGGCCGGCGTCGACCTCGCGGCCGGCACGCTCACCCTGCCGGCCCACGCCGGCGCGGTCGTCGCCCCGGCCTGACCGCCGAGTCGGCGCATCTGCAGACGCCAGGACCGCCGAGTCGGCGCATCTGCAGACGCCAGGACCGCCGAGTCGGCGCATCTGCAGACGCCGGGACCCTCGAGTCGGCGCATCTTCCGCTGCAGATGCGCCGACTCGGCGGTGCTGGGCTGCTCACCGAGCGCGCGCCATGATCGGAGGGTGACCTCCTGGACCCGGCGCGGGCTGCTGGCCGCCGGCGCGGCCGCGGCGCTGTCCGCGTGCTCCGGCGACCCGTCGGGGCAGGCTGCCAGCGGCGGCGGCCGGCTGACCGGCGCGACCGGCACGACCGGCAGCCCGAGCCCGTCGGCCGCGGGTCGCCCGGCCTGGGGCCGGCTCGCGCGGCACGTGGACGGCACGCTGAGCCTGCGGCGCGACGGGTCGTACGACACCGTCCGCTTGACGGAGAACCCCCGCTTCGACGGTGCCCGCCCGCTGGCCGTGCTCACCGTGGCCTCGGCCGCGGACGTCGCCACCGCGATCCGCTTCGCGCAGGACGCCGGGGTGCCGGTGGCGATCCGGTCGGGCGGGCACAGCTACCCCGGCTGGTCGGCCGGGGGTGGCCGGGCCGTCGGGCTCCCCCGCGCGCTGGTGCTCGACTGCCGGGCGCTCGACGGCGTCCGGCTCCGCAGCGACGGCACCGCCAGGATCGGGGCGGGGGCGGCCCTGGCACCGGTCTACGACACGCTCGGCCGCCGCGGGCGGGCCCTCGCCGGCGGCTCCTGCGCGACCGTCGGGATCGCCGGCCTGACCCTCGGAGGCGGCGTGGGGGTGCTGACCCGGGCCATGGGACTCAGCTGCGACATCGTGACCGGCCTCGAGGTCGTGACGGCCGACGGCACGGTGCGCCGGGTCTCCGCGGACGACGAGCCCGACCTGTTCTGGGCGCTGCGCGGGGGCGGCGGCGGGCACGTCGGCGTCGTCACGTCGTTCGACGTCGCCTCCCGTGCCGCCCCGACCCTGCAGACCGTCTACCTCCAGTGGCCCGTCTCCGCCGCACCCGAGGTGATCACCGCGTGGCAGTCGTGGGCACCGGACGCGGATCCCCGCCTGTGGTCGACGCTCAAGGCGCTGGGCGGGCGCAAGCACCCCGACGGCCCGGTCCTGCTGCTGTCGGGCACCTGGACGGGGCCGGCGTCCCGCTTCGACCACCAGCTCGCGGGGCTGCTCGACCACGTGCCGACGCCGAGCGTCAGGTCGACGCACCGTCGCGACTACCGCTCCGCGATGCTGGCGTACGCCGGGTGCTCGGACGTGCCGGTCGCGCAGTGCACCACGGGGCCCGGCGGGGCGCTGCAGCGCGAGGCGTTCGGCGCGACGTCCCACGTGGCGTACGACCCGCTGAGCAGCGCCGGGATCGACGACCTGCTCGGTCGGGTCGAGGCTGCCCAGACGTCCGGGCTGCTCGAGGCTGGCCTGTCGATGGACGCCCTCGGGGGTCACGTCCGCGACCTGGGCCCGCAGGACACGGCGTTCGTGCACCGCGAGGCGCTCGCGACGGTGCAGTACACCGCGACGTACACCTCCGGCGGCCCCGCCGCCGCCGATTCCTACGTGCGCGGCTTCCGGGCCGCGATGCGACCCCACTGGGGCGACCACGCCTACGTGAACTACGCGGACCCGACCATCCACGGCTACCGCCGGGCCTACTTCGGCGCCAACGCGCCGCGGCTCGCCGAGGTCCGGGAGGCCTACGACCCGGACGGCTTCTTCACCCAGCCCCAGCCGTGGTGACGCACCGACGCGGCTAGGCGCTGCCGGCCAGCTCGGCGGCCATCGCCTCGATGAGGGCGCCGAGCCCCTTGAGCGGGCGGACCATCACGGTGAACGACGTCAGCCGGCCGTCGGCGCCCCAGCGCAGCATGTCGACGCCGTGCACGCTCCGGCCCGCGACCACGGCCTCGAACTCCAGCACGGCCGAGCCGTCGGCGTACCACTCGTCGAGGTAGGTCAGGGTCGGGCCGAGAACGACCATGGCGGCCGAGAGGTACGCCGTGGTGAGGGCCTTGCCCTCCTGCGGGGTGTGCACCGCGGGCGAGCGGAAGACGCAGTCGTCCGCGATCAGGTCGGCCAGGCCGGCGGGGTCGCGCGACGCGGCCACGCGGTGCCAGGCGGCGACGGTCTCGGGTCGGGAGGTCATGGTCGTGAGTCTCCCCCGAGCGAGGCCAGCAGCTCGTCCACCCACGCGGGGACCAGGTCGCCGGCGCGGCCGTGGCGGCACTCGTCGAAGAGGTGGCTGCCGTCGCTGGGGACCAGGTTGAGCTCGAGGGTGCGGGCGCCGTACCCCGCGGCGTACTGCACGAAGCCGGCCGCCGGGTAGACCGCGCCGGACGTGCCGACCGAGACGAACAGGTCGGCCTCCGCGAGGGCGTCCTGGATCTCGTCCATGCCGTAGGGGATCTCGCCGAACCACACGACGTCCGGGCGCAGCTCGGTGACCCCGCAGGACGGGCACGGCGGGAAGTCGCCGAGGTCGCCGGTCCACGGCGTCCGGCCGCCGCAGCCGCGGCACAGCGCCGAGCGCAGCTCGCCGTGCATGTGGTGCACGCGGGTCGAGCCGCCGCGCTCGTGCAGGTCGTCGATGTTCTGGGTGACCAGCAGCAGGCCGTCGCCGAGCGCGGCCTCGAGCCGGGCCAGCGCGGTGTGCGCGGGGTTCGGCGCGACCGCGTCCAGGGCGGCCCGGCGGGCGTCGTAGAAGCGGTGCACCGCCGCCGGCGACGCCTCGTAGGCCTCGGGCGTCGCGACGTCCTCGACCCGGTGGCCCTCCCAGAGGCCGTCGGCGTCGCGGAACGTCGGCACCCCGCTCTCGGCGGAGATGCCGGCGCCGGTCAGCACGACGACCTTCAGGGGAGCCTTCAAGGGCGGGTCAGGCCGTCTTGTAGTTGAAGTTCACGAGCAGGCCGTCGACGGAGGTGACCGTGACGTTCAGCGTGCCGTCGCCGTCGGCCGGCGACGCGGTGCACGTGGTCGTCTCGTCGAGGACGCCGAGCAGCTCGTCCTCGCACTCGACGGTGTCGACCGTGTAGCCCTGGTCCAGGAGACCCTGCTCCAGGGTCTCGGCGACCGTGTCCGCCGGCACGAAGGGCGTGGTCTTGAAGTTGACGTCGCCGTCCGCGACCTTGGTGACCGAGACGCGGACGTCGGCCTCCTGGTCGCCGACCGTCATGTGGCAGTCCTGCGTCGCGTCGGTCTTGGCGGCCAGGGCGCCGGCGCAGTCCGCGGAGACCTCGGCCTCGGGGTCGTCCGGCGTGAAGGTGCTCGCGAGCTGCTTCTCGAGCGAGGCCTTGCTGACGCTGTTGCTGCCGGTGGACACCTCGGCGTTGCAGCCAGCGAGGACCGGAGCCGCGAGCAGGAGGGTCGCGAGGACGGCGTACTTCTTCATGCGGGGCTCCTCAGTAGTACCAGGGGAAGGGCGACCAGTCGGGCTCGCGCTTCTCCAGGAACTGGTCGCGACCCTCGGCTGCCTCGTCCGTCATGTAGGCGAGACGGGTGGTCTCGCCGGCGAACAGCTGCTGGCCGACGAGTCCGTCGTCGATCAGGTTGAACGAATACTTCAGCATCCGCTGCGCCGTCGGGGACTTTCCGTTGATCTTGCGGCCCCAGTCCAGCGCCACCCGCTCGAGCTCGGCGTGCGGCACCACGCGGTTGACCATGCCCATCCGGAAGGCGTCCTCGGCGTCGTACTCGTCACCGAGGAAGAAGATCTCGCGGGCGAACTTCTGGCCGACCTGGCGGGCGAGGTACGCCGACCCGAACCCGCCGTCGAAGGACCCGACGTCCGCGTCGGTCTGCTTGAAGCGCGCGTGCTCGGCGCTGGCGAGGGTCAGGTCGCTGACGACGTGCAGGCTGTGCCCGCCGCCGGCGGCCCAGCCGGGCACGACGGCGATCACGATCTTGGGCATGAAGCGGATCAGCCGCTGGCACTCGAGGATGTGCAGCCGGCCGAGCTTCGCCTTGTCGATCGGGTTCGGCGCGGCGCCGGCGTCGACGTGCCCGTCGGTCTCGTACTGGTAGCCCGCGCGGCCGCGGATCCGCTGGTCGCCGCCGGTGCAGAAGGCCCACTTGCCGTTCTTGTCGCTCGGGCCGTTGCCGGTGAGCAGGACGCAGCCGACGTCGCTGGAGATCCGGGCGTGCTCGAGGACGCGCAGCAGCTCGTCCACGGTGTGCGGGCGGAAGGCGTTGAGGATGTCGGGTCGGTCGAAGGCGATCCGGACGGTGCCGTGCTCGCGGGCGCGGTGGTAGGTCAGGTCGGTCAGGTCCTCGAAGCCGGGGACGTCGTCCCACGCCTCCGCGTCGAAGATCTCGGAGACTCCCTCGATGGCACTCATGGCGCCCAAGGTAGTGGTCGCGACGGGCCCGGCCCGCCAGGGGCACTGGAATCCCGCCGGGCCCCGTGGTGTTCTGGGGGGCATGGCACTCCAAGGAACCTACGTCCCCAGCAAGACCCAGTGGGTCCGCGACAACGTGGCCGAGTACGAAGCGACCGACGGCGAGCAGGGCTACGAGCTCAACGGCTACCCGGTCGTCGTCATCACCTCGGTGGGCGCGAAGTCGGGCAACCTGCGCAAGAACCCCGTGATGCGCGTCGAGCGCGACGGCGCCTACGTCGCGATCGCCTCCAAGGGCGGCGCCGACGAGCACCCCGAGTGGTTCCACAACTTCGTGGCGAACCCCGAGGTCGACCTCCAGGACAAGGCCGAGAAGCACACCTACCGCGCCCGGCGCGTCGAGGGCGAGGAGCGCGCGGAGTGGTGGGAGTACGCCGTCGCCACGTGGCCGACGTACGGCGAGTACCAGAAGAAGACCGAGCGCGAGATCCCCGTGTTCGTGCTCGAGCGCGTCTGAGCGCCCGGTCCGCCGGATCGACCACGGAAAGTAAAGAACTGTGACACCTTCCGGGCATGATCACTCCCCGCCGTCAGCTGTCCACGCTCGCCCTCGCGACCGCCGCCCTCGCCGTCACCTTCTCCAGCGTCGCCGCCCCGGCGGACGCCGCCGGCCGTCACTTCGGTGACGTCGCGACGTACTACAAGGCGACGATCCAGTCGTGCAAGACCTCGATCGAGGACGGCACCAAGTGGCGCATCTTCATGCGCCTCGACAACACGGCCAACCGCCCGGCCCTCAAGCGCTCGGGCTCGGTCATCGTGGTCAAGAACGGTGAGACCACCGACCGTCGCATCGACACGCCGTACATCCCGGGCCGCAAGGTCTCGAAGGTGAAGTCGATCGACGTGAAGAAGGGCGACGCCTGGTCGCTCGCCATGGGCGTCGGGGCGGGCCAGATGGGTGATGGCGGCCCCGTCGACTTCAGCGACCTGCGCCACTGCTGAGACACGACCGGCCCGCATGACCGGAGCCGGGCTGCGACGCCGGCTCCGGTCATCGGCGAGACCTCACGCGAGCTCGCTCGTTGGTCCTGCATGCGACGACCGTCACTGCTCCCGTCCGTGCTGACCTCCGGCCTGCTCGCCGCCCTCGTCCTGGCGGGCGGACCGGCCTCGGCCGGGCCCGACCCGTCGAGCCCGGAGTACACCGCTCGCGACACGCAGAACATCGCCGACGCCTACGGGCGCGTGACCGAGGGTCAGCTGCAGAACCCGGCGTACCTCCCGGCGCTGGTGCAGGCGTCGACGCAGCGCCACGTCGACCAGCTGCTCGCACAGGCGGCCGCGCCGAACCGGCCGGCGATCACGCCGGGCAACCTCTTCCCGGGGTGGAACGTCGGCAACCCGCTGCGGGCCGGCTGGGACGGCACCCGCGGACTGTCGCGGAAGGTCGCCTTCACGAACAGGTACGGCGCGCTCCTGCGCGGGCACGTCTACCGCCCGAAGCCCGGCGCCCGCGATCCCTACACCGGCCGGAAGCTGACCGGGCCGTTCCCCGGCGTGGTGCTGACCGAGGGCTCGGTGCAGGGCTCGGAGGGCATGTACGAGTGGCTCGCGCAGGACCTCGCCGAGCGCGGGTACGTCGTGCTGACCTACGACGTCCAGGGCCAGGGGACCAGCGAGACGCTGCCCCACCAGGACGGGCCGGTCGACACGAACGCGCTGCCGTTCTGCAACCCCTTCGCCGCCCCCGAGGACGGCGAGTCGTCCGGCTGCCCCGGCGTGCCCTCGCAGCAGCTGTCCAACTTCGTGGTCGGCACCCGCAACGCCCTGTCGTTCTTCACCTCGACCCCGGACCAGCACTACCGCAACCCCGGTGCGGGCGACACGGCCGTGTCGGCGTACAACCCGTTCTGGCGGCAGTTCGACCGCTCCCCCGACCCGCACCCCGCGACGCCGGGCCGCACCAGCCGGATCGCGATCATCGGCCACTCGATGGGCGCGGCGGCGGTGTCGAAGGTGCAGGGCACCGACGACCGCGTCGCCGCCGTCGTGGCGCTCGACAAGCTCACCGGCCCGGGCTCGGACGGCCCGCTCGACGGGTCCGGCAACACGCCGGTCGTGCCGGCCCTCGCGGTGCAGTCGGAGTACGGCTTCACCGTGTCGCCGTGGTACCTCAGCGGCGGCTCCTCGCTCAACCCCACCCCCTCGCCGGAGGGTCCGGACCCGATGCGCGAGCGCCGGACCGGGTACGACGCGTGGCGCGCCGCCGGCGTCGACTCGATGCTCGTGGTGCCGCGGGCCTCGACCCACCTGGAGTACACCGACATCCCGCTCGTGCTGCCCGCCAGCCGCTACGGCCAGGACCTCACCAGCGTCTACGTCCAGCGCTGGCTGGACCGCTACCTCAAGCACCGCGACAACACCGACAGCCTGCTGGGGCGCTCGTTCCGCTACCTCGAGCCGACCGGCGACGGCCAGTGGTCGCCGGTGCGGCTGCACCGCGACCGGCTGCTGAGCTTCTACTACTGCTCCGCCTACGGGCTCGCGACCGACGGCGGCACCCGCGCGAGCGGGGACGTCACCGACGTCGGCTGCTGACCAGACCGCCCGCACGATCGGGGGTGAAGTCCCCCGCCGCACGCCGCGGCGGCGGCAGGATGACCGCGTGACCGTCCCGCCGGCTGCCGGCGTACGCCGCTCGGCGCTGGCCGAGCCCCTCGTCGATCCCTCGACACGGTGGGTGGCGGCGCTGACGCTGGCCAGCATCGGGCTGTGGGCCGGCTTCTTCGGGCCGATCCAGGTGCTGCTCGCGCAGCAGGCCGAGGCGATCTCCGCGACCGACAAGAAGGAGATCCTCTCGGTCGTGCTGGGCCTCGGTGCCCTCACCTCGGTTGTCTGCAACCCGCTCTTCGGCGCCTTCTCGGACCGCACCACGCTGGTCCGCGGCCGCCGCCTGCCGTGGATCGCCGGCGGCGCGCTCGGCGGCGCACTCTCGCTGCTGGTGCTCGCCTCGGCGGACGGCGTGGTCGTGATGGCGATCGGCTGGTGCGGCGTGCAGGCGACCCTCAACGCGATGCTCGCCGCGGTCACCGCCACCATCCCCGACCAGGTGCCCGTCGGATCGCGCGGCCGGGTCGGCGGCATCCTCGCGATCGCCCAGACCCTCGGCGTGGTCGGCGGCACCGGCATCGCGTCGGCCAGCGGCAGCATCGCGCTCGGGTACGCCGTCACGGCGCTCGTCCTGGTGCTGAGCGCCGTGCCGTACTGCCTCGGGTCGCAGGACGTGCCGCTTGCCGCCGACGAGCGGCCGGGGCCCTTCGCGTGGGGTCCGTTCGTCCGGTCGTTCTGGGTCTCGCCCTCGGCGTACCCCGACTTCGCCTGGGCCTGGCTGACCCGCTTCCTGGTCAACCTCGGCAACGCGCTCGGTCTGCTCTACCTCCTGTACTACCTGCAGGACGTGGTCGGGGTGTCGAAGGACGACGCGCCCGGCCGGGTGTTCGTGCTGACCGCGATCTACGCCGCCACGCTGGTGCTGACCACCGTCGTCTTCGGGATCTGGAGCGACCGCACCGGCCGGCGCAAGGTGTTCGTGATCTGGTCCGGCGTGGTCGCTGCCCTGGCCGCGCTGCTGCTCGCGGTCGGGCAGACCTGGGCGACCGCCGTGGTCGCGGCCGCGGTGATGGGGTGCGGGTTCGGGATCTACACCTCCGTCGACTTCGCGCTCATCACCCAGGTGCTGCCCGGGGCCGTCGACCGCGCCAAGGACCTCGGCGTCATCAACATCGCCAACGCGCTGCCCCAGGTGGTCGCCTCCTTCGTCGCGACCCTCGTCCTGCAGGCCGTCGAGGCGGCCGGCGGCTCCGTCGAGACGGGAGGCGACGGGTTCTCGACCGGCTACTGCCTGCTCTACCTGACCGCCTTCGCCGTCGCCCTGCTCGGCTCGGTCTTCGTCACCCGGATCCGGTCGGTGCCCTGACCCTCCTGCCGAGTCGGCGCATCTGCAGACGCCGAGGGGGTCGAGTCGGCGCTACTGCAGGGAAAAGTTGCTGGTCGGCGCACTGACGGGCAGAAGTTTCTGCAGATGCGCCGACTCGGCGATGCTCCGGCCTGCAGATGCGCCGACTCGGCGATGCTCCGGCCTGCAGATGCGCCGACTCGGCGGGTCAGCCGGCGCGCGAGATCGACATGGCGAGCGCGGCCAGGTGGCCGAGGCGGGCCAGCTCGCTGTCGAGGAACTCCGGACCGCCGCGGCGGCCGATCACGACGGTCTCGTGCTTGTTGAGGCGGGCGCCGCAGTGGACGTTGTCGTCGCCGGTCTCGAGGCGGGCGGCCTTGCCGCCGCCGAGGCGGGGGAAGGCGAGCTCCTCGGGGGCCGCGTCGGTGGCGTGCACGACGCCGCCGGTGTCGTGGACGCGGGCCGCCCAGTCGGCGCGGAAGGTGATCGGCAGCAGGTCGACGAGGCGGTCGAGCGCGCCCTCGGGGTCGGCCGTCAGCTCCTCGACGGCCTCGAGGTCGAGGAAGAGGTTGCCGCCGGCGGCGTACCTGCTGATCCAGACGACCCGGACGCCGTCGAGCGCGTTGCAGGCGGACACGATCGAGTCGGGCATGGTGCCGGGCGCGACCTCGAGCAGGACGTCGTCGACCGCGACGTGGTCGTCGTGACGCTTCTCGACGATCTCGATCGCCTCGATGTCGCCGCCGGACTCACCGATCGCGCTCGCGACGCGGCCCAGCGAACCGGGTACGTCGGGCAGCTCGACGCGCAGCAGGAAGGGCATGGGTGACTCCAGTCGTCTCGTCCTCGACCCTAACGGCCGCGCGTTGCGGCGACGTTTCCGTGGTCAGGGTGTGGTCAGCGCCCGGTCAGCGCACGGCGAGCCGCTGCCGCAGCCCGGTCGCCCGCTGGGCCCGGGTGCCGACGGCGGCGCGCACGGCGGCCTCGGTGCCGACCACCCGGACGTGGTGCTGGGCGCGGGTCACCGCGGTGTAGAACAGCTCGCGGGTCAACAGCCGGGACCCGGCGTCGGGCAGCAGCACCGTCACCCGGGAGGCCTGGCTGCCCTGGGCCTTGTGGATCGTCATCGCGTGCATGGTGTCGACGGCGTCGAGTCGGCCGGGGGCGAACTCGTGCAGCCCGCCGGAGCCGGAGATCACCGCGCGCAGCCCCTTGGTGGCGCTCAGCACCGCGGCCCCGGTCTCGCCGTTGTAGATCTCGAGCGCGTAGTCGTTGCTGGTGACCAGGACGGGACGGCCGACGTACCACTCGGACCAGATCTCCTGGCCGGTCTCCTCGGCGAGCCAGTGCTCGACCTGGCGGTTCCAGTGGCGTACGCCGTGGGGTCCCTCGCGATGGGCGCAGAGCAGCCGGTGGTCGTCGAGCGCGGCGACGACGCCGGCGCGGTCGTCGACCTCGGCCGCGGCGCGGATCGCCAGCGCGCTCGCCAGGCAGTCCGCGCGCAGGACGCCGGCCGGCTCGTCGGTCTCGACGTACTCGACCTCGGCCGACGGCGTCCGCAGGGCGGCCAGCACCTCGTCGGCGTCCCCGTCCCGCAGCGCCTCGGCGAGCGCCTTGATGTCCTCGGTGGAGCGGAAGTTCTCGGTGAGCGACACGACCGGCGACGCGGGGTCGCCGTCGTAGCCGGCCACGAGGTCGGACAGCACCGCGCCGGCGCCGACCGAGGTGAGCTGGCGCGGGTCGCCGACCAGCACCAGGCGGGCCTGCGGCCGGACGGCCTCGAGCAGGCGGGCCATCATCGTCAGCTCGACCATGGAGGACTCGTCGACGACGACGAGGTCGTACTTCAGGCGGTTGCCGCGGTCGTGCCGGAAGCGGGTGGTGTTGTCGGCGCGCCAGCCGAGCAGCCGGTGCAGGGTCATCGCCTCGACCCGCCCGACACGGTCGCGGTCCTCGGGGGCGAGCACGGCGAGCTCCTGCTCGACCGCCTCCTGCAGCCGCGCCGCGGCCTTGCCGGTGGGCGCGGTCAGCGCGACCGACAGCCGTTCCCCGCGGGCGGCCGCCTGGTCGGCGAGCAGCGCCAGCAGCCGGGCCACCGTCGTGGTCTTGCCGGTGCCGGGGCCGCCGGTCAGCACGGTCGTCCACTGGCGCACGGCGCGGACCGCCGCCGCGCGCTGCTCGTCGCTGAGCCGACCGGCGCGGATCCGCTCGACGGCGGCGGCCAGCGCGGCCTCGTCGACCTCCGGCGCCGGCTGGGCGGTCCGGGCCCGCAGGTCGTCGCAGACCTGGGTCTCGAGCCGGTGGTAGCGGTCGAGGTAGAGCAGGCCGTCCTCGAGGCGCAGCGCACCGGCCGCGACCAGCGGCGAGGCGGCGAGCGCGGCGCGCCAGGCCGCGGGCTCCGGCCACGCCAGCTCGGGCGCCAGCTCGGCGACGGTGTCCAGGTCGAGGCAGACCGAGCCGTGCCGGACGGCGCGCACCGCCAGGGCCACCCAGAGCAGGACCGACGCGTCGGGCTCGCCACCGAGGTCGCCGACGCGCTGCGCGACGTGCACGTCGGAGGCGGCCAGCACCCCCGCGGCGTTGAAGGCGGCCGGCAGCCCGGAGACGCCCGCGACCAGCCGCCAGTCGTGGTCGCCGACGGGCTCGAAGAGCTCGGTCACCGGGCACCTCCCGTGCTGGTCGTGCCGCTGGCGCGGGCGCCGCTGGTCGACCCGTCGAGGAGGTCGGAGAGCGCCTCCACGAGGGCGACCGGCGGGCGCCACGCGAAGATGCCGCACGGCTCGCCGTCGACGAGCGGGGTGTCGGGTCCGCACATGCCGCGGAGGTAGAGGTACAGCACGCCGCCCAGGTGGACCGCCGGGTCGTAGCCCGGCTGCCGCCAGCGCAGGAAGCGGTGCAGCACCGCGGCGTACAGCAGCGCCTGCAGGGGGTAGTCGGAGTGCCCCATCGCGCCGGCGAGCGCCTCGGGGCGGTAGGCGTGGGCGGTCAGCGGCTCGTCGTGCCCGCCCAGCCAGTTGGTCTTGTAGTCGACGACGACGTAGCGCGGCCCGGCGTCGGTCGCCAGCCGGAGCACGACGTCGACCGAGCCGGTGAGGTAGCCGCGCAGCGACTGGCCGCCGAGGGTCGGTCGGTCGAGGGCGTCGGCGTACGCCCGCACGGGGTCGCCCTCGGGCAGGTGCCGGCGCAGCAGGGGTGCGAGGTCGCCGAGGCGAGCCCCGTCGTGCACCCGGTCGCCGCCGGCCAGCGGCAGCTCGAACTCCATCTCGCGCAGGCGGTCGCGCAGCGGGACCTGGCGCAGGGTCGTGGGCGCCAGGCTGCCGAGCGGGGAGTCGCAGACGGCCACCAGCGCGTCGGCCAGCGCCTCGCGGTCCACGGCGACCGGCCAGCGCACCAGCTGCTCGTCGACGTGGCCGAGCAGCTCGGCCCGGAGGTCGGGCGCCTCGGGGTCGGCGTGCTCGAGCACCGCGTGGACGAGCGAGCCGAAGGTCGCGCCCACGGGCAGGTCGGCCATGGGCGAGAGCACCGAGCGCTCGGCGGGGGCCCCGTCGGGCTGCGCGGTGACGTCCTCGTCGTCGCGCGCCACGACCTCGGGCTCGCTGGTGACGCCGCCCTGGGCCGCGGTCGCGAAGGGGGCGACCGGCTCGACGTGGGTGAGCGAGGAGTAGGAGGTACGACGCCAGGCGACGTCGACGTCGCGGGTGAAGCTCCGCACCGCGAGCGAGGGGTCACCGGCCCGCGGCGGGTCGGCGCCGGGCTCGACCGGAACGGCCGGCTCGGGGGTGGGACCGCCGGCGGCACGCCAGCGCTCGAAGAAGTCGGCCGCCTCGGGGTCGCTGCGGTTGGGGAACTCGGCGGGCACCGTGGGCAGCCGCGGGCGCCGGCCCTGCACCATCCGCTGCAGGGGCGAGGCCGGGGTGTTGCGGGTCGGCGCCCACCAGCAGACGACCTGCGACTGGGCGCGGGTGATGGCGACGTACAGCAGCCGCAGCCACTCGCCGGCCTCCTCGTCGGCCCAGCGCCGGACCTGCTCCTGCCAGCCGGAGCCCCCCGGGCCGCCGACGCCGAGGCAGCGGGCGCCGTCGGCGTCGTGGAACAGCGGGATCGACGGCTTGGGGACGTTGCGGTCGGCGAGGGCGGGGAGGTAGACGATGGGGTACTCGAGGCCCTTGCTGGCGTGGATCGTCACCAGCTGGACCGCGGCCGCGTCGGAGTCCAGGCGACGGGTCCGCTCGGCGCCGCGGCCGTCGGCGGCGGCCGCGATCTGCGCGCGCAGCCAGGCGAGCACGGCGACCGGCCCGAGGTGCTCGGTGAGCGCCACCTCGTGCAGCGCCTCGCCGATGTGACGGAGGTCGGTGAGCCGGCGCTCGCCGTCGACACGGGCCAGGACCCGGGCGGGCAGCCCGGCGGCCGTGGCCGCCTCGAGCACCGCGGCCACGCCGCGCAGCGCGAACACCTCGCCCCAGGTCCGCATGGTCTCGGCGACCTCGTCGGTCAGGTCGTCGCCGCGCTCGTCGAGCTCGCGGGCGGTGTGGCCCAGGAAGCAGGTCAGGGCCGCCGTCCGCACCCGCGGGCTGCGGTGCGGCTGCTCGAGCGCTTCGAGGAGCTCGAGCCACTCGGTGGCCGCGGGGGTGGCGAAGACGCTGCCCCCACCCGCGATGACGGCCGGCACCCCGACGGCGCGCAGGGCGTCCTGCGCGGCGGCGAGGTCGACGTGGCGGTAGCAGATCACCGCCACGTCCCGCGGGAGCAGCGGCCGGCCCTCGAAGGTCGCGCCGGAGGCCAGCAGCGCCCGGATGTCGAGCGCGAGGTCGCGGGCGATGTGCGGGCGGGTCTGGCTCACCAGCAGGGGCTGGTCGCCGCGCTTGCCGAACAGCTCGCGGCTGACCACCCGCAGGCGGAACGGCGCCGGGTGCGGCACGCTCTGCAGGCGGGTGCCGGGGTGGTGGGCTTCGACGTCGTGCACGACGATCCGCGGGTCACCGAGCTCGGCGCCGGCCAGCACGGTCTGGAACGCGTCGAGCAGGTCGCCGTCGCTGCGCCAGTTCACCGGCAGGGTCTGGCGGGTGGTGGCGGTCTCGGCGGCCTGGAGGTACGTCGTGACGTCGCCGCCCCGGAAGGCGTAGATCGCCTGCTTCGGGTCGCCGATCAGCACCATCGTCGCGTGCCCGGAGAACGCCCGGTCGAGCACCTGCCACTGCACCGGGTCCGTGTCCTGGAACTCGTCGACGAGCACGATCCGCCAGCGCTGGCGCATCCGGACCCGCGCCGGGGCGTCGTCGTGCTCGAGGGCGTCGGCGAGCTGGCCGAGCAGGTCGTCGTACGACAGCACGCCGAGGCGGCGCTTGCGGTGCTCCATCTCCGCCCGGACCGCGCGGGCGAAGGCCACCCGAACGCCTGCCGGCGTGCCCGGGTCGTCGGTCGCGGGCTCCAGCCGGGCCTGCGGGTCGCCCGCGGCCTTGCGGGCCAGGGTGAGGGCCTCGGCGTACGAGAAGGTCGGGTCGGTGTCGGCGAAGGCGAACTTGCGGACGTACAGGTCGTCGACCACCTCGCCGAGGAGCTCGTCGAGGTCCTCGACCAGGCGGGCGCGGGCGTCGGTGTCGCCGGCGACGCCGAGCGAGCCGAGCACCATCGAGCAGAACTGGTGGGTGGTCGCGATGGTCGCCGCGTCGAAGCTCGCCAGCGCCTCCGTGGTGCGGCGGTGCCGCCGGGCCCGCTCGGCCGGGTCGCAGGCGCGCAGCAGGTCCAGCAGGTCGGACGGCTCGGCCGGCAGCACCTCGTCGACCGCGAGGGCCCGCTCGGCCTCGACGAGCTGCGCGCGCACCCGCTCGCGGAGCTCCTGGCTGGCGGCGCGGCCGAACGTGACCACGAGCATCTGCTCCAGCGTGCACACGCCCTCGGCGACGTAGCGCGTCACGAGCGCGCCGATGGTCCAGGTCTTGCCGGTGCCGGCGCTCGCCTCGAGCAGCGTGGTGCCGCTCGGCAGCGGGTCCCGGATGTCGAACGGGTGCGTGGCCACGGGAGCGCTCACAGCTCCTCCTGGTGAGCTCGCAGTTCGGCCGCAGACTCGCGGTCGGCGGCAGGGTCCGGGCCACAGCGGCCTCGCGCTTCGCTCACAGGCTGGCCACCCGCTCCCCACCCGTCAGGAGCGGCTCCCAGACCTGCCAGGCGTACGTCGCCAGGCCGGCGTCCAGGAGCGTCGCCACCGGCGCGTGCTCACCCCACACGCGGACGTGCCAGGCGTCGGCGTCCTCGCCGGTGATGCCGTAGGAGTTGTTCGGGTCGGTGACCCAGGCGCGCTCGGCCGCCACGGCCGGCGGGCGGTCGTTGCCCATCAGCTCGAGCACGTGGGCCTCGGCCCAGGCGAGGCCGGTCTTGAGCGGGACGGGCAACGGCTGGCGCATCCCCAGGTCGCGCAGCTCGACCAGGCCGCGCAGGATCTCGACGGCCCGGTGGTCCAGCGGCCCGGCCAGGGCGCGCTTGGGGCCGGCCCGGTCGCGCCCGACCGCGTGGGCGGTCCAGGCCTCGTCGGGGTGGCCGGCGGCGAGCGCGAGCAGGTCCAGCCACGAGGTCAGCCGCTGGCGGGCGGCGAGCCGGGAGTAGCCGAGGCTGACGACCTTGGTGCCGTGCACGCCGGCGACGGTGCCGGTCAGCCGGCGACCTCCCCCGAGGTCGATGTCGACGTCGAGGCTGCGCGGGGTGCCCGCGCGCAGGTCGGCGGCGCGGGTGAGGAGCTTCTGCGCCTCGGTCGTCACGGTGGTGAGCGACCGCATCCCCAGGCCCCCGGGCGGCAGGGTGCCGCGCAGCTGCTCGGCGGTCATCACCGCCGCCGGGTCCTGGCCGGCGAGCACCTCGTGCAGCAGCCGGTCGCCGACCTCCCAGAGCTCCAGCGCGTCCAGGTCGATCGGGATCGCGTCGCCGACCTCCTCGGCCGCGAGCGGGTTGGCCAGGTCGAGGCGGCCCCGGAGGAAGGCGCGCACGGGGTGGGTGAGGAACGCCTTGAGGTCGACCAGCGACACGTCGCCGGCGGGCCGCTCGGCGAGGGCGCCGTCGAGGAACGGCGGCCGGGGCTCCCGGGGGCGCACCGCGGACCGGGCGCCCGCGAGTGCGGCCCGGTCGAAGCTGAAGGGCCGGCTGCCGCCCAGCGCGCCGGGGGTGAGGTTGCGGGCGTCGTACGGCTGGAGCGGGTGGCGGACCAGCACGTGCTCGCGCACGGGGGCGTCGGTGGTGCGGTCGGCGGCGTCGAGGATCTCGCCGAGCGGGACGGCCGGCGGGCGGCCGGCGCCCGAGTGCTCGTTGGCGCCGGTGTACGTCACGACGAGCGTCTCGCCGGCCGCGAGCACCGCGTCGAGGAGGAGCTGGCGGTCCTCGCTGCGCAGGTCCCGTTCGCCGGTGAGGGGGCGGCGGGCCAGGGCGTCGTCGCCGTCGAGCGAGCCCGTGCGGGGGAAGACGCCGTCGTCGAGCCCGACCAGGCAGACCACGCGGTGCGGGACCGAGCGCATCGGCACCATGGTGCAGACCGTGAGGGTGCCGGTGCGGAAGTTCGCGCGCGTGGGCCGACCACCGAGGCGCGAGGTGAGCAGGGCGCGGACGTCGGCGAGGCGGAGGGGGACGCCGGTGCCGCTGCCCGTCCCGGTGCCGGCCCCGTTGCCGGCGGCGTCGACGGCCCGGGCCAGCTCGCGCTCGAACTGCGGGACCTGCCAGGCGTCGTCCAGCGGCACGTCGGTGAGGCCGCGGACGCCCTCGCGCAGGGCGTCCATCCAGTCCTGGACGTCCCGCGCGTCGCCGAGGGCACCGAGGCAGGTGTCGAGCCGGTGGACGAGCTCGGCGAGGCGCCCGGCGAGCTCGATGTCGTTGCTGCCGACGTCGTCCAGGGGCAGCCCGCGGCCGAGGTGGCGGTGGTCGTCGCCGCTCATCACCACGCCGAGGAGGATCCGGTCGAGACCGGAGCGCCAGGTGTTGTGGGCGAAGCCGCTCATCGAGAAGTCCGCCCGCTGCTCGGCGTCGAGGCCCCAGCGGATCCCGGCCTCGCCCACCCAGGTCGCGATCCGGGCCAGGTCGTCGTCGGAGAGCCGGAACCGCTCGCGGACCGGGTCGGTGCCGGCCAGGTCGAGCACCTCGCTCGCCGTGACGCGGCTGCCGGCCAGCTCGACCAGCCGGGTGGCCACGGCGAGCAGCGGGTTGGTGCTGGTGAGGGCGCGGTCGGCCAGTCGGACCCGCAGCCGGTGGGCTGGGTGACCACCCTGCTCGACCACGTCGGCGAGGCCGAAGCCCGCGGAGATCAGCGGCGCGAAGGTCTCGATGTCGGGGCACATCACGAGGATGTCGCGCGGCTCGAGGGTCGGGTCGTCCTCCAGCAGCCCGACCAGCACCTCGCGCAGCACGTCGACCTGGCGGGCGGCGCCGTGGCAGGCGTGCACCTGCAGGGAGCGGTCGGCCGGGTCGTGGGTGCGGGCGGCGCGGGCCTCGCGGTCGGGCGCCGCGTTGGCCCGCAGGTCGGCCTGGAGGCGGGCGAGCAGCGTGGTCGGCGTCGTCGGCGCCGCCGCGTCGTCGGTCGCCGGGTCGGTCGCGACCCCGTCGAGCGTGCGCGCGAGCTCACGGGTGTCCCGGCCGAGGGAGGCCAGCAGCGGGTGGTGGACCCGCTCGACCGAGTCGTCCTCGGCCCGCGGGAGGGGACCACCGACGCCGGCGAGGTCGTCCCAGAGGCGGGGCGAGGGCTGCGGCAGCCACAGGTGGACGTCGCGCGTCTCGCCCAGGGCCCGGAGCAGCTCGACCTCGGTGACCGGCAGCCGGGTGTGGCCGAACAGCGAGAGCCGGGGCGGCAGGTCCAGCCCGGCGCCGCCGTTGCGCAGCCGCTCGACGGTGCTCGCGTGGCGGACGTCGGGGGCCGGCTCGTCGACGTGGTCGAGCAGGCGGCGCCAGAGCTCGGCCTGCCAGCGCAGGTCCTCGTCGAGGGCGTCCCCCGCGCCGTCGGTGTCGCGGCCCTCGCGCCAGTCGGTCACCAGGGTGGGTCGCTGGACGGCGTACGACGCGAACAGGCCGGCCAGCCGGCGCGCCACCGACCAGCGGCGGTTGCGACGCAGCTGCGCCTCCTCGCCCTCGCGGCCGTGACCGAGGTGGGCGGCCAGCGTGGCGCACCAGGGCTCGTCGAGGCTGGCGTCGATCACCTCGAGCAGCGGCCAGACCAGGCGGTCCGGGTCCCACACGTCGTCGCGCTCGCGGTCGAGCAGCAGCGAGACCAGCGAGCGCGGGTTGAGGAACCGCACGCCCGCGCAGACCCCGTCGCCTCCGGACGGCCCGGCTCCGAGGCGGTGCGAGAGGCGCTGGGTCAGCCACCGCTCCACGCCCTTGGCCGGCACCACGACGACCTCCTGGGCGAACGGGTCCTCCAGCGGGCGCGCCAGCAGGTCGCCGAGCTCGTCGGCGAGCTGGTCGGTCCGCGCGGCGCGGTGGAGGTGGAGGGGCACGGCGGCCACCCTAGGAGACCGCGCCGACGGTCCGCCCCGGGCGTCGGGCGCGCCGCGGGACGTCATACGGACGGTGGAGGCGCTTGCTCCCTCCGTATGACGTCCTCGGGCCGCACCGCCGGACGTCATACGGACGGTGCAGGCGCTTGCCCCCTCCGTATGACGTCCCTCAGCACGCCGCGGGAGGCCCCGCCGGGAGCAATCGTCCGAAACGGTCGCGGGCACCGGGGCGGGTGCTCCAGAATCGAAGCGCTGGGGAGCGGACGGGGGCGGACGTGGGGCAGACGCAGGTGGCGGGCTCGCCGGCCCGGGGCGCGGACGCGCACCGCTGGTCCGACTCGTCGGCGCGCGCGGTGCTGCAGCTGATCGTCGAGTCGGTCGCGGAGATGATCGGCTTCGAGGTCGCGGTGCTGTCGGTGGTGCTCGACGGGCAGCTTGTGACGGCGGCGTACGCCGGCCCCGAGGAGTTCCGCGAGTTCCTCATGGAGGACGACCCGGTCGACATCCTCGACCCGGTCCTCGCGCAGGCCGAGTCCTGGGGGCGCTTCTGCTTCCTGCCCGGCGAGGAGTTCGACCGCACCGACCCCGACGGGCACTGGGTCGTGATGTCGCCCGAGCAGGGCGAGCACCCCGACTCGTGGCACCCCAAGGACGTCCTCCTGGGACGGCTCTGCGACGAGGACGGCGCCCTCGTCGGCGTCCTGTCCGTCGACGCCCCGATCTCGGGGCGCCGGCCGGACGCGTCCACCCGGGTCCTGCTGGAGAGGTACGCCGCCCAGACCGAGCGCGCCGTCCTGACCGCCTTCGAGCGCGAGCGGCTGGTCCAGCAGGTCGCCCACGCGGAGGCGGCGCGGCGGCTGATCCGGGCCGCGTCGATGCCGGCGCACGCCTCGCTCGAGACCGTCCTGCAGCTGACCCACGAGCCGCTCGTCACCGGCTTCGGCGCCTCCGGCACCTGGCTCCAGCTGCTCGACGGGACGACGGGCGCCCTCGGGTGCGCCCGCGACCGGCACGGCACCGAGGTCCCAATCGCCGACGAGCTGGTCGACCTGGCCCGCTGCCTGGCCCCGGTCCTGTGGCGCGAGCAGCGCGTGCTGGTCGTGAGCGACCCGGACGACGAGGACCCGACCACGACCCCGGGCGCCGACACCACCAGCGACCCGCTCACCGTGGCCGCCCGTACCCATCTGCGCCCGCTCGGGCTGGCGACCGCGCTGGCCGTCCCGCTCGGCGCGGGTGCCGAGTGCCTGGGCTTCCTGGTGCTGACCCGCCGCGCCCAGGACCCGCCCTGGTCGGACCTCGAGACCTCCTCCGCCCTCGAGATCGGCCACGACCTCGGGACCGCGCTCACGGCCGCGGCCGCCCTGGAGCGGGAGCGGGCACTGGTCCGCGAGCTGCAGCAGCTCGACGACTACCGGACCCACCTGATCGCCACGCTGTCGCACGAGCTGCGGACGCCGCTGTCGGTGATCTCCGGCAACCTCGAGATGCTCGGCGACCTCGACCTGGACCGGCAGGACACCGAGGCCGCCCGCCACCACGCCGCCATGGTGCGCGGCACCGTCCGGATGCAGCGCGTCGTCGACGACCTGCTCCTGCTCGCCCGGGTCGGCGACCCGCAGCACCCGCTCGACGCCTCGCCGGTCGACCTGGCCGCCGTCGCCCGCGGAGCGCTGGCCCTCGTCGAGTCGACCGCCCGGGCCAAGGGGCTGCACCTCGAGTCCCGCCTCGACCCGACGCCGGTCGTCGTCCGCGGCGAGCCCGCCGAGCTCGACCGCCTGGTGACGAACCTCGTCAGCAACGCCGCGAAGTACACCCCCGCCGGCGGGACCGTCACCCTCTCGCTCGCGCGGCGCGGCCCCGACGTGGTCCTCGAGGTGGCCGACACCGGGCTGGGCATCTCGGAGGAGGACCAGGCCGGCCTGTTCCGGGCGTTCTTCCGGACCACCAACCCCGACGCGCTGCGCGAGCCCGGCACCGGCCTGGGGCTCGCGATCGTCGCGACGGTCGCCCAGCGCCACGGCGGCGACATCCGGGTGCGCTCGCGGCTCGGCGAGGGCACGACCTTCACCGTCGTCCTCCCCGGCGCCTGACCGCGCCCCGGGTCGGCGGGCGTCAGCCCTCGGCGGCCATCTCGTCGAGCACCCGGGACGCGACGCGGAAGGCGGAGTTGGCGTCCGGGACGCCGCAGTAGATCGCGGTCTGCAGCAGCAGCTCCTTGATCTCCTCGACGCTGACGCCGTTCGTGCGGGCCGCGCGGACGTGCATCGCGAGCTCCTCGTGGTGCCCGCGCGCGACCAGGGCGGTGAGCGTGATCAGCGAGCGGCTGCGGCGGTCCAGCCCCGGGCGGGTCCAGATCGAGCCCCAGGCGTACTCCGTGATCAGCTGCTGGAAGTCCCGCGTGAAGTCGGTCGTCCCGGCCTCGGCGCGGTCGACGTGCGCGTCGCCCAGCACCTCCCGGCGTACGCCGAAGCCGGCGGCCCGGACCTCGCCGACCGTCAGGTCGTCGCGGGGCGACGGGCCCGAGGCACCCGCGCCCGGCCCCGCGGCCGGTGCCTCCCCCAGCAGGTGCTCGCGCAGCAGCGCGGCGACGGCACCGGGCGCCTCGGCCGGGGCCAGGTGGGCCACGCCGGGCAGCTCGACGAGCCGGCCGTCGCGGACGCCGGAGGCGATCTCCTGCAGCCCCGACGTGGGCGTGACCGCGTCGGCCGCGCCCGAGACCGCCACCACCGGGGCCGTGATCTCGCCGAGCCGGTCGCGCACGTCGAAGCCGGCGAGCGCGCCGCACACCTGGACGTACCCCTCGTCGGAGGCCGACTGCAGCGCGTGCAGCAGCGCCGAGCCCCGCTCGGGCTCGCGGTCGAGGAAGCCGGGGCCGAACCAGCGCTCGGCGGAGCCCGGCACCATCACCGGCGTGCCCGAGACCGAGACCTGGCCGATCCGGCCGGCCCACATGTCCGGCTCGCCGATCCTCGCGCCCGTGCAGAGCAGTGCGGCGGCCGCGACCCGCTCGGGGGCGTCGAGCAGCAGCTGCAGCCCGACCGCGCCGCCGACGGAGTCGCCGGCGTAGAAGAAGGTGCCACCGGGCTCGCCCCGCGCGACGAGCAGGTCGTCGACGACGCGGAGCACCCCGACGGCCAGCTCGGCCATCGTGAACCCCTCCTCGGGCACGGCGGTGTTGTGGCCGTGGCCGGGCAGGTCCCAGCCGACGAGGTCGAACGACGCCGTCAGCTCGGCCGCGCAGGCGCTCCACAGCGCGGTCGCCGAGGTGCCGAGCGAGGGGCCGAGGACCAGCAGCGGCAGCTCGTCGCGGTTGCGGGCGCCGGTGAGGCGGACGGCGGTGATGCTCGGGGTCACGGGGTCTCCTCGTGGGTGGCCAGGACGCCGGCGGCCCGGGCCAGGGGGGCTTCCAGGAACGCGGCGCTCGCGCCGAGGTAGTCGCCGCCGGCGGCCGACCCGGCCAGGGCGGCCATCGAGCGCTGCTCGGCGCGTACGTCGTCAGCCGCGGCGTGCAGGGTGGCCGCCATCCGCTCACGGTGCACGTGCAGGCCGGCGACGAGGTCGGTGGTCTGCGAGCCCGCGACGACGGCCCGGCGCAGCAGGGTGCGCAGCGTGGCCCACTCCGCGTGCCAGGCGCCGTCGGCGCGCTCGTCGACCTGGCCGGCCGACGCCAGGTGCAGCGTCGCCGCCAGCGCGGGCGTCGTCAGCGCGGCCCGGCGGACCAGGACGGAGAGGACCGGGTTCGCCTTGTGCGGCATCGTCGACGAGCCGCCACCGGTGCCCTCGGCGAGCTCGCCGATCTCCGGCCGGCCCAGCAGCAGCACGTCGTTCGCGATCCGCGCCCACGCGTCGGTGCAGGTGGTGGCGGCGTCGCCCAGCCGGGTGACGGTCGCCCGTGAGGTGTGCCAGGGCGTCGAGGCGGTGAGCCCCAGGCGCGTGGCCAGCTCGAGCGTCAGCATGGTGGCGGTCTCGACGGGGTTCCGCTGCGCCCCGGCGAGCTCGACGGTCGCGGCCATCGTGCCCGCCGCGCCGCCGACCTGCACGGGCAGCACCAGCGCCGCCACGTCGTCGTACGCGTCGAGCACGCCGGTCAGCCACTGCGCCGCCTTGAGCCCGAAGGTCGTCGGGACGGCGTGCTGGGTCAGCGTGCGGGCGACCATGGGGGTGCCGCGGTGCTCCTCGACCAGCGCCGCGAGCAGCGCGACCTGCGCGCGCAGCGACGCCCGCAGCGACGCGACCGCCGCCCGGGCCCCGAGCATCAGCGCGGTGTCGACGACGTCCTGGCTGGTGAGGCCGCGGTGCAGCCAGCGGGCGGCCTCGGCGTGGCCGCCGGCCGCCAGGCCGTCGCGCAGCAGGGCGACCAGCGCCATCGCCGGGTTGCCGCCGCCCTCGGACTCCGCGGCCAGCCAGTCGGCGTGGTGCGCGCCGACGAGCGACCAGAGGTCCTCCTTGGCGGCCTCGACGGGGGCGATCCCGGAGCCGACCAGCGCGTCGAGCCAGGCCTCCTCGACCGCCACCATCGCCGCCAGCAGGGCGTCGTCGGTGAGGACGTCGCCCGCGCGGTCGTCCCCGGGCCAGAACAGGTCAGCCATGCCCCCAGTCTCACCCATGCGTCAGGAAGACGGTCTCGCCCTCGCCCTGGAGCCGGATGTCGAAGACGAAGCCGTGCTCGTCCGCCGTCGCGACCAGCGTGCCGCGGCGCGCGGGGTCGACCGAGGCGAGGAACGGGTCGTCGTCGGTGGCGGGACCGGGCAGGTAGGCCCGGGTCAGCAGCCGGTGCAGGAGGCCGCGCGCGAACACCGTCACGGCGACGTACGGCGCGTGGCCCGGCGTCGTGGCCCCCGGGACGACCGTCGAGAAGGTGTAGGTCCCGGCGTTGTCCGTCGCGGCGCGACCCCACCCGGTGAAGGTGAAGCCGTCGCGGTGCCAGGAGCCGGCCGCCCGGGACACCACGCCCGCGGCGTCGGCCTGCCAGATCTCGACCAGGGCGTCCGGGACCGGGTCGCCGGCGCCGTCGAGGACCCGCCCGTGCAGGCGGACCGCGTCGGCCCGGCCCGGCGGGACCAGCTCGCTGTCCCCGTCGTACGGCAGCGCGTAGCCGAAGAACGGACCGACCGTCTGGCCGGGCGTGGGCTCGAGCGTGCTCATGCGTCGTCCCCCTCGTCCAGCGGCGTGCGGTGGCTGCCGGTGAGCACGATGTCCCAGCGGTAGCCGGTGGCCCACTCCGGCGAGGTGAGGTCGTGGTCGTAGGTCGCCACGAGCCGCTCGCGGGCGGCCGGGTCGACGATCGACTGGTAGATCGGGTCGAGCGCGAAGAGCGGGTCGTTCGGGAAGTACATCTGCGTGATCATTCGCTGGGTGAACTCCGTCCCGAACAGCGAGAAGTGGATGTGCGCCGGCCGCCACGCGTTGCGGTGGTTGCGCCACGGGTAGGGCCCGGGCCGGATCGTGGTGAACGCGTAGACCCCGTCGCCGTCGGTCAGGCAGCGCCCGACGCCGGAGAAGTTCGGGTCCAGCGCGGCCGGGTGCTGGTCGCGCTGGTGGAGGTAGCGCCCCCCGGCGTTCGCCTGCCAGATCTCGACGAGCTGGTGGCGCACCGGGCGTCCGTCGCCGTCGAGGACCCGACCGGTCACGAGCATCCGCTCGCCCACCGGCTCGCCGCGGTGCTGGATCGTCAGGTCGGCCTCCAGCGGGTCGACGTCCTGGTGCCCGAAGACCGGCGCCCAGAGCTCGATGCCCTCGGGGTCGGCGGGCTGCGGCGCCTTGGTGGGGTGGCGCAGCAGGCTGGAGCGGTACGGCGCGTAGTCGAGCCGCGGCTGGGTCTCCGGGCGGCCGGCGGCGGCGAAGTCGTCGGCGATCGCCGCCATCTCCGCGCTCACGTCGGCCTGGGTGGTCTCGGTCATGGCGGGAGGCTAGGTCCGGCCCGGGCGCGCCGACGACCACCCCCTTCCGGCCAGTGGAACACTGACCGGATGGCCGGCAACTCCTCCACCCCCGGCGCGAGCGTCACCTCGAAGGCGCTGGCGCTGCTCGGGGCCTTCGACGAGCAGCACCGGCGACTCACGCTGACCGAGCTCGCCGCCCGGGCCGACCTCCCCGTCCCGACCACCCACCGGCTCGTCGGCGAGCTGGTCGCGTGGGGGGCGCTGGCGCGGACGCCGTCGGGGCAGTACGTCGTCGGGCGGCGGCTCTGGGACCTGGGCCTGCTGGCGCCGGTGCAGACCGGGCTGCGCCAGCTGGCCTCGCCGTTCCTGCACGACCTGTACGGCGCCACGCTCGCCACCGTGCACCTGGCCGTCCGCGACGGGCTCGAGGTGCTGTACGTCGACCGGCTGGCCGGCCACGCGTCGGTGCCCGTCGTCAGCAGCGTGGGGTCCCGGCTGCCGCTGCACGCGACCGGCGTCGGCAAGGTGCTGCTCGCCCACGCCCCGCCCGAGGTGCAGGCGGCCGCCCTGGTCGACCCGGTGCGGATCACGGCGTACACCGTCACCCAGCCGGGGCGTCTGCACCGCCAGCTCGCGCGGACGGTCCGCGACGGCTACGCCACGACCGTGGAGGAGATGAGCCTGGGCGCGTGCTCCGTGGCGGTGCCGATCCGCCGGGGCGAGGACGTCGTTGCGGCGCTCGGCATCGTGGTGCCGCGCTTCGGCAACGACCGGCCCCGCCTGGTCGCGGCCCTGCAGGTCGCCGCCCGCGGCATCGGCCGGCAGCTGGCCTGAGCCGCGGGCGGGACGTGCGACGACGCCCGACCTGACGGGTGACGGGTCAGGGGAACACCGTGGTCTGCGCCAGGCCGGACGCCGTGCTGACGCCGGCCCTCGGGGGAGCGGTCCGACGCCACGTCCCAGTCTGGAAGGGCGCCCCCGCCCCCGCATGACACGGACAGGCCTGATCGCGGTGGTGCATGGGTACCAGTCCAGACCGGTCCGGTCCCTGGGGTCGGCCCCGGCGAGGCCGCGTCAGCTGTCCGGGAGCAGGCCCTCGCGCACGGCGATCGACAGCGCCTCGAGCTTGGAGTGCGCGCCGAGCTTGGCCGAGAGGTTGGCGATGTGGTTGCGCACGGTGTGCACACTGACCACCAGGCGCTCGGCGATGGCGGAGTTGGTGAGGCCGTCGGCGACGAGGTCGAGGACCTCGCGCTCGCGCTCGGTGAGCTCCTCGTGGCGGCTGCGCCCGCCACGGTGCAGGCGGGGCAGCAGGCGGGCGAGCATCTCGGGGGAGATCACCGCCTCGCCGCTGGCGGCGGCGCGCACGGCCGCGGTCACCTCGTTGAGGCTGCGGGTCTTGGAGACGAAGCCCGACGCCCCGGCCTCGATGGCCGAGACCAGCACGTGGTCGGCAGCGCTGGCGGTGAGCATCACGATCCGCAGCGAGGGCCGCAGCCGGAGCAGGTCCGCGATCGCGGCCACCCCGTCGCCGTCGGGCATCCGGTGGTCGAGCAGGACGACGTCGGGCGTGGTGGTGCGGACCAGGCTGCGGGCCTTCTCCAGCGTGGGCGCGACCCCGACGCTGCGGAGGTCGGGCTCGCGGTCGAGCACGGCGGCCAGGCTCGTCGCCAGCACCTCGTGGTCGTCCACGACCAGCACCCGGATCGGCGCGTCTTCGCCGGGCTCCGGCCCGTCGTGCTGCCCGCTCACCGGTCGGCCCCCAGCTCGCGGTCGGACACGACCGGCGCGGGCCGGTTGATCAGCACGTCGTGCACGGCCGCGCCGGTGGCCGGCGAGCCGGTGATGACCAGGGTGCCGCGCGCGGCGTTGGACTCCCGGTCGGTGGCGCGCTGCAGGTCCTCGAGGGTCTCCCAGAAGACGGTCGCCGAGACGGAGCCGGTCTCGCGCTCCACCAGGACCGTCACGCCGGCGTACCCCGGCAGCACCTCGATCTCCGGCAGCAGGACGTCCAGCATCGCATCGAAGGCCTCCCGCGTGGGGTGGGCCTCGGTCGGGAAGTGCCAGGTCCGCGCCAGGAGGGAGCGGGACCGCGGAGGCTCGCTCACGGGCAGTCCCCGAGTGCTGCCGCGTGCTCCATGGAATCCCCCGTCGAGCCGGACTGCGCGTGCAGTCGGACTGAAGTAGTGCCAAGGTACTAGATGAGGTGGTGCCCGCGCGTCCCACACGGGAAACCTCCACGCGTCACGATGGACGTCTGCCCAGGAAGGAGGTCGTGCATGTCGGTCATCCGTGTCGTCGTGGCCGATGACGACCCCGCTTTTCGCGGCGCGCTCCACGACGTCCTCCAGGCCGACGCCCGCTTCGAGGTCGTCGGCATCGCCGCGACCGGCCACGAGCTGGCCGAGCTGGTGCGCGACCTCCAGCCCGAGGTCGTGCTGCTCGACGTCCGGATGCCGGGAGGCGGCGAGGTCGCCGCCCGCGCGCTGACCGGGCCCGACGCCGTCGGCGAGGTCCCGACCGTCGTGGTCGTCTCCGCGCAGTCCGGGGCGGCCGGCATCCTGTCGATGCTCCGGGCCGGCGCCGTCGGCTTCCTCGGCAAGGGGCGCCTCGGCGCCCAGCTGCCCGACCTGCTTGCCCGCATCATGGAGGGCGAGGTCGTGCTCGCCGTGCCCGGTGCCGCGGAGGCCCTGCGCCAGCTCGTCCGCGACGGGGACGCCGCGGTGACCACCGACGCCCGCTGACGCACCCCCCTCACCTCTCTCGGAGCAGACGATGACCGCAGCACCGCCGTGGCGCGAGGAGCCGCGGTCGGTCTACGACATCCTCGACGCCGCGCCGAGCGCGGTCGTCGGCGTCGACGCGTCCGGGACCATCGACTACGTCAACGGCAACGCCCTGGCCATCTTCGACCACCGGGCCGAGGAGCTGCTGGGCCAGCCGATCGAACTGCTGCTGCCCGCCGGCAGCCCGGTCCACGAGGTCGACGGCGCCACGGCGTACGCCGGGCTCGCCTCCGCCCGGGTGCTCAGCGTCGACGAGCCGACCGAGGGGCGGCGCCGTGACGGCAGCACGGTGCCGGTCGACGTCCGGGTCACCGCGCTGACCACCGAGCTCGGGCCGTGGTTCCTGCACGCGTTCGTCGACGTCTCGACGCGACGCGAGCGCGAGCAGCGGATGGAGGGGCTGAGCCGGGCGTACCTCACGCTGGCCCGGATCAACCAGGCCATCGTCCGGGCCGGGACCCCCCAGCAGCTCTTCGACGAGACCTGCCGGGTGGCGGTCGAGCAGGGCGGCTTCCTGGCCGCGTGGGTGGGGGTGCCCACGGCCGACGGCCGCGTGGAGACCGAGGCCCGCGCCGGCGTGCTCGACGACTACATCGACGGGCTGCACATCACCCTCGACCCCGACGACGAGCGCGGCCGCGGCCCGACCGGGCGGGCGCTGCGCTCCGGGCTGCCGGCGTACGCCGCCGACTACCTCGCCGACGAGACCACCCGGCGCTGGCACGCGGCCGGCGAGCTCGCCGGCGTCAAGGGCTCGGCGACGCTGCCGCTGCTGCGCGGCGGGCGGATCGTCGCCGGGCTGACCTTGTACGCCGACGACGTCCACTTCTTCGACGAGCAGATGCGCGAGCTGCTGGAGGGGATGGCGCGCAACGTGTCGTACGCCCTCGACGCGTGCGACGCCCGGGACCGCCTGGAGAGCGCCGCCGCCCAGCGCAGCGAGCTGCTGCGCCGGCTGATCCGGGCCCAGGAGCAGGAGCGCGCCCGGATCGCGGCCGACGTGCACGACGACTCCGTGCAGTCGCTGGCCGCCGTCGACCTGCGCCTCGGGCTGCTGCTCGGCGCGGCGCGGTCCACCGCTCCCCACCTCGAGCCGGCCATCCTCCAGCTGCAGGACATCGTCGCCGACGTGTCGAGGGGGCTGCGCGGGCTGCTGTTCGACCTCGAGCCGCTGCCGCCCGGCGCGACCCTGACCCAGCTGCTGCGCGACGTGGCCGCGCACGCGCTGGAGGACGCGCCGACGACGTGGTCGGTCGACGAGCCCGACGGCCCCCTCCCCCCACTGCCACACGAGGCCGTCACCCCCCTCATCCGGATCGCGCAGGAGGCGCTGGCCAACATCGTCAAGCACGCCCGGGCGCGCCACGTCCGCATCGAGGTCGCGGGCGAGGCCGACGGGGTGGCCGTCCGGATCGCCGACGACGGCGTCGGCCTGGCTCCCGGCGACCTGGGGCCCCGGCCGGGCCACCGCGGCGTCACGACGATGGTCGACCGGGCCACCGTGGCCGGGGGCCGGTGCGACGTCACGAGCAGCGGGACCGGCACGACTGTGGCGGTGTGGCTGCCGCTCACGACCCCGCACACGGTCATCGTCTGAGCCGATCCGGTCACCTGCGTGGGAGGCCCGGCGTGGTCACCGCGGGTGGCGCGCGTGGTGCATGCGTACTACGCGAGACCACACCTCGGGCCCTGACCGCGGAGCCGCCGCTTCGCGAGGCTGGTGCCATGATCACCGTTCTCGGGCTCCTGCTGCTCTCCTCCACCGCGGTCGCGGTGGTCTGGCATTCGCAACCGGGGCCGTCGCGCCCCCGCCGCCACGTCCGCCGACCCGCCCCCCAGCCCGCCCGCCGGATCCACCACCTCGAGCGACGCCCGGAGCGCGCGCACCGCGCCGACCTGCAGCGGCTGCTCGCCGCCCAGGTGCCGTCCTCGGTGGCCTGCTTCGTGCTGCAGCGCGGCGAGCGCGACCAGCTGCCGACCGGGCTGCTGTGGGCGTGGACCTACCGCCACGGCGGGATGCTGCTGGCGCTGGCGCTGGCCGCCGGCCTGGGTCGCGAGGACCTCGAGTGGCACCTGAGCGACGCCGGCACCCTGGACCGCGGGTCGCTGGCCCTGCACGCCGAGCTCAACGGCTACCTCTTCCGCACCCCCTCGATGAGCGACCTGTGGCGGCTCGTGCCGCTCGAGGCGACCGTCGACCGCCAGCTGTGAGCGGGCCGGACCACTTCCGCGCCGCGTTCACCCAGTTCACCGTCGGCGCGCTGGTGCTGACGCCGGTCGCGGACGGTCTCGAGGTCGTCGACGCGAACCAGGCCGCCGCCGAGCTCCTGGGCGTCGACCTCCCGAGCCTGCTCGGACAGCCCAGCGGCCACGCCAGCAAGCAGGAGGACCTCGCCCGGATCCTCGCGGCCGTCGACCGCCTGCTGGCCGGCTCCCTCGACCGGTGGGAGGCCGAGCTCGAGCTGCACGACACCCCGGTCCGCTGGGTGCGGCTGGTGCTCACGGCCCTCCCGCCCGACGGCGTACGCCCCCTGCTGCTGGCGCAGCTCAGCGAGCTGGACCGCGCCCGCTCCGACTTCGTGTCGTCGGTGAGCCACGAGCTGCGCACCCCGCTGACGACCGTCCTGGGCTACACCGAGGTGCTGCTCAGCGGTGCCGCCGGACCGCTGACCGACCAGCAGACGGGGATGCTGCTGCGCATCGAGCAGAACGGCGACCGCCTGCTCGCGCTGCTGGAGGACCTCCTGACGCTGTCGCGGATCGAGGCCGGCAGCTTCCGCATCGAGCGCCGCGAGGTCGACCTCGTCGCCACCGTCGCCCGCGCCGTGCGCACCACCTCGCCCCTGCTCGACGGCCGCCGGCTCGGGCTGACCGTCAGCACCGACCGGATCGCCGTGAAGGTGCCCGGCGACGCCGAGCAGCTCGAGCGCGTGGTCGTCAACCTGCTGTCGAACGCCGTGAAGTTCACCCCCGACGGCGGCCAGATCTCCGTCAGCGTCGAGGGCGACGACCACGGCGGCACCGTGCACGTCACGGACACCGGCATGGGCGTGCCCGCCGAGGACCACGAGCAGCTGTTCACCCGCTTCTTCCGCAGCAGCACGGCCTACGACCGCGCCATCCCCGGCACCGGCCTGGGCCTGTCGATCGTGAAGTCGATCGTCGACGGCCACGGCGGCGCCGTCAGCGTGCGCTCGGCGCCGGCGCGCGGCTCCCGCTTCTCCGTGCGGCTGCCGGCCCGGTAGCCCATCGCTCCGCCTGCCGCCGGCCTGCGGCCCGGGACGCCCCGGCCCTTCTGTACCCCCGTGACGGGGGCCGGGGTGTCCCCGACCGCAGGCCGGTGGCGGTGGGCTGGCGGTGGGCTGGCGGCGGACGGCGCGGGCCTCAGAAGGGGTACGGCGCGATGTCGGGGCGCACGGTGAGCCACTGCAGCTCGGTGAACGAGTCCAGGTTGGCCCGGGCGCCGCCGATGCGCGAGCCGTTGCCCGAGCTCTTCATCCCGCCGAACGGCGCGTTGGCCTCGTCCATGACCGTCTGCTCGTTGATGTGCACCTTGCCGGAGACCAGCCGGTCCGCGATCCGCATCGCCTGGCCCACGTCGCCGAGGATGCCGACGGACAGGCCGTACTCGTTGGCGTTGGCCAGCTCGACGGCCTCGTCGACGGTCGAGAACCGCATCACCGGCGCCACCGGGCCGAAGATCTCCTCGCTCCACGCCGGGCTGTCGGTGGTGACGTCGACGAGGACGGTCGGCTGGTAGTACGGCCCGTCGATCGAGCCGCCCGCCGCCACCCGCGCGCCCTGCGCGACGGCGTCGCTGACGATGGCGTCGATGCGCTTGAGCTGCTTGGCGTCGATGACCGGGCCGAGCGCGACCGTGCCGGAGGCCGGGTCGCCGACCGGCAGGTGCCGCGCCTTCTCGGCCAGCGCCTCGACGTAGGCGTCGTAGACCGACTCGTGCACCAGGTGGCGCCCCGACGTCATGCAGATCTGGCCCTGGTGCAGGAAGCTGCCGAAGGCGCCGGCCGAGGCCGCCAGCGCGAGGTCGGCGCCCTCCAGCACGATGAGGGCGTTGTTGCCGCCGAGCTCGAGGTGGGCGCGCTTGAGGTGCCGCGCGGCCAGCTCGCCGACGGTGCGGCCGGCCGCGGTGGAGCCGGTGAACGAGACGACCCGCACCTCCGGCGCCTCGACGACGGCCGCGCCGATGTCGGCGCCGCCGGGCAGCAGCGCGAGCAGGCCGCTGGGCAGGCCGGCCTCCTCGAAGATCCGCACCAGCGCCACGCCGCCGCACACGGCCGTGCGCGGGTCGGGCTTGAGCAGGACCGCGTTGCCGAGCGCGAGCGCCGGGGCGACCGCGCGGATCGACAGGATCAGCGGGAAGTTGAACGGCGCGATGACCGACACCACCCCGACCGGACGGCGCCGGGAGAACGACCAGCGGTCGTCGTTGCTGGTGAGCACGTCGCCCGCCGGGTGCGAGGTCAGCGCCGCCGCCTCGAAGCACTCCTGGGCCGCGATGTGCGTCTCGAGCGCGGCCTTGGCGCCGATGCCGCCGGACTCGCGGACGATCCAGGACTCGACGTCGGCCGCGTGCTCCTCCCAGAGGGCGCCGGCCCGGCGCAGCACGGCCGCGCGGACCTCGGGCTTCTCGGCCGCCCACGCCGCCTGGGCCGCGGCGGCCACCCGGGCGGCCTCGCGCACGTCCTCGGGGTCGGCGACGCCGTACGTCCCGAGCACCTGCCCGGTCGCCGGCTCGACCGCGTCGGCGGTGCCGCCGCGGCCGTCGCGCCAGCCGTCGATGTTGATCTTGCCGTGCCAGACGGTCGTGTCGAGGAGGGTCATGCACCAGTCCTACTCCCCCGCCGGTCGCCGCACGAGCCCCGGCCGGCCGGCTTCCGGCCAGCGGAAGGGGGCGGTGGTGGCGCCGGCGTACGCCCCGCGAGACTGCGCCGCATGACGACCCTGCCCGCCGACGACCTGCGCACCCGCGTCGCCATCATCGGCGCCGGCCCCGCCGGCATGCTGCTCGCCCACCTGCTCGCCGCCGAGGGCATCGAGTCGGTGGTGGTGGAGACGCGCTCGGAGGAGTACGTCGCCAGCCGGATCCGCGCCGGCATCCTCGAGCACTCGACGGTGGACCTGCTCCGTGCGGCGGGGCTGGGCGAGCGCCTGGACCGGGAGGGACACGAGCACCGCGGCATCTACCTGCAGTGGCCCGAGGAGCGGCACCACCTCGACTTCGTCGACCTGACCGGGCGGTCGGTGTTCGTCTACGGCCAGACCGAGGTGCAGAAGGACCTGGTCGCGGCCCGCCGGGCCGCCGGGCAGTCGGTGCACTACGAGGTCGCCGACACCGCGCTGCACGACCTGGAGACCGACCACCCGTCGGTCACCTTCACGGACTCCACCGGGCGCCCGCGGCGGCTGGTGGCGGACGTCGTCGTCGGGTGCGACGGGTCGTTCGGGCCGAGTCGTGGCGCCGTACCCGCCTCCCTGCGGCGTACCTCCGAGCGCGTCTACCCCTACTCCTGGCTGGGGATCCTCGCCGACGTCGCGCCGTCGACCGACGAGCTGATCTACGCCTGGCACGACGACGGCTTCGCGATGCACTCGATGCGCTCGGCGACGGTGAGTCGGCTGTACCTCCAGGTCCCGAACGACACCGACGTCGCCGACTGGTCCGACGACCGGATCTGGGACGCGCTCGCGACCCGGCTCGGCCACGGCCAGGACGGCTGGCAGCTGACGCCCGGCCCGGTCACGGAGAAGAGCGTGCTGCCGATGCGCTCGTTCGTGCAGACCCCGATGCGCCACGGGCGGCTCTTCCTCGCCGGCGACGCCGCCCACATCGTCCCGCCCACCGGCGCCAAGGGCCTCAACCTCGCGGTCGCGGACGTCGGCCTGCTCGCGCCCGCGCTGGTGGACCTGCTCGGGCGCGGCGACGCGCGGCTGGCCGACGCCTACTCCGACACCGCCCTGCGACGGGTCTGGCGCTGCACGCACTTCTCCTGGTGGATGACCTCGATGCTGCACCGCTCCGGCGACGACTTCGACGCCCAGCTCCAGCTCTCCCAGCTGCGCTGGGTCACCTCCAGCGAGGCCGGCGCCACCGGCCTGGCCGAGAACTACGCCGGACTGCCGATCGGGATGTGACCGCAGGCGGGCCCGGGGCGATCGCCGAGTCGGCGCATCTGCAGATCCCGGAGGCGTCGAGTCGGCGCGTCTGCAGATGCGACCCGGCCGGCGGTGGGCCATCAACCTCTGCCGGCCGGCACTCGGTTGACGGCGCACCGCCGGCGCCTGAACGTGCCTCGGCCGATCTGCAGATGCGCCGACTCGGCACTCCCAGCGTCTGCAGATGCGCCGACTCGGCACTCCCAGCGTCTGCAGATGCGCCGACTCGGCACCCCCAACGTCTGCAGATGCGCCGACTCGGCTCAGGTCAGGGTGACGCGCAGCAGCTTGTCGTCGTGGGGGCCGGGGGTGGCGCGGCCGTCGCGGTTGGAGGTGCCGACCCACAGCGAGCCGTCGGGCGCGAGGGCGACGGCGCGGACCCGGCCGAGCCGGTCGTCGACGAGGTGGCGGCGGACGGTGCCGCGCTCGTCACCGTCCAGCTCGACGGAGAAGACGCACTGGCCCTGCAGGGCGCCGAGCCACGCCCGGCCCTGCGCGACGGCGATGCCGCTCGGGGAGCAGTCGTCGGGCAGCCAGGTCGCGAGCGGGTCGACCAGCCCGCGACCGCCGCCGGTGCCCTCGACCTGCGGCCAGCCGTAGTTGCCGCCGGGCTCGATGAGGTTGAGCTCGTCGGCGGCGTCCTCGCCGAACTCCGAGGCCCACAGCCGGCCGTCCTCGTCGAGGGTGATCCCCTCGACGTTGCGGTGCCCGTAGCTCCACACCGGGTTGCCGAAGGGGTTGCCCTGCGGCGTGCCCCCGGTGTCGGTGATCCGCAGGACCTTGCCGTTGAGCGACTCCCGGTCCTGCGCGCTCGCGGAGTTCTCCGCGTCGCCTGTCGAGACGAACAGCAGCCCTTCCGCCCCGAAGACCAGGCCGCCGCCGTTGTGGTGCACCGACGTCGCGATGCCGGTCAGCAGCGGCTCGGGCTCGCCGAGGCCGGAGCCGGCGTACCGCATCCGCACCACCCGGTTGTCCGACGCCGTCGAGACGTAGGCGTAGAGCCACGGCTCGTCGGGGTACGACGGGTGCAGGGCGAGCCCGAGCAGTCCGCCCTCCCCACCCTGGGCGGCGCCGCTGACGACGCCGGGCACGGTCCCGATGACGTCGGCACCCTCGGGCCCGACGAGCAGCACCTCGGCGGTGTCGCGCATCGAGACCAGCGCGCGCCCGTCCGGGAGGAACGTGATCCCCCACGGCACGGCCAGGTCCCGCGAGAGCTCGCCCGCGATCGCGGGGCGGACCTCGACCGGGGGCTCGGCGGTCTCGCCCGGCGACGGGTCGGCGGAGGTCGCCGAGGACGACGGGGACCCGGGTGACGTCGGCGTCCCCGACGGGCGGGCGGACGGCGTCCCCTCGCTGTCGCACGCGGCCAGCCCCGCCAGGCCCACGAGTGCCCCGGCCCGCAGGAAGGTGCCGCGTCGCATGCTCCAGGTCGTCACGGCCGAAACGGTAACCAACGCCCGCACATCCCCACTCACAGCGGACCGACAGACGGCTCATCCGTCGTTGTCAGGTCGGCGTACTCCACTGGGGACCATGGACAACGACCCCTTCCTCCCCCAGCAGCCCCCGCCCGCCACGCCGGACCACGCGACCGGCCCAGGACCCGCCGAGGCGGCCACCCCCGCACCCCGCCGCCACGGCTGGCGCGGGGTGCTCGCGGGCGCCGCGGCCGGCGCGCTGATGGCCACCGCCGTGGCCGTCCCGGTCGCCTGGCGCGTCGCCGGGCACCAGGACGCAAGCACCGGCTCGACCGCGGTCGCCACTTCCCCCGTGGCCGGCACGACCGACGGCACCACCGACGGGGGCACGGCCACGCTGCCGGACACCGGCACCCTCCCGGACCAGGGCACCCTTCCCGGCCAGGCCCCGGGCAGCGGCACCGGGGGCGGCACGACGTACGGCGGCCCCGCCCAGTCCTCGTCGGCCACCCGGACCGACGCGACGGACGCGCAGTCCGCCGGCGTCGTCCTCATCGACACCACCCTCACGGACGGCACCGGCGCGGGCACCGGCCTGGTGATCGGCAGCGACGGCCTGGTGCTCACGAACTACCACGTCGTCGAGGACTCCACGGACGTCCAGGTCACGATCGCCACCACCGGCAAGACGTACGACGCCGAGGTGGTCGGCCACGACGAGGCGGCCGACGTCGCGCTGCTGCGGCTCGACGACGCGAGCGGCCTCACGACGGTCGCCCTCGACGACGACGGCGGCGCCGCGGTCGACGACGCGGTCACGGCGATCGGCAACGCGGAGGGCCAGGGCTACCTGTCGGCCTCCTCCGGCGACGTCGTCGCGGTGGACCAGGACATCACCACGAGCAGCAGCGACGGCAGCGCCGACGAGAGCCTGACCGGACTGCTCGAGATGGACGCCGCCGTGGTGCCCGGCTACTCGGGCGGGGCGCTGCTCGACGCCGAGGGCGAGGTCGTCGGCATCACGACCGCGGCGTCCAGCGGCCAGGTGGCGGAGAGCTACGCCGTCCCGATCGCCACGGCGCTCGCCGTCGTCGACCAGATCGAGTCCGGCACCGAGACGTCCGCGGTCGAGATCGGTCCGTCGGCCTACCTCGGCATCGGCGTCGCCTCCCAGGGGACCGGCGGCGTCACCGTCGCGGAGGTCGAGAGCGGCCAGGCGGCGGCCGGCGCCGGCATCGTCGCCGGCGACACGGTCACGGGGCTCGGCGGCACCCGGATCACGTCGTACGACGACCTCCGCAGCGTGCTGGCCGCCCACGAGCCGGGCGACTCCGTACGGATCGCCTGGACCGACGCCGACGGCGCCGCCCACCACGCGACCGTCACGCTCGGCTCGTCCCCGGTGAACTAGAAGAGGCGCGGGTCAACCGAACTGCGCGAGGTACGCCGCGCCCTCGTCGTCCAGGTTGCCGTGCTCGCGGGCGATCCGGGCCCACCGCACGGCCATCCGGGCGAAGCGCATCGGGTTGTAGACGTCCTCCTCGGCGCTGAACAGCCCGTCGCCGGCGTACGTCATGATCGTGAGGTTCGGCTCCTCCAGCATCGTGCCGTCGCCGGGGTCGGGCATCAGGTTGCGGACCTCGCAGATCAGCCGCGAGGTCGGTGCGTCCACGACCTGCCAGGCCAGCGGGAAGCCGGTCATCACCGACCCGGGGAAGCTCGTCATCGTGCGCACCGACCACGCGCGGATCTCCTCGCGGCCGCGGAAGGTGCCGAACGCGTGCTCGGTGTAGACGGCGTCCTCGGTGAAGAGGTCCGCGAAGCCGGTCCAGTCGCCGGTGGCGGCGAACCGCTCGACGTGGCCGTGCAGGAGGGCGTACGCCTCGGTGATCTCCTCCGCGGAGAACGACCCGGGCCCGCCCGTCCCGCGCCCGGTCACGGCCGGAAGCGCCGGTAGCTGTAGACGATCATCCCCAACGCGAAGAGCCCGGACAGCACCTGCGTGACGCCGGTCCACATCCCGCCCGCGAGCCACCACTTGTCGGCGATCGGCCACCAGCCGGGAGCCGGGGGCTGGAGGATCCACAGGACGCCCGCGGCCACGAGGAGCAGCGCGAAGATCGACGAGACGATGATCCGCGGCCAGGTCTCGACGCTGTCGGCGGCGCCCTTGAGAGCCTTCTCCTTGACGGGCTCGACGCGCCGCTCGGCCCACTCGTACTGCTGCGAGAGCAGCACCAGGCCCGCGAAGATCCCGAGCAGCCCGGGCCCGGGCAGGACGAGGGCGGCGATGCCCGCGACGACGAGCAGCCAACCGAGCGTCTCGAGGGCGACGCGCTTGGCCGCTGCCCCTCCGGGAGCCTTCATGCGCTCAGCCTGTCAGAGCGGTCCAACGGGCGGGGCCCCACGCGCCGCCGCCCGGCCCTGCGAGTGGCCCGGCACGGGGGATGACCGGGCCACTCACAGGACCGGGCGACTGGCGCCTCGGTGCGGGTGGAAGGGGATGGACCACCTGCACGGTCGGGGTGTGCCCACCACTCTGCCCGCGGTCGGGCCCGGCGAGATGGGCCCGAGGTGCGAACTCGTCTGGTGCCGATGCACTAGATCGCCGCCCGTCAGGATTCCGTCAAGGAACGCCGGCGCGGGTCGGGACCGCCCGACGCTGGCCGGGTGAGCCTCCACGTCGACCTCCGCCGCCCCCACCACGACACCCTCCGCACCCAGGTGCTGACCGCGCCGCCGTACCGCCTGTTCGTCGCCCTGTGGGGCGGGCTCGCCGCGGTCGACGTCGGCCGAGCCGCGCACGCGTCACCGACCGTCCAGGTGGCTCTGCTCGCGCTGCTCGTCGGCGCCTGCAGCGTGGGCCAGCGCCCGCTGCCCGCGCTCACGGTCGCCGGCGTCGCCTGGTTGGTGGCGACGGGGTTCGTCGCCCACGACGACGGCCGGCTCGCGCTGTCCGGCAGCGCCGACGCGGTCCGCCTCACGGTGCTGGCCGGCGTCGCCCTGCTCGCGACGGAGGTCCGTCGATGAGCGCCCTCGTGCGTCCGGACGCCCGCACCGACGCCCGCCCTGACCCCCGCACGACACCGGCGCCCGCCGAGGAGGGCCACAGCTGGTGGCGGGTGATGTGCCTGACCGGCGTCGACTACTTCTCCACGCTCGGCTACCAGCCCGGCATCGCGGCGCTGGCCGCCGGCCTGCTCAGCCCGCTGGCCACGATCGTGCTGGTGCTGCTGACGCTGCTCGGCGCGCTGCCGGTCTACCGCCGCGTCGCCGAGGAGTCCCCGCACGGCGAGGGCTCCATCGCCATGCTCGAGCGGCTGATGGGGTTCTGGAAGGGCAAGCTGTTCGTGCTCGTCCTGCTCGGCTTCGCGGCCACCGACTTCATCATCACGATGACGCTCTCGGCCGCCGACGCGAGCGCCCACCTGATCGAGAACCCGAACCTCAACAGCGTCCTCGACGGCCACCAGCTCGTCATCACGCTGGTCCTGCTCGCGCTGCTCGGCGGCGTCTTCCTGCGCGGCTTCGGCGAGGCGATGGGCGTCGCGGTCGCGCTCGTCGTGGTCTACCTCGCGCTCAACGTCGTGGTGATCGGCGTGGCCCTCGCGCACGTCGCCACCCACCCCGCCGTCGTCACCGACTGGACCGACGCGCTCACCCGGCAGCACGGCGACCCGCTCGCGATGGTCGCGATCGCGCTGCTGGTCTTCCCCAAGCTCGCGCTCGGCATGTCCGGCTTCGAGACCGGCGTCGCGGTGATGCCGCACGTGCGCGGCGACGCCAGCGACACCGCGAGCAACCCCGCCGGGCGGATCCGCGACACCAAGCGGCTGCTCACCACCGCGGCGGTGATCATGAGCTGCTTCCTCGTCACCAGCTCGTTCGCCACCACGCTGCTGATCCCGGAGGCGGCGTTCCAGGACGGCGGCCCGGCGAACGGCCGCGCCCTGGCCTACCTGGCGCACGAGTACCTCGGCAACGCCTTCGGGACGACGTACGACGCCTCCACCATCGCCATCCTGTGGTTCGCCGGTGCCTCGGCGATGGCCGGGCTGCTCAACCTGATCCCGCGCTACCTGCCGCGCTACGGCATGGCGCCGAACTGGGCCCGCGCCGTGCGGCCGCTCGTCCTGGTGCTGACCTTCACGGCCTTCCTCATCACCTGGATCTTCGACGCCGACGTCGACGCGCAGGGCGGTGCCTACGCGACCGGGGTGCTGGTCCTCTTCACCAGCGCCGGCGTCGCGGTCACGCTGGCGGCCCGCCGCGCGGGGCAGCGCCGGCTGACGGTGGCATTCGCGCTGATCACCGCGGTCTTCGTCTACACGACGGTCGACAACGTGGTGGAGCGCCCCGACGGGCTGAAGATCGGGCTCTGCTTCATCGGCGCGATCATCGCCGTCTCGATCGCGTCGCGGCTGCGCCGGGCCTTCGAGCTCCGGGTCAGCACGGTCGAGCTGGACGCCACCACGCAGGTGTTCGTCCGCGACTGCGCGCGCCGCACGATCCGGCTGGTCGCCAACGAGGCCGACGACCGCGACCCGCAGGAGTACGACGACAAGATCCGCCAGATCCGGCGCGACCACGACCTCCCCCACGACCCGGACGTCATCTTCGTCGAGGTGACCGTCACCGACCCGAGCGACTTCGAGGCACCGCTGGTGGTGCATGGCGAGGTGCTGCACGACCGCTTCCGGGTGATCACGCTCGAGTCCTCGTCGGTGCCGACCGCGCTGGCCGCGCTGCTGCTGGAGGTCCGCGACCTGTCCGGCGCCCAGCCGCACATCTACTTCGAGTGGACCGAGGGCAGCCCCCTCGCCCAGCTGCTCCGCTTCCTGCTCTTCGGGCAGGGCGAGGTCGCGCCGGTCACCCGGGAGGTGCTCCGCCGCGCCGAGCCCGACCGCGCGCGGCGACCGCACGTCCATGTCGGATGATGGCGGGGTGACGGTCCTTCCCGACGCGGGAGCGGGGTCCCTGACCCGGACCCGGGTGTACGCCGGCTGGTCGCTCGCCGTCGTCGGGACCGGCCTGCTGACCGCCGTGCTGGTCCCGCTGCACCAGGGCGCCGCGCCGACCTTCGAGGCGATGCTGTTCCTGGCGCTGGCGGTCGCCTGCGCCCTGGTCGGGGGGCGCTGGCCGGCGCTGGGCGCCTCGCTGCTCGGCACCCTGTCGCTGAACTACTTCTTCACCGCGCCCTTCCACACGCTCGCGGTCGAGAGCGGGCTCAACGTCCTGACGCTTATGCTCTTCGCGGCGGTCTCGGCCTCGGTCGCCTCCGTGGTCGACTCCGCCGCCCGGCGCCGCCACCAGGCCGGCCGCGCCCGCGCCGAGGCCGACACGCTGGCGATGCTGAACCGCCGGGTGCTCGGCGGGGAGTACGCCGAGCCCGAGCTGCTCGCCCTGGCCCGGGACACCTTCGGTGCGCGGGCGGCCGAGCTGGCGCCGTACGACACGGCGGTGCCGGCGGGCGACACCGCCGTGCCCGCGGCCGCCCGGACGCTCCTGGTGCTCCGCGGCGTCAGCCTGGCGCCGGCCGAGCGGCGGGTGCTCGCGGCCTTCGCGTCGCACGTGGGCGTGCTCGGGCAGCGCGAGGAGCTGGCCCGGCAGACCGCCGCCGCCCGCTCGCTCGAGGCCGGCAACCGGACCCGCACCGCGCTGCTCGCGGCCGTCTCGCACGACCTGCGCACCCCCCTCGCCGGGATCCGCGCGGCGGCGGAGACGCTGCGCCACCACGACGCGCGGCTGCCCGCCGAGGAGCGCCGCGAGCTGCTCACCGCGATCGAGGAGTCGGTCGGCCGGCTGACCACGATCGTCGCGGACCTGCTCGACATGAGCCGCCTGCAGACCGGCGCCGTGGTGCCGCTGCTCACCGCCGCGGTCCCGGACGACGTCGTCGAGGCCGCGCTGGCCGGCGTCGACGCCGACGCACGGCGCCGGGTGCACGTCGCCGGGCCGCTGCCAGCCGTCGTGGCCGACGTCGCCCTGCTGGAGCGGGTGCTGGCCAACCTGCTCGGCAACGCCCTGCGGCACTCCGCGACGGCGGTCGAGGTGACCGCCGCGACCGACGCGGGCCGGGTCCGGATCGACGTCGTCGACCACGGCCCCGGGGTCCCGCCCGACCAGCGGGCCCACATCTTCGAGCCGTTCCTCCGTCTCGGCGACCAGCACCGGGGCGAGGGCGTCGGGCTCGGGCTGGCGGTCGCCCGCGGCCTGGTCGAGGCGCAGGGCGGCACGCTCCACGTCGAGGAGACGCCCGGGGGCGGGCTGACCGCCGTCGTCGAGCTCGCGGCGGCCCCGGCCGGCCCGGCCGGCCCGGCCCCGGCGGTCGACCGATGAGGGTCCTGGTCGTCGAGGACGACCCGGTCCTGCGGCGCACGCTCGCCATCGCGCTGCGCGCCGAGGGCCACACCGCGCTCACGGCCGCCGACGGCCGCACGGCGCTGCAGGCCTGCCGCGAGGACGACCCCGACCTGGTGGTCCTCGACCTCGGGCTGCCGGACCTGTCCGGCGTCGAGGTGCTGCGCTCCCTGCGCGCGTGGACCCGGCTGCCCGTGATCGTGCTGTCCGCCCGCGCCGAGTCGTCCGACAAGGTCGGGGCGCTGGACGACGGGGCAGACGACTACGTCACCAAGCCCTTCGGCATGGAGGAGCTGCTGGCGCGGGTCCGGGCCGCCGGGCGACGGGCCGACGTGGACGTGCCCGTCCTCGAGACCGGATCGCTCCGCATCGACGTCGGCGAGCGGCGCGCCACCCGCGACGGGGCGCCGGTCCGGCTGACCCCGCACGAGTGGGGGCTGCTCGAGGTGCTGCTCCGCGCACCCGGCCGGCTGGTGGCGCGCGCCGACCTGCTGCACGAGGTGTGGGGGCCGGGCTACGAGCGGGAGACGAACTACCTCCGCACGTACGTCGCCACGCTCCGCAAGAAGCTCGAGGAGGACCCCGCCCACCCGCGGCACCTGATCACCGAGCCGGGGATCGGTTACCGCTTCGAGCCCTGAGCCCGCGGCACCGACGCCGCGGCCGGGCTCAGGGGTTGCGCAGCCGGATGACGGCCTCGGCGAGCTGGGTCTCGCTGATGCCGGCGCGGTCGGCGGCCTCGCGGATCCGGTTGCGGGCCATCGGGACCGAGACCTGCTGCTCGGCCGACACGATCTCGGCGGCCCGGTCGATCGTGGAGGCGGAGCGCAGCTTGCGCGGCGCCCGGAGCGCCTCGCGCAGGCTGGCGAAGGGCAGGTCGGCGTTGGTGACGGCGCCCTCGACCCACGCGCCGAGCGCCTCGGCGAGCTCCTCGTGGTGGCCGGCGAAGGCACGCCGCGAGGCGCCGTACAGGCTGATCGCGCCGGCGACGCGACCGCCGTCGACCAGCGGCATGGTCAGGGTGCTCTTCACGCAGGGGGCGGCGTTCAGCAGCGCACGCTCCTGCCAGGAGTCCTCGTCGAGGAGGTCGTCGGTGGTGCTGGGCTCGGGGGCGGCCACGGCGTCGGACCCGGAGCCGGAGGGGCGCTGGAGGGCGTCGAAGACCGCGCGCTGGGCGTGGGAGGCGAGCAGGGTGAACGTCACGCCGTGCTCGGCCGACTCCATGCTCAGCCCGACGATGTCGGGCACCACGGCGGAAGCGCGCTCGCCGAGGTCCGTGAGCTCCTCGAGCAGGTCGCCGTCGTGGACGAACGGCCCGAGCTCCTCGATCGCCCAGACGGTCTCCGGGATGGGTTCCATTGGTTTCCCCCTAGACCTCTGGGCGTACCCGCCCACCGCGCCGTCATGCACCGCGCGGGCGTCGGTCTAGCGGGTGAGATGCGCCAGCGCCGCGCGCGCGGCGTTCCAGCCGCACATCCCGTGCGCCCCGGCGCCCGGCGGCGTCGCCGCGGAGCAGAGGAAGACCCCGGGCACGCCGGTCGCGTAGGGGTCCGCGGCCAGCCGGGGGCGGAACACCACCTGGAGCGGATCGTTGGCGCCCGTGAGGATGTCGCCGCCGACGAAGTTGGCGTTGTCGGCCGCGATCCGCGCGGTCGACCGGACGTGCGTCGCGAGCACCCGCTCGCGGAAGCCGGGCGCGAACCGCTCGAGCTGCGCGGTGATCGCCGTGGTCGCGTCGCCGGTGAAGCCGGCGGGGACGTGGGCGTAGGTGTAGACGGGGTGGACGCCGTCGCGCGTCCGCCCCGGGTCGGCCACGCCCTGCTGCCCGACGAGGACGAACGGCCGCTCGGGCATCCGGCCCCGGGTCACCTGCCTCTCGGCGGCGGCGACCTCCTCGAAGGAGCCGCCGACGTGCACGGTCCCGGCCTGCCGGGACTCCCCGTGCGCCCACGGGACCCCGCCCTCGACGGCATAGTCGACCTTGAAGGCGCCGGGCCCGTGGCGGTAGCGGCGGTAGGCACGGGCGACCCCGGCCGGCAGCCGGTCGCCGATGATGTCGGCGGCGGCGCGCGGCGCGGTGTCGAGCAGGACCAGGTCGGTGTCGAGGTCGGCGAGGTGGTCGACGCGGCGACCGGTCTCGAAGGTGACGCCGCGCTGCCGGGCCAGCGCGACGACCGCGCGGGCGATGGCCGCCGAGCCGCCCTCGGCGACCGGCCAGCCGTAGGCGTGCGCCGAGGTCGCCAGTGCGACGCCGACGGCCGACGAGAAGGGCGTGCCGAGCGGTCGGAACGCGTGTGCCGCGGCGCCGGCGAAGAGCGCCCGCGCCTCGGGGTGCTCCCACCTCCGCGCCAGCGTGCGCGCCGGCAGGGCGGCGTACGCCCCGAAGCGGGCGAGGTGGAACGGGTGCCGCGGGACGTGCAGCATCGGCTGCACGAACTCCTCGACGACCGTGTCGAAGCGGTCGGTCAGCGGGCCGAACATCCGCTGCCACGACGTGCCGTCGGTGCCGAGCCCCGCGGCCGTGACCTCGACCGAGCGCCGCAGGGCGGCTCCGGTGCCCCCGTCCAGCGGGTGCGAGAACTCCACCGGCGCCCAGCGCCAGGTCAGGCCGGCTCCGGCCAGGTCGAAGGCCCGGGCGAACGCCGTGCCGACCGCGAGCGGGTGGAAGCCGGAGCACTCGTCGTGCACGAGCCCGGGCAGCGTGAGCTCGGCCGAGCGGACCCCGCCCCCGAGGGTGTCGGCCGCCTCGACGACGTGCACCTGCACCCCCGCCTCGGCCAGCGTCAGCGCGGCGGCCAGGCCGTTCGGTCCGCTGCCGACGACGGTCGCCGTGGTCACGAGACGCCCCACCTCCGCCGGCGCGCGGGCGGCGCCGTGCGGGCAACGTAGCGCAGGCGACGGGCGCCCGGCGTACGGCTGGCCTCAGGCGGTGGCGGCGAGATCCGCGAGCGCGGCGTCGAGCCCGTCGGCGAGCTCCCGGGCCGAGGCGAAGACCGCGACGGCCCCCGCCTCGCGCAGCTCCGCCTCCGAGAAGCCGCCCGAGAGCAGGCCCCAGCACGGGAGGCCGGCCTCGTGCGCGGCCGCGACGTCCCAGACCGCGTCGCCCACGACGACGGCACGGCCGCCTCCGGCCTCGACGGCACGCGCGACCAGCTCACCGGACGGCTTGCTCCGGTCGGCGTCGGAGCCGGTCAGGACCTCGTGGACGAGCGTGTCGGCGCCGTCGACGAGGTCGAGCAGGCGGTGCGTCAGCTCGCGTCCCCCCGAGCTCGCGAGCACGACGTCGAGGCCGGCGGCGCGGAGGCCCGCCAGCAGCTCGACGGCACCGTCGGTGGGCACGATCTCGTGGAAGCGCTCGTCGAGGTGCCGGGCGTGCTGGTCGCGGACCGTGTCACCGACGGCGGCCTCGACGGCGTCGCTGGTGAGGTGGGCGACCAGCCGGTCGCCGCCCATGCCGATCCCGCGGTGGATGCGGTGCGCGGGCACGTCCACGCCGACGTCGCGGAAGGCCGCCTTCCAGGCCAGCGTGTGGACGTAGACCGAGTCGACGAGGGTGCCGTCGAGGTCGAGGACCACGGTGTCGACGTGGGAGCTCATGTCTGCCTCCGGGGTGGGGGTGCCTGGTCGGACCCGATCCCCGTCCCGTGCCCCTCGGCGTGCCCGCCCAATCCACCCTCCAGGGTGTGTCCCGCCGCCGGGATGCCGAGGTGCAATGGCGGTACGCCGTCGTGGCCCCCGGGGTGCGGGCTCGTGACTTACGCAGTCCGTTCGGGAGGACCCGTCCGCCGCGCATCGTGGGCCATGACGGCGCCCATGCCTCGCTCCACCTAGAATCTGCCCATGCCCGACACGCACGGACGGATCCGCATCGCGGTCCTCAACGACTACGAGATCGTGGTCCGCGGGGTAGCCGCTGCGCTCGACCCGTTCGCGGACCGGATCCACGTGGTGGAGCTCGACAGCCAGATGCCCGTGGTGAGCGACGTCGACATCGTCCTCTACGACACCTTCGGCCAGGTCCAGGGCGACGCGGTCGAGGTGGAGAAGCTGCGCTCCGGGGACGCGAAGCTCGTCGTCTTCTCCTGGAACGTCGCCCCCGAGCTGGTCGAGAAGGCCCTGGCCCGCGGGGCCGCGGGCTACCTCTCCAAGGGTCTCGACGCCGAGGACCTCGCGACCTCCATCGAGCGGGTCTGCCGGGGCGAGGTCGTGGTGCCCGAGGGCGCCACCGCCGCGGACCCGGAGGCCTTCGGCCGCTGGCCCGGCGACGAGCACGGTCTGTCGGCACGCGAGGCCGAGATGATCGCGTTGATCGTGCAGGGCCTGCGCAACCAGGACATCGCCGAGCGCAGCTACCTCTCGATCAACTCCGTGAAGACCTACATCCGCACGGCCTACCGCAAGATCGGCGTGAACACCCGCGCCCAGGCCGTGGTCTGGGGCATGGGCCACGGCTTCGAGCCCGACCGGAGCCGGCAGCTCGAGCCGTGACCCGGCCCGTCGGCCTCAGGCCGACGCGTCCCCAGCACCCCGGGCCACCAGCGCCGCGAACTCGCGGTTGAACGCCGGCAGGTCGTCGGGGTTGCGGCTCGTGACGAGGTTGCCGTCCACGACGACCTCGCGGTCGACCCAGGAGCCGCCCGCGTTGCGGATGTCGGTCTGCAGGCTCGGCCACGACGTCAGCTCGCGGCCCTTCACGGCGTCCGCCTCCACCAGGGTCCAGATCGCGTGGCAGATCGCGGCGACGGGCTTGCCCGACTCCACGAAGGCCCGCACGAAGTCGACGGCGGGCGCGCTGGTGCGCAGGACGTCGGGGTTGGCGACGCCGCCGGGCAGCACGAGGCCGTCGTACTCCTCCACCGTGACGTCGTCGACGACCCGGTCCACCTCGAACGTGTCGCCCTTGTCGAGGTGGTCGAAGGCCTGCACGCGGCCGGTCTCGGTGCTGATCAGCACGGGCGTGCCGCCGGCCTCCTCGACCGCCTGCCACGGCTCGGTGAGCTCGATCTGCTCGATCCCCTCGGTCGCCACCAGGAACGCGATCGTCCTGCCCTGCATGCCGTTGTCGCTCATCGTGCACTCCTCTCGTCGGTGTCCTCGCTGCGTACCCGTCCGCCTCCCGCTACAGCACCGCCCGTTGGGGTGTGCCCGCCCCGGGGACGGGTACCGGACTGCATGACCACCCGCACCGACGACGCCGTCCCCGCCCGCGAGACCCTGCCGTTCGGCCCGCTCGAGATCGCCTTCGACAGCCGCCTCCTGCGGCCCCGGGCGTGGACCGCCGCGCAGTCGTCCTGGGTCGCGGAGCTGCTGCCGGGCGCGCCCGCGGGTCCGGTGCTCGAGCTGTGCTCGGGGGCCGGGCACATCGGGCTGCTCGCCGTGCTCGACGCCGACCGGGACCTCGTCTGCGTGGACGTGAACCCCGCCGCCGCCGAACGCACCCGGGAGAACGCGCTGGCCGCCGGACTCGGCGACCGCGTCGAGACCCGCTGCGCCCCGATCGCCTCCGCCCTGCACGAGGACGAGCGCTTCGCGGCGGTCGTCGCTGACCCGCCGTGGGTGCCGGCGGCCGAGACCGGCCGCTTCCCCGAGGACCCGCTGCTCGCCATCGACGGCGGGGTGGACGGGCTCACCGTCGCGCGCGAGTGCGTGGCCGCGATCGGTCGCCACCTGCTGACGGGCGGCTCGGCGGTCCTCCAGCTCGGCACCACCGCGCAGGTGGCGCAGCTCGAGCACCTCGTGGCGGCGTACGACGGGCTGGGCGTGGTCGAGGTCCGCACCTTCGAGCGCGGCGTGCTGGCCCGGCTCACGCGCTAGCCGCCGGGTCTGCGTCAGCGGGGGCGGAGGTTCTCCGGGAGCAGCTTGTGGCTGCCGTCGCACCACGGCTTCGTGGAGGAGCGGTGGCAGCGGCAGACCGCGGAGACCGGCCGGGTGGTGGCGTGCCGAACGCCGTCGGCGTCCTCGATGACGTGGTCGCCGCGCAGCAGCATCGGCCCGCCGGGACAGAGCACGACGTCCGGGTGACCGGTCGGCCCGCTCACGCGACGGCCGCCCGGTGCTCGACCTGCCAGCGCGCCAGCAGGGTGTCGGCGAGCCGGTCCTCGAGGTCGAGGCAGGTGTAGGCGCCGAAGAAGACGTCGGGCAGCAGCGCCGGGTCGTCGGCGACGAGCGAGCCGCAGATCGTCCGGACGGCCAGCTGCTCGTGCACGGCGTCGGCCTCCACGTGCTCGCGGTAGTAGCCGGACATCTCGGCCGGGAACCCGAGCCGGTCGAGTCCCTGGACGAGCCGGGCCGACGGTCCGGAGCTGGTGACCTCGAAGGCCGCCAGGTGGCCGAGCGCCGCCCCGCGGAGCCGGCGCTGCAGCCCGAACATCGTCATCGCGTTGTTCTGCTCGAGGATCTCGTACGGCGCCTCGTCGGCGTACGCGCCGTACGCCGCCTCCAGACCGCTGGCCGCGAGACCGCGCGCGAAGAGCCCGGCGTGGTGCCGGGACGGGTCGCCGGCGCCGTACTCGTCGAACATCAGCTCCATCAGCGCGGCCTGGGTCGACCCGGGCAGCCGCGGCAGCACCCACGCGGTCGGGTCGGACTCCTTGAGGTGGTAGATCGAGCGCAGCCGCAGGAGCTCGCGCACCTGGTCGGCGTCGGCGTCGCGCTGCACGAAGCGGGCCAGCGACGGCCCGTCGTGGTCGGCGACGAAGCCGAAGAACCCGTCCGCGAGGTCGGCGTCGCCGGAGCCGCCCGCGTCCTCGCCGGGCAGCCCGTCGCCGGCGTGGGCCGCGGCGAAGCGACGGCGCAGCTCGGCCTCGAGGTCCCGCTCGAGGTCGGCGCGGACGGCCAGCAGCTCGGGCGACCACTCGAGGGCGTCGTCGACGTCCTCGAAGCCGCGGTAGTGCAGCTCGTGCAGGACCCACAGGGTCAGGGCGGCGTCCTCGCGGTCCGAGGCGGTGGGGCGCCCCAGCGACCCCGGGGCGGCGGCGCCGGTCAGGACCTCCAGCACCGCGCCGCTCAGGGCGCCACGCGCGGCGGGGGTCAGCATCCCCGGGTCCAGCCTGTCGACGTCATCCTCCAGTTGTACCCGCCACCGCCGCGGCCCACCCCGCCCGATGGGGTGTGGCCGGCTCACTCAGGCGTCGGGCCCCTCAGGAGCCGGGCGGTCAGGAGTCCGGGCCGAGCCCGTGCGCCATCCCCCAGGCGACCGCCTGGGTGCGCCGCGAGACGCCGATCTTGCGGTAGCCCGACCGGATGTAGGTCTTGACCGAGTTGATCGAGAGGTAGAGCGCCGTCGCGATCTCGGTGTTGGTCAGGCCCCGCGTGATCAGCCCGAGGATCTCGGCCTCGCGCGGGGTCAGCTCGCGCTCGTCGCCGCGCAGGTCGTCCAGGTCCTCCAGCGGGCTCCGCTCGTCGACCGCGACCGCCTCGATCGCCGCGACCAGCTCGGCCGCGGTCAGCACCCGCGGCACCCGGGGCCCGACCCCGGAGTGGCCGTTGCGCTGGGTCCGCGCGTCGTTCCAGGTGTACGCCGAGGAGCGGGCGCCACTGTCGCGCACCAGGTCGCGCAGGGCCCGGCGCGTGGCGTCCGACTGGCCCTCGGGCTCGAAGAGGATCACCTCGGCGGCACGCTCCCCCACGACCCGGACATCGACCACGACGACCTGCTCCGGGTGCCGCTCCAGGAGGGCCCGGAAGCCCGCGACCGCGACCTCGTGGTCGTCGGTGACGACGACGCGGACGGGGCGGGGCGCTGACACGTCGTGAACCTATGGCCGCGGCCGCTCCGGGGCCTCGCGTGTCGCCTCACCCAAACAGGTGGAAGTGGTCGCTGTCGGTCCGGATCGCCATGATGGGGCGGTGTCCAGCACCCTCGCCGACCTCCTCGACCTCGTCGGTCAGCTGCCCGAGGTGGCCCGGACCGACCGGGGCCGCTACCTCCGGCTGGAGGTGGCCACGCGTCCGTTCGGCTACGTCTGGGAGCCGACGCGCACGGTCGGGCTCAAGCAGACGCTCGCCGAGCAGCTGGCCCTGGTCGCCGAGCGCCCGGACGTCTTCGAGGTGCAGTTCACGACGGGCGCCTTCGGCTGGGTCGTCGTCCACCTCGACGGCGTCGAGCGCGACGAGCTGGCCGAGCTGACCTTCGAGGCGTGGCGGCTCACCGCCCCGACGGTCCTCGTCGAGGCGCGCGCCGACCGGCTGCCCGTCTGACCGGGCAGCTCAGACGAGCTGCAGCGGGCGGGCCGGCCCGCCGCGCAGCATGGCGTTCCAGACGTAGACCTCCGGGGCGCGGAGGACCGGCGAGCGCCAGGTCTCGTGGTGCACGGCGTCGGGGTAGAGCCCCGGCTCGAGGGCGACGCCCCGGACGGGCTCCCCGCCCGTGTCCGGCAGGTCGTGGGCGGTGTAGACGTGCAGCCCCGGCTGGTCGCTGGACATCCGCACCTCGACGTCGCGGCCGCGCAGGCGCGCGACGGGACGCATGCCGGTGCCGTCGACCGCGTAGGTGTGGTCGACCCCGCCGGTCGCCCCCACGAGGTCGGCCAGCGAGCGCCCGGGCCGCAGGTCCGCGGGGTGGCCGTCGAGCGGCTCGACCACGCCCGTCGGCACCTTGCCGGCCGCCGGCAGCCAGGCCGCGGCCGGCACCCACAGCCGCGCGTCGGCCGGGTCGTCGGCCACGTGGAGGTAGGGGTGCACCGTGAGGGCGACGCAGGTCGGCCGGTCGGTGGTGGCGCGGAAGCGCACGCCGAGCCGGTCGCCGACGACCACGAACCGCGCGGTGACGACCACCCGGCCGGGGAAGCCCTGGTCGCCGTCGGGGCTCTCCAGGCGCAGCACGGCACATCCCGACGTCGTCGACACGACCTGCCAGGTGCGGCGGTCGAAGCCGTCGCCGCCCCCGTGCAGGGTGCGCCCGTCGTCGTTGCGGTCCAGCTCGTACGCCGTCCCGTCGATGTCCAGGCGCCCCCCGGCGATCCGGTTGGCGACGCGGCCGATGGTGGCGCCGGCGTACGACGGCGAGGCGAGGTAGCCCTCGTCGTCCGCCGGTCCGCTCAGCACGTCGCGCCACCGGCCGCTCGACGTCCGTGCCCACATCCGGACGAGGCGGGCGCCCCGCGGCGACAGGTCGACGACCAGGTCCCGCGAGGCGATCCGCACGCCCGTGCGCAGCGGCTCCTCCACCTGCGCGACGCTGGTCATCGACCGGCCCTCCGTTCGGGTGCCGCTAGCGGGCGGAGCCGCTGGAGCCAGGTGGACCGGCGTTGAGCTTCTCGAGCAGCTCGTCCGGTGGTGGCGCCGTGGCCTGCTGCTTCTCGGCCCCGGCCCCACCGCCCCCGGCCGTGCGCTTCTTGTTCCACACGTCGAACGCGACGGCGCCGAGCAGCACCAGGCCCTTGATGGCCTGCTGCCAGTCGATCGAGACGCCCTGCAGGGACATGCCGTTGTTGAGGACACCCATGACGAGACCACCGATGATGGCGCCGATCACGGTGCCGACGCCGCCGGTGACGGCCGCGCCGCCGATGAAGGACGCCGCGATCGCGTCCAGCTCGAAGTTCACGCCGGCCTTGGGGTTGGCGGCCGTGAGGCGGGCGGTGGTGACCAGGCCGGCGAGCCCGGCGAGCATGCCCATGTTCACCATGACCATGAAGTCGACGCGCTTGGTGTTGACGCCCGACATCGTCGCGGCGTCGACGTTGCCGCCGATGGCGTAGACGTGACGGCCGATCACGGTCTTGCTCATGATGAAGGTGTAGAGGCCGATCAGGGCGAAGAGGATGACGCCGACGATCGGCAGGCCGCGGGCGGCGGCGAGCAGGTAGCAGAACTCGAGGATGACCGCGGCGAGGACGACCTGCTTGACCAGGAAGATCCACATCGGCAGGACCTCGAAGTTGTAGGTCAGGGCGGCCTGGCGCTTGCGGTAGTCGAGCACCACGAGGACCGCGACCACGACGACCCCGAGGACCAGGGTGAGGTTGTGCAGGCCGGTGTCCGGGCCGATCTCGGGCAGGAAGCCGTTGCCCATCGACTTGAAGCCCTCGGGCAGGCCGCCGACCGTCGCGCCGTTGAGCACGACCAGCGTGAGGCCGCGGAAGAGCAGCATGCTGGCCAGGGTCACGATGAACGCCGGGATGCCGACGTACGCGACCCAGAAGCCGTGCCAGGCGCCGATCAGCGCGGCGAGCACGAGGCAGAGGATCACCGCCAGCGGCCACGGGACGTCGTGCTTGGTCATCAGGATCGCGCCCACGGCGCCCACGAACGCCGCCACCGACCCGACCGACAGGTCGATGTGGCGGGCCACGATCACGATGACCATGCCGATCGCCAGGATCAGGATCTGGGCGTTCTGGACGACGAGGTTGGACACGTTCAGCGGCTTGAGCAGGACGCCGCTGGTCGAGAGCTGGAACAGCACGATGATCGCCGCGAGGGCGATGATCATGCCGTACTGGCGGACGTTGCCGCGCAGGATGCTGGTCAGACTTGTCATGAGGGTCTCGGCTTGTCTCGGTGGGGACGGCGGGTCAGCGGGCGTCGGCGGTCATGTGGCGCATCAACGCCTCCTGGGTCGCCTCGTCGCGGGTGAACTCATGGGTGATGGCGCCCTCGGCGAGGGTGTAGATCCGGTCGCACAGGCCGAGCAGCTCGGGCAGCTCGGAGGAGATCACCAGGACGCCCTTGCCCTCGCGGGCGAGCGCCTGGATGATCCCGTAGATCTCGAACTTCGCGCCGACGTCGATCCCCCGGGTCGGCTCGTCGAGGATCAGCAGCCGGGGTTGGGTGTAGAGCCACTTCGACAGCACCACCTTCTGCTGGTTGCCGCCGGAGAGCTTGCCCACGCCGGCCGTGACGCTGGGGGCCTTGATGTTGAAGCTCTTGCGGTACTCCTCGGCGACGACCACCTCGCGGTGCTCGTCCACCATCACCTTGCCGACGCCGGTGCGGAGCTGGTCGAGCCCCGCCGCCGAGATCGACGTCTTGATGTCGTCGAGCAGGTTGAGGCCCAGGCCCTTGCGGTCCTCGCTCACGTAGGCGATGCCGGCGCCGATGGCCTCGTGCACGGACTTGAGGTGCAGCTCCTTGCCGTCGAGCAGGACGGTGCCCGAGTGCTTGCTGCCGTAGCTGCGGCCGAAGATGCTGCGGGCGAGCTCGGTGCGCCCGGCCCCCATCAGCCCGGCGATGCCGACGATCTCGCCGCGACGGACCGAGAGGTTCGCGTCCTGGATGACCGTGCGGGAGCGGTCGTCGGGGTGCGCGACGTTCCAGTCCTTGAGCTCGAAGAGCACGCCGCCGATCTCGGGGGTGTGGTCCGGGAAGCGGTGGTCCAGGTCGCGACCGACCATCCCGCGGATGATGCGGTCCTCGTCGACGCCGCCCTGGGCGACGTCGAGCGTCTCGATCGTCCGGCCGTCGCGGATGATCGTGATCGCGTCGCTGACGCGCTCGATCTCGTTGAGCTTGTGGCTGATCATGATCGAGGTGATGCCCTTGCCCTGCAGCCCCTTGAGCAGGTCGAGCAGGTGCGTCGAGTCGTCGTCGTTGAGCGCCGCGGTCGGCTCGTCGAGGATGAGCAGCTTGACGTCCTTGCTCAGCGCCTTGGCGATCTCGACGAGCTGCTGCTTGCCGATGCCGAGGTCCTTGACCGGGGTGAGCGGGTTGTCGCGCAGCCCCACGCGGGCCATCAGCTCGATGGCCCGGTGGTGGGTGGAGTCCCAGTCGATGACGCCCCCGATGACGCCGCGCAGCAGGCCGCGGCGACGCGAGCCGGCGCCGTTCTCGTTGCCGAGGAAGATGTTCTCCGCGATCGACAGCTCGGGGATGAGCGCCAGCTCCTGGTGGATGATGACGATCCCGGCGGCCTCGCTGTCCCGGATGTTCGAGAACTGCACGGGCTGGTTCTCGAAGAGGATCTCGCCGTCGTAGGAGCCGTGCGGGTAGACCCCGCTCAGCACCTTCATCAGCGTGGACTTGCCGGCGCCGTTCTCCCCGCAGATCGCGTGGATGGCCCCGCGCTGCACCGTGAGGTTGACGTCGTTGAGCGCGAGCACGCCCGGGAAGCGCTTGGTGATCGAGCGCATCTGGAGGATCGGCTCCATGGTGCGCGCTCCTTTCGTCGCAGGTCGTCGCGTGTCGACGCCGTTCGTTGCGGTGTCCCCCGGGGTGGCGTGTGTGGGAGCACGCTCCCCCACCCCGGGGGACAGTCTGGTGCGGAGGTGCTACTTCAGCTCGTCCGCCGTGTAGTAGCCCGAGTCCACGAGGGTCTCGGTCACGTTGGACTTGTCCACGGTCACCGGGTCCAGGAGGTACGACGGGACGACCTTCTTGCCGTTGTCGTAGGTCTTGGTGTCGTTGACCTCGACGTCGGTGCCGTCGTTGATCGCCTTGATCATGTCGACGGTGACCTTCGCGAGCTCACGGGTGTCCTTGAAGATCGTGGAGTACTGCTCGCCGGCCTCGATCGACTTGACCGACTGCAGCTCGGCGTCCTGGCCGGTGACGACCGGGAGCTCCTTGCCGCCGCCGCCGTAGCCGTTGCCCTGCAGCGCGGCGATGATGCCGAGCGAGAGGCCGTCGTACGGCGAGAGCACGCCGTCGACCGTCTCGGACGCGTAGGTGCGGGTGAGGATGTCCTCCATGCGCTTCTGCGCGGTGGCCGGGTCCCAGCGCAGGATGGCGACCTGCTCGAAGTCGGTCTGCTCCGACGGAACGACGATGTCGCCCGAGTCGATGAGGGGCTGGAGCACCGACATGGCGCCGTTGAAGAAGAAGGTGGCGTTGTTGTCGTCCGGCGAGCCGGCGAAGAGCTCGACGTTGTAGGGGCCGTCGCCGCGCGACTTCAGGCCGTCGACGAGCGACTCGGCCTGCAGGACGCCGACCTTGAAGTTGTCGAAGGTCGTGTAGTAGTCGACCGTGTCCGAGTCGCGGATCAGGCGGTCGTAGGAGATCACGTCGATGTCCTGGCTCTCGGCGGTGTCGAGCACCTCGCCCAGCGCCGTGCCGTCGATCGCGGCGATGACGAGCATGTCGACGCCCTTGGTGACCATGTTCTCGATCTGCGAGACCTGGGTCGGGATGTCGTCCTCGGCGTACTGCAGGTCGACGCTGTAGCCCGCGTCCTCGAGCTGCTTCTTGATGTTGTTGCCGTCGGCGATCCAGCGCTCCGAGGACTTCGTCGGCATGGCGACGCCGATGGTGCCCTTGCCGCCGTCGCCCGAGCCGCTGTCACCGCCACAGGCGGCCAGGCCGAGCACCAAGGTCGCCGCGACAGCGGTGGTGAGTAGCTTGCGCACGATGTTTCTCCATTTCACTACTCGGGTCGGGGAGGTCCCGAACCCTGCGGCCAGGCCATTCATCAGAAGCCCTGGGCCAGTCGGTGGTAGGCGGCACCCCAGCGCAGCTCCTGGGCGAGCCTGCGGGTGGTGGTGTCGCCGTCGATCAGGACCAGCTCGGTCCCGGTCATGTCCGCGAGGTCGTCGAGGTGCTCGCGGTCGAGTGCGGTCGTGAGGACCGTGTGGTGCGGTCCGCCGGCCATCAGCCACGACTCGGTCGAGGTCCGCAGGTTCGGCAGCGGCCGCCACACGGCGTGGGCGACGGGCAGCTTCGGCAGCGGGGCGTCGGGGGCGACGACCTCGACCTCGTTGGCCACGAAGCGGAAGCGGTCGCCGAGGTCGGCGAGGCCGAGGACGACCGCGGGCGCGGGAGCGGCGCTGAAGACCAGGCGGACCGGGTCCTCGCGGCCGCCGATGCCCAGCGGGTGCACCTCGAGGCTCGGCCTCCCCTCCGCGATGGACGGGCAGACCTCGAGCATGTGCGCGCCGAGGATCTTCTCCTCGCCCGGCACCAGGTGGTAGGTGTAGTCCTCCATGAAGGACGTCCCGCCCGGCAGGCCCTCGGCGGTGACCTTCAGCGTCCGCAGCATGAGCGCGGTCTTCCAGTCGCCCTCGCCGCCGAAGCCGTAGCCGTCGGCCATCAGCCGCTGCACGGCCAGGCCGGGCAGCTGGCGCAGGCCGCCGAGGTCCTCGAAGTTCGTCGTGAAGGCGCCGAAGTCGCCCTCCTCCAGGAAGGTGCGCAGGCCGGCCTCGAGCCGTGCGCCGTAGCGCAGCGACTCGTGCCGCTCGCCGCCGGGCAGCAGCTCCGCGGCGACGTCGTAGCTGTCGGCGTACTCCGCCACGAGCGTGTCGATCGCGTCGTCCCCGACGCGGTCCACGACCTCGACGAGGTCGTTGACACCCCAGGTGTTGACCGAGGCGCCGAAGCGGCGCTCGGCCTCGACCTTGTCACCCTCGGTGACCGCGACGTTGCGCATGTTGTCGCCGAACCGGGCGACCCGCATCGAGGCCATGGCGGCGCGGCCACGGGCGGCGCGCGTCCAGGCGCCGACGCGGCGCGAGACCACCGGGTCGGAGACGTGGCCGGACACCGTCTTGCGGGAGATCCCCAGACGGGTCTGCACGGCCGCGAACTCGCGGTCGCCGTGCGCGGCCTGGTTGAGGTTCATGAAGTCCATGTCGATCTCGGACCACGGGAGCGCCTCGTTGGCCTGCGTGTGCAGGTGCAGCAGCGGCTTGCCCAGCGCCTGCAGCCCGGAGATCCACATCTTCGCGGGGCTGAAGGTGTGCATCCAGGCGATCACGCCGATGCAGGAGTCGTCCGCGGTGGCGTCGAGCAGGGCACGCCGGATCGCGGTCGCGTCGGTGAGGACCGGCTTGAGCACGATCGGGACGGCGGCGTCGCCACCCTCGACGAGGCCGCGCACGACCTCGCCCGCCTGGCTCGCCACCTGGTCGAGGACCTCGGGTCCGTAGAGGTGCTGGCTCCCGGTGAGGAACCAGATCTGCTGCGCGGTGCTCACAGGGTGTCTCCTGAGGTGGCGAGGGCCTGCTGGCCGTAGACGTTCTGGTAGCGGTCGTAGAGGGCGTCGATGTCGGCGGACGACATCGCGACGGGCTCGGCGAGCTGGCGGGAGAGGTGGACCGTGCGGGCGACGTCCTCGACCATCACGGCGGCCTTGACGGCGGCGCGAGCGTCACGGCCGATCGTGAAGGGACCGTGGTTGGCCATCAGCACCGCCGGCGAGCGGCTGTCGCGCAGGGTCTCGACGATCCCCCGGCCGATCGAGTCGTCGCCGATCAGCGCGAAGGGGCCGACCGGGATGTCGCCGCCGAACTCGTCGGCGATCATCGTCAGCACGCAGGGGATCGGCTCGCGCCGGGCGGCCCAGGCGGTGGCGTACGTCGAGTGCGTGTGGACCACGCCGCCGACCTCGGGCAGGTGGCGGTAGACGTAGGCGTGGGCGGCGGTGTCGCTGCTCGGTGCGCGGGTGCCCTCGACCAGGTTGCCGTCGAGGTCGCACACGACCATGGCCTCGGGGGACAGCTCGTCGTACGAGACGCCCGAGGGCTTGATGACGAAGAGCTCCTCTCCCGGGACCCGGGCGGAGACGTTGCCGGCCGTCCACACGACCAGGTCGTAGCGCGTCAGCTCGCGGTGCAGCTCGGCGACCTCGGCGCGGACCGCGTCCAGCGTGCTCACTGCGCGGCCCCCGACAGGACCTCGCGACGGCGGGCGCGCAGGCGCCGCATCAGGGCGTCGGTCCGGCCGAAGTGGTCGTGCAGGCGGGTGTACTCGGCGAAGAGGTCGTCGTAGAGGCGGACGTTGTCGGGGTCCGGGACGAACGAGTGGTGGTCGACGCCGCCCATCGCGGCCGCGGCCGCGTGGATGTCGGGGTAGCAGCCGGCGGCCACCGCCGCGTGGATCGCGGAGCCGAGCGCCGGACCCTGCTGCGAGCGGATCGTCGAGATCGGCATCCCGAGCACGTCGGCGTAGACCTGCATGAGGAAGGAGTTGCCCGCCAGGCCGCCGGCGACCACGAACTCCGAGACCGGGAGGCCGGAGGCCCGGAAGGTCTCGACGATCGTGCGGGTGCCGAAGGCCGTCGCCTCGATCAGCGCGCGGTAGATCTCCTCGGGCCGGGTGGCCAGTGTGAGCCCGAGCACCAGGCCGCTGAGCTCGTGGTCGACGAGCACCGAGCGGTTGCCCGAGTGCCAGTCGAGGGCGACCAGGCCGTGCTCGCCGACCTGCTGGCGCGCGGCGCGCTCGCTGAGCACGTCGTGCAGGCTGACGCCCTCGCGCGCGGCGACGTCGTGGTACTCCGGCGGGACGGCCGAGGTGACGAACCAGTTGAAGATGTCGCCGACGCCCGACTGGCCGGCCTCGTAGCCCCACAGGCCGGCGGTGATGCCGCCGTCGACGACCCCGCACATGCCGGGGACGTCGCGCAGGACGTCGGCGTTCATGACGTGGCACGTCGAGGTGCCCATGATCGCGAGCATCTGGCCGGGCGCGGTCGCCTGGGCGGCCGGCGCGGTGACGTGGGCGTCGACGTTGCCGACGGCCACCGCGATGCCCTCGGGGAGGCCGGTCCAGGCCGCGGCCTCGGCGGTCAGGTGACCGGCGACGGCGGCGAGCTCGCCGACCTCCTGGTCGAGCTTGTCACCGACGAAGCCGGCGAAGGCGGGGTTCAGCTCGGCGAGGAACTCGCGACCGGGGTAGCTGCCCTCCTGGTAGATCCCCTTGTAGCCGGCGCTGCACGCGTTGCGCACGTAGCTCCCGCACAGCTGCCACACGATCCAGTCGGCGGCCTCGACCCATCGGTCCATGGTCGCGTAGACGGCCGGTGCTTCCTCCAGCACCTGCAGCGCCTTCGCGAACTCCCACTCCGAGGAGATGAGGCCGCCGTACCGGGGGAGCCACGGCTCGCCGCGCTTGGCCGCCAGGGCGGTGATCCGGTCGGCCTGGCCCTGCGCCGCGTGGTGCTTCCACAGCTTGACGTAGGCGTGCGGCTCGTCGGCCAGCCCGGGCAGCTCGCACAGCGGCGTCCCGTCCGCCGTGGTCGGGACCATCGTGCAGGCGGTGAAGTCGGTGGCGACGGCGACCACGTCGGCCGGGTCGATGCCGGCGCGGCGGACCGCCTCGGGGACGGCGGTGCGCAGCACGGAGACGTAGTCGGCCGGGACCTGCAGCGCCCAGTCCGCCCCGAGCCGACGGCCCGAGGGGAGCGCCTCGCTGAGGACCGCGTGCTCGTAGTCGTGGGTCGCCGTGCCGAGCTCGGCGCCGTCCGCGACCCGCACCACCACGGCGCGGCCGGACAGGGTGCCGAAGTCGACACCCACGACGTACTGACCGACAACGCTCAACGCCGTGCCCCTCATCCTGTGACCGCCCTCACGAATGTGAGCGCTAACGTGAAGTGTTAGCGGTCACATCGGATCTGTCAAGACCGGTCTACCCGGCCCCGGGCGATGGGCTCAGCCGGCCGCCCGAGGGGGCGACGCGACCTCCCGGTCGGCTCAGCCGGCCGGGACGGCGCGCCGGGGCGCCGTGGACGCGCGGACGACGAGCGAGGTCGGCACGGGCCGGAAGACGCTGGGCTCCGAGCCGTGGACCAGCTCGGTCACCATCGCCACCGCCCGCCGGCCCAGCTCCCCGAAGTCCTGACGGACCGTCGTGAGCGGCGGCTGGAAGAAGGGCGCCTCGGGCAGGTCGTCGAAGCCGACGACGCTGACGTCGCCCGGCACCGAGCGGCCGGCGTCGGCCAGGGCCGCGACCAGCCCGAGCGCCATCTGGTCGTTGGCCGCGAAGACGGCCGTGACGTCGGGCTCGCGGGCCAGGGCGCGCCCGGCAGCGTGCCCGCTGCGTGCCGACCAGTCCCCCGCCCAGCGCAGCGGCGGCACGGGACGCCCCTGCGCCAGCAGCTCCTCGCGCCATCCCCGGACCCGGGCACCGGACTCGGTCCAGTCCGTCGGCCCGGCCACGTGCACCACGGTCTCGTGCCCGAGCTCGAGCAGGTGCCGGGTCGCGAGGCGGGCGCCCTCCTCGTTGTCGATCGTCACGCAGGAGGTGTCCGTGCGGCCGCCGCCCTCGAGGACCACGACCGGGACGTCGAGCCGCTCGGAGCCCGCCACCCGCACGGCCGTCTCGTGGGGCACCAGCACCAGGACGGCCTCGACGCCGTGCTGCAGCAGCTCGTGCAGCCGGACCCGGATCGCCTCCTCGGTGATCTCGTGGACCGTGCGCACGACCAGGTCGAAGCCTGCGGCCCCGGCCGCCAGGTCGACCGCGAGCAGCGTCTGCTGCGGGCCGAACTGGCCCGAGGCCCAGACCACGACGCCGATCAGGCCCGAGCGGCGCGAGGCCAGCAGCCGGGCGGACAGGTTGCGGCGGTAGCCCAGCTCCTCGATCGCCGCACGGACGCGCTGCTCGGTGGCGGGACGGACACCGGCCATCTCGTTGATCACGCGCGACACGGTCTGGTGGGAGACCCGGGCCCGCAGGGCGACGTCGGCCATGGTGGGCTGGCGACCGCGATCAGGCATGGCGCGATGATAGGGCCGCGCCTGGCCGTGTCCCTACGATTCAGCGGCGCCGTACGACCCGATCCCCCACGGGGAACAGGGTGTTCCTCGGCTTCGCCGGCGACCGCGGCCCGCGCCGAGGTGATGGCAGGCATCCAGCCGATCGCCTTCCCGACCGGCGCACGCTCCCCCTAGCGTGCGAGGCCCGCCCACCGACCCGTCGAGGAGGAGTCCCGTCGTGCTCCTGAGCCAGATCCGCATGCGTGACCCGTTCGTCCTGGCCGTGCCCTCGGGAGGGTTCGTGCTCTTCGGCACGACGGACGAGAACCTGTGGGGAGGGCCGGCGACCGGGTTCGACTGCTGGACGAGCGACGACCTCGTGACCTGGGACGGCCCCTTCCCCGCCTTCCGGCCCCCGGCCGGCTTCTGGGCGGACACCCAGTTCTGGGCCCCCGAGGTCGTCGCACACGGTGGTCGGTACGTCATGCTCGCGACGTTCGCGAGCACCGACCCCGCCGCCGGCCCGCGCGGGGTCCAGGTGCTCGTGTCGGACCAGCCCACCGGACCGTTCCTCCCCTGGAGCGAGGGACCCGTGACGCCTCGGGACGTGCCCTGCCTGGACGGCACGCTCTTCGTCGACGACGACGGCGTCCCGTGGCTCGTCTACAGCCGGGGAGCCGAGGGCGCACCGGGCGGCCCGCCCGGGATCACGGACGGCGAGATGTACGCCCTGCGCCTGGCCGACGACCTCGCCGCGCCCGCCGGCTCGCCCGTGCTGCTGTTCCGGGCGTCGGCCGCCGCGTGGAGCAAGCCGCTGTGGTTCCCCGAGGGCGTCGAGCCCCCGGAGCAGCTCAACCTGGGCAAGGACCCGCTCTTCACCGACGGCCCCTGCCTCCTCCGCACGGAGGGCGGCGCCCTGCACATGCTCTGGTCCAGCTTCGGCGAGGAGGGCTACGCCATCGGGGTCGCCACCTCGCCCGACGGGGAGGTCACCGGGCCGTGGCACCAGCGCGACGAGCCCCTGTGGGCCCGCAACGGCGGCCACGGCATGGTCTTCACCGACCCGGCCGGCGGCCGGCACCTGGTCTTCCACTGGCCCAACGACACCCCGCACGAGCGGGTCGTGATGGTCGACGTCGAGGTCTCCGACGACGGCGTGCGGCTGCTGGGCGACCCGACGGGCGCCTAGACCCCCGCCCGGACCCCCGCCCGGACCGCGTCCCGCTCGGCCGCGAGCCGGCGCAGCAGCGACTCGCCCTCGATGTCGAGGTCGGGGGTGATCCGCTCGAACCAGCGCGGCATCCACCAGATCCGCTCGCCGACGATCAGCATCAGCGCCGGGACGATCAGCATCCGCACCAGGAACGCGTCCGCCAGGACACCGACGGTCAGCGCGAAGCCGATGGTCTTGATGATGACGTCGTCGGTCAGCGCGAAGCCCGCGAAGACGCCCATCATGATCACGGCGGCCGCGGTCACGACCCGGGCGCTGTGCTGGAAGCCCTCGAGCACGGCCTCGCGCGCCGGCCGGCCGTGCACGTGCGCCTCGCGCATCCGGGTGACGAGGAAGACCTCGTAGTCCATGGCCAGGCCGAACAGGATGCCGGTCAGCAGCAGCGGCAGGATGAAGACGACCGGGGAGGTGACGTCCAGCCCCAGCAGGCCGTTCAGCCAGCCCCACTGGAAGACCGCCACGGTCGCGCCCAGCGAGACCCCCAGCGAGATCACGAAGCCGAGCGCCGCCTTGACCGGCACCCACAGCGAGCGGAACACCGCGATGAGCAGGAAGATCGCGAGGCCGACCACGATGACGAGGTAGAGCGGGAAGACGTCGAGCAGCTTCTGCGAGATGTCCACCCCGACCGCGGTCTGGCCGGTGACCAGCGCCCGGGCGCCGGTCTCGGCGGGCAGGTCCGAGAGCCGGGTGCGGATCGTCTCGACCAGGTCCTTGGTCGCGGCGTCGGACGGTCCGCTCACGGGGACCACCGTGACGGTGGCGTACTGCACCGCCTGCAGCTGTCCCGCCAGCGCCTTCTCGGCGGCGGCGTCCCCCGGCGTGGCAGGAGGTACGACGGCAGCCACGCCGGACCGGATGGTGCCGAGCTCGGCGACGACCGCGTCCACCGCGCCGGCGGGGTCGGCGGCGCCCCGGGTGTCCACGACCACGACGAGCGGCCCGTTGGAGCCGGCCCCGAAGCTGTCGGAGATCGCGTCGAAGGCGACCCGGGCGTCGCTGCCCGCGGTCGCGGTGCCGTTGTCGGGGAGCGCCAGCTCCATCTTCGTGACCGGCAGCGACACGACGGCGGCGAACAGCAGCCCGCCGACCAGCATCGGCACCTTGAACCGGGCGACCAGCTCGACCCAGCGCCGGCCCGCCGTGCGCCGGTCGTCGCTCTCGGGGTCGCGCTGCCTGAGGAACCTCAGCCGTCCTCCGGCCACACGTGCACCGGTGAAGCCGAGGAGCGCCGGCAGGAGGGTGAGCGCGATCAGCACCGCGATGACGACGGTGAAGGCACCGCCGAGGCCCATCTGGGTGAGGAAGCTGATGCCGGTGACCGAGAGCCCCGCCAGGGCGATGACGACGGTGAGCCCGGCGAAGACGACGGCGGAGCCGGCCGTCCCCACGGCGACGCCGGCCGCCTCGGCGAGCGGCCGTCCGCGGGCGACCTCGCTGCGGTAGCGCGACATGATGAACAGGGCGTAGTCGATCCCCACGGCCAGCCCGAGCATCGAGCCCAGGGCGGGCGTCACCGAGCTCAGCGAGACGAAGCCGCTCAGCGTCGTGATGCCGGTGATGCCGATGCCGACGCCCAGGATGGCCGTGAGCAGCGGCATCCCGGCCGCGACCAGCGAGCCGAAGGTGATCGCCAGCACCAGCAGCGCCACGACGACGCCGATGATCTCGGCGGTCGGCGGCGCGGTCTCGACGGGCAGCGCGTCACCACCGACGGCGACCTGGAGTCCGCTGCCCTCGGCGGCGGTGCGGACGCCCTCGAGCGCGTCGACGTCACCGGACGTCAGCTCGACCGACGGCCTGGCGTAGGTGACCACGGCGTACGCCACGGTGCCGTCGGGCGACACGGTGCCGGTCGTGAACGGGTCGGTCACGGACACGACGTCCGCGGTCCGGACGCCGGCGAGGGCGGCGGCGACCGCCTTCCGGTTCGGCGCGCTCGTGAGCTGTTCCCCGTCCGGCGCCTCGAAGACGACCTGCGCCGTCGCGCCGTCGGTCGTCGCCTGCGGCGTGCGCGCCTTGATGAGGTCGAAGGCCTGCGTCGACTCGACCCCCTTCAGGTCGAAGGTGTCCTTGGTCGGGGCGGACAGGGTCGCTGCGCCCACCCCGCCGAGCAGCAGCAGTCCCACCCAGACCAGGGCGACCAGCCGTCGGTGCACGAAGGACCAGCGGCCGAGCCGGAAGAGGTGCCACGCCATGGAAGGGCCTTTCGCGAGGGGCCGGACGAGCCCCCCGTGGGCCGTCGACCACGACACTGTAGCCCGAAGTGGAAGTCACTTTCATATTGACAGCGACTGTTAGGGTCGTCACATGGGGTTGAGAGAGCGCCACGCCGCGCAGACGCGCGAGCTGATCCTGGGCACCGCGCTGACGCTGTTCACGGAGCAGGGCTACGAAGCCACGACCATGGAGGAGATCGCCGAGCGGGCCGACATCGGCACCTCGACGCTGTATCGCTACTTCCCCACCAAGGACCAGCTGGTCATCGAGCCGCTCGCGCTGCGCGGCCAGATGGCCGCCGAGGTGCGGGCCCGGCCGGCGGACGAGCCGCTCGACCTGGCCCTGGGCCACGCGCTGACCGCACTCCTGTCGACCCCGCGGCCCGACACCGAGCGGCTCGACCAGCTCGGCGCGATCATGGCGAGCACCCCGGTCGTCCAGGCCCGGCTCCGCGAGGAGTTCGAGAAGGAGCGGGTGATGCTCGGCCAGGCGATCGCCGAGCGCCTCGGCCGGCCCGAGGACGACCTGTTCTGCCTGATGACCGCCCGCTTCACCACGTCCGTGCTCGAGCTGGTCGGCAGCCGCGACTCGGCCGGCGCCGCGGCCGACAACCGGACCGCGATCCACGAGACCCTCGACTTCCTGCGCGACCTGCTCGGCCGGCTGCACGCCGAGCCCCCCGTGCTGCCGCGGCTGGGGGGCTGAGCCGTCCGGAAATGCACGAAGCCGCAGGTCCATGACCTGCGGCTTCCGTGTCTTGCGCGCCTGTAGGGATTCGAACCCCAAACCTTCTGATCCGTAGTCAGCATGGAGGCTTTCGTAACGATCCAGCGGAGTTCATGAGGGCCCCAGATCATGCTCCGATCGCGACCGGCGAGTCCTGCAGCGTCCACCACCCACCGCGTCGGTGCGACGGTGTCTGTTAGCAGACTGATAGCAGGCCGCCCCCTTGCCGCAGCTATCGCTCGGCTTCGCCGGAGAACCCGATCCCAGGTCAGATGCCGTTGCTGTCTCTGGGTTGCATGCGCGGTCCATTCGCCTGCCTCGGTGACGTCTAAGTCTCGAGCGCGTTGAACGCGGGCAGCGAGCCACCCCTCCAAGGACGACCACCGCTTGGGATCTACCGGAGGGAGGTGGACTGCCAGTTCACAACACACCACGAGCCGTCGACCTGAGACCACACGATCGTGAAGCGGTTGTGGAGATCGCGCCTCTCGCCCTTGATCTCAGCCTCCATGATCGCGATGCCGCTGAGGAGCGCCGTGCCATTGAAGGTCCGCACCGTCTCGTCCTCAACCCGGATGGAGAGATACCTGGTTGTGCCTCCACCGATGGACGAGAGGAGGTCCTTCTTCGTGTCGACCCGGGCCGTCGCGTGGATCCACGTCAGATCGTCGCTGAACAGCTCGCCCAAAAGGTCGACGTCGGCCGCCACCATGGCCTCACGACGTTTCGCGTCGAGCTCGCGGATGAGGGAAGCGGTGTCTGTCATCGTGCACTCCTGAACAATTGATGGGCGGTGCCTGGGCGCGTCGGGCGAAGTGCTGTCGGTACGTGCGGTGGGTCAGCAGTTCGTGCTGGATGAATGACTCAGGTGGAGTCGAGTTGATCTACAGGCAGAGCCACGTGGCTGGTCGGGCAACGCGGTCGGCCTACTCGGCAGGTCTGAACCGGACTATCGGGTCGTGCGCTTCGGCGAACGACCCGTCCGATCGCTGACGTAGTCACGAGTAGGTGTAGAACCCGCGTCCGCTCTTGCGGCCCAACAGCCCGGCGTCGACCATCCGGGCCAGCAGCGGTGGTGCTGCATAGAGGGGCTCCTTGAATTCCGCGTACAGGGACTCCGCCACCGCTCTCGTGGTGTCGAGCCCGATCAGGTCAGCCAAGGCGAGCGGGCCCTGCGGGTGCGCGGCGCCCTGGACCAGGCCTTGGTCGATGTCCTCGGCGGACGCGAAGCCAGACTCGAACATCCGGATCGCGGACAGGATGAACGGAATGAGCAGCGCGTTCACCACGAATCCAGCCCGGTCCTGGCAGTCGATGGCGTGCTTGTGCAGCGACTGCTCCACCCAGGCCCGCGAGCGTGCCGTGGTGTCCGCCGACGTCAGAAGCGACGGGACCAGCTCGACCAGCCCGAGCACCGGCACAGGATTGAAGAAGTGGATCCCGATCACATGGGCCGGGCGGGAGGTGGCGACACCTAATTTCATGATGGGGATTGAGGAGGTGTTACTGGCCAGGATCGCGTCGGGCGCTAGAACGATCGCGTCCAGCCGGCGGAACAGCTCAACCTTGGTTGCCTCGTCCTCGACGATCGCCTCGACAACCACGTCGCGGTCGGCCATCGCGCTCAGGTCGGTCTCGAACGTGATCCGGGAAAATACCTTGGCAGCGTTGCCGTGAGCCGGGTCGAGTCTGCCCTTGGCCTCGGCACGCTGGAGCGAATGCTCGAGACGCCCCCGCGCAGCCGTTGCTACCGCCTCCGTGGACTCCACGACCACTACGTCATGTCCGGCGCGGGCGCTGACCTCGGCGATTCCGGTCCCCATCAGGCCGGCACCGACGACGCCCACCTTGTGCACGGTGCTCATCGGAAGGCGGAATGGCCGGTCATGGCCTGCCCGACGATCAGGGTGTGCATCTCGACGGTGCCCTCGTAGGTCAGCACGGACTCCAGGTTGCTCATGTGCCGGATCACCGGATATTCCAGCGAGATCCCGTTGGCTCCGAGGATCGTGCGTGCGGTCCGGCAGATGTCCAGCGCTTCGCGCACGTTGTTGAGCTTGCCCAGGCTGACCTGCTCCGGGCGCAATGCCCCAGCGTCTTTGCGCCGGCCCAGGTGCAACGCCAACAACAGACCCTTCGTGTACTCCAGGTTCATGTCGACCAACTTGGCCTGCGTCAGCTGGAAAGCCGAGATCGGCTTGTCGAAAGCGATCCGGGTCCCGGCGTAGTCCAGCGAGGCCTCCAACGACGATCGGGCCGCCCCCAACGCACCCCAGACGATCCCGTACCGCGCCTCGTTCAAGCAGCTCAGCGGACCCCGCAGGCCCCGTACCTCCGGCAGCATCGCCGAATCCGGCAAGCGCACCGAGTCCATCACCAGCTCACTGGTCACCGAGGCCCGCAACGACTGCTTGTGATGAATCTCCGGGGCACTGAACCCTGATGTCGCAGTTGGTATGACGAACCCGCGAATCCCGTCCTCGGTCTGGGCCCAGACCACCGCCACGTCCGCGATCGTGCCGTTGGTGATCCACATCTTGCGACCATCCAGCACCCAGTCGCTGCCGTCCCGGCGGGCCCGGGTCCGCATGTTCGCCGGATCCGAACCCGCATCCGGCTCGGTCAACCCGAAACACCCGATCGCCTCGCCCGACGCCATCGCTGGCAACCACTCGTTCTTCTGCTCCTCGGAGCCGAACTTCCAGATCGCGAACATCGCCAACGACCCCTGCACCGAGACCATCGACCGAATCCCGGAGTCTGACGCCTCGAGCTCCAGGCATGCGATCCCGTACTCGGTCGCACTCATCCCGGCGCACCCGTAGCCCTCCAGATGCATGCCCAACAGCCCCAGGGAGCCGAACTGCTTGATCAACCCACGGATGTCATCAACCTGGCCGCGCTCGAACCAGTCCGCCACGTACGGATCCACATGCTCCACACACAACTGCCGCACCGACGACCGGACCGCCTTCTCGTCCTCGGTCAACAGGTCATCGATACCAGCAAGGTCCATCGGCTGGAGCCGGGGAGGCGTGGTGTCCATACTCATGAGGGGTTCTCCTTGGTGAGCCACTGACGGATGTCGTGGGTGTGTTCTCCGAGTCGCGGAGGGGCTGAGTACTGCGTGATCGGTGTGGCACTGAAGGTGATGGGGTTGCGCACCTGGGGTGGCGCCCCCGGGCCGACATCAACGGTCGGCTTCAGTCCGAGGCGCTCGGCAAGCGCGAAGGCATCGGAGATGGATCCGATCGCCCCAGCGGGAACACCGACGGCCGTGAGCCGGTCCACCCAATCGGTCACCGGCCCGGTCGCCAAGCGGCTCTCCAGGAGGGCGGCAAGCTCGAGCCGGTTCTGGACCCGGGCAGCATTGGTGGCGAAGAGCGCGTCGTCCGCCGCTTCGGGCACACCGAGGACTTCGGCCAGCTTGCGGAACTGCCCGTCGTTGCCGCAGCTGACGGCCAAGGAGCCGTCGGCCGCCGTCAGCGTTTCGTACGGAGCGATGGATGGATGTCGGTTGCCCATCTGGATGGGCGATTCGCCAGTGGCGAGGTACGCCGATGCCTGGTTCGCCAGTGAACCGAGCAGGCTGGACAGCAGGTTCACCTCCACCCGCTGGCCCCTGCCGGTGGACTCCCGGGTGCGAAGCGCTGCGAGAATGCCGACAACCGCATCCTTGGCAGTGAGGATGTCGACCAGCGCCACACCGACCTTGGTCGGTTGGCCGGGCTCGCCGGTGATGCTCATGAGCCCCCCGACCGCTTGTACCAGGAAGTCGTATCCCGCCAGATCGCGGCCGCGGTGGCTCCCGAAGCCGGTGATGGAGGCGTAGACGACGCCCGGGTTGCTCGCGCTGACCTGCTCGTAGGACAGACCCCGCCGCGCAAGGGCTCCGTCGCGGTAGTTCTCCAGCACGACATCGGCACGCCGAGCCAGCTCGATGGCCAGCGCCCGATCTGTCTCGTCTCCGAGGTCGAGCTCCACCGACTGCTTGCTCCGGTTGGCGCACTCGAAGTAGGAGCTGGAGTTGTCTGTCCACGGCGGACCCCAGTGCCGAGTGTCGTCACCGACCCCGGGGCGCTCCACCTTGATGACGGTGGCGCCGAGGTCGGCCAAGGTCACTCCGGCCAGAGGACCGGCGAGGACGCGGCTGAAGTCAGCCACGACCAAGCCGTGCAGTGGGGCGGTCATCGACCGCCGACCAGTGCGCTCAACGCGAGGGCAAGATGCGGAGCAACGACCATGGCCGTCGTACCGTCAGAGTTCCGGTGACGGGGTGGGCCGGGACAGGAGCTGTGGGCGGTGCCCACCACCCTGCCACCGGAGCTGGTGACGATAAGACGGAGCATGGTGTGTGGCCGGTCTTCGTTCAGTTGCCGGACTCGAGGAACGACGTCCAAGAACCTGCGAGGTCGTACTGCGGCTCCGTCGGGTCACCATCGGTGCCGATGTTTTCCGAGTCGATCAACTGCACCGGAGCAGCCATCGGAGGAACCTCGAGGCCGTTCATGGCGGCGATCGTCGCATAGACACCGATCCAGGCTGTCGCCTCGATGTTGGGGCCGGCGGCGACGAGGTTGGGGTTCTCGCGCATCAGGTCGATGACCCACTTGGAGTCCGCGAAGAGGCCCGTGACGTCGTCACGACCGACGCTCTTGAGGCCCTGCACGAAGGCCGGCGCCCAGTCAGCCTGCATGGTGAAGAAGTAGTGCGCGTCGGGGTGCTTGCGCAGGAGGCCTGCCACCTTCTGCACCGCGGCCGTACCGGCCTGGTCAGCCGGCGTCGCTTCAGTCTCTTCGACCACCTTGAAAGCCGCACCGCCCTTGGCGAGCTCGGCCTTGAAGGCCTCAACTTCGCCCGCGAGGCAGAAGAACTGGGCATTGGTCTGCACGATGACCTCGGCGCCTTCAGGGGAATCCGCCATCACCCAGTCGGCGAGGAGCTTGCCCTCGGCCTCACGAGTCTCCGGAACCTCCATGCTGACTCCGTCCGGCTTGGGCGTCTCGCAACCGAACACGGTGGTGAATGGCACATCCTGTGCCGCCGCTGCCTGCGCTGCCTCGGGAACCAGGGACGGTTCAGCAGCAGACATCACGATCGCCTTCGCGTTGGCGTTGAGTGCCGTGCGTACCGCCTTGTCCCAGCCAGCCGGGCTGCCCTGACCGTCCAGGACGTCGGCCTTGAGGCCGAGTGACTCGAAGGCTGCCTTCGAGATCATCCCGACGTCGTACGGCAGGGGCGCCGCGTTGAGGGCCGTGACGATGGAGACGAGTTCGCCCGTCGGGATGGGGCCAGCAGGAGCAGAAGGTGCGGTGAAGTCGGTGATGGGTTCGCGTGCGGCCTTGACAGCCGCGGTAGCGGCGTCGATCACGGCCTGGTCCACAGGGGCCCCTGCCGCTGCGTCGCTGCTTGCGGTGTCCGTCGAGGAACCGCAGGCGCTCAGAGTCAACGCAAGCAGGGTTCCCGCGGCGATTGCCGCCGCGGGCCGGAGGCGGGTCGGTGTCATGGCTTTTCCTTTCGAGCATTCTTGGTCACTTCTTGCGCGGGTGCGCTGAGCTCCGAGACGAGAGGCACTGCAGGGTGAAGCGTCGAGAATCAGCCCGACCGCTTGCGAGCGAGTTGAGACAGGAGAACGGCGGCGAGAAGCACCACCCCGTTGAAGAAGTTCGTCACCCAAGAGGCTGCGCCCATCAGCTGCAGCCCGGTGACGCCGACCGCGACCAGGAGGATCGCCAGAATCGTGCCGGGAACGCTGTAGGTACTGGACTTGCTCCCGGTCGCACCGAGGAAGGCGGCCGCGTATGCCGGCAGGAGGTACATCGGGCCCGACGTGGAGTCGCTGGTACCAGTCCGCGCAGCATCGAGCAGCCCGGCGAAGGCCGCCAGCACGCTGGCCACGAGCAGGGCGACCACCAGGGCCCGCGTCGTCCGCAGCCCGCTGAGGCGAGCGGCCACCCGATTCGCTCCGGTGGCACGCATGGTGCGGCCAAACGACGTGTAGTCGAGCACGACCCACAGCAATGCGGCGACCACCAGGGCGACCCACACCGACAGTGGAATGGTCAGTATCTGGTTGTTGCCGATGGACGTGAACGATTCGGGCGCGCCCGCAAAGATGGGCTGATTACCGTTCGAGACCAAGGTGGCCAACCCGATCAGTGCGGTCTGGACACCGATCGTGGCGATGAACGAGTTGACCTTCGCACCCACGATGAGCGCGACGTTGATCAGTCCTACCAGCGCACCCAGCACCAGCGATAAGAGCATGGCAGCGACCACCGAGACACCGTGGTCGATCATCATCTGCAGGGCTATGTACTGCGTGATTCCGAATGTGGCACCGAGGGAAAGGTCGAACTCGCCGACCACCAGTACCAGCACCGCGGCGAGGGCGAGAACCAGGCTGGGCGCTTGCCCGGCGATCAGGTCATGAAAGGTGGACCACTGCAAAAAGGTGTCTGGCAGCCTGATGGAGAAGAACACGATGGCCAAGATCAGGACCAGCAGCAGACCCCAGCGGTGCAAGAACTCGGCATAGTGAAGATGAGAAGCCCTCGCGTGAGCGACCGGCGTGGTGGCGGGTTCGGACGACGTGGCCGTGTCAAGGGAATTCATCGAGCTGCCTCCGGCTCTGAGGGGACACTGGTCTTCATGGATTCGGCGGCCACCCGGGCCTCCGTGATGTCTGCACCGGTGAGCTCGACGGCAGAACGGCCGCCACGGAAGACCACCACGCGGTCGCAGAGCTCAGCGATCTCCTCGGAGTCCGTGGAGGTGATGATCACGGAGGTTCCGGGTCCGACTGCATCGCGCAGGCGCTGGTGAATAGTGCGCCGAGCGCCGACATCCACTCCCGCGGTCGGCTCCTCGGCGACGAAGACCAGCGGGCCGCTGTTGAGCCACTTGGCCACCAACAGCTTCTGCTGGTTGCCCCCGCTCAACGATGACATGGGTACACGCGCGGACTTCGCGACCACTCCCCACTCGTCGATGACCGAGGAGGTCTCACGACCCTCAGAGCTGTGGCGGATCAACGGACGCGTGCCGTCAGCGCGCAGGTGGTAGTTCTCGACACACGTGAACGGCATGACGGCCGACTCGCGAACCCGGTCCCCGGCCAGGAAGACAACCTTGCTGTCGTGTGCTCGGCCGGGAGAGCGAGGGTCGTACGTCTCGCCGGCCAGAGTCATGCTGCCCCCGCGTGCGCGGTCGATGCCGGCGATGATCCGTCCGACCTCCTGATGCCCTGCACCTTCGAGGCCGACCAGTCCCAGGATCTCGCCGGCGCGAACCTCGATGGTGGCGTCCGAGAGGGCCCGCCCGGCAAGGTTCTGCAGAGACAGAATGCCCGCTGTGCCTGCGCGACGCGCGACAGCAGCCGGCCGTTCCGCCGGTTCCTCGCCGACGACAAACCGGACCAGGTCCGCGTGCGGCGTCGCGACCACGGATCCCTGTTCCGCGACCGAACCATTGCGCAGCACGACGAAATCGTCGGCAACGCGGACGATCTCGGAGAGGCGGTGCGTGACATAGATGATGGCGACGCCGCTCTCGCGGACACCCGCCACAGCGGCGAGCAGTCGGTCCACCTCGGGTGCGGGGAGCGAGGCGGTGGGCTCGTCGAGCACCACACAGCTGGCCTGCGTCGAGAGCGCCCGGGCAATGGCTACCAGCGAACGGTTCACCTGGGAGAGCCCGCTCACCTGCTCGGTGGCACTCAGTTGCAGGTCCCACTCGTCGAGAAGTTCCTGGGTCTGCCGGTGGAGTCTTGACCAGGAGATGAGGTACTTGCCACGAGTCGGGTAGCCGCGGTCGAACGCGATGTTCTCCGCCACGGTCATCGAGTCGATGAGGCCGAGGTCCTGGTGGATGAACGCAAGACCGGTCCGGACACCGGGCCCCGGCGTGATCGCGTTCCCGGCAACTTCCATGCTGCCGGAGTCCGGGCGCTCCACACCGGCGAGAAGCTTGATCAGGGTGGACTTGCCAGCGCCGTTGCGTCCGAGCAGTGCAAGTCCGCCGGCGGGCGGCACCTCGAGGCTGACGTCGCGAAGTGCAACGGTGGGCCCGTACGCCTTGGTCAGGTTGCGGACGACCAGTGCGGGCGCTCGGAGCGCCTCTGGCCGGGTGAGGCTCATCGCTGACCGTCGTGGTCGTGGATCGCATCGGCGCGGAGGCCACCGAGGCGCTCATGGATCCTGCCGCCGTCGGCCATGGCCAAGCCGAACACGATCTCGTCGGGTCGGGGTGCGTCCTGAACGCCGATCTCGGCCACGTTGAAGTGGCTGCGGACATACGCAGCGTGGATGTGGCCGATCGGGAACACCAGTCGGAAACCCGTGGCCGCGACCGCCTTGCTCGAAGGCACGATGGCTTTCGGCTCGCCCAGCACGTGGCGCATGGCCCAGCCACCGGCTTCGTGCCACACCGCGCCGTGCTCGAGTTCGCCCTCGGTGCCGACGATGGCGGCCTTGCCGTAGGCCTGGATCTGCTCAACCCCACCCAAGGCTGCGACCAGTTCGGTCGCCAGTTCCTCACCGAGAGCGCGGAGCGCGGACATGAACGGCGTCAGGTCCTGCTCGTAGCGCCCGGCATAGGGGTTCGCCACCACGGCGCAGACGGTGGCGACACGCAACGGAGTGGCTGCCACTGGTCCGTTCTCGTGCAGCACCGTCTCGATGCTGAGCACCCGCTTGCGGACGCGCACCGGACCGTCGGTTCCAGTGTTGCTGAGTGCACTCATCCTGGCGCCACCACCTGATCCCTCGAAGACAGCCCCACCGAAAGGTGGTGCTCGTCACGTCCTGCAGGATGCTGCCACACTTTTACGCACAAAACAACCGTTTCCGCACGAACGACGCCTAATGCACAACGCACTTGACCGTCGCCAGGCCCGGGGCCACGCCTGAGTGAACCGACGTACGCAATCGCCGGTCCGGGCAGTCACCTGCTTCCGCATCCTCGCCACCACTGATGGAGAGGGCCGACCCGCCGGCTCCTGACAGGTCTTGGGCGCGCCAGCCCGAGTCCGCACCCTGAGCGAGGGCGGGGCCACTCAGCTCAGCGACAGGGGAACTCCCCGGTCAGTGGACTGTCACGAGATTTCAGCCGGCGCACGCCTAGATAGCGTTTGACTCCAGCAGGACGCCCTGCTCGAAGAGGTCGGCGATGTTCGTCTGGGTCCGTGAGATGTGGGCGGTCAGCAGCCTGATCGCCTCGGGCTTGTCGCGCTGCATCGTTGCTTCCAGGATCGCCTTGTGCTCGTCCGACTTCGAACGGGTCTGGGAGCGATACTTGGCCGAGTAGCGCCGATAGCGCTCCGCCTGGTCGAAGAGGTTGGAGCAGATCCCCATCAGCCGCGGGGACGGCGTCCCCGAGAGCAAGGCCATGTGGAATTCTTTGTGGCGCGCACTCCACTCCGCATTCAGGACGAGGGGCCCTTCGGGGAAGCGGGCCTCGACCTTCTGCAAGCGGTGGAAGGCCGCCACGGAGCGAACCTCCCACTCGTCGTCACCGTGCTCCATGGCCTCTTCGAGTGCCTGCAGGTCGACGAACAGTCGAAGGCGGGTGATGTCGGCGAAGTCCTCGGCAGACATCCCGGCGACCCGAAAGCCCCGTCGCTGGTCGACAGCGACCAGGCCCTCCTGCGTGAGCCGGTTGAGCGCCTCGCGCAGAGGGCTACTGGAATAGCCGTACTGGGCGCGCAGCATGTCGACCTTCAGCTTCGTCCCGGGGCCGTGCACGCCGGACAGCAAGTCCTGGCGCAGCTGGTCCACCGCCTGGTCAACGAGCGGCTCCGGAACAGCGATGACGGTCACCCCCACATTCTATGCACAAATTGGTCCCGGTGGAGATGGACGTCGGGGCGGCCACTTCAATCGCCGCGCTTCGGCCGGCCACAGGTAGCCACCAGGTCGTCCAGCAGCGCCACCGCTTCAGCCGTGGAACTCGCCGTCGCGTAGATGTAGTGGTCCGGACGGGCGATCGCGATCGTGCTGCCCACGGCCTCCAGCCACCTGGTGAGCACGCCGTCGCACTCGATGAAGCTGCCCGGCTGCCCGGCTGCGGCTTCGGCGAGCGCGGTTTCCCCGATCCGGATCACAGACCCCCCGAGTGGCGCCACGGCGGTGCGCAACCGGTTCAGCTCCACCTCGGCTGCCGCCGCCACTACCACCCGGAAGCCAGGGCTCACGAGGTCGTCGAGGCGAACCGCGGCCTCGCCCCGCTGAACGAACGGCTGAGGAAGGACCTGACCGGCGCCGGGCGTGTCCCGGGCGATGAGCCCATCGACCAGAGGCGGCAGGAACTCAGTGCGATACGTAACCGGCACCTCACCCCCGTGCTCGGCGAACAGTTGCGCGTCCCTGGCTCGTGCAGCCGCTTCGTCCCGCTCCCCGATGACCCGGCCGAGCGAGATCGTGTACTGCGTCGTGGTGATGACGTGGGGGCGGCGCTCCAGCTGGTAGGTGTCCAGCAGGGTCTCGGGGGCTCCTCCGTCCAGCACGGAATTCAACTTCCAGGCCAGGTTCTGAACGTCGCGCATACCCGCCGCCATCCCTTGGGCACTGAACGGCGGGGTCATGTGCACCGCATCACCGGCCAGCAGGATGCGTCCACGACGCCACTCGTCGGCGACCAAGCCATGGAACAGGTACGCGGCCGCGCGCCAGAGACGCGCTTCGCCCGGCTTGACCCATCGATCCAGCCACGGCCAGACATCCTCGACATCGACGGGGCCGACGGGAAGCTCACCCGGCTCCAGGGAGATTTCCCAGCGCCGGTGTCGATCCACCAGGTTCACGAACGTGGCGGGGCGCTGAGGATCGCAGTACTGCACGTGCGTCTGGGGCAGCCGGGCCAGGACGTCGTCATCCTCGATGATGGCGTCCACGACCAGCCAGTTCTCGTGAAACTCCAGATCGGTCATGGTGATGCCCAAGTTCGTCCGAACCGGACTGCTACCCCCGTCACAGGCCACGAGGTAGTCGCCGCGGATGCGGCGGAGCGCTGCCGCATCCGGCTGCACCAGATCCACCCACACCCCGTTTGCGTCCTGACCGACCGCTGCAACAGTCGTCTCCAGCTCGACGCTCACCGAGGGCAGTTCAGCGATGCGGTCGCGCAGAGCAGTCTCGAAGGCGGGTTGGTTGAAGGCGAACATGGGGTCCCAGCCCAGCCGGTGCGGCGGCGGCGGGGAATCGAAACGTTTGATGACCTGACCGTCGACACCGTGATACACACTCGGACGATAGGGCGCCACGTGACCGTCCAGTCGCGAGGTCACGGTCAGCTCCTGAGCGATCCGCATGACCTCCTGGTCCATCCCGATGGCACGTGGCAGCGGGTATAGCGAGGGCTGCTTGTCCAGGACGGCGCAACGCACGCCGCGTTGTCCCAGCAGGCCGGCCAGGGCGGCCCCCGTGGGTCCCATCCCGACGATCAGGACCTGCACGTCGGGGCCGGTTTCGGTGCTCACGCCTCCGAGAACTTCCGCTGCCACTCCTCGACCGTCATGAAGCTGGGATCCCGGCGGCACATCGCTTCGGTCTCCATCCAGAGCTCTTCGTCAGGACGCGAGAGGTCGAGGGGATCAGCGTGAGGCTGGCTGACGTACCACGGGGTGTCGAGGTAGACCTCCACCGTGTTGTCCTCGATGTCGGAGAAGTAGATCGACAACGCGTTGCCGTGGTTGAGCGCGCGCAGAGCGGGCGCCTGGCGCGCCTGCGCCCGTCCCTGGATCTCGCGAAGCCCATCGAGGTTCTTGACCTTGAAAGAGATCTGCATGACCGTGCTGGGGTCGTTGGCTCCCCGACCCGACGCGAGGGCGAGCTGGTGGTGCTGATCGGGAACGCTGGACATGAAGGCGATCGTGAAGGGCATCGTGTGCCCCTGGCCGCGATCGGTCATGGTCATGCCGAAGACCTCGGAGTAGTACGCGACCATCGCGTCCAGATCACGACAGAACACCCCGAAGTGGGAGAGGACCGGCCTGGTTTCACTCATGCGCATGTGCTCCTTTCAGGGGCGTCGAGCTGTGGGGTAAGAGCGACGAACTCGCGAACGTCTGCATGGCAGGGGTCGGGGCCGACCGTTCCCGCACGGTCCCGATCAACTCAGGCCTGTTGTTCGACGGGATTGCGCAGCACTCCGACGGCCTCGATCTCGACCTCGACGATGTCACCCGGCTTCATGAAGACCGGGGGCTTGCGGCTGAAGCCGACACCGGACGGGGTGCCGGTGAGAATGACGTCTCCGGGCGCGAGCGTGAAGACCGTGGACGCGTAGTTGATCAGCGCTGGAATGTCGAAGATCATCTGCCCGGTGTCGCCGGACTGGACGACCTCACCGTTCAAACGGGTCTCCAGCTTGAGGTTCTGACCGGGTGCTATCTGGTCGCTCGTCACCATCCACGGGCCGAACCCACCGGTCGACTCGAAGTTCTTCCCAGCCGCGATCTGCTTGGCGTGGAACTGGAACTCGCGCACCGAGGCGTCGTTGTAGCAGGCATAGCCAGCGACGTGGTCGAAGGCCGATTCGACCGGGATGTCGCGACCGCCTTCTCCAATAATGACCGCAAGCTCGCCCTCCCAGTCCAGGGACTCCGAGGCGTTGGGCCGGACGATCGGCGCCTCGTGCGCCACTTGAGAGCGCCAGACCCGCAGGAAGATCGGCGGGAAGTCGGACAGCTCTCGATTCAGCCCCGAGGCCAACGCCTCTTGGTGGTGGTCCATGTAGTTGCGCACACTGCAGACGATTTTCTCTGGCTGCGGAATGACAGGAAGCCAGGTGATGTCGCTGAGCGGCGTGGCACTGCCCTCGGCCACGAGGGCGTCCCGGTCAGCCCACTCGGGACTGCCCAGGAAGGAGGCCAGCGTCTGGTGGCCACTCACGTCGGTGAGGTCGACGACGGTGTCGTCGACCACGGCGCCGAACAGGGCACGACCGCCGTGGCGGTAGGACGCTAGCTTCATTGGTGCTCCTCAATTGTTGACCGCGGAAAGGGCGGTGGACCGCCAGGTCCGACTCTACCTATTTTGTGCATAAGATGGAACCCTTGCACAATTAGTCGCCCCTGCTCGGCCCCTGCACTTGGCTCAGCACCCCGTCTCGCGCACCTTCAACGGAGGCCCCATGTCCTACCTCAACTTCATCGACGGAACGTGGCGCGAGGGCGTGACCATGGCACCGAACATCAGTCCCTCGGATCTCTCGGACGTGATCGGAGAGTTCGCGCGCGCCGATGCCGCCCAGGCCGAGGAGGCCATCGGGGCCGCGGCCGCAGCCCAACCCGGGTGGGCAAGCCTGCCCCCGGGTGAGCGGTTCGCCGTCCTGGATCGCGCCGGGGACGAGTTGCAGGCGCGCGCCGACGAGCTCGGCGAACTTCTGGCGCGCGAAGAGGGCAAGACCCGGACGGAAGGCACCGCAGAGGTGAAGCGCGCCTCCCAGATCCTGAAGTTCCAGGCCGGGGAGACGCTGCGCAATCCTGGCGAGGTGCTGCCCTCGGTGCGTCCGGGCGTGGAAGTCCTGGTCAGCCGTGAGCCGGTGGGCGTGGTCAGCATCATCACTCCGTGGAACTTTCCCATCGCCATCCCGGCGTGGAAGATCGCACCCGCGCTGGCGTACGGCAATTGCGTGGTGTTCAAGCCCGCTGAGCTGGTGCCCGCTTCTGCGTGGCACCTGGTGGACATCCTGCACCGGGCCGGCCTGCCCGCCGGAGTCCTGAACCTTGTCATGGGGCGTGGTCGGGACATCGGCGACATCCTGGTCGGAGATCCCCGGGTCGACGCGGTGTCCTTCACAGGCTCGGTCGACACTGGGCACCGCGTGCTCGCCACCGCCCAGGCACACGGCGCCCGGGTCCAACTCGAGATGGGCGGGAAGAACCCGTTGGTGATCTGTGACGACGCCGACTTGGACGCTGCTGTCGCGGGCGCCAGGGAGGGAGCATTCGGCTCCACCGGGCAACGCTGCACCGCATCCTCGCGACTGATCGTCACCGCCGGCGTGCATGACGCGTTCGTGGACAGGCTGAGCAAGGCCGTCGACCAGATCACGGTCGGCCACGCCCTGGATGCCGAGACCACGATGGGCCCGGTCGTGGACGAGAGTCAGCTGGCCCAAGACCTGCGCTACATCGAGTTGGCGACCCAGCAGGGCGCGACCCTGGTCGGCGGTGACCTGGTGGAGGGACGGACCAAGGGCCACTACCTGAGTCCGGCGCTGGCGCTGGACACGCGCAACACCGACACGATCAACCGTGAGGAAGTCTTCGGCCCCGTCGCGTCGGTCATCCGGGTCGACGACCTCGATGAGGCCATCGAGGTGGCCAACGACACGGAGTTCGGGCTGACCTCGGGCGTCTACACCAGCTCGTTGTCGACCTCGACACGATTCCGCCAGCAGTCAACGGCAGGGATGGTCATGGTGAATCTCCCGACTGCGGGCGTGGACTTCCACGTTCCATTCGGTGGACGCCGGGGCTCCTCCTATGGGCCACGCGAGCAGGGGCGCGGAGCTCGGGATTTTTACACCACGACGAAGACCACGTACGTCGCCAGCTGACTCGCTCATGCAAAGCCGGTGCGGCTGCCCCCTGGCAGCCGCACCGCGCTGGGCTTGTTCGCGGTGACCCTTGACGGCCGGTGGGCCCGTCAGCTCTGCGGGTCGATGATGAAGTTCGAGAAACCGCCGTTGCGCTCCGCGATGCCGCTGATCGCTTCGTTGACGTCAGTCAGCGGGTAGACCTTGTGCTCCAGCCACGACAGGTCGAAGTCGCCGGAGGCCACCATGTCGGCCATGTTCTGACCGTCACCGGCGGTGAACCACGCGGAACCGATGAGGGTCTGTTGCTGGTTCATCATGCGATGGATGTCGATGGGAAGGTCGCCCATGGCGGCACCGATGTCGACGGCGACGGCGCCACGGGCAAGGGAGCGCAGCCCTTGACGGAAGGTCTCGTGCTGCGCGCCCGGACCCAAGGCATCGACATAGATGTCCACGCCGTGGCCGTTGGTGCGCTCGTGGATCCACTCGTCGACGGGCCCGTCCTCCAGGGAGTGGACCTCGATGCGCTCGGGGCAGATCTTCTTGACCTGCTCCAGCAGGCCCTTGTCACGCCCGGTGCCGTAGAGCTTGGTGATGCCGAACCCCCGCGCGAAGAGCGCCGCGCTGATCCCCAGCGTTCCGCTGATGCCATTGACCAGCACCGACTTGCCGGGGCCGGCCTGGGCCTTGCGGAGCGCCGAGTACATGGTGCCGAGGTAGCCGAACCGGGCGGCCGAGTTGAAGTCCAAGTTGTCCGGGATACGCACCAAGGAATACGCAGGCGCGAGCATTTGCTCCGACAGGCCGCCAGGGTAGCGGTCCAGCAGGTCCAGTGCGGTGGCTGAGAATCCGAAGTAGCCGGAGAACGCGTAGCTGGCGCAGTTGATCAGGTCGCCGTTGCGGCAGGCACGGCAGGAGAGGCAGTAGCGCCCAGGGTTGACGTACACGCGGTCACCCACGGCGAAGTCCTGGACGCCCTCGCCAACGGCGTCCACGACGCCGGCCGGGTCGAGCCCGAACACTGCCGGCAGGGTAGGCAGTGGGTCTTCGGGGAACCACGTGGTCCACATGTTCAGGATGTTGCCCAGGTTAGGCACGATGTTGACGGCGTGGACCTGGACCCTGACCTCGCCGAGGCCCGGGGTGGGCAGTTCGATCTGCTCCAGCCGCATCGGCTCGCCGATGGCGTGCATCCGCGCAGCGCGCATGGTGGTGCTCATGATTCCTCCGGGTGATGTGAACGCGCAGGGGCACTTCGACGTGCCCTCAGCAGGTCGCTCAGGGTTGATTTCTGGATGACAGCTGTGGGGATGTGCTCATCGCTCGACAACACCCGTCGAGCGGCTAGGTGCTCAGCGGCCCAATCAAGGGTCTCGACGGCGACGACGTGGCCGTCGCGGGTGGCGTAGACGACGTGGCGTCCGGTGCCGTCGGTGTGGTGGTGCAGATCGTCGTCCGGCAGCCGCAATCCGGCGACTTGAATCTTCAGGTCTCCCTGGTCGCTCCAGAACCACGGCAGGTCGGTGTACGGCGAGGCGTTGCCCATGATGGCGCGGGCCACCGCAGCACCCTGATCGCAAGCGTTCTGGACCGACTCCAACCGCATCTGGGCCCCACTGCGAGAGTCGGGGAAGCGGGCGCAGTCACCGGCAGCGTAGATGTCGTCATGCCCAAGCACCCGCAGCTGATCGTCAACCACGATGCCGTTGTCGGTCAGGATTCCGGCCTCGTGAGCGAGCTCGTCGCGAGCCAGTGCGCCGATCCCGATCAGCACGCAGTCCGCTTCGAACCGCCCAGAATCGGTGACGACCGCGGTCACGTGGCCATCGCCTTCCAGTGCTTGGACCGCTGTGCCCGTCACGACACGAACGCCCCTGATTCGATGACGTGCCGCGACCGCCAGCGCGAGTGGCTGCGAGAGCACCCGGCCCAGTAGCGTGTCGGCTGCTTCGAGGACAGTGACCTCGCAGCCCGCGGCGTATGCAGCACTGGCAATCTCCAAGCCGACAAAACCGCCACCAACCACGACCAGGCGACGCCCGGGCTGAAGTGCCGCCCTGAGGCAATCTGCGTCCTGGCGGGTGCGAAGCGAGTGCACGCCGGACAGATTGGCCTCAGCCCAGTCCGGTGTCCGGTTCCGCGAGCCCGTCGCGAAGACCAGCGCCTCGTACGAGACGACGTCGCCCGCGGACGTGGTCACCCTGCGCTGTGCCGCGTCGACTCGGACGGCCACGACACCGTTGCGAACGTCGATGTGCTGGGTGATGTACACGTCGGAGTCATGGAGGACAACCGTCGACGACGGGTCTGTCAGGTATCCCTTGGACAGAGGGGGCCGCTGATACGGCAGGGCACTTTCCTCAGCCAGGATCGTGATCGGCTGCTCGCAACCGAGTTGACGCAAGGTCACGGCAGTGCTGACCGCAGCCTGGCCGCCACCAATGATCACCGTCCGGCCCCGGCTCATACCTGAGCCCCGGGGACCTCGACGGTCAGCCCTTCGAGCTGGTCGCCAACCTGCACCTGACAGCTCAAGCGGCTGTTGGCCCGCCGTGGCGAAGCGGTGAAGTCCAGCATCTCGTCCTCGACGCTGCCGTCCGGACAGGCCAGGGCCACGTCCTCGGTCTCGAGGTAGACGTGACAGGTGGCGCAGGAGGCGTTGCCCCCGCACTCGGCCACGATGCCCGGGACCAGGTGGCTTGTCGCCGCCTTCATGAGCGAGCCACCCGGCGCTGCGTCAATGGCGCGGGTGCTCCCGTCCGGCAGCGTGAAGTTGATCTTGACCACTGGTCAGCCCACCGCTTCCCACTCGACCGGAAGCGACTTCAGACCGCGGAAGACCCAGCCGCTGATCTCCGGCTCGAAGCCCTCCACCAAACGCAGGCCGCGCAGTCGATCGAAGACCGCGGGCCAGGCCAGCGCGCCGATCTGATGGCGGGCTACCCAAGCGCCCATGCAGAAGTGCGGTCCGCCACCGAAAGCGAGGTGCGCGACCGGTTCCCGATCGATGTCGAAAACATCTGCGTTCTGGATGACGGCGGAGTCGCGATTGCCGGACCCGATGACCAACGCAACCCGGGACCCTGCCGGCAGGCGGATGCCAGCCACCTCGTACTCACTCAGGACCTGGCGCGGATAGAGGCCGATCGGCGAGATCCACCGTGCCGACTCCTCGAAGACCTTGCGCCACAACGCAGGGTCATCGACCAGCCTCGCGCGCAGTGCTGGGTCGGTCAGCGCCTGCCAGGCTCCTGTGCCGAACACGTGCAGGGGCTCGTTGATACCCCCTCCGATGATCACCTTGACGTTGTTCTGCACTTCATCAAGGGGAAGCGGATCGTCGGCGTGCACCATCGCCGAGATGATCGAATCGTCGGCACTTCCCTGAACTCGATCCACGGCCAGTCGCACGTACTCATCGATCTCGGCCGTTGCCGCCTTTGCACGGGCCCAAATCTCCTGGTCGTCGGCGTAATTGCCGTTGCCTGCCATCATGTGCGCCGACCACTGGGTCATGGTCCCGCGGGGCACCCCACCGATGCCCAGCACCGCAGCGAGGTTGAGCTCGACCAGCGGGGAGATGAAGTCGGCGATGAGATCGCCCCGACCTCGAGGCGCCAAGTCCTCGAGCACGCGCCCACAGTTGGTGGCGAACGCCGTGCTCCAGATGTCTCGAACCTGGCGGGGCCGCGTCGGCGGCTCCGCCGCACTCCGAATCCGATGGTGAGGCGCGTTGTCCTCCCGCAGCATGTTGTGCCCGACGACACGAGTGAGAAGTGAGTCCTCCTCGCGAGAGCTGAACACCTCGGGCGTCTTCTCCAGCTCGACGATGTCCGCGTAACGCGTGACCAAGTACCGCTCCAGCGACGGTGAGTACGCGACCGGCGCTTCCGCCCGCAGGCGGGCCCACATGGGGTAGGGGTCCCGAGACATGTCGTCGAGCGACAGCTCGACCACAGGTGCCACAGAAGTCACACCCGGGCTCCCATCAGGGACACGAAGATGGTGACCGGCTTGTCGCCTGGGTTGCGCCAGGCGTGCCGCGTGGCGTTCTGCACCACGATGTCGCCCGCGTTGAGCTGCACGGTCCGACCGTTGTCCAGCTCGAGGACCAAGGTGCCATCCAGGACCACCACGTAGTCAACGGTGGGGGTGGTGTGCATGCCGGGGGCGTCGGGCTCGAAGAGCTCTGCCAAGCCTGGGGTGTTGGCCAAGTTCTCCGGCACAGCCTTCATGGGGTCCCAGCTGGGGTCACCGAAGACGCTGTCGGGAGGGAAGGTCACGGTGAGCGCGATGGTCTCGCCTGGGCCAGGCACGTAGCTGGTGACGTCGGTGGCTACGGCCTCGTTGACCGGCTCAGGAGTCTGGCCCGTTCTCCAGACCAGGGCAGCGGCAAATCCGGGGGTGTGCGCGTACTCCTTGCTGACGGGAGACTCTCCGTCACTCACGACGCACGCGGTGCCTGCTTCATCAAGACCGGTGACGATTCGACGGACCATGACGTACTCCTCCACGCAGTGTGACGCGCGTCTCGCGCCTCTCGAAGTTTATGCACAAAACGCGGGTCTTGCATAGACCTGCGCATCGCCAACTGTGCCGGGGGGTCCGATCCCGCCGAGCAGCGGCCGTTGGAGTCGAAGCCGTACCCGACCCCGGGGCTCGCCGTACCAGCAGTCCATGTGTAGAAGTCGATGCACGCGTTGCTCCTGGTCCGCGTCCCTCAACGACTTGTGGGAGCAGTCGGACACGCACCAGCGGGAGGGCCCGAAGGCGTCACTGGCATCGCGGCGGCGAAGAACTGAGCAACGCTTCCCCGTGACCAGTTCGAACCATCCGTCGGGCGACACGGGTGGGGCTGTTGCAGACGAGAGCGGGGCAGCGTCTCCTGAACCGCTTGGCCGACCTGATGGAGGCCAACGCCGACGAGCTCGCCGCGGCCGATTCGCGGGACATGGGCAAGCCCCTGAACCTGTGCCACCACGACGTCGCACGGGCAGCGCTCCACTCCGGCTTCTTCGCCGACCACGCCAAGATGGCGACCGCGGAGTCGTTCACGATGGACACCGGGCACCACGCCTACTCCAGCTTCGAACCGGCCAGCGTCGTCTTCGCGATCGCACCGTGGAACTTCCCGCTCATGCTCGAGTCCTGGAAGGTCGCCCCTGCCCTCGCCTGGGGCAACACCGTGGCGCTCAAGCCGGCCGAGGACGCACCTGCCAGCGCGACGGTGATGGCGCGGCTGGCGACCGAGGCAGGGTTGCCGGACGGTGTCTTCAACGTCGTGCACGGCTACGGCGCCGACTTGGTGGGGTCGGAGCTCACCGAGGACCCCCGGGTGGACCGGATCACCTTCACCGGCGAGACCGGGACCGGGAAGATCATCAGCCGGGCGGCCTCCGCGAACCTCACCCCCGTCTCGCTCGAGCTCGGCGGCAAGAACTGCAACCTCGTCTTCGCGGATGCCGACCTCGAGAACGCCGTCCACTAGTCGATCCAGTCGATCTTCCGCAATGCCGGGCAGATCTGGAGACCGACTTCGGACCGCTGGCCCCGAGGAGCACTTCCACAAGGTGAGGGGCTACATCGACACGGTCGGTGAGTACGGCGGTCGCATACTCAGCGGCGGCGTCGGTGAGGGGTGGCAGGTCAAGCCGACCATCCTGGTCGACATGCCGCTGGACAGTCCGCACGTGACGGAGGAGATCCTCGGACCGGTCGTGGTGATCCACCCGTTCGACACCGAGGACGAGGTGGTTGCGTGCGCTGGCCAACGAGAGCGACTACGGCCTCGACGCGCAGCTCTTCACCGAGAACCTCCACACAGCCCATCGCGTCTCTGCGCGACTCCAAGCCGGCACCGTCTGGGTCAACTGCTTCTTCATCCGGGACCTGCGGGCCCCCTTCGGCGGGGTCGGGAGCTCCGGCGTGGGCCGCGAGGGCGGGCACTTCTCCCGTGAGTTCTTCACCGAGCCCAAGGCCGTGATCATGCAGATCAACGACCGCTCGGCCTGACGGGCCGACCGGGCGCCGCCGTCTGGAAACGCTTCAGGCCTCTCCCCCGCGCGTCCGCGGGTGAGAGGCCTGAAGCATCTGCGCGCCTGTAGGGATTCGAACCCCAAACCTTCTGATCCGTAGTCAGATGCTCTATCCGTTGAGCTACAGGCGCCCGTGGCCCGGCTTGCTTCGCAGCGCGCCGAACGACTGGTCGAGGATAGCGGACCGCACCGGCGATGCCGAAATCAGTGCCTCCCGGCCCGGGCGGAACACCCCTGCGGGTGGGGCTGTGACGACGCACACCCACCGTTGAACGATCCAATAGGACGCCCCGGCGCGCCAGAGTAGCCTCAGCGCAACCTCGGGGGTGCCACCCCCGTTCGAGCACGGCCTCGAGCAACTTTCGGGGACTGCACACGTCGCCGCCAACGAAGCCGAGCGATCCACACACAACTCCACGACAGCTCCGTCGACACGCTCGACGGCTCGGCCCGCGGCCCACCCGGCAGCACCGTGAATGCGCGAGAGGGAACACGAACGATGGCAGACGTTGACGCAGCACTGGACGCAGCAGGGGTCACCAACCCGCAGGTCCGCGAGTACGTCCACTACTACGCCGAGCTCACGGGCGCCGAGCGCATCGAGGTGGTCAGCGCCGCGGACGACGCACGCCTGATCCAGGAGGCGCTCGACGCGGGCGAGCTCGAGCCGGCCGGCGAGGGACGCTACTACTCCCGCAGCTACCACAAGGACACCGCGCGCTCCGAGGAGCGCACGATCGTGGCCACGAGCAACCCCGAGGACAAGGGCGTCTACAACAACTGGCGCCCCGCCTCGGAGATGAAGCCGCTGCTCCACGACCGGATGCGCGGCGCGTCGGCGGGCAAGACGATGTACGTCATCCCCTACCTGATGTCGCCCCCCGGCAACGAGCTGGCGCCCTGGGCCGCCGGCGTCGAGCTGACCGACACCCGCACCGTCGTGCTCCACATGATCCGGATGTCCCGCGTCGGCGTCGAGTTCGTCAACGACCTCGAGGACCCCAACAGCTTCGTCCGCGCCGTGCACGTCACCGGCGACCTGGAGAACCTCGGCCAGGGCACCCCGGACGACCAGCGCTACTTCGTGACCGTCGCCGACGAGCGCACGATCCTGCACTTCGGGTCGTCGTACGGCGGCAACGCGCTGCTCGGCAAGATCGCCCACGGCCTGCGCCAGGCGGCGTACGACGGGTGGGCGTCGAAGAAGTTCCTCGCCGAGCAGTACATGCTCATCGGGATCCACGACAAGGAGACCGACAAGACGTACCACATCTGCGGCGGCTTCCCGAGCGCCTCGGGCAAGACCAACCTGGCGATGATGCTGGCCCCCGACGCGCTCGGCGACCGCTACCACGTCTCCTTCTACGGCGACGACATCGCGTGGCTGTGGGTCGACGAGAACGACGGCAAGCTCTACGGGATGAACCCGGAGTACGGCGTCTTCGGCGTCGCCAAGGACACCAACGAGGTCACCAACCCGACCGCGCTGCACTCCGTGGACGACGGCACCGGCACGATCTTCACGAACATCGCCTACAACCCGAAGACCCAGGAGGTCTGGTGGGAGGGCAAGACGCCCGAGCCGCCGGCCGACACCGACGGGTGGCTGGACTGGATGGGCTCGCCCATCGCGGACCGCAAGGACAGCGACACCTCGCCGTGGGCGCACCCGAACAGCCGCTTCACCACCACGCTCGACAACATCCCGAACATCGCGCCGGACTACAACGCCGCCAAGGGCGTCCCGATCGACGCGATCATCTTCGGCGGCCGCACCCGCGACCGTGAGCCGCTGATCCGCGCGATCACCGACCTCGCCGAGGGCGTGTACGACGGACTGACGCTCGGCGCCGAGGCCACGGCCGCGGCCGAGGGCGTCGAGGGCCAGCTGCGCTACGACCCCATGTCGAACCGCCCCTTCATGGCGTACGGCGAGGGCGACTACGCCGCGCACTACCTCAAGATCGTGGGCGCCGCGAAGGACCAGCCGATCTTTGCCCACGTCAACTGGTTCCAGCGCGACCCGGAGGACGGCCACTTCCTGTGGCACGGCTACCGCGACAACCTCCGCCCGCTCCTGTGGCTGCTCCAGCTCAAGAACGGCGAGGTCAAGGGTCGCCAGACCCCGGTCGGCATCATCCCGACCGAGGAGGAGCTGCAGCTCTCGGGCATGAGCACCACGCCCGAGGACCTGGAGACCATCCTGTCGATCGACGTGCCCCGCTGGCAGCAGGAGATGGGCTTCCGCGAGGAGCACCTCAAGCAGTTCGACCGGCTCCCGGAGGAGATCTGGGAGGCGCACCGCCGCGTCGCCGCCGCACTCGACGCCGACGAGGGCTGAGCGACCCGCCCACCACGCAGCAACGAAGGCCCGTCCGACACCGTCGGACGGGCCTTCTGCGCGCCTGGCGTGTGGAATCATCTGCCACGACATCGACTCGGGGTGGTCGGGAGGAGAACGCACGCGTGGACACCTACGGTCCGGACGACCGTGCCCTGTTCGAGACGGTGGCGACGACGCTCTACGAGGAGATCGTCGCCGCGGGTGAGCTCTCGGCGACCGACCCCCGCATCGTCCCCGGCGGCGAGCTGGAGCGGGCCTTCGCGCTCCTCGTCGAGGTCGGGCTGGTCACCGCCGGCGCCGCGCCCGAGACCTTCACCCCCGTGGACCCGACGAGCGTCCAGTCCCGCGTGGTCGCGCCGCTCGGCCAGGAGGGCGCCCGCCTGATCGATGAGTCCTCGCAGTGGGCGCGCGCCTTCGGCAACCTCGCGCACGCGTGGCGCCGGGCGCCGCAGACCACCGAGCGAGGCCCGTTCACCTACATCCGCAACGAGGGCATCGACCCCTTCATCGCCGGGCTGGTGTCCGACTGCGAGGAGGAGATGCTGACCGCCCAGCCCCAGGCCGGGCGTGACCCGCGCACCCTCGCCGCGGCCGCGCTGCGCGACACCGCGATGCTGGAGCGCGGGACGAAGATGCGTACGCTCTACCAGCACAGCGCGCGCCGTTCGGCAGTCACCCACAAGTACGTCACCGCCGTCACCGAGCGCGGCGCCGAGGTCCGCACCCTCGACGAGTTCTTCAACCGGATGATCGTCATCGACCGCCGGGTCGCGGTCATCCCGGCGCAGGAGGACCTCAAGTCGGCCATCGCCATCCGCGAGCCGTCGGTCGTGGAGTACCTCGTCGACATCTTCGAGCGCACCTGGGAGCGGGCCCGCCCGTTCACGAACCGCGAGACCTCGATGATGAAGGACATCGCCGCCGAGCAGCGCGCGATGACGATCCGGATGCTCATCGAGGGCCACGCGGACCCGGTCAGCGCGAAGCGCCTCGGCGTCAGCCCGCGGACGTACGCCGGCTACGTGGCCGACCTCAAGGAGGAGTACGAGTCGGAGACGCGCTTCCAGCTCGGCTACACGATGGGCAGCCAGGGCGTCTCGGGCAACGAGCAGCCGCCGCCCGACGAGGACTGAGCGCGCCGGACCGACCCGGCGCTGCCGGCGGGCCGGCTGCAGGAACCTGCAGGCGGAGCCTGGCGGAGGCGAAACATTCACGAGGGCAGCGACCTGGCGGTCACTGCCCTCGTGTGATTGAGACGGGCCGGGGGGTGGCACTGGGACCGGACAATGTGGGGGGGTGGTCGGGTCCCCGTCTCAAGCTCTCTTCAGTTGGTGCAGGCGTGGCGCTGGGTCAGCGACCGACGCGCACGCAGCCGCCGCAGCCCCAGCTGCTGTCCAACGCCTGCGCAGGCGCGGAGATGCCGAGGAGGCCGAGGCTCAGTCCGGTGGCGGCCAGCGCGATGGCCACCTTGCGTCCAATGTTCATGATGGTCCCACCTTCGTTGTCCTAGACCCACGGAAAGGTCTCTACGAGGAGTGTGGGCGAGTTCCGGAAGAACTGCGCCCGCTTTGTTGGCTCATAAATCTGCATTGCACAATCCTGCAGTCCTGCTGCCGGACGGACGTCTCCGGAAAACGGACGGTCCCTCCCGAAAACTCTCCCGGGAGGGACCGACGCTGGCGGAGGCGGAGGGATTTGAACCCTCGATGGGGTTGTAGCCCCAAACCCGCTTAGCAGGCGGGCGCCATAGACCGGACTAGGCGACGCCTCCCCGACAGCGGACACAGGTTACAAGGCCACCCGGGTCGCGCACGAATCAGGGTTCGACACGCCGGAGCCGGCCCGAACGGGTGGGTCCGGGCCGTGGGCCGGCGGTTCAGAGCGGGGTCAGGCCCTGGCCGTGCTGCAGGTGGGCCTGCAGGTCGCGCACGAAGTCCTCGCGGTCGGCGGCGAGGGCCGCGACCGGGATCGTCGTGGTGCGGCCGTCGACCAGCGTCAGCACCACGCACGGGATCCCGTGGGGAGTGCCGGTCGAGGCGTCCTCGACGTCCTTCCAGGCGGCCCCGCTCACGCCCGCGCCCCGGATCAGGCGCACCCGGTAGCCGGCCTCGTCCAGGCGGACGACGTACGCCCGGCGCGTCAGGAGGTAGCCGGTGCCGAACACCCCGACCAGGCCGAGCAGCACCGTCACGACCAGCACGTCGGGCGGCAGGTGCAGCAGCGCGACCACCGCGGTGACCGCGAACAGCAGCACCGCGAGCACGACCAGCAGCAACCCCATCAGCCGGGCGTTCATCGACGGGGAGAGCCGATAGTCGGACGGGGTGGGGACAGCCATGCAGATGATTGAACAAGACACCGGATTGGGGCGCCAATCGGGCTTGTCGCCGGGGCTCCCGCGGGGTCATGCTCGAAGGCCCACCCCACCCGGGATGCCGGAGGTTGCCATGACCGCGACGCCGTCGAGGAGCACCACGGGGATGCCCGGCGCCCTGCACGCCCTGGCCCTGGTCCTGGACGCGTCGCCGACCGCCGGGGTCCCGCTCGGCAACTGGCGCTGGGTGGTGCGCCAGCGGCTGGCCGTGCTGCGCGACCTGCTCGTCGTCGAGGGCGAGCATCCCGAGGACGGCTGGCTGGCCGCGCGCGGCGGCGCCGCGCTCCGCGAGCGCAACACGCTGCTGACCCGGATGAGCCGCCTGGCGCCCCGCGTCCTCGAGGACCCCGACCTCGGGGCGGTGCGCGCCGACCTGCGTCGGCTGCTGCTCGACGTGACGCACCACGTGCAGCGCCTGCACGACCTGGCGTACGACGCCGTCGAGCTCGAGCTGGGCGGCTCGGAGTAGCCGCACCGGCCGCGAGGAGACGTGGGCGGCCAGCGAATACACTGCGTCCGTGCTCGCCCCACGGGGCGACACGGAGGGGTGCCGGAGCGGCCGATCGGAACCGCCTTGAAAGCGGTCGTAGGGAGACCTACCGCGGGTTCGAATCCCGCCCCCTCTGCTGACGGGTCGCACGACTCCGACGCCGGATCTCGCGGCTTCTCCGCGATCATTAGGAATACTAGCTGCTACTTATCTTTCTACAAGTATGGGCTAGCATTCGCTAGGTGAGAGCGGCACTCAACCCCTTCAGCCCCGGCTCCGGGCTCCGCCCTCCTGCCCTCGTGGGACGCGACACAGAGCTGGAGGCCCTCGACGTACTGATCGAACGAACGCGCAACGGCCTGGACGGACGAGGCATCATCCTCAGCGGCCTCCGAGGCGTGGGCAAGACCGTGCTGCTGAACGAGATGCGCTTTCGTGCCGAGGACGCGGGTTGGTTCGCGGTCAATCTCGAAGCCCGTCCCGACAACGCTGGAGCGCAGAACGCCCGGCGCATCCTGGCACGCGAGATCACCACGCAGGCACGTCAACTCAGCCGCCGCAAGGCGATCAGTGACCGGGTTCGCACCGCTTTGCAGTCAGTGACCGCGTTCAACGTGAAGATCGGCGCTGCCGGAATCGACCTCGGCGTCGAGATCGAACCCGGTCGAGCCGACTCCGGTGACATCGAGATCGACCTTCCCGAGCTCGTCCACGACCTCTGCGCGGCGCTGCAGGAAGAAGGCAACGCCTTCGGGCTCTTCATCGACGAACTTCAAGACCTCGACCCCCTACTGCTCCGTGCCCTCCTCGTGACTCAACATCAAGCCGGGCAACGTGGCTGGCCCTTCTTCCTCGTCGGCGCCGGACTGCCCCATCTGCCGGGCATCCTCGCTGAGACCCGCTCCTACGCCGAGCGCCTCTGCGACTACCGCACGATCGCGCGGCTTCCCGACCCGGAAGCGCGCGCAGCCTTGGAAGATCCGGTCGCCAAGCACGACGTGTCCTTCGACCCAACCGCCTTGCAGCTGCTCCTCGATGCCTCAGGCGGCTACCCCTACTTCTTGCAGGAGTACGGTCGATCGGCCTGGGAAGTCGCGGCAGGACCAGTCATCACCCTCGGCGATGCCCAGGCCAGCGCCGTCATCGGCCTCGAACGCCTTGATGCCGGATTCTTCCGCTCACGATGGAACCGAGCCACCCCCGCCGAACGCCGACTGCTCGTCGCTATGGCCGAAGACGGCTTCGGGCCCTCCGCCTCCAGTGAGATCGCCCGCCGGATGGACCTCAAGCCGAACAGCCTTGGTCCTTACCGCGCCAACCTCATCAGCAAGGGCCTCGTCTACGCCCCGGACCACGGACAGCTGGCCTACACCGTCCCCGGCATGGACGCCTACGTGCGCCGCCATCGCGAAGACCTCACCTAGGGGCCGCCCTCCGACGACGGAGAGGGCTCCGGGCTCAGCCGGTGAGCTCGACGAGCACGTCGCCCTCCTGGACGACGTCGCCGGACGCGACCTTGACGGCGCGGACCGTGCCGGGGTGCTCGGCGATGACGGGGATCTCCATCTTCATCGACTCGAGCAGCACCACGGTGTCACCCGCCGCGACGGCGTCCCCCGGGGCCACGGCCACGCTCAGGACGTTCGCCACCATCTCGGCGACGATCTCGTTCACCAGTTCACGGGCCATGCCTGCGAACCTAGTCGTTACCGGTGCGTACCCCGAACCAGCACGTCGGCCGGGGTGCCTCAGAGCAGCGGGCTGGTCCGCGCCGGCTCGGGGCGTACGGCGCCCGCCTCCTCGGCCCGGCGCCCGCGCCGGCCGCGGGGGGCCGTGAAGGCGAGGTCGACGCGGATCACCACGAACCCGATCACCAGGCCGGCCACGAGGCCGTAGGCGACCGACAGGCCGACCTCGAGCAGCGAGATCGCGGGGTTGAGCAGGCTCTGGGCGACGGGCGCGGTGGCGGCGACGCCGAAGGCGCAGACCCACCAGCCCTGGCGGCGCCGGGCCCGCATGTGGGTGCCCCAGGCGAGCGCCGGGACGCCGAGGACGGTCTCGATCGGGCGGGGGAAGGCGCCGAGGTGGTCGCGGCTCCAGTGCACGGCGTCGAGGAGCGAGGTGACCAGCCCCGGCGAGCCGTAGCGGCGCAGGAGCTCGGCGTACGCCAGCGTCAGCGCGAGCACCCCGGTCCCGACCAGCACGGTGAGCACGCCGCGGCGACCGAGGCCGTGCAGGCCGGCGCCGAGGCGGTAGACGACGCCGAAGGCGCCGAGCAGGGCCAGGCCGAGGGTGGCGTACTCGAAGCGCGGCAGCGTGATGACCGGCTCGAAGCCCACCGTGGCGAGCCCGCCCACGGCCGCGACGAGGACGGCGATCGCCGACTCGCGCGCGGCGTGCACGAAGCGGACCGCGGGCACCGTGGCCATCACCGCGAGCACGGCCGTGACCACGCAGGTCAGGACGGCGGCGCCGGTGCGGAGGCGGGCGTCGTCGACGACGAGCACCCCGACCCCCATGGCGACGGCCAGCGCGCCGAAGACGACGGGGCGGCCGCCCGAGCGGGCCGCGAGCGCCCACGCGTAGCCGCTCGAGACCGCCACGCTGCCGGCGCCGGGCAGCCAGTCGGGGCCGACCGGCACCATCGCCGCGACGAGCGCGGCCAGGCCGGCGAGGACGAGCACCGTCCACAGTGCGAGCGGGACGCGGGAGTCCGCGACCGTGCGCGCGCGGGTGCCAAGCCGCGACCACCGCGACGGCGGGCGTTCCGCTCGGCGGCGCGGGACAGGCGTGGACACGGGGAGGAAGGCTACAGACGTCGGTTGGCGAGCGACGGGTTGGTCCTGCGGGCCTCGTCGAGCACCGCCCGGTCCAGCGTCGCGGTCAGCACCTCGGGCCCGTCGCCGGCCTCCGCGAGCACGTCCCCGAGCGGGTCGACGACGAGCGAGTGGCCGGCGTAGCGCGGCGCGGGCTGGCCGGCCGCCGCCACGAAGACGGTGTTCTCGATCGCGCGGGCGCGCACGAGCGTGCGCCAGTGGTCGACCTTGCGCGGGCCGGCGACCCAGGCCGCCGGGACGACGAGCACCTCGGCGCCGGCGTCGACCAGCGCACGGGCCAGCTCGGGGAAGCGCAGGTCGTAGCACGTCATCAGGCCGACGGCGAAGCCCGCGACCTGCACCACGACGGGCTCGGTCGGGCCGGCCGTGAGCCGGTCGGACTCGCGGTAGCCGAACGAGTCGTAGAGGTGGATCTTGCGGTACGCCGCCTCCGCAGCGCCCCGCAGCAGCAGGGTGTTGAACGGCCGCTCGGGATCGGGCCCGGCCTCGAACATGCCGGCCACGACGGTCGTGACGTGCCCGCTCGCGGCTCGCGTGACCTCGGCGTCGAACGGACCGCCCGGCTCCTCGGCGTACGCACTGACGTCGGAGCCGGCCTCGCCGAAGTCCCGCGCGAACGCCTCCGGGAAGACCACGAGGTCGGTGCCGTCGGGCGTCAGGTCGGCCACCCGGGCGCGGTTGTCGGCCGGCTCCAGGCCGGACGCCTCCTGGACCAGGGCGATGCGCAGCGTGTCCACGCCCCCAGAGTGCCAGCCCCCGGCCCGGCACGCAGGTCCGGACCGGTGGGAGACTCGGGGGGTGGACCTCCCTCCCGGCACGACCGGCTTCTGCGCGGTGATCCTGGCCGGCGGCACCGGCGCCCGCCTCGGCGGCGTCGACAAGGCCTCGGTCGAGCACCGCGGCCGGACCCTGCTGGCGCACGCGATCGACGCGTTGGTCGACGCCTCGGAGGTCGTGGTCGTCGGCGAGGCCGTTCCGACCGAGCGTCCGGTGACCTTCACCCGCGAGAGCCCCCGCTTCGGCGGCCCGGTGGCCGGGCTGCTGACCGGCCGCGACGCTCTCCTGCGCGCGCCCGGGACGCTCGGGGTGCTGGCGGTCGACATGCCGTTCGTCTCGCCGTGGACCTTCCGGCGCCTGCACGAGGCGGCGCTCGGGCACGACGGCGCCTTCCTGACCGACGCGGAGGGCCGCCGGCAGCTCGCGGGCGTGCTCGACGCGGCCCGGCTCGACGCCGTACGCCCCGACCTCGAGGGGCAGCACGGGATGCCCCTGCACCGGCTGCTGGCCGACCTCGACCTCGCGCTCGTCGCGCCCGAGGGCAACGAGGCGCGCGACGTCGACACGTGGGCGGACCTGCGCGACCTCTAGCCGCGTGCGCCGGGGTCCGGGAGGCGTCGGAGAAATCGCCGCCGGACCGCGCGTCGGGGGTTGCGGGGGCGGCCCCGGTGGGGCAAATGTGGGCTCCGTGAACCTGCACGACTGGATCGACGAGCTGTGCGACGTCCTCGACCTCGACGTGGAGGTCGACGAGGCACTGGTGCTCGACCTCGCCCGCGCGGCGGCCCACAACGTGACCCGGCCGGCCGCGCCCATCACGACGTACCTCCTCGGGTACGCCGCCGGCTCCCAGGGAGCCGACCTGGAGGGCATCGAGGCCCTCGCCGCGCGCGCCCAGAGGCTCGCCGAGGGCTGGGACCGGCCGGCGGACGCCCCGGACCCGCTCGACGTCGACGACGAGGTGCCCGACGACAGCGTGGTCGACCACACCGCAGACGCCTACGAGGCCTGAGCCGACGCCCCGCTGCCTCGCGGGCCGAGGGGACCACCCCTAGGGTGGCCAGCATGCGTGCCGTCATCGCCTCCGGGGCCGGAGGGCCCGACGTCCTGTCCGTCGCCGAGGTCCCCGACCCGATCCCCGCTCCCGGTGAGCTGGTGCTCGACGTCGCCGCCGCGGGCCTGAACCGGGCGGACCTCCTGCAGCGGCAGGGCTTCTACCCGCCGCCGCCAGGTGCGTCCGACGTGATCGGCATGGAGTGCAGCGGCACCGTCCGCGCCGTCGGCGAGGGCGTCGAGGGCTGGGCCGTGGGCGACCACGCCTGCGCGCTCCTCGCGGGGGGCGGGTACGCCGCCCAGGTGGCCGTGCCGGCCGGGCAGGTCATGCCGGTGCCGGACGGGGTCGACCTGGTCACCGCGGCCGCACTGCCCGAGGTCGCCTGCACCGTCTGGTCCAACGTGTTCATGGTCGCCGGGCTGCAGCCGGGCGAGTCCCTGCTCGTGCACGGCGGGGCCGGCGGGATCGGCACCATGGCGATCCAGCTCGCCCACGCGCTCGGCGCCACCGTCCTCACCACCGGCGGGACGGCCGAGAAGCTCGCGGCCTGCGCGGCGCTCGGCGCCGACGTCACGATCAACTACCGCGACGAGGACTTCGTCGAGGTCGTGAAGGAGCGCACCGAGGGCGGCGCCGACGTCATCCTGGACAACATGGGGGCGTCGTACCTCTCCCGCAACGTCGCCGCGCTCGCCACCGAGGGCCGGCTGGTCATCATCGGCATGCAGGGCGGCACCAAGGCCGAGCTCGACATCAACGCCCTGCTCCGCAAGCGCGGCGCGGTCATCGCCACGTCGCTCCGCGCCCGGCCCACCGAGGAGAAGGCCGCGATCTGCGCGGCGGTCGTCGAGCACGTGTGGCCGCTCGTCGCCGCGGGGCTCGTGCAGCCGATCGTGCACGGCACCATGCCGCTCGAGGAGGCGCGCGCCGCGCACGAGCTGATGGAGTCCGGCGACCACACCGGCAAGATCCTGCTCACCGTCTGAGGGCCGGCGGGGCGCTTCGCCCGGCCCTCTAGGGTTGGCGCATGAGTGAGTCGTCCGAGCAGGAGCAGCAGGTCCTCGTCATCGGCCCCGACGGGCAGCCGATGGGGCACGTCCCCGCGTCCGCGATCCGGCCGGCGGCCGACGCCGCCGGTGCCGGCGCGGCCAGCCCCGGGAGCGACGACGCCGACGGCGACGAGCGCGCGATCACCGACCTGGTCGAGCAGCCCGCCAAGGTGATGCGGATCGGCAGCATGATCCGCCAGCTGCTCGAGGAGGTGAAGGCCGCGCCGCTCGACGAGGCCAGCCGCAACCGCCTCAAGGAGATCCACCAGGCGTCGATCAAGGAGCTCGAGGCCGGGCTCGCCCCCGAGCTGGTCGAGGAGCTCGACCGCCTGACGCTGCCGTTCACCGAGGACAGCACGCCGTCCGAGGGCGAGCTCCGGATCGCTCAGGCGCAGCTGGTCGGCTGGCTCGAGGGTCTCTTCCACGGGCTGCAGACGGCGATCTACGCCCAGCAGATGGCCGCGCGGGCGCAGTTCGAGCAGATCCGCAAGGCGCTGCCGCCCGGGATGATGCACCAGCCCGAGGGCGAGGACGAGGGGCAGCAGCGGCCGGGCGAGTCCGGCGGCATGTACCTCTGAGAGCCCCTGCAGGTCGGGGCCCGCTGCTCAGGAGTGGCGGCCCACCCGGCGTACGACGACGAGGCCGAGCAGCCCGACCAGCGTGAGCGCCGCCCCCGGGGCGGCGAGGCGGGTGAGCGACGTGGTCGTCGCGTCGCCGACGCGGGTGAAGACCGCCTTGTCGGGCTCCGGCGGCACCGGGGCGCGACCGCTGCCGAGCAGCTTCTCGACCTCGGCGCGGAAGTCGCCGCTGGCCCGGGCCGTGCCGTCGGCGCGGGTGATCGACAGGTCGTCGCCGGACTGGTCACCGGCCTGGGCGAAGAAGACGTAGGTGCGGCCGACGGTCAGCTCGACGCCGGTGCAGGAGCGGGCCGCGGCCGACGTCGTGACCTGCACGTCCTCCGAGGCGACACCGCCCTTGTAGACCCGGTCCACCGTCACGTCGTACGTCACGAGCTCGTCGGTGCGCGACTGGGCGGTGACGTCGCCGAGGAAGACGTCGCTCGCGTCCTTGGTGTGGTCCTGGGTGCTGCCGTTCGAGCCGCCCGAGGCCGGGCAGGCCGACGCCGGGCCGGAGCCGAGCAGGACCAGGCCGAGACCGGCCAGGAGGAGCGCCGCGAGCAGGCGGCCGACAGAGGCGAGCACCCGCCCATCGAAACAGATCACAGGCCGAACACACCAGCCAGCACGCGCGCCACCCCGTCGTCGTCGTGACCGGGCGCGACGTGGTCCGCGGTGGCGGTCACGGTGGGGTGGGCGTCGGCCATGGCGTACGACGTCCCCGCCCACCCGAGCATCGGGAGGTCGTTGGGCATGTCGCCGAACGCGATGACGTCCGCCGCGTCGACGCCGAGGTCGGCGCAGAGCAGCGCGAGGGTCGAGGCCTTCGTGACGTCGGCGGCGCTGATCTCCAGCAGCGTCGAGGACGACGACCAGGTGATCGTGACGCGGTCGCCGACGGCGGCCTCGGCGGCGTCCCAGTACTCCTGCGGGGCGAGCTCCTCGTGGCGCGCCAGCAGCTTGACGGCCGGGGCGTCGAAGAGCTCCTCGAGCGCACCGCGGTGGCTGTCGGGCGGCGGCGGGAAGCGCTCCATGAAGCCGGGCTCGAGGCCGATGCCGGTCACGGTCTCGACGGCGAACGCCGAGCCGGGCACCGCCTCCCGGATCAGGCGGCAGGTCTCCAGCGCGACGGCCTGGTCGATCGGGCGCACCAGGTGCGGCGCGGACCGCTCGACGTCCCACACCAGGCCGCCGTTCGAGACGATCGCGAGACCGTGCTCCCCGACGTAGCCGAAGACCTCCTCGGCCCAGCGCAGCGGCCGGCCGGTGACGAAGACGACCGGGACGCCGCGGCGCTCGACCTCGAGCAGCACGTCACGGGTGTAGTCCGACACGCTGCCGTCGGAGCGGACCAGGGTGCCGTCGAGGTCGGTGGCGACGAGCCGCGGTTTCGAGACGGGCGCCAGGGCGCCCTCCTCAACCACCGGTGGGACCGGTCAGCGGACGGGCCATCACGAGGTTGCCGTCCTCGTCGGAGCCGCGGAGCTCGGTGAAGCCGCACTTGGCCAGGACCCGGATGCTGGGCTTGTTGGCCGGCTCGACGCTGGCGCGCACCCGGACGCCGGCCCGGTCGGTCTCGGCGAGCAGCGCGCGCAGGGCCTCGGTCGCGAAGCCCCAGCCCCGCGCCTCCCCGACCAGGCCGTAGCCGACCTCGGCCTCGGGGACGTCGCCCTCGGCCGGCTCGTCCGGTGGGCCGAAGAAGCCGATGGTGCCGAGCACGGTCACCCCGCGCACGATCGTGCGGGAGCCCCACGGGTCGCCGGCACGGTGCATCGACACCCCGTCGCGGTCGTCCTGGCGCGGGAAGTCGGGGTGCCACCCCGGGCGCCGGCGGCCGGCGACGATGTCGGCGGCCTCGTCGGGCGCCAGCAGCGCCAGCCGGAGGCGCTCGGTCGTGACCACCTGGGGCAGCGTCATCCGAAGTGCCGATCGATCTCGAGGGCGGCCCCGTCGTCGTACACCGAGGCGGTGACGTCGTCGGCGGCGTCGAGGACCTCCTGGACGGCCTGGCCCATCGCGACCCCGCGGCCGGCCCACTGGAGCATCTCGATGTCGTTGCGGCCGTCGCCGATCGCGAGCGCGTCCGCGGCGGTGACGCCGAGCTCGTCGGCGACGTGCTGCAGGCCGGAGGCCTTGGAGACGCCCACGGGGGCGAGGTCGAGCCAGGCGGTCCAGCCGACGACGTAGTTCGTGCCGTGCAGGCCGAGCCGCTCGGCCAGCGCGACGAAGTCCTCGGCCGTGGCGTCGGGGTCGCGGATGATCACGCGGCTGACCGGTCCCGCGACGATGTCCTCGACCTCGGTCAGCGTCATCTCGCCGGACAGCTCGCCGTCGGGGAAGTGCCGGTTGACCCGGTAGCCCACGCCGCGCTCCTCCACCGCCACCAGCGCGGTCGGGTGGTGCTCCAGCACCTGCGCCACGGCCTCGCGGGCGTCGAAGGTCTCCTCGTGCACGACCTCGAGCGGCGGGTAGCGGAACACCACGGCCCCGTTGCTGGCCACGATCCACAGCGGCTCGGCGCCCTCGCGGTGCAGGCCGAGGAGGTCGGCGATGCCGGTCATGCCGTGCGGCGAGCGACCACTGGCGAGGACGACGTGCGCGCCGGCGTCCTGCGCCCGGCGTACGGCGTCGCGCACCGCCGGCGCGACCTCCTCGTGCGTGGTGCCGGCTCCCTCGACCCACTTGAGCAGGGTGCCGTCGATGTCGAGGGCGACCAGGCGCGGGCGCCGAGCGGCGCCCGCCTCCACGGCACCGGTCACGGGGCGACGACCGGCTTCAGCACCTCGCGGCCCTGCAGCCACGGCTGCAGCGCCTTCGGGACCCGGATCGAGCCGTCCGCCTGCTGGTGCGTCTCCAGGATGGCCACGATCGTGCGGGTCATCGCGCACAGCGTGCCGTTGAGCGTCGCGACCGGCTTGACGTCGCTGCCGTGCCGGGCGCGGGTGTCGAGGCGACGGGTCTGGAACTCGGTGCAGTTGGAGGTCGAGGTGAGCTCGCGGTACTTCCCCTGGGTGGGGATCCACGCCTCGCAGTCGAACTTGCGCTTCGCCGACAGGCCGAGGTCGCCGGCCGCGACGTCGATGACGCGGTAGGCCAGCTCGAGGCTGTCGAGGAACTGCTTCTCCCAGCCCAGCAGGCGCAGGTGCTCGGCCTCGGCGTCCTCGGGGGTGGTGTAGACGAACATCTCGACCTTGTCGAACCAGTGCACCCGGATGATGCCCTTGGTGTCCTTGCCGTGCGAGCCGGCCTCCTTGCGGAAGCACGGGCTGAACGCGGCGTACCGCAGCGGCAGCGCGGCGCCGTCGAGGATCTCGTCGGAGTGGTACGCCGCCATCGGGACCTCCGAGGTCCCGACGAGGTACATGTCCTGGCCCTCGATGCGGTAGACGTCGTCGGCCGCCTGGCCGAGGAAGCCGGTGCCGTCCATCGCCCGCGGCTTGACCATCGAGGGCGCGATCACCTGCGTGAAGCCGGCGTTGCGGGCCTGCTCCATCGCGAGGTTGATGAGCGCGAGCTCGAGCTCCGCGCCGATGCCGGTGAGGAAGTAGAAGCGGCTGCCCGAGACCTTGGCGCCCCGGTCGAGGTCGATCGCGCCGAGCATCCGGCCCAGCTCGATGTGGTCGCGCGGCTCGAAGTCGAACTCGGCCGGCGTGCCCACGGTCTCGATCAGGACGAAGTCGTCCTCGCCCCCGCTCGGGGCCTCGTCGGCGGCGAGGTTCGGGATGCTCAGCACCGCGGCCTGCCACTCCGCCTCGGCGGCGGTCTGGGCGGCCTCGGCGGCCTTGACGTCGCTCGACAGCGTCTTGGTGCGCGCCAGGAGCTGGACCTTCTCGTCGCCCTGCGCCTGCGGGATCAGCTTGCCGAGCTGCTTCTGCTCCGCCCGCTTGGCCTCGAAGTCGACGATCGCCGCGCGGCGGGCCGCGTCGGCGGAGAGGGCCCGGTCCACGACGTCGTCGGACAGGCCGCGCTTGGCCTGGGCGGCACGCACGCGGTCGGGGTCGTCTCGGAGCACCTTCGGGTCGATCATGAGCACAGGCTATCGGCCGGTGGTGGCGCGGCTCACCTGAGTTCGCACCACCCTTCGGGGTACGGCGTCCCGGCGTACGCGCCCGTCATACTGGGGCGCGCCGTCCGCGCCTCCCCCGACCCTCGAAGGACCTCCGTGCTCGACCGACCTCGTCTCGTCACGCTGAGCTGGGCCCTGGCCTGCTTCGCCGCCTTCGCCGTGGTCGCGGTGCTGGTCACCCAGGGGTGGGGCCCGCTGACGGCGATCGACGACCGGGGCAACGGCCTGGAGGGCTGGGCGGTCAACGAGCACTGGCTGCGCCAGCCGCTCAAGGTGATCGAGCTGTGCTTCGCCACCATCGGGATGACCGTGCTGACCACGGTCCTGGCCGGGGCGATGCTGCTCAAGGGCCACCGCCGCGCCGCGATCTTCGCGGTGGTCGTGATGATCGCGACGTCGCTGCTGACGACCTTCCTCAAGCTCGAGATCGGCCGCGGCCGGCCGCCGTGGCAGAACAAGAACGGCCTGCTCAGCAGCCAGTCCTTCCCGTCCGGGCACGCGTCGTCGATCACCGCATTCGTCGGGATCATCCTCGTCCTGGTGGTGATGCTCGTGCGCCGCTCGAGCACCCGCCGCACGGCGTACGTCGCGGGCGCCGCGCTCGTGCTGCTGGTCTGCGCCGACCGCGTGCTGCTCGGCCGGCACTACCCGAGCGACGTGACCGCCGGCGCCCTGCTCGGCGCCGGGATGGTGCTGCTCGGCCTCACCGTGCTCAACCCGCTCCCGCGCAGCCACGCCCAGAAGTCCGACCCTCTGCCCGAGGTGCTCTCCGGCGGCCGGCGGCTCGCGGTCGTGCTCAACCCGATCAAGGTCGAGGACGAGGGCCAGTTCCGCGCGATCGTCGGGGCGATGGCCGCCGAGGCCGGCTGGGACGAGCCGACCTGGCACCGCACCACCATCGAGGACCCCGGCACCGGCATGGCCGAGGCGGCCTCGATCGCCGGCGCCGACCTGGTGCTGGTCTGCGGCGGCGACGGCACCGTGCGCGAGGTCTGCGCCGAGCTCGCGGGCACCGGCATCCCGGTCGGGATCGTGCCGGCCGGCACCGGCAACCTGCTGGCCCGCAACCTCGACATCCCGCTGTACCTGCGCGCCGCCATCGACGTCGCGCTGACCGGCCAGGACCGGGCGATCGACCTGGTCCGCGTCGGCGGCGACGGCATCGAGGACACCCACTTCATGGTGATGGCCGGCATGGGCTTCGACGCCGCGATCATGGAGGGCGTCAACGAGGACCTGAAGAAGAAGGTCGGCTGGGTCGCCTACGTGCTCTCCGGCCTCAAGTCGCTGATGTTCCCGGCCGTCAAGGTCGAGGTATCGGTCGACGGGGGCGAGTTCACCAAGCACCGCGCCCGGACGGTCGTCGTCGGCAACGTCGGCTTCCTCCAGGCCGGGCTGCCGCTGCTGCCCGACGCCGCCATCGACGACGGCCTGCTCGACGTCGTGATCCTGCACCCGCGCAACTTCTTCTCCTGGATCCCGCTGGCCTGGCGGGTGCTGCTCAAGCTCAAGCGCTCCGACGACCTGGTGAACCGGATGACCGGCGCCACCGTCGTGGTCCGCTCCAGCACCGACACCCCGCGCCAGCTCGACGGCGACTCGATCGGCCTGGGCCGCGAGCTCCGGATGGAGTGCGTGCACGGGCGCCTGCTGGTCCGCGTCCCCCGCTGACCCTGCGGTCGGCGTGTGCAGATGCGCCGACTCGACCTCTGAGGCGTGTGCAGATGCGCCGACTCGACGGGTTACCGGCGGGCGCCGGCGATCGCCTCGTCCTCCTCCGGGGACAGCTGCTGCTCGCAGGTCCAGCCGGAGATGCTCTTCGCGTAGGTGCGGGCCTCGCTGCGGCCGTGGATCGAGGTCAGCACGACCCCGTTGCCGCCGTCGTCGAGCAGGGCCAGGGACCAGGAGAGGTGCCCGCCCATGTCGCCGAAGGCGTCGTAGCGCACCACCGCGAGGTGGCGCAGCGCGTCGCGGGTCTCGGCCCGCAGGGCGGCGACCTCCTGGCGCAGGCCGAAGACGTCCTCGGGCAGGGCGTCGGCGCCCGAGCCCCGACGGCTGGCGTTGAGCCGGCGCAGCGCGACGACCGCGAGAACGGCGGCGCCGAGGGCGACGAGCAGGGCGAGCGACGCGAGGATGACCACGCGCAGAGCCTAGGGACGCCGGGGCCCCGATCGTCGGTGACCCGCCCGGGACGGCCGCGACGGTCAGCCGGTGGTCGGCGGCCCGGGGCGCCGGTGGCTGCGTGGGACCATGGCGCGGTGACCGACAGCAGCCCCCGCAGGATCGCCTACCAGGGTGAGCCCGGCGCCAACTCGCACATCGTGTGCCGCGAGCACTACCCCGACTGGGAGGCGGTGGCCTGCGCGTCGTTCGAGGACGTCTTCGCCGCCGTCGAGTCCGGCGAGGCCCAGCTGGCGATGATCCCGATCGACAACTCGATCGCCGGCCGGGTGGCCGACATCCACCACTTCCTGCCGGACTCCGGGCTGCACATCGTCGCGGAGCACTTCCTGCGGATCCGCTTCCACCTGATGGGCGTGCCCGGCGCGACCCTGGACTCCATCCGCACCGTGCACAGCCACGTGCACGCGCTCGGCCAGTGCCGCAAGATCATCCGCGAGCACGGCCTGAAGCCGGTCATCTCGGGCGACACCGCCGGCGCGGCCCGCGAGGTCGTCGAGGCCGGTGACCCGACCCAGGCCGCGATCTCGCCGCCCCTGGCCGCGGAGATCTACGGGCTGGAGGTGCTGGCCGAGGACATCGAGGACGAGGACCACAACACCACCCGCTTCGTGGTGCTCTCCCCCGACCTCGTCGAGGCGCCGGCAGGCAACGGCCCCGTGGTCACCAGCTTCATCTTCAACGTGCGCAACCTGCCGGCCGCGCTCTACAAGGCGCTGGGCGGCTTCGCGACCAACGGCGTCAACATGACCAAGCTCGAGAGCTACATGGTCGGGGGGAAGTTCACCGCGACGCAGTTCCTCGCCGAGGTCGACGGCCACCCCGACGACGTCGGGGTGAGGAACGCGCTCGAGGAGCTGGCGTTCTTCACCACCGACGTCACGATCCTCGGGGTCTACCCCGCGGACGCCTTCCGCGCCTGAGCCCGAGCGGCCTCAGGACTCGTCGGAGGGGTTCTCCATGAGCGCGAACATCGCGCCCTGCGGGTCGGCCAGGAAGGCCATCCGGCCGACACCGGGCACGTCGAACGCCGGCGCGAGCATCTTGCCGCCGAGCTCTTGGGCCTGCGCCACCGTCTCGTCGCAGCTGGCGACGTTGAAGTAGACGTTCCAGTGCGGGGGGATGCCCTCCATCATCGGCGCCGTCGCCCCGCCGACGGTCCGGCCGCCGACGCTCAGGCAGGTGTAGGAGCCGCCCTCCATCGGCATCTCCTCCCAGCCCACGCCGAGCACCTCGGTGTAGAACGCCGTGGCGGCGGCGACGTCGGGGGTGACGAGCTCGTTCCAGATGGGGGTGCCGGGCTCGTTGGCGCGGCCGGTGCCGATGTGGGCGTAGGCCTGCCAGAGGTTCACCCGGGCGTCGGTCGGGTCCTTGATCGCCACCATCCGCCCGTGCGGCCCGACGTCGAACGGCCCGGCCTCGACGCTGCCGCCCGCTCCCGCGACCTTCGCGGCCGCCGCGTCCACGTCGTCGACGGCGAGGTAGACGCCCCAGAACGCCGGGTGGCCCGCGAGCTGCGGCATCTGGCCGGCCAGCCCGGCGACGACGTCGCCCTCCAGCGTGGCGCGGACGTAGTAGTGGCCCTCGTCGTCGAGGGGTGCGTCCTCGCTGCTCCACCCGAACAGGGCGCCGTAGAACGCCTTGGCGGCCTCCTGGTCCGGCGTCTGCAGCTCGACGTAGCTGGGGGTGCCCTGGGCGTAGGACTCGATCTTCGGCATGGCGTGCTCTCCTCGGTGATGTGGGCGTCGACCCCGGTCGTCCCCACACAACACCCGGGCACCGACAGTGGCAACGCCGCCCCGGTAAGTTCCTCGTGTGGACCAGCCCGACCCCCGCACCGCCGACCTCGGTTTCGCACGTGTCGACCTGGACCGCGCGGAGCGGACCGGCGACGCCGAGGTCGTGTACGGCGCCGGCAAGACGCCCGACCAGGTCGTCGCGATCCTCCGGGCCCTCCACGACCGGCACCCCGACCGGGCCGTGCTGGCGACCCGCCTCACCGACGCCGCCCTCGACCTGGTCGTCGAGGCCCTGCCCGACGCCGTCGCCGACCGGGTCGCCCGCGCGGTCACCCTCGGCCCGCTGCCCGAGCCGCGCGGCACCGTCGCGGTCGTCGCGGCCGGCACCTCCGACGCGCCGGTCGCGGCCGAGGCCGCGCTGACGATCCGCGTGCACGGCGCCGGCGTCGACCGCATCGACGACGTGGGGGTCGCCGGCCTGCACCGGCTGATGGCGGTCCGGGACCGTCTCGCCGAGGCCGACTGCCTCGTCGTGGTCGCCGGCATGGAGGGCGCGCTCCCCTCGGTGGTGGGCGGCCTCACCGGCGTCCCCCTCGTGGCCGTGCCCACGAGCGTCGGCTACGGCGCCTCCTTCGGCGGCGTCGCCGCCCTGCTGGGCATGCTCAACTCCTGCGCGCCGGGCGTGACGGTCGTCAACATCGACAACGGGTACGGCGCCGGCGTCTTCGCGGCCCGGGTCGCCCGCCGTGCCGAGCCCCGTCCGGAAGCTCGCTCCGAGGCCGGCGCGTGACGATCTGGGTCGACGCGTCGTCGGGGGCCAGCGGCGACATGCTGCTGGGTGCCCTGCTGGGCGCCGGCGTCCCCGTGGACGTGCTGCAGTCGGCCGTCGACGCCATCGCCCCCGAGCCGGTGACGCTGTCGGTGGAGCGGGTGCAGCGCAACGGCTTCGCCGCCACCCGCTGCCACGTCGGGCTCGCCGACTCCGCCACGCACCGCACCTGGCGCGACATCCGGGCCCTGCTCGCCGACGCGGCGCTGGCCGAGCCGGTGCGCGACCTGGCCACCCGCACCTTCGAGCGGCTCGCGGTCGCCGAGGCGGCCGTGCACGGCACCGAGCCCGAGGACGTCCACTTCCACGAGGTCGGGGCGCTCGACGCGATCGCCGACGTGGTCGGCGTCTGCGCCGGGTTCGTCCACCTGGCGTCCGTCGAGGTCGTCGTCAGCCCGGTCGCCGTCGGCTCCGGCACCATCCGCGGCGCCCACGGCTCGATGCCGGTCCCGCCGCCGGCGGTCGCCGAGCTGCTCCGCGGCGTCCCGTCGTACGCCGGCCCGCCCGGCGCCCCGGCGATGGAGCTGTGCACGCCCACCGGTGCGGCGATGCTGACGACCCTGGCGACGTCCTGGGGCGCCCAGCCGCCGATGGTGACCGACGTCGTCGGCGTCGGCGCCGGCGGCCGCGACCCGGAGGGCCACGCGAACGTGCTGCGCCTGCTGGTCGGCACCCCGGTCGACGCGGCCCCGGCCCCCGCCGCCGCCCCGCCGCTGCTCATCGAGACCAACGTCGACGACCTGGACCCGCGGGTCTGGCCCGCGGTCATCGCGGCCCTGCTCGAGGCCGGCGCGTCCGACGCCTGGCTGACGCCGATCCTGATGAAGAAGGGCCGCCCGGCCCACACGCTCAGCGTGCTCGTCGCGGCCGCCCGGGCCGCCGAGGTCCGCGCCACGATCTTCCGCCAGACCTCCACGATCGGCCTGCGCGAGCAGCCGCTCGGCAAGCACGCCCTCGACCGCGAGATGGTCGCCGTCGAGGTCGGCGGCCACGAGATCGCGGTCAAGCTGGCCCGGCACGACGGCGTGCTGGTGAACGCCCAGCCGGAGTACGACGACGTGGCCCGCGCCGCGGCCGCCCTCGGCCGCCCGGTGGTCGACGTCCTCGCCGACGCCGCGGCCCTGAGCCGCGCCTTCCTACGAACGGACACCACCCCCTGATGGACATCGTCGTCATCGCGCTCACCTTCGCCGCGATCTTCGTCGTCGAGCTGCCGGACAAGACCTTCGTGGCGACGCTGGTGCTCGCGACGAAGTACCGCCCCCTCCTCGTCTGGATCGGCGTCGGCCTCGCCTTCACAGTGCAGACCATCGTCGCCGTGGCCCTCGGGCACGCCGTGACGTTCCTGCCCGAGGACCTCGTCCGCGGCGTCGCCGGCGTGATCTTCCTGGCCGGTGCGGTCCTGCTCTTCCGCGAGGGCCGCAGCCACCACCTGGCCAGCGAGGACGAGGAGGCCTTCGCGGCCAAGGCGACCGCGGCGACCGGCTGGAAGGCCGTGCTCACCTGCTTCCTCATCCTCTTCGCGGCCGAGTGGGGCGACCTCAGCCAGCTGCTGACGATCTCGCTCGTCGCGAAGTACGAGGACCCGGTCTCGGTGTTCATCGGTGCGCTCGGTGCCCTTCTCACCGTCAGCGGGCTGGCCGCCGTCTCCGGTCGCGCGCTGATGAAGAAGATCCCGCTGCACGCCCTGCACTACGTCGGGGCCGCCGTCTGCCTGCTGCTCGCCGCCGTGACGGCGTACGAGCTCCTGGCCTAGGCGACCACGCACCCGTCGTACGACGACTCGGCGCGAGCCCGGCGAACAACTAGGCTGCGGCCATGACGCAGACCTCGATCCCGCACGGCGCCGACAGCGAGGTCGGCACGCTCCAGACCGTGATGCTCCACCGGCCCGGTCCCGAGCTGAAGCGCCTCACGCCCCGCAACAACGACAAGCTGCTCTTCGACGGGATCCCGTGGGTCGCCCGCGCGCAGGAGGAGCACGACGCGTTCGCCGAGGCGCTGCGGGCGCGCAACGTGGAGGTGCTCTACCTCACCGACCTGCTCACCGAGACGCTCGCGAGCCCCGACGCCCGCAACCACGCGATCACCACCGGCCTCGCGGGCCTGCACCTCGGCGACACGATGCGGACCTACCTGGCCCACGCGCTGCGCGACGCGTCGCCGGAGGAGCTCACCGGCTACCTCACCGCCGGCATCCGCAACGACGAGGTCCGCGGCGGTTTCGGCCTGGTCACCTCGCTCTTCGCCAGCGACGACTTCCTCATCGACCCGCTGCCCAACCTGCTCTTCACCCGCGACTCCAGCGTCTGGATCCAGGACCGGGTCGCGATCACCTCGCTGGCGATGCCGGCCCGCTCGCGCGAGACCCAGCTGACCGAGCTGATCTACACCGAGCACCCGCGCTTCCGCGGCACCCGCAAGATCCACGGCTGGCACCACGAGCACGTCGAGGGCGGCGACGTCCTGCTGCTCGCGCCCGGCGTGATCGCGGTCGGCGTCGGCGAGCGCACCACCCCGGCCGGCGTCGAGCGCCTGGCCCGCCAGGTCTTCCACGCCGACCTCGCGCACACCGTGCTCGCCGTGCCGATCGCCCAGGAGCGGGCGACGATGCACCTCGACACCGTCTGCACGATGGTCGACGTCGACAAGATCGTGATGTACCCCAACGTCGCCGACTCGCTCCGCGCGTACGCCGTCACGGTGGCCGACCGCGGCGAGCGCGACACCGACCTCGTGCTCGACGTCGCCGACGCCGAGCCGTTCCTGGTCGCCGCCGCGAAGGCGATGGAGATCGACACGCTGCACCAGATCGACACCGGCCTCGACCCCGTCACCGCCGAGCGCGAGCAGTGGGACGACGGCAACAACACCCTGGCCCTGGCGCCGCGCGTGGCCGTCGCCTACGAGCGCAACGACGAGACCAACGACCGCCTCGAGGAGGCCGGGATCGAGGTCGTCCGGATCGCCGGTTCCGAGCTGGGCTCGGGTCGCGGGGGGCCGCGCTGCATGAGCTGCCCGATCGCCCGGGAGCCGCTGCCGGTCGACTGACCTCGCGGTCCGGCCACAAAGTGACGCACGGTACTGGACCATTGCTGGACACGCCCCCCGCGGTCGGGAAGGATCCGGCCGCAGGGAGCACCCCACTGCGAAAGGCTCGACATGGCTGTCTCGTTCTTCGACGCGTTCACCCCGCAGGAGGTCGCCCGCATCAGCGCGGCCGGCACGCACGTGAAGGTGCCGCAGGGATGGTCGCCCATCTGGGAGAAGACCGGCGCCGACAAGGCGTACATCCTCCTCGACGGCACCGCCTCGGTCCGCAAGAAGGGTGAGGAGATCGCCCAGATCGGCCCCGGCGAGATCATGGGCGAGGCCGCGATCGTCAACCACTCGCTGCGCACCGCCTCCATCGTCGCGCTGACGCCCCTCGAGCTCATCCACTTCACCGCCGAGGCCGTGCGCACGCTGTGCGACGAGATGCCGTCGTTCGCCCAGGCCCTGAAGGCGGCGGCGGACGCGCGGCTCGGCGAGAGCTGAGTGGTCCCCTCCCAGGACGGGACCGGGTCCGGGACCGATGCCGGGTCCGGGGACGGGGCCGGAGCGGCCACCCCTGACGCGGTCCCGACCGACGGGACGGGCGACCTGCCCGACCAGGTCTCCCCGGAGCTGCTCGAGACCATCGAGGAGTACCTCCTCGGGGAGAAGCCGACACTGACGCGCGTCCAGGTCGCCGAGCAGGCCGGGATGAACCAGACCGTCGCCGAGGAGCTGTGGCGCCTCCTCGGCTTCCCGCAGCAGACCGACGAGGCGGTCGCCTTCACCGAGGCCGATGTCCAGGCGCTGCGCGAGACCGACGCCCTGATGCGGCTGGGCATCCTCAGCCCGGACTCCCAGGCCGCCCTGGTGCGGACCTGGGGCCGCAGCTTCGCCCGGCTCGCCGAGTGGGAGACCACCCTGCTCGCCAACGTCGCCACCGCCGGCCCGGACCCGGACCCCGAGGCGCGGCTCACCGAGCTCGCCGCCGAGGTGCTCCCCCGCGTCGAGTCGCTGCAGACCTACGTCTGGCGACGGCACCTGGCGGCCTCGACCAGCCGGATGTTCGCGGTGCAGTCGGTCGGCGCCACCAAGGTCCAGCTCGCGGTCTGCTTCGTCGACATCGTCGGCTACACCTCGCAGAGCAAGAGCCTCGACGAGGCCGAGCTGGTGTCCTGGCTGGAGAACTTCGAGTCCGAGACCACCGGCCTGGTCGTCGACCACGGGGGCCGCATCATCAAGACGATCGGCGACGAGGTCCTCTTCGTCGCCGACGACATCGAGGTGGCCGCCGAGATCGCCCTGAAGATGGTCGAGAAGGGCGCCGACGAGGACGACTTCTTCCCCGCCGTACGCGCCGGAGTGGCGTACGGCGAGGTCGTCAACCGCCTCGGCGACGTCTACGGCCCCACCGTCAACATCGCCTCCCGGCTCACCTCCGTGGCCCGCCCCGGCTCGGTCCTCGTCGACGCCGGCGCCTACGAGCAGCTCTCCGGCCGCACCTCCGACGCGGACGGCGACGAGCGCGAGAGCGACCCCGGCTCGTCGGCGTTCCGCTTCCGCCGGATGCGACGCACGTCGGTCAAGGGCTACTCCCGCCTGCAGTCCTGGGTGCTGCGGCGGGGCTGATCCTCAGGGCTCCGACAGCGTCAGGTCGACGCGTCGGAGCCGACCGGTCCGGTCCGCCACGAGGGCCAGTGCGAAGTCGCCGGCGCACGAGCGACGGGCAGGTGCGGGCCGGAGCACGACCAGCCGTCCGGATGGGATCGGCCCGCTCCGCGCCGGGGCGCAGACGACCTCGCCGGGGATCGACGAGACGACGAGGCGGGTCCCGTTGGCGGCGGAGTTCCTGATCGGGCCGAGCAGGTCGACGGGGCACGAGGCGGCGGCGTACGACGACCATGCGGCCGGACAGGTCCGCCAGATCCTCCGGTCGGGCAAGCGCGGCGGCGACGTCGCGATCGCGACCACCGTCCGTCCGCCGATCGCCAGCGACACCGAAGTGGCGACGGGGAGGACGTCGACCTCGCCCGTGGCGTAGCGGACAAAGGCCCGGGCCAGTCGCCGCAGGTCCGGGGCGACGGGCGGAGCCGCGGCCCGGAGCGGGTGCGTGCGCCGTACCAACGGCTGGGCCGGCGCGGCCGCTGCACGGCCAGTAAGGAGTGCGGACGGCGGAGCCGGGTCGGGGCGGCTCGACGTCGAGCTGCACGACGAGGCTGCGAGGACCAGCGCGACGGCGAACGCCACCGGTCCGGCGGCGGGCACGCGCGCGGGCGACGTCGTACGACGGTGGTGGGCGCAGGTCACACGTCTGGGACGCGCGAGGGGCGAGCCCGGTTGTCCCGCGCCGCGGCGCGACGGACGCGTGCGACGATGCCCGCGTGCCTGACCGGGACCCGACGCACCTCGTCCGCGACGCCGAGGCCGCCGACGTGCCGGCGATCGTCGCGCTCTACGCGGACGACCCCCTCGGCCGGGAGCGCGAGGAGGCGGTCGACCCGCTGCCGGCGCCGTACTGGCACGCCTTCGAGGCGATCCGGGCCGACCCCCGGCACCGCCTCGTCGTCCTGGACGACGGCGAGGTCGCCGCGACGCTGCAGCTGTCCTTCGTGCCGCACCTCGTCAGGCGCGGCGCCGAACGCGCCCAGGTCGAGGCGGTCCGGGTGGCCTCCCACCGGCGCGGCGAGGGCCTGGCCCGGGCCCTGCTGGAGTGGGCCGTCGACGCGGCCCGCGAGCGCGGGTGCGGGCTGGTCCAGCTGACGACGGACGCGACGCGCCCGGACGCGCACGGGGTCTACGAGGCGCTGGGCTTCCGGCCGACGCACGTCGGGATGAAGCTCCTGCTCGACCCGTTTGAGGACTGACGACACCCTCGGGAAATGTAGAAGCCCGGCCGTTGTCGACGGGGGACACAACAACGACCGGGCAGCGAGAAATCTACGTGACGTGCCGGGTGCGGCACAACCGTTCAGGCCGATGAACCGACGTGATCCAACGCATGTTCGGCATTCACCTGATGGTGACCTGGCGGTTCGCGAGGCCGGAGCGCGACGAGCGCTGGGCGGGCGTCAGGTCGGAGTCGTCGGCCAGGGCCTCGGCGAGTGCCTTCGCGAACGCCTCGGCCGGCTCCTCGAGCGGCTCGGGGCCGGTGCCGACCGGCACGTCCCAGACGGGGGCGAGCAGGCCGTGGGCGCGGAACATCCCGACGAAGCGGGAGTCCGGCACGAGCTGGTCCTGGCCGGCCTCGTGCAGGCGGGCGAGCGCGTCGAGCAGCTTGTCCTCGGGCTCCGGCATCACCCAGCGCAGGTGCTCCTTGGGGCCGACGTTGGTCCAGTACGCCGCCTCGACGGTCGTCAGCCGGGCGGTCGGGGAGGCCGCCTCGTTGGCCTGCTCGAGCGCGGCGGCCATGCCGTCACGGTCCTCGACGTCGGCGATCCAGTAGTCGAAGCCGTCGTGCACGGTGATGTCCAGCGTGTCGCCGGTGATCAGGTCCTGCAGTCGCGGGCCGGCGCCGGGGTCGTCGGTCAGTCCGACGATGCCGGTCTCCGCCTCGAGCGCCTTGAGCAGCACGGCGCCGAGGTCGCGGGCCGGGTCGCCGAAGCCGTGCTGGACCTGCAGGCCCAGCCAGATGTCGCCGTTCTCGCGCACCATCGCGGGCGCGGCCATCGGCAGCAGCGAGCAGAGCTGGACGGTGCGGTCGGAGTCCTTGAGCGTCAGCGGCGCGGTCGCGGCCGGGACCAGCTCGCGCAGCGCGACGACGTCGCACTCGGACGGCAGTCCCTCGAAGGGCCGGTTCACGAAGACCGTCGGCGCGCCGCCGGGGGCACCGTGGCACGCCTTGTAGCGACGGCCCGAGCCGCACGGGCAGGGCTGGCGGGGGCCGACCTCGCCGGCCGCGGGCGCCTGGTCACGGGTCTTGGTGCGAGAGCTCTTTCCCATGGGGGGAACCTATCGGTCGAGCAGCTCGCGCATGTACGCCGGCCGGTCGCTGATGACCGCCTTCACGCCGAGCTCCAGGCACAGGTCCAGCTCGTCCTGGGTGTTCACGGTCCACACGTGGAGGTCGTGGCCGCTGTCGACGATGCGCCGTCCCAGCTTGGGGTGCTCCTGCAGCTCGACGATGCCCGGCCCGACGATCCAGTCCTCGCCGATCACCCGCCGCAGCATCGGCCAGTGGTGCGCCCGCTCGACCAGCATCACCACCGGCAGCCCCGGCGCGAGCCGCTCGACGCGCTGCAGGGCGGTGTAGGAGAAGCTCATCACCCGCGCCGGCGAGCCGAGCCCGGCCCAGCCGAAGTCGCGCAGCATCTCCACGACCCGGCGCTCCACGAGGCCGCCGTACCGCGTCGGGTGCTTCGTCTCGATCGCCACCTCGATCCGGCGGTCGTAGTCCGCGGCCGTCTCGAGCAGCTTGCGCAGCGTGAGCACGGTGTCGAGCTCCTCGTCGCGCTCGGGCGCCTCATCGTCGAGGTCGGCCCACGGGTGCTTCCACGACGCGAAGTCGAGCTGGTCGAGGTCGGCCAGCTCCATCGTCGAGATGACGCCGGGCCGGCTGGCGGTGCGCCGCAGGTCGCGGTCGTGCACGCAGACCAGGTGGCCGTCGGCGGTCAGGCGTACGTCGCACTCCAGGCCGTCCGCGCCCGCGTCGAGGGCCGCGACGTACGCCCGCAGCGTGTGCTCGGCGTTGTCCTCGCTCGCACCCCGGTGTGCGACGACCTGCGGCCTCATGGGTTCATTCTTGCGGGTGAGGTGCTCAGGCGCGGGGACGCTGCTCCACGAGTCCCACCAGGTTCCCCTCCGGGTCGCGCACGAAGGCCTGCCACTCGTCGGTGCCGGCCGGCCCCAGCGTGTCGTCCTCGTGGCCGAAGATGACGTGCGGCTCGCCCTCGACCGGCGCGCCGCGCTCGCGCAGCCGGGTGAGCGTCGCGTCGATGTCGTCGACCGCCAGGTAGATCGTCGCCGGGGGCGCATTGCCCTCCAGCATCAGCCGCACCCCGTCGAGGTCGAAGAACACCAGCCCGGGCGGGTCGTACGTCGCTCGCGGCGGAGCACCGAGGAGGTCCTCGTAGAACGCGGCGGCCCGGGCGAGGTCGTCGGCGTGCTGGGCGATCTGGACGAGGCGCATGGCGCCGATGCTGCTGGCTCGCAGCCGTGCCGCGCAAGAGCGCGCGCCGCGGCCGCTGGGGGCCGCCCCCGGCGTACGGTCCACCGGTGAGCATGCAGCCCGTCGGGCCCTCCCCCTCCCTGAACCTGCGGCTCGCGACCGAGCGCGACATCGCCTTCCTCACCGACCTGGTCGTGGTCGTGACCCGGGCGCAGGGCAGGGTCCCGGACGACTTCGACGAGGCGGAGTACCGGAACGGCTTCGCCGGCTCGACCATCGAGCAGGTCGCCGGTCGGGTCGAGGACTCCACGACGTACGTCGTGGAGATCGACGGCGAGCGCGCCGGACGCCTGCGCGTGGTCCGCTTCCGTGACCGCCACGAGATCGCCGGCATCCAGCTGCTGCCCGCTCACCAGGGCCGCGGCCTCGGCACCCACCTGATCGAGCAGCTGATCAGCGAGGCGCGCGACGCCGGTCTGCCCGTGCGGCTCGGCGTCGAGCACGACAACCCGCGGGCCCGCTCGCTGTACGAGCGCCTCGGGTTCGTCAAGGTCGGCTCGACGGACCAGGAGGCCTTGATGGAGTGGCGCGACGTCGGCTGACCTCACAGCATCCCGAGGACCTCGGTGAGCGTCGTGACGGCGCCCTCGTGGCCGGCGTCGCTGGCGCCCGTTGACCGGTCGATGCGCACGGCGCGGATCCCCACCGCCTCGGCGCCGGCGCAGTACGCCGCCTGGTCGTCCACGAGGACGGTGCGCCCGGCGTCTGCCGCCAGCATCGCGAGCGCGTGCCGGTAGATCCCCGCGTCGGGCTTCGCCGACCCGACGTCGCAGGACAGCACCACCCCGTCGACCAGGTCCGCCAGGCCCACGTGCGCGAGCAGCGGGCCGGCGTTCGGGGCGCAGTTGCTGACCAGCCCGACCCGTAGCCCGCGGCGGTGGCACTCCTCGACGAACGGGACCACGTCGGGGAACACCGTCACGTGCTCCTGGAGCAGCTCGCGGTCACGGAGCACGAGCCCCTCCGCGCCGTCCGGCGAGACACCACCTCGCGTCAGCACCTCCGCGAACGCGTCCCGGGGCGAGATCGCGCCCGTCATCAGCGCGGGCCCGTGGTCGCTCCCCGCGGCGACCCACGCCGACACCGGCAGCCCGGACGCCTCGGCGAGCCCCGTCAGCGCGGCACCGAAGTCGACCGTCAGCACGGTCTCGAAGACGTCGAGCAGCACCGCGTCGGCAGGTGTCATGGTCGCCACCCTAGATCGAAGGTGCGCCTCCGGTGGTTGAGGAAGGCGCGCTAGCGCCTGTCTCGAAACCACCTCACCCCTGCCGCGACTCGAGGCCGTCTGTGGTCCGGCCTGTGCGCGCCTGGACGTAGTTCCGGTGTAGGGGATTTATTGAAGATGTGGTTGCCGTGGGTGCCGGGGCTACTACCCCTTGCGGTTGCTTTCAGGGTTGCCGTGGCTGCCACTTGCCCGCCGTGGTCACCGTTCGAACATTTGTCCTGATATTTTACCTTCAGGGTCGCTTTCCGGCTCATTCTGAGCCCTGGATTGTCGGTGGTCCCTGATTGACTTTCTCCATGACCAGCTCCCAGACCACGGCTCCGCAGCACGCGATCTCGCGCGCCGTCGCAGCCATGGACGAGCAGGTCGACAACGTTCTTGACGCACCCGTGTGGTCGATGTCGGACGACGAGGCCGCGGCCACGTTGGTCCGGCTCACCCGGCTCAGCTCACGCATCAGCGAGCTCGAGGCCCGCGTCGCGTTGCAGGCGGTTGCGGTAGGGGTGGGCTCGTCGGTTGGAGCGACCTCGACCCAGGCGTGGTGGGCGACCCGGACCAGCCAGACGCATCGGAGCACTGCCGCCAAGATGCACGTCGCCGAGGCCCTCGGCCGCTGGGACCTCGTCCGTCAGGCCTTGTCCTCCGGAGCGATCCTGACCGAGCAGGCCCAGGTCATCGTGCGGGCCCTGGACGACCTCCCCGACGACGTCAACCCCGAGACCCGGGTCCTGGCGGAGAAGCACCTCGTCGACCTGGCCGCCGACCACGACGCCGTCGACCTGCGCCGCCTCGGTCGCGGACTTCTCGACGTCATCGACCCCGCCGCTGGCGAGGAGGAAGAGCGCCGCCGCCTCGAGGAAGAGGAGCGCAAGGCACGCCAGCGGATGCGGCTCACCATGAGCGACGACGGGCACGGGTCCTGCCACGGCCGATTCACCATCCCCGCCGCCCAAGGGGCCATGCTCAAGAAGATCCTCCAGGGCCTCTCGGCCCCGAAGCACCAGACCGCGATCCATGGAGCGGGGGTTGAGCGGAAGCCGAGCCCGGAGCGGATGGGGGCCGCGTTCTGCGAGCTCATCGAGCGCTACCCCACCGACCGGCTCCCCAACGCGGGTGGCGTCAACGCGACCGTCGTCATCACGATGCCGCTGGAGACCCTCCTCGGTGCCGAGAAGGCCGCCACCCTCGACACCGGCGACAAGATCACCGCGAGCCAGGCCCGCCGCCTCGCCTGCGAGGCCGGGATCGTCCCGGCCGTGCTCGGCGGGAAGTCCGAGGTCCTCGACCTCGGCCGCACCCGCCGCTTCTTCTCGAAAGCCCAGCTCCTGGCCCTCGGCATCCAGCAAGGCGGCTGCACCGCCGATGGCTGCGACTGGCCACCCAGCATGTGCCACGCCCACCACGACACCTTCTGGAGTCACGGCGGCAACACCGACCTCAAGGACGGCCGCCTCCTCTGCCCACGACACCACGCCCGCGCCCACGACCCCACCTTCACCATGACCATGCTCCCCGGCGGGAAGGTCGCCTTCACCCGGCGGACGTAGGCCGACCCCTGCCCCGCGCCCGACCACCGGCGCGCACGTCAGCTAGCCCGCTCGACCAACCAGTCGAGCGCGGACGACGCGTGCCGCAGCACGGAGACGTGACCCTCGTCGGGGACGATCCGCAGCTCGGCGCCCGGGACCGTCGCGGCGAGCCAGCTGGCGTGGCCGGGCGGGATCATCCGGTCGGCGGCGCCGTGCAGGACCAGGGTCGGGGCCGCCACGTCCGCGACGGCGAAGCCCCAGGGTGCGACGAGCGCCAGGTCGTCGTCGACGGCCGCGGCGGGGCCGGCGGCGATCGCGGGGCGGACGACCTCCATGAACCAGGCCCAGTCGCCTGCCAAGGCCTCGCCGTCGGCCGCGACGAAGCCCGGGTCCAGCTCCTCGTCGGCGTCCTCGAGCGCCTCGCGGGCGGCTCGTCCCGCGGCGGCTGCGCGCAGGGTGGCGACGCTGCCCTCGGCCATGCCGGCGAAGAAGTCGAGGCCGTCCGCGTCGTAGGGCGCCGGGCCGGACGCGCCCACGACGGCCTTCACCCGCTCCCCGAGCAGGGCGGCGCAGGCCAGGGCGTGTGGGCCGCCGCCGGAGTGGCCGAAGGCCGCGAAGCGGTCGACACCGAGCGCGTCGAGCACCGCGGCGACGTCATCGGCTGCCGAGGCGATGCTGCGGCCGGGCGCGGGGGTGGAGCCGCCGTACCCCGGCCGGTCGTAGCCCAGCCAGCGCAGCCCCAGGCGCCGGGCGTCGGCGAAGAGCGGGCGCGGCGGGGTGCCGACGTTCGGCGTGCCGTGCAGCCACAGGACGGGCAGCAGCCCGTCCTCGCGCGCGCCGGTGTCGTAGGCGTGGAGCACCCGCCCGTCGGGCAGCGTCACGTCGGTCTCGGTCATGGAGGTCTGGGTCACGGGGGTCTCGCTCACGGGAGTAGGTCGGAGCCGGTCGGCGTCGTTCGACATGCCCGCGGGTCAGGCGTGCTCGCGGAGGTAGCGTCCGAAGTGCGGCACGGTGAAGGCGATCCGGCCGCGCTCGCCGGAGTAGATCAGCCCCTTCTTCAGCAGCGCGTCGCGCGCCGGCGAGAGCGACTGCGGCTTCTTGTCGAGGGCGGCCGCGACGTCCGCGGTCGGGACGCTCTGGATGTCGTCGAGCTGCTCGTCGCCGCGCTCGGCGATGGCGACGGCGGCGTCGGCCATGGCGCGGAGGTACTCGCGCTCCCCCGGCGTGGCCCGCTCGTAGCGGCTGCCGAAGAAGCCGACCGCCAGCTCGCCCTCGGCCTCGGGGGCCGCGACCGCGACGTCCTCGGCGGTGATCGGCGAGCGCGGGGCCAGGTCCCACACGACCTTGCCGTAGGCCTGGATGAAGTAGGGGTAGCCTCCGGTCGCGGCGTACATCGCGGCCAGCGCCTCCTCGTCGTACGCCGCCTCCTCGCTCTCGGCCGGTGCGCTCAGCGCCCGGTCCGCCGCGTCGCGGGCGAGCCGGTCGATGCGCTGGTAGCGGAACAGCCGCTCGGAGTAGGACTTGCTCGCCGACAGCACCGCCGGGAGGTGCGGCAGGCCGGCACCCACGACGATGACGGGCAGGCCGGACTGGCTGATCTCGTGGCAGGCGGCGCACAGCGCGGAGATGTCGTCGGGTCCGAGGTCCTGCATCTCGTCGATGAAGATCGCCACGCCCTTGCCGAGGTCGGCCGCGAGGCCGCCCAGCTCGCTGAGCAGCTCGACCAGGTCGATCTCGATGTCGCCGGAGTCGGCCCGGCCGCGGACGGCCGGCACGTCGATGCCCGGGCTCCAGCGGTCGGCGAGCTTCGCGGCCGAGCCCGCCTCGCGCTGGGCGAAGGAGCGGATCACGCCGAGGACGTGGTCGACGTCCTCGCTCTGCGGGTGGCCGAGCTCGCGCACGGCCTGGTGGAGCGCGCTGGACAGCGGGCGACGCAGCCCCTGGTCGGGCCGGGCCTCGAGCTTGCCGGTCCCCCACTGCTTGCGGACCGCGGCGGAGCGCAGCGCGTTGAGCAGCACGGTCTTGCCGACGCCGCGCAGGCCGGTGAGCACCAGGCTCCGCTCGGGGCGACCGTGCGCGACCCGCTCGAGCACCACGTCGAAGGCGCGGAGCTGGTCGTCGCGACCGGCGAGCTCGGGCGGGCGCTGGCCGGCGCCGGGGGCGTAGGGGTTCCTGATCGGGTCCACGATCGGACCGTATCCGGGAATCTAGCGAGATCCCTAGAGTGACGCGCCGAGGGCCAGCGTCAGGCGCCGGAGGCGATCCGCCGCACCGGCTGGGTGTCGTGCGGGCCGCGCCGGTCGCTGCGGCGCTGGCCGAGCGCGACGTCGTACGCCGTGTCGAGGCCCGACCGGAGCAGGTCGATCAGCTCGGGGACCTCGTCGACGGCGAGCCGGAAGGAGCCGGAGCAGACGTTCTCGCGCCACAGCGACAGCACGACCATCCCCGACTCGTGGTGCCACGAGACCCGCATCGCGCGGTCGGTCCCGCGGGCGTCGAGGAAGATCGACCCCGCCTCCGGGAGCGGACGCGCGGTGGGCATGGGGCCATTCTGCCCCCGGGTGCGCCCGACCGGTAGCGATCTCGACGAGCCCGCTGCGCGGGGAGAGTGCCTAGGATGACCCCGTGCCCGAGCTCCCCGAGGTGGAAGCCCTGGCCCTGGACCTGAAGGGCCGGCTCACCGACCGCGCGATCGTGAAGATCCACGTCGCGGCGTTCAGCGCCCTCAAGACCTTCGACCCGCCGCTCTCGGCGCTCGAGGGGACGATGGTCGACGACGTGACGCGGCACGGGAAGTACCTCGACGTGCACGCCTCCGGGCTGCACCTCGTGCTGCACCTGGCCCGGGCCGGCTGGATCCGCTGGCGCGACGAGGTGCCGACGATCCCGCCCAAGCCCAGCAACAAGAACCCGCTCGCCGTCCGGGTCGTGCTCGACAACGGCGCCGGCCTCGACATCACCGAGGCGGGCACCAAGAAGAGCCTGGCGATGTACGTCGTGCGCCGGCCCGACGACGTGCCCGGCCTCGCCAGCCTGGGCCCCGACCCGATGACCGACGCGTTCACGATCGAGGTGCTGGCCGACATCCTCCAGCGTGAGGGCCGCAAGCAGATCAAGGGCGTGCTGCGCCACCAGGGCACGATCGCCGGGATCGGCAACGCCTACTCCGACGAGCTCCTGCACGCCGCGAAGCTGTCGCCGTTCAAGCCGGCCAACAGCCTGACCGACGCCGAACTGCAGACGTTGTACGCCGCCATCCGCGACGTCCTGGGCGACGCGGTCGCCCGCTCCAGCGGCCTCGCGATGAGCGAGCTCAAGGGCGAGAAGAAGTCCCACCTCAACGTGCACGCGCAGACCGGCAAGCCCTGCCCGGTGTGCGGGGACATCGTGCGCGAGGTGTCGTTCGCGGACTCGAGCCTGCAGTACTGCCCCACCTGCCAGACCAACGGCAAGCCGCTCGCCGACCGGCGGATGAGCAAGCTCCTCAAGTAGACGAGAGATCCCATGAACCAGGTCCCCAGCGTCAGCGTCGAGCAGGTCCCGACCCCTCTCCCGGAGGGGCTGGCGGTCCTCGACGTGCGCGAGGACGTCGAGTGGGACCACGGGCACATCGAGGGTGCGGTGCACGTGCCGCTGATGGAGCTGCCGCAGCGCCTCGACGAGGTGCCGGTCGGCCAGGTCCTCGTGGTCTGCAAGATCGGCGGCCGCTCGGCCCAGGCCACGGGCTACCTCGTGCAGCAGGGCATCGACGCGGTCAACCTCGACGGTGGGATGGTCGAGTGGGCGGCCGCGGGCCGCGACTTCGTGAGCGAGTCGGGGGCCGACCCCCGGGTCGTCTGACCCGGGAGCGGCCCCCGACCGTGCCTGCCTGAGGACTCAGGTCACGAGCAGGTCTTCGTCTGGTAGTCGTTGAAGGCCTTCTCCTGCGCCTTCTCGTCCTTGCTGAGGTCGTCGGTGAGCTTGGTGATCTCCTCCTCCGACGCGTCGTCCGGGAGGTCCTTGATCAGCTTGATGGTCAGCTCGAAGCCCTTGCGGGCGTCCTCGGAGATGCCCTTCGGGGTCCCGGTCTCCTCGATCTTGTCGCCGGCCTTCTTGAGGGCCTTGACGATGTCGGCGTCCTTGGCGTCCTCGCCGAGCTGGGTGAAGTCCTTCTCGATCGCGGCGAAGTTCGCGCAGAAGTCCTTCACGGACGCGTCCTCGGGGGCACCCCCACCGCAGCCTGCGGTCGTTCCGGCCACCAGCGCCAGGGTGGCGGCGAGCAGGGTCAGCTTCATGAATGTCTCCTCTTGTCGGTCCGTCTCGAGGTCACCCTGCCCCATGGCAGCGCATTCATGCATCGGTGGACGCGTCGAACAGCGCGGCGGTCTTGACCGCCAGGGTCACCGGGAGCCGGCGCAGGTACGCCGCCCGCGACAGCTCCACCACGCCGAGGCTCGCCAGGTGCGGGGTCGACCACTGCACGTCGACGATCCGGTCCGCGGCCCGGTCGTCGCGCAGGCCCTCGACCAGGCCCACCAGGGCGACCTTCGAGGCGTCCCGCTCGCGGTGGAACATCGACTCGCCCGCGAAGAGCCCGCCGACGGCCACGCCGTACAACCCCCCGACGAGGCGGCCGTCGCGCCAGGCCTCGACCGAGTGCGCCCAGCCGAGCTCGTGCAGGCGGAGGTACGCCGCGCGGATGTCGGCGTCGATCCAGCCGGAGTCCCGCGACGGGTCGGCGCAGGCGTCGACGACCTCCTCGAAGGCCGTGTCGACGCGGATCTCGTGGTCCCGGCAGGAGCGGCGCAGCGAGCGCGAGACGACCAGCCGGTCGAGCGGGAGGACCCCGCGGCGGACCGGTGAGAACCAGTACATCGGGTCGCCCGGGGTGCCCGACGGCATCGGGAACAGGCCCCGGCGGTACGCCGCCAGCAGGGTGCCCGGCTCCAGGTCGGCGCCGATCGCCACGAGGTCGTCGTCGGCGTCGAACGCCGCGGCCTCCCCGAAGGACCAGGCGGAGGGCGGGGGCTCGACGGGCACGGCGCCCACCGTAGTGGCCGCCCGCGGGCGGAGACGCGGCCGTTCCTGTGGGCCCGTAAGTACGCTGGCGCCATGAGTGTGAAGAGCAACGTCGGCAAGCGCCTGGCGCCACGCATCACGAGCCTGGCCCCCGACCTCACGACCTCCTTCGTGCGCGAGGCACTGAACCGCGCCATCCTCGGCGCCGGTCCGCTGCCCGCCGCCGCGAAGGCCGCCGACAAGCAGCTCGCCGAGCAGAAGGGCGACGTCGGCAAGGCCGTCCACGAGGTGATCGAGAACCACGTCCGCTACGCCGGCGCCCAGGGCTTCGTCACCAACATCGGCGGCCTGGTCACCGCGGCCCTCACGATCCCGACGAACATCACCGGCCTGGCGCTGATCCAGTGCCGGATGGTCGCGGGCATCGCGCACCTGCGCGGCTACGACCTGCAGGACCCGCGGGTCCGCAACGCGATCCTGACCTGCATCCTCGGCGAGGACTCGGTCAACTCGCTCGTGAAGAAGAAGAAGCTCCCGGCCCCGCCGATGGCGCTCGCCACGGCACCGGCGCACGACCCCGACCTGGACCGGATCATCTCCGCCGAGGTCGCCTCCGAGCTGATCACCAAGGTCGCCGGCAAGCGCCTGGCGATGACGGTCGGGCGCCGGGTCCCGGTGGTCGGCGGTGTCGTCGGAGCGGGGGCTGACGGCTACGCCACCTGGCGGATCGGCCGCTACGCCGACCGCGAGCTCCTGCCGCGCAGCACGCGGTAGGCCTTGAGGGCGCGCCGGCCGGTGCTGCCGTCCTGCAGGCGGCGTACGAGCTTCTCGCGCCAGCGGTAGGTCGGGCGCAGGTAGGACCGCTCGAGCGCGAGCTGGGTGTCGCGCAGCTCGGCGGAGAGCCGGCCCTCGACGCCGCGCAGCCGCGCGGTCTCGAGGAGCAGCGCCCGGATGGCGTCGACGGCCGCGCCCGCGACCTGCTTGTTGTTCGGGCGGTCGGGGTCCGCCCAGTCCGCGAGCGGGGCCGGGCCGGCCAGGTCGTCCAGGTCGCCGACGACGTCGTACCCGCGCTTCTCGACCTCGGCGCGCCACGACGCCGCGACCTCCTGCGCCCACGGGTGGACGTCGGGCGGCAGGGCCAGGCGCGGTGAGGCGGTGCGCTGCGACAGCGTCTGGTGGGCGAGCAGCTCGCGCACCAGCGGCCGGTAGTCCGGCGGGTCGATGACCCGGTTGGCGGCCAGGTTGATGCGGCGCACGAGCGCCGTCTCGGGGACGCCGAGCGAGGGGTTGACCCGCTCCGCCTCGAGGTCGAGCTCGATGCCCTCCAGCCCGAACGCCCGGCTGAAGCGCTCCCAGAGCAGCTGCGGCGGGCCACCGGGCGGCGGCACGGTCACGAGGTGGACGCGGTCCGGAGGCAGGTCGCCGCCCCAACGGTCGAGGATGTCCGGCACCTCCTGGACGCCCCAGAACCACGACGACAGCCGGCTCTCGCGCAGCGGGTCGCGGATCTCCTCGAGGAAGCGCTGGTAGCTGATCACGCTGCGGTGCTTGACGTTCTCCTGCCACTCGGCCGGGATCTGGCGGACCAGGTCGCGCACCGAGAGGATCACGTGGACCTCGGTGCCGTCCTCGTGGCCCAGCGACGCGAGCGCGCGGGCCACCTGCGAGCGGGACGCGGTCGCGAGGATCTCGTGGCTGATGATCGAGGTGCCGCGGGCACGGCGCACCTCGCCGGCGAGCCGGTCCCAGGCACCGACCGCCTCGGTCTCGAGCCCGCCCCACGGCAGCCGCATCAGGTCGAGCGCGGCCAGGAAGTGCGCGTCGAAGCGGTCGGCCGGGTAGTGCAGGCCGTGCGCGAGCAGCAGGCGACGGTTCCGGAACAGCACGTCCTGGAGGTACGACGTGCCGGTCTTGGGGGTGCCGACGTGCAGGAGGACCCGCTTCGTCACATCCGCTCCTTGCCGTCGTCCGGGGCGCCCACACGCCCGCCGTCCAGCAGGAACCTGATCGCCAGCGCGAGGGTGCCCTCGTCGGACGGGACCGCGCCGGGGTCCCCCGCGGGGGCCCGTGCCGGCAGCAGCGTGTCCAGGTCGCCGTGGACAGCGTAACCAGCACGGCCGAGGTCGTCGCGCATCCGGGCGCCACGGCGTCGCAGCCAGCCGGCGTGCCGGGCGGGCACACCGAGCGCCGGTCCGTCGTGGGCGGCCAGCAGCGGGCGCAGGGTGTCGCGGAGCAGCACCTGGCAGGGCTCGCGGAGGACCAGCAGGCGCAGGACGGCGCCGACCCGGCGGGCCAGGTCGGTCGCGTCGGCCGAGACCGGCGGCGCAGGCGTGAAGCCACGGCGTACGCCGACCAGGCGCGGGAGCGCGGCAGGATCGAGCACGATCCGCACGCGGTCGGCGCCGACCCGCCCGCTCCAGGCCCGGGCCTGGCGCACGAGGTCGACCGAGCGGGGCACCTGGTTGCGCCGGGCCAGGGTGGCGACCCAGTCGGGCCACGGCGGCGCCCCCTCGTCGAAGCACAGCGACGTCCAGGCGTCGACGAGCATCCGGTCCAGGTGGGTGCCCGTCACCAGGATCACCGAGCCGCGCCCGCCCGGCGGCCGGCCGCGGGCGACCAGCTGGGCGCGGACGGGGTCGGCGATCTCGGGGTCGCCGACGACCCGGTAGCGCGTCCGCCACGGACGGAGGCGGGCCACGCGTGGCTCCGGCGGCTCGCCGAGCGCGACGACGTCCTCGGCCACCAGGCCGGTGGCCACGCGGAGCAGCTCGTCGGCCGACAGGTCACCCGGGTCCACGGGCGGCGGGCCGAAGGCGCGCGGCGCCATCCCGCCCACGAGCTCGAGGTCCGGACGGCCGCGGCCGGGTGCGGAGGCGGCGAGCACCCGCTCGACGAGCACCGGGCCGGGGCGCCCGGCGACGTTGAGCCGGCGCAGCAGCTCGAGCTGCTGGGCACCGGGCACCACCCGGCCCGCAGGCTCGGCGGCGTCGCTCCAGTCCAGCCAGGGCGTCGTCCCCCCGGCCCGCAGGTGGGCGACCCAGCCCCAGGCGCGGCGGACGCCGGGCGTGAGCTGGTCCGGCGCCGGCGTCACGGCCGCCGCAGCCGCTGGGCCTGCGTGCGCACCCGCCGCACGAGCTGCCGCTCCGGGTCGGGGCGGCTCGCGGCCTCTTGGGTCATCGCCGACAGCGCGGCCAGGGCGACGCGGAGCTGCTTCTTGGCCTTTACGCGGTCGGGGTCGTTCCACCGCTGGCCCTCGGGCAGGCGGAGCGGCTGCAGGTCGTCGAGGCTGCCGATTACGTCGACCCCGCTGCCCACGATCCACTCGCGCCAGCGCTCGGTCTCCGCGTCGGCCCAGTCGAAGAGGTCCTCGCGCAGCCGGACCGGGCGCGACGAGCGGGCCGCGAGCGTGCCCTCGGCCAGGGTGCGCCGGATCAGGTCGTCGTACGCCGGGTCGCGGTTCACCCGGCCGACGCGTTTGTTCAGCTTGCGGATCACCTGGGTCTCGGCGGCGCCCAGGCCCTGGTTGGTGTTCGCGCTGTCGAGCGGCGCCCAGGCGGGGTCGATCCCGAGCACGCCGCACATCCGCCGCCAGAGCAGGTCGCGGTCGCTGCCGGCCGGGGGCACCGTGACGACGTGCACCCGCTCGGGGGGCAGGCCCGCGCCCCAGGTGCCCAGGACCGTCGGGAGGTCGAAGGCCCGGTAGAACCACGGGCTGCCGTTCTCGACCTTGGTGAGGAACTGCCGGTAGGACCACTTGCGGCCCTGCTTGATGCTCTCCTGCCAGGCCGCGGGGATCTGGCGGGCGAGGTCGCGGGCGCTGTAGACGACGTGCACCTCGTGGCCGGACAGGTCCCGCATCACGCGCGCGACCTGCGCGGGCGAGGCGGGCGCGAGGATCTCGTGGCTGACGACGACCGTGCCCTTGCGCCGGTTGACCTGCCGCACCAGCGCGGGCCAGCCGCCCTCGGCATGGCCGGGCGCGCCACCCCAGTCCTGGCCGAGCAGGTCGAGCGCCGCGCGGAAGTGGAAGAGCCCCGGGCTGACGAGCGGCGACTTCGTGGGGAAGTGCACGCCGTGGCGGGCCAGCGAGCGGGCGTTCAGCGCCAGGCGGTCCTGCAGGTAGGTCGTCCCCGTCTTGGGTGCGCCGATGTGCAGGAAGACGCGACGGCTCATGCCCCCGATTCTGCCGTACCGCCCGCCCGGTCCCCCGCGAGGGCGCGCACCACGGCCGACGGCGACGGGCGGCCCAGGTGGCCGGCCATCCAGGCGCTCGTCGCCACGACCTGCTCGAGGTCGACGCCGTGCTCGATCCCGAGCCCGTCGAGCATCCACACGAGGTCCTCGGTGGCCAGGTTGCCGGTCGCGCTCTTGGCGTACGGGCAGCCGCCGAGGCCGCCCGCGCTGGCGTCGTACGTCGTCACGCCGGCCTGCAGCGCGGCGTACGTGTTGGTCAGCGCCTGGCCGTAGGTGTCGTGGAAGTGCAGGGCGAGCTGGTCGACGGCCATGCCGGCGGCGCCGAACGCGTCGAGGAGCGCCGTGACGTGACCGGCGGTGCCGACGCCGATCGTGTCGCCGAGGCTGAGCTGGCTGGCGCCGAGGTCGAAGAGCCGCTTGCCGACGGTGACGACCTGCTCGAGCGGGACCGCCCCCTCCCACGGGTCGCCGAAGCACATCGAGACGTAGGCCCGGACGTCCAGACCCGCCTCCCGGGCGCGGACGACGGTGGGCTCGAACATCGCGAACTGCTCGTCGAGGCCTCGGTTGAGGTTCTTCTGCGCGAAGGTCTCGGTGGCCGAGCCGAAGATCGCGATGTGCCGCGCGCCGAGCTCCAGGGCGCGGTCCAGGCCGCGCTCGTTGGGCACCAGCACCGGCAGCTCGCCGGCCCGCGCGCCGAGGCGCTCGTGCAGCAGCGTCATCAGGTCGCCTGCGTCCGCGAGCTGCGGGACCCACTTCGGGTGCACGAAGCTGGTCGCCTCGACGACCGGCAGCCCGGCCGCGAGCAGCCGCTCGACGAACTCGGCCTTGACCTCGGTCGGGACCAGGGCCTTCTCGTTCTGCAGGCCGTCGCGGGCGCCGACCTCGTAGATCGTCACCCGCTCGGGGAGGCCGTCCGCGCGGACCACCGTGGGGGTCCTCATGCGTCGGCGCCCGTCGTCGCGTCGGGCCCCGCGGCGTCGGCGTCGGCGTCGCTGTCCTCCTGGGCGTCGGCGTCGGGCTCGACGAGGAACAGCCGGGCGCCGAGCGCGACCTGGTCGCCGGTCGCGACGTCGACCGCGCCGACGGTGCCGGCGAAGGGCGCCTTGAGGCTGAGCTCCATCTTCATCGCCTCGAGCACCCCGAGGACGTCGCCCTCGGCGACCGCCTGGCCGGCCTCGACGCGGACGTCGAGGACGGTGCCGGGCATCGGCGAGAGGATCGAGCCGTCGCCGGCGGCGGGGCCGTGGTCGGCGAAGGCGTCGGGGCGGTCGAAGACGAAGCGGTGCCCCTCGTAGGACACCTCGGCGATGTGCGGCTGCACGTTGACGGTGGCCCGGACCCGCCGGCCGTCGACGGTCAGCACGGCGACGTGGTGCTCGGCGCTGAGCTGGCGTACGTCGTGGTCGCCGACGCGACCGCGGGCCCGGTCGACCAGCACGGTCTCGTCGAGCTCGACGACGGTCGGCGCCGGGTCCGCCCCGAGGCGCCACCCGTCGGACTGGAACGGGTGGCCGGTGTCCTGCAGCGCCACGAGCATCGCCTGGATCCACGCGACGAAGACCCGCGGCACGTCCCGCGCCGGCTCCTCGATCGTCTGCTGGTCGAGCCAGGCGGTGTCGATGGTCGCGTCGCGGAACTCGTCGCTCGCGACCAGCGTGCGCAGGAAGCCGGCGTTGGTCGTGAGGCCGAGGATCGCGGTGTCGTCGAGGGCGGCGACCAGGCCGCGGCGGGCGGCCTCGCGGTCCGGACCGCGGACGATGATCTTGCCCAGCATGGGGTCGTACGACGTGCTGACGACCTGCCCGTCCTCCAGGGCCTCGTCGACGCGGACCGTGGTGGCGTCGGGCAGGCCGGTGCCGGCGCCGCCGGGCCAGCGCACCAGCGTGGCCGTGCCCGCCTGGGGCAGGAAGCCGTGGAACGAGTCCTCGGCGTACACCCGCGCCTCGATGGCGTGGCCGCTCAGGCTGAGCTCGTCCTGGCGGAAGGGCAGCGGCTCGCCGGACGCGACGAGCAGCTGGAGCCGCACCAGGTCGACGTGCTCGCCGGGCGCGCCGGTGGCGCGCTGCTGGGGGGTCGAGTGGACGACGACCGACTCCGTCACCGGGTGCTCGACCTGGAGGCGGGTGTTCATCTCGAGGAAGTAGACCTCGCCGGTGTCGTCGTCGAGGAGGAACTCGACGGTGCCGGCGTTGACGTAGCCCACGTGCGCCGCGAGGGCCACGGCCGCGTCGGTGACCGTGCGGCGTACCTCCTCGGAGATCGTGGGCGCGGGCGCCTCCTCCAGCACCTTCTGGTGGCGGCGCTGGGTCGAGCAGTCGCGCTCGAAGAGGTGCACGACGTTGCCGTGGGTGTCGGCGAGCACCTGGACCTCGATGTGGCGGCCGTGCTCGACGTACTTCTCGACCAGGATCGTGTCGTCGCCGAACGCGGACGCGGCCTCGCGCTTCGCGGCCGCGATCGCCTCGGCGAGGTCGGCCTCGGCACGGACGATGCGCATCCCCTTGCCCCCGCCGCCGGCGGCGGCCTTGACGAGCACCGGATAGGACATGGCGCCGGCCTCGCCCTCGCCGCGCGGGACGACCGAGACGCCGGCGGCGATCGCGATCTCGCGGGCGGCGTCCTTGCGCCCCATCTGCTCCATGACGGCGGAGGACGGGCCGACCAGGGTCAGGCCGGCCTCCTCGACGGCGCGGGCGAAGGCGGCGCGCTCGGAGAGGAAGCCGTAGCCGGGGTGCACCGCGTCGGCGCCCGCGCTCACGGCGGCCGCGACCACCTCGTCGATGTCGAGGTAGCTCGACACGCGCACCGCCTCGTCGGCCTCGCGCACGTGCGCGGCGCCCTGGTCGAGGTCGGAGTGGATCGCGACGCTGCGGACCCCGGCCGCACGGCAGCCGCGGATGATCCGGCGGGCGATCTCGCCACGGTTGGCGATCAGGACGGACGTCACCATGCTGCTCACATCCTGAAGATGCCGTAGGAGGGCTCCGGGATCGGCGCGTTCGCCGCCGCGGCGAGGCCCATGCCGAGCACCCGGCGGGTGTCGGCGGGGTCGATGATGCCGTCGTCCCAGAGGCGGGCGGTGGAGTAGTACGGCGAGCCCTGGTGCTCGTACTGGTCGCGGATCGGGGCCTTGAAGCCCTCCTCGTCGTCGGCGGACCACTCCTGGCCCTTCGCCTCGAGGCCGTCGCGCCGGACGGTCGCGAGCACGGAGGCGGCCTGCTCGCCGCCCATGACGGAGATCCGGGCGTTCGGCCACATCCACAGGAAGCGCGGGTCGTAGGCCCGTCCGCACATGCCGTAGTTGCCGGCGCCGAACGAGCCGCCGATGATGACGGTGAACTTCGGGACGACCGAGCAGGCGACGGCCGTGACGAGCTTGGCGCCGTCGCGGGCGATGCCGCGGTTCTCGTACTCGCGGCCGACCATGAAGCCGGTGATGTTCTGCAGGAACACCAGCGGCACGCCGCGCTGGTTGCACAGCTCGATGAAGTGGGCGCCCTTGAGCGCGGACTCGCTGAAGAGGATGCCGTTGTTCGCGACGATCCCCACCGGGTGGCCGTGGATCCGCGCGAAGCCGCAGACCAGGGTCTCGCCGTAGAGCTTCTTGAACTCGTGCATCCGGCTGCCGTCGACGACCCGCCGGATCACCTCGCGGACGTCGTACGGCGTGCGCGTGTCGGCCGGCACCACGTCGTACAGCGTCGAGGGGTCCTCGTGCGGCTCCTCGACCAGCTCGCTCGGTGGTTGAGGAAGGCGTCCTGCGCCTGTCTCGAAACCACCGTGCCGCGGGAGCGTGTCGACGATGCTGCGCACGATCGCGACCGCGTGCGCGTCGTCCTCGGCGAGGTGGTCGACGACGCCCGAGGTGCGGGCGTGCACGTCGCCGCCGCCGAGGTCCTCGGCCGTGACGACCTCGCCGGTCGCGGCCTTCACCAGCGGCGGGCCGCCGAGGAAGATCGTGCCCTGGTTCTTCACGATCACGGTCTCGTCGGACATCGCCGGGACGTAGGCGCCGCCGGCGGTGCACGAGCCCATCACGCTGGCGATCTGCGGGATGCCGCGCGCGGAGAGGTTGGCCTGGTTGAAGAAGATCCGGCCGAAGTGCTCGCGGTCGGGGAAGACCTCGTCCTGCATCGGCAGGAAGGCCCCGCCGGAGTCGACGAGGTAGACGCAGGGCAGGCGGTTCTCGGCCGCGACGGCCTGGGCGCGCAGGTGCTTCTTCACGGTGATCGGGTAGTACGTGCCGCCCTTGACCGTCGCGTCGTTCGCGACCACCACGACCTCGCGGCCGCTGACCCGGCCGATGCCGGTGACGATCCCCGCGCTGGGAACGGCGGTGTCGTCGGCGGCGTCCTTGCCGTACATCCCGGTCGCGGCCAGCGGGCTGAGCTCGAGGAACGGGCTGCCCGGGTCGAGCAGCCGGTCCACCCGCTCACGCACCAGCAGCTTGCCACGGTCGGTGTGCTTGGTCCGGGCCGCCTCGCTGCCACCCTCCCGCACCCGCGCGAGGCGCTGCCGCAGGTCGTCGACGAGGTCCCGCATCTCCTGGCTCACGGGGCAAGGTTAGCGAGCGTTAACCGGGGCGTCCACGTGCCGGCGGATTCACCGGGTACCCGGTGAATCCGGCGCTCCTGTCATGGAGTTCCGTGACAGGAGCGCCAGTTCCGTGACACCAGTCCGGCAGGAGCTGAGCAGCGGACTCAGGAACGGCCGAAGAGCCGCTTGAGGAAGCCCCGGCCGTCGCTCGGGCCGGCGGCAGCGGCCTTCTCGGCGGCGCTGTGGCCGCCCGGGCACCAGTCCCCGGCAGGCACGCCGGCCCTGACGGTGGCGACGTGCTGGCCGCAGCCGGCCCAGGTCGTCTTGCCGCAGGTCTTGCATCGGACTGCTCGGCACATGGGTGGTTCTCCTTCGGATCGGGTGTGGTGGAGCGGGGGGTCGGGACGGGTCAGCTGTGGGAGAAGCGGATGTCGGGGAGGACGCGCGTGAGCCAGCGCGGAGTCCACCATGCTGCCCGGCCGGTCAGGCGCAGGAGTACGGGCAGCAGGACCAGCCGGACGAGGAAGGCGTCGAGGAGCACGGCGATGCCGAGCACGATGCCCATCTCCTTGGGCGGCAACGGCCCGGACAGCGCGAAGGTGAAGAACACCGCGACCATCACGGCGCCGGCCGCGAAGATCACCCGGCCGGAGTGGGCCAGCGAGCCCACCAGGGCGTCCTTAGGGTCACCGGACTGCTCGAAGTGCTCCTTGGCCGAGGCGAGCAGGAAGACGGTGTAGTCCATCGCGATCGCGAAGATCATCGCGAAGAAGAACACCGGCGCCCAGGCGTCGAGGAAGCCCTGCGACTCGAAGCCCATGACACCGGAACCCCAGCCCTCCTGGAAGACGAGTCGGGCGACGCCGAAGGCCGCCGCGGTCGAGAGCAGGCTCGCGAGCGTCCCGAGCAGCGCGATGAGCGGGGCCCGGAGGGCGATGAGCAGCAGCAGGAACCCGAGCGCGAGGATCACGCCGATCACCAGCGGGGTGGAGTCGTCGAGCTGGGTCTTGAGGTCGAGGTTCTCGACCGCGGCCCCGCCGACGTACGCCGAGGCGGGCAGGTCGGCGCGGAGCCGGTCTACGGTGGCGCTCAGAGCGGGGTCGGAGGGGTCGACGTCGGGCACCGCCTGGATCAGGGCGTACGACGACCCGTCGGCTGCCGGCGTCGCCGGCATCGCACCGGCGATCCCGCTGTCGTCGGCGAGGACGGCGGACGCCTCGGCCGCGTCGGCCTCGTTCACCACGATCGTGAGGGTCCCCGGAGCACCGTCGCCGAACGCGCCCTGGACGAGGTCGTAGCCCACACGGGCCGAGGCGTCCTCCGGCAGCACCTTGATGGACGGCATGGCGGTCTTCAGCCCGAGCACCGGGGCGGCCAGCGCGAGCAGCACCACGAGGGCGGCCAGGCCGAAGACGACCGGACGCTTCCACAGGCGCTCACCCCAGGCGGCGAACGTCGGGGAGCGGTGCTCACCGGAGTGCGACCAGGGCAACGACAGCTTGTTGATGCGGGTGTCGAGCTTGACGAGCACCAGGGGCAGCAGGGTCAGGGTGGCGGCGAGGACGAAGACGACGGCGAGCATGATGCCGCCTGCCATCGAGCGGAACGACGGGGACGGCACCAGCATCACGGCCGACAGCGAGATGAGCACGGTCGCGCCGGACAGCAGCACCGCCTTGCCCGCGGTGTCCATGGTCTCGGCGACGGCCTCGCGGGCGGTGCGGCCCGAGCCCCAACGCGAGGCGCGGTAGCGGACCACGATGAAGAGCGCGTAGTCGATGCCGAGGGCGAGCGCGAACATCATCGCGAAGTTCATCGCCCAGATCGAGACCGGGACGACGTGGTTGATCAGCACCAGGGAGCCGGCCGACGCGACCAGTCCGGCCAGCGTCAGGATCAGCGGCAGCCCGGCGGCCACCAGCGCACCGAAGGCGAGCACCAGGATCGCGAGCGTGACGGGCCACGAGAACATCTCGGACTTCAGCATCGCCGAGAGGTTGGCCTCGTCGAAGTCCGACCAGAGCAGCGAGGCACCGGTCGGGTTCACCTGGATCCCCGACTGGGAGAGACCCTGCAGGGGACCCTTGAGGTCGTCGGCGACGCGGACCATCTCGTTGGGGTCGGCGTCAGCACCGGCCACCAGGACCGCGGTCGTGCCGTCCTTGCTGAGGGTGGCGCCGGGCTGGGGCTGGACCACGTCGGCGATGCGCAGGTCCTCCTCCAGGATCGCGGTGGCCCGGGCCAGAACCTGCTTGCCGGCACCCGAGGTGAGAGGTCCGTCGGTGGAGTGGACGACGACCTGGATGGCGGTGGACGCATTGCCGCCGAAGTGCTCCTGGGCGAGCTCGCGGGCGGTGACGGAGTCGGATCCGTTCGCCTGCCAGCCGGCTCCGGACAGCTCGGTCTCGACCCGCGGGGCGAAGGCGCCGAGGCCGACGATGACGAGCAGCCAGACGACCGTGGTCAGCCGGGCGTGGCGGGTGACGGCCACGCCGAGCCTGCCCAGGGGGCCGGATCGGGAGCCGAGGTCGGGATCGGGTGACGAAGCGTGGCGACGGGTGGCCGTCGAGGTCATGGCGGTCTCTTCCGTGAGGAGGGCTGGAGGATCAGACGAGGGAGGGAAGGGCCCGCGCCGCGGTGTAGACCGCGACGACGAGCACGAGGACGGTGAAGGCGACCTGAAGGCGGCGGGTGTCGACCCGGCACGCCAGCCGGGCACCGAGCACGGCGGCCGCCGCCGAGGCGGCGGTCAGGGCCAGCACCAGCCACCAGTCGGGGGCGACGCCGACGCCGGCGCGCACCGCGAGCGCCATCGCGCTGGTCATCGTGATGACGACGAGCGAGGTGCCGACGGCGTACTCCATCGGCAGCGCGAGGGCGAGCAGGAGGGCAGGGACGACCAGGAAGCCGCCACCCACCCCGAGGAAGCCGGTGAGGAGGCCGACCACGGTCGCGGTGACGAGCACCTTGAGCGCGCGCGGGCACTGGCAGGCGAAGGTCGGGCTGAAGGTGATGATCGGCTCGTCCAGCACGCGCGGGTGATCGCCCGCGCCGCCCCGGCGGCGCCACAGCCGCAGCGCCATGACGGCGGCCACGACGAGCATCAGCACGGCGAAGCAGGCGAGCAGCACCGGCCCGGGCACGTGCGTCGAGGCCTTCGCCCCGACCACCGCCCCGCCCAGCGCCACCGTGCCGAAGGCGACGCCCCGGGCGAGCAGCACGTGGCCGGAGCGGTACGCCGTCACGGCGCCGATCAGTGAGGTCACGCCGACCACGACCAGCGAGCCGGTCGTCGCCTGCGCGGGGCTCTGGCCCAGCGCGTAGACCAGCACCGGGACCGCGAGGATCGAGCCGCCGCCGCCGAGCGCACCGAGGCTGAGCCCGATCAGCCCACCGGCCGCGATCGCGAGGACGAGGGTCACGCCGACTCCGGGCCGACCAGGTGCAGCCCGACCTCCGCGGCGTGGTCGAACGAGTCGTCGATCGCGACGAGGGTCCGGCCGGCCGCGTCGAGCAGCGACGCCGCGACCGAGGCGCGGTAGCCGCCGGCGCAGTGCACCCAGACCTCCCCCGCCGGCACCTCGCCGACCCGGGTGGGCAGCTCGTGGAGCGGGATGTTCACGGCACCCGCGATCCGGGCCGCGTCGTGCTCGTCGGCGCGGCGGACGTCGAGCACGACGACCTCACGGTGGTGCCGCACCTGGGCGAGGTCGGCGAAGGTCGCGGTGGGGAAGGAGGCCAGGGCGCCCGTGGCCCAGTCCTCGGGACCGCCGGTGGCGTGCGCGGCCGGGCGGTCGATGCCGATCCGGACCAGCTCGCGCTGGGCCCGGGCGACGTCGGCAGAGGTCTCGCCGAGCAGGGTCAGCGGCGCGCCCCAGGGCAGCAGCCAGCCGAGGTAGGTGACGAAGCCGCCGTCGAGACCGAAGTTCAGCGTGCCAGGGGCGTGCCCGGCGGCGTACGCCGTGCGGGTGCGCAGGTCGACGACCCACTCGCCGGCCTCGATGCGCCGGCGCAGCTCGACCGCGTCGGCGACGGCGGGAGCCGACAGGTCGGGCTCGCCAGGGCCGGCCGCGTTGGCCGGCGCCATGTGGGCGTAGTACGCCGGCCACGGGCCCAGCCCCTGCAGCAGCTCGCGCACCCAGGTGTCGACGTCCTGGACCAGGACCGGGTTGGCCTGCCTCTCCCGGCCGATCGTCGACGAGGTGGCGTCCGACTGGGTCGCCGAGCAGAACGAGCCGAACCCGTGGGTCGGGAAGACGGCCGCCTCGTCGGGGAGCAGGTCGGCCAGCCGCCGCGCGGACGCGTACTGGTGGTGCACCAGGTCATGGGTGTGCTCGGCGCCGAGCAAGTCCGGGCGCCCGGTGGCGCCGTAGAGCAGCGACCCGCCGGAGAAGACACCGACGGCGGTGTCGGTGGCCGCGTCGACCAGGGCGTAGCTCAGGTGCGTGAAGGTGTGCCCCGGGGTCGCGAGGGCCGTGACCCGCATCCGCGTGCCGATCGCCAGGACCTCGCCGTCGGTGACCGGCGTGCGCGTGAAGGAGACCGCGTCGGCCGCGTTGACGACGTACGCCGCCCCCGTCCGCGCCGCGAGCGCGAAGCCCCCCGTGACGTAGTCGTTGTGGAGGTGCGTCTCGAGGACGTGGGTCAGCCGCACGTCGTGCTCGTCGAGGAGTGCCAGGACGCGGTCGATGTCGCGCTGGGGGTCGACGACGAAGGCGACCTCCCCGTCGTGGACGAGGTAGCTGCGGTCGCCGAGGGTCGGGGTGTCGATCGTGACGATCGTCAGCTCTCGGAGCTCGGTCATCGGGCACCGACCTCAACCGGACGCCCGGAGGCGATCCAGGCCCGCGTCCCACCCGTGACGTCGACGGCGTCGTAGCCCCCGGCAGCGAGCAGGTCGCACATGGCCCGGCTGCGGTTGCCGCTGGCGCAGATGACGTGCACGGGTGCGAGGCGGGACAGGTCGCCCATCCGGGCGGACAGTCGGCCCATCGGGATGGAGACGGCACCGGGCACGTGGCCGGCGGCATACTCCGCCGGCTCGCGCACGTCCACGAGGACGGCTCCTCGGTCCAGCTTCGCCGCCAGCCGGTCCACGTCGATCTCAAGCATCTCGGTCCTCTCCGCTCGTCTAAGATACCCCCCGGGGTATGTGTGATGGACTCACGTTAACACCCCCCGGGGTATTGTCAAACCCACCGGAAGAGGAGGATCCACCCATGAGTGCACGCACGCTGACCGCGGAGAACTTCGAGCAGACCGTCCTGGAGAACGACGTCGTCCTCGTCGACTTCTGGGCGTCCTGGTGCGGCCCGTGCCGCCAGTTCGCCCCGATCTACGAGGCCGCCGCCCAGGCCCACGACGACGTCGTCTTCGGCTCGGTCGACACCGAGGCCGAGCAGCAGCTGGCTGCGATGGCGCAGATCACGTCCATCCCGACGCTGATGGCCTTCAAGGAGGGGACGCTGGTCTTCGCCCAGCCGGGCGCGCTGCCGGCCGCCGCCCTCGAGCAGCTGATCAGCCAGGTCAAGGAGCTCGACATGGAGAAGGTCCGCGCCGAGCAGGACGCCGCCGCGCCCGACGGCGAGGCCTGACGTGGAGCTCGACCCGCAGGAGATGGTCCCGGTCATCAACCGGATCAAGCGTGCCCAGGGCCAGCTGGCCGGCGTGCTCAAGATGCTGGAGGAGGGCCGGGAGTGCGAGGACGTCGTCACCCAGCTCGCCGCGGTCTCCAAGGCGCTCGACCGGGCGGGGTTCGCCATCGTGTCGACCGGGCTCCAGCAGTGCCTGACCCGGGGTGACGGCCTCGACGGCCTCGACGTGAAGAAGATGGAGAAGCTCTTCCTCTCCCTCGCGTGAGCGGCGCCCGCGTTAGCGAACGCTAACCTTGGGCGGTGACCACCGACGTGAGCACCGGGGCTCCCGGTCCGCTGAGCCGTCGCGAGCAGATCCTCGCCACGGCCGCGGAGCTCTTCGCGGCGCGCGGCTTCCACGGCGTCTCGGTCGCCGACCTCGGCGCGGCGGTCGGCATCTCCGGCCCGGCGCTCTACAAGCACTTCGTCTCGAAGGACGCCGTCCTCGCCGAGATGCTGGTCTCGATCAGCCAGGACCTGCTCTCCGTCGGCCGCAGCCGGGTCGCCGACGCGGCCGGCCCCGCGGACGCGCTGGTCGCCCTCGTCGACTGGCACGTCGACTTCGCGCTCCGGCACCGGCCGCTGATCGTCGTCCAGGACCGCGACTGGGAGTCCCTGCCCCGCGAGGCGCGCGAACGCGTCCGTACCCTCCAGCGGGAGTACGTCGACCTCTGGGCCGACCAGCTCCGGCTGGTGCACGGCGGTCTGGCCCTCGAGCGCGCGCGGGCGATGGCGCACGCGGCGTTCGGCCTGATCAACTCCACCCCGCACAGCGGCCTGCTGCCCGACGTCCCCATGCACGACCTCCTGCGCCAGATGGCGCTGGGCGCGCTCGGCCTCGACGACCCGGACCGCCGGTGAAGCGGTCACGCGTGCTGGTCCTCGCCGCGGTCCTCGGCCTGCTCGCCGGGGTCCTCGTCGCCTTCCTGGTGCCCGGCACCCGGACGACAGGTCCCTCCGCGGACGCCGACCCGCTCGGCCTCGGCGTGCCGTTCCGCGACCTCCCCGACTGCACCGGCGCGAGCATCCTGGTGATCGGCTTCGGCGAGAGCCGGGCGCCGCTGGCGGCGGCCATCCAGGACAACGCGGGCGCCGACGTGAGCTACCTGCGCACCGCGGACTCGTGCGCGGCCGTCTACGGCCGCGAGACGCAGCCCGCCCCGACGTACGTCGCCTACCTCGGGCCCTACGACAGCCCCAGCGAGGCCTGTGCCCAGCGGATGACGCCGGCGCACCGTGGCGACAACGTCACCCGGCTCCGCGCCAGCAGCCGGATCCACGTGCAGTGCATCTGCGAGCTGCCGACCGAGACCTTCCCGGAGCTGGCCGTCGGGCGCCCGCAGGACGCCGCGACCCAGATCTGGACCCGCGCCCTCCAGACCACGCTCGACGACATCGGCCGCAACCCCACCCACCACATCAACGGGGTCTACGACCAGCGCACGGCCGACCTGGTGCGGACCTTCCAGTCCTTCCGCGACGTCGCGGACACCGGCGTCACGGACACCGACACCTGGCAGCTGATCCGGACGCGGGCGTGCGGGGAGTACGACTACTGAGCCGGACCGCTCAGAAGAGGTGGTCGACCGGTCGCTCCGGGTCGTCGAGCAGGTCGAGCACCCGGGCCGCCCGCAGCGCGGCGTCCAGGCCCGTCTCGAGGTCGTCGCCGACCGGGGGCTCGGGGTCGGGCACCGCCCGGGCGTGCAGCTCGGCCAGCAGGTCGTCGCGGGCCAGGCCGCGCAGCCCGAGCAGCACGAACGGGTCGGCCTCGATCAGCCAGGTCAGCTGGTAGAGCACGCCGAGCGCGTGCGCGCACGGGTCCACCCAGGCGTCGCAGGTGCAGGCCGAGGCCAATTCGCCGCCGTACGGCAGGAGCTCGACGCCCGCCTCCTCCGCGTGCTCGACCAGCGTGTGCGGCAGCTCACCGGCCAGCAGCGCCGCGACCCGCCCGGCCTCGGCCGCGACCGTCTCGACCAGGGCGCCGCGCGACGGGAGGTCGAGCAGCGGGACCGAGCCCGAGACCGTCCACAGCCCCTGGTCGTCCTCGACGGCCGCCACGAAGCCACCCTCGTCGGTCGTGATCTGCCCGATCCGCCCCGAGCGCGACAGGGCGCGGCCGGCGACCAGGTCGCGATCGGCGTACGCCGACTCCTCGACGGCCCGCACCCACGCCTTGCCCCACCAGGTGCTCGCCCGGGCCGCGCCGCGGCAGGCGGCGACGCGGGGGTGCACCAGCGCGGTCAATCCGGGTCCTCGAGGTCGGTGCGACGCAGGCTGACGAAGTCGCGCAGGTCCTCGTTGCTCAGCTCGGTCAGCGCCGCCTCGCCCCCGCCGAGGACGGAGTCCGCGATGGCCCGCTTGCGGCCGAGCAGCTCGGCGATCCGCTCCTCGACGGTGCCGCGGGTGACCAGGCGGTGCACCTGCACCGGCCGGGTCTGGCCGATCCGGTAGGCGCGGTCCGTCGCCTGCTCCTCGACGGCCGGGTTCCACCAGCGGTCGAAGTGGATGACGTGGTCGGCGCGGGTCAGGTTGAGGCCGGTGCCGCCGGCCTTCAACGACAGCAGGAACACCGGGACGCTGCCCTCGTCGTCGGCCTGGAAGCGCGCCACCATCGCCTCGCGCTCGCGCACGGGCGTGCCGCCGTGCAGGAACTGGTGCGGGACACCCGCCCGGGCCAGGTGGGTCTCCAGCAGCCGCGCCATGGCGACGTACTGCGTGAAGACCAGCACCGCACCGTCCTCCGCGAGCACCGTGCCGACCAGCTCGTCGAGGAGGTCGAGCTTCTGCGAGCGGCCGGACAGCCGGGTGCCGGACTGCTTGAGGAAGTGCGCGGGGTGGTTGCAGATCTGCTTGAGCCCGGTCAGGAGCATCAGCACCAGGCCGCGCCGGGTGGCCGGGTCGCTGGGGTCGGCCCGTTCGATGCGCTCCATCGTGTCGCGCACGTACGCCTCGTAGAGCACGACCTGCTCGCGGGTCAGACCCAACGGGTGGTCGGTCTCGGTCTTGGCGGGCAGCTCGGGCGCGATGCCGGGGTCGGACTTGCGGCGCCGCAGCAGGAACGGCCCGATCAGGTCGGCGAACTGGCGGGCCTTGGTCGGCTCGAGCCCGGACTCGATCGGCGCGGCCCAGACCTTGCGGAAGGCATTGCGGCTGCCGAGCAGTCCCGGCGTGGCCCAGTCGAGGATCGACCACAGCTCGGTCAGGTCGTTCTCGACCGGGGTGCCGGTCAGCGCGACGCGGGCGGCGCTGGGGATCTCGCGCAGCGCCCGTGCGGTGGAGGTGCGGGCGTTCTTGACGTGCTGCGCCTCGTCCGCGACGACCAGGCCCCACCCGACCGAGGCGAGCAGGACGTGGTCGCGGCGCATGGTGCCGTACGTCGTCAGCACGAACCCGGGGCCGGTGAGCCCCTCGGCCCCGGCGAGCCCGCCGAGGTCGCGCTGGGAGCCGTGGAAGCGCCGCACCGGGACGCCGGGGGCGAAGCGGGTGATCTCGGCCTCCCAGTTGCCCAGGAGGCTGGCCGGGCAGACCACGAGGGTGGGCCCGGGCGCGACCCGGCCCGCGGCCGCCGCCTGCTCGCTGCGGTGCAGGTGCAGCGCGATCAGCGTGACGGTCTTGCCGAGCCCCATGTCGTCGGCGAGGCAGGCGCCGAGCCCGAGGTCGGTCATCTCGGCCAGCCAGGTCAGACCGTGGCGCTGGTAGTCGCGCAGCGTCGCCGCCAGGCCCGCCGGCACCGCCACCGGGTCGCGGGTCGCCGCACCGAGCAGCCGCTCGCGGACCTTGAGCAGGCTCGCCCCGACGACGACCTGCTCCTCCTGCTCGTCCACCTGGACGATCCCGGTGAGCGTCGCCGCGACCGCCTGGGCGGGCTTGACCGTGCGGACCAGCCGCTTGCGCGCCTTCCGGGCGATCGCCGGGTCGACGACGGTCCAGCCGCCGCGCAGCCGCAGGATCGGCGCTGCCGAGCCGGCCAGCTGGTCCATCTCCTCGTCGGTCAGCGGGTCGCCGTGCAGGGCGATCCGCCAGGAGAAGGCGAACATCGTGTCGAGGCCGAGCATCCCCTCCTGCAGCGGCTCCTCGCGACGACCGGCCGGCGCCCGGTCGAGCACGGTCGTGGCGGTGAGGTCGCGCCCCAGGCTGCGCGGCCAGAGCACGTCGACGCCGCGCTCGTGCAGCGCCCCCACGCCCCGGTCGAGCAGGCTGACCAGCTCGTCGGTGTCGAGGGTGATCTCGTCGGGCACCCGCAGCTCGAGCAGCCGGTCCAGCGGTGGCCACGCCTCCGCGGCCGCCCGCAGCGCGATGGTGGCGTGCGTGCGCGCCCGGTCGCCGAAGCCGTGACTGGCGCCGGGGCCGCTCTCGGTCCAGAGCAGCGCGGCGTCGCAGACGTGCAGCTGGTTGCGCTCGTCGTGGACCTGCAGCACCACGCGCAGCGAGCCCGCCACCAGCTCCTCCTCGTCGGCCTCGACCCGCAGGGAGATCGTGACGAGGTGCGGGCGGTCGTCGGGCGCGCTCAGGTGCCGCGCCAGCCGCGACTGCAGCCGGCTGGCGTAGTCGTCCGGGCCGGCCCGTCGGCGCGCGGCCGGGCCGCCCCGACCCCCCGGGCCGGTCGGCGTGGTCGTGGGGCGGCCGGCGGCGGACGCCGTCTGCCGGGTGGCGACCGGCGCGCTGCGGGGCATCGCGTCCGCGACCGCGTCGAGCACCTCGTGGACCAGGGCGGCGGCCTGGCGCTCGTCGACCCCGGCGTACGCCCGCGAGCGCGCGAGCATCTCGACCCGGTCCCGGTCGGCGTGGTCGAGCGCCGCGACCCGCCAGCTGGCCCCGCCCTCGACGGGCTCGAACTTCCCCGCCGCCACGAGCCGCATCCCGAGCAGGGCCGCCCCCGAGAGCAGCCCGACGCTCGGGTGCAGGTCGTCGCGCGCGTGCGCCCGGGTCAGCACCGGCAGGGCGGCACGGATCGGCAGCGCCACGGTGCGCCGCGCGTCGGTGAACTCCACGACGCCCTCGCGGGGCGGGTCGGCCGCACGGAAGACGGCCGGGCCCGTGACAGGGACGAAGCTCACCCGGTGCCCTCCCCTCGTCGACGCGTCCTCGGTGCCGGGACGCTAGCGTCCGCCGCCGACACCTCGACGCCCCCTGCTGAGGGGGCAACCCTAGGCTCGTCCCCATGAGCATCCTCGACGCCCCGATCGCCCGCCTCGACGGAACCCCCGCCACGCTCGGCGAGATCACCGGCGGTGGCCCCGCCCTCCTCGTCAACGTCGCCAGCAAGTGCGGCCTGACCCCGCAGTACACCGCGCTGGAGCAGCTGCAGGAGCAGTACGCCGACCAGGGCTTCACCGTCGTCGGCATCCCCTGCAACCAGTTCGGCGGCCAGGAGCCCGGCTCGTCCGAGGAGATCGCCGAGTTCTGCTCCGCGACCTACGGCGTCACCTTCCCCATGACCGAGAAGGTCGAGGTGAACGGCGAGGGCCGCCACCCGATCTACGACACCCTCGTCCAGACCCCCAACGAGAAGGGCGTCGACGGCGACATCACCTGGAACTTCGAGAAGTTCCTCGTCGACAGCCAAGGCCAGGTCGTCGCCCGCTTCAACCCCGGCCTCGAGCCGGACGACCCGGTCGTCGTCGGCGCGATCCAGCAGCTCCTCGCCTGAGACGCTCGCCGCGGGGCGGACCCACCCACCCCGGACCCCCACCCACCCGCACCGTCCGACGCGGGCGCGTGGCTGGCCGGGTGGGCGCGGGGAGCGCACCCACTGCGGGCGCGTCAAGGCGACCCACCGCCCGCCCTTCAACGGACTCCTTCACCGCACCGGTCTCTGCGGGCGGTCCCGGGAGCAAGCGCCCGCGGTGGGTGGGCGCACCGCGCCCACCCCGCGAGCACGGCCGACCAAGGGCTGCAAACGACCCGACCCCGTCGGACAGACCCGGCCCCGCCGGCCCCCACACCGGCGCGATCGGTGACCGATCGCACTCAGCGCAGCGACCAAAGTCGGATGCGCCCTGTCGGCGGTGCGACCTAGCCTCGACCGGGTGAGTACCGACACCTCTCCCCAGACCACCGAGAGCACCCCGCCCGACGGGAGCGGCGGCAGCGACCGCCTCGACCGGGGCGTCCTGATGGTCGCCGGCGTGGTCGTGCTGGGCGCGATCATGTCGATCCTCGACATCACGGTCGTGTCCGTGGCCCTCAACACCTTCCAGCGCGAGTTCGACGCGACGTCGGCGGAGGTCGCGTGGACGATGACGGGCTACACCCTGGCGCTGGCCAGCGTGATCCCGCTGACCGGCTGGGCGGCCGACCGCTTCGGCACCAAGCGGCTCTACCTCCTCGCGGTGCTGCTCTTCGCCGCCGGCTCGGCGCTCTGCGCCACGGCGGACAGCCTCGAGATGCTGGTGACCTTCCGGGTGGTCCAGGGGCTCGGCGGCGGCATGCTGATGCCGCTCGGCATGACGATCCTGACCCGCGCGGCCGGCCCCGAGCGGGTCGGCCGGGTGATGGCGGTGCTCGGCATCCCGATGCTGCTCGGCCCGATCTTCGGCCCCATCCTCGGCGGCGCGCTCATCGACTCGGCGAGCTGGCACTGGATCTTCCTCATCAACCTGCCGATCGGCGCCCTCGCGCTGGTCTACGCCTGGATCGTGCTGCCCGCCGACGAGGTGGAGCCGTCCGAGACGTTCGACTGGCTCGGCATGGTGCTGCTCTCCCCGGGCCTGGCGGCCTTCCTGTACGGCGTCTCCTCGATCCCCAGCGCCAAGGCCGAGCACGGCACCGTGTGGACCGCGCAGGTCGTCGCGCCGGCGATCATCGGGGCGCTGCTCATCGCGGCCTTCGTGCCGTGGGCACTCCACCGTCGCAACCTCCACCCGCTGGTCGACCTGCGGCTGTTCACGAACTCCCGGATGACGGTCGCCGTGATCGCGATGTCCCTCTTCGCAATCGCGTTCTTCGGGGCCAGCCTGCTCTTCCCGCTGTACTTCCAGCAGGTCCGCGGCGAGTCCGCGCTCCAGTCCGGGCTGCTGCTGGCGCCCCAGGGTCTCGGCGCGATGATCACGATGCCGCTGGCCGGGATCCTGGCCGACCGGATCGGCCCCGGCAAGATCGTGATGACCGGGATCGTCGTCATCACGGTCGGCATGGAGATGTTCACCCAGCTGAGCGAGAGCACGTCGTACGCCTACCTCCTCGGGGCGCTCTTCATCATGGGCCTCGGCATGGGCGGCACGATGATGCCGATCATGTCCGCCGCCCTGGCGACGCTGAAGGACCACACGGTCGCGCGCGGCTCCACGCTGCTCAACATCGTCCAGCAGGTCGCGGCCTCGATCGGCACGGCCGTCTTCGCGGTGCTGCTCACCAACGGCCTGCTCGAGGTCGACCCGACGGACCCGTCGGGCGCACCGGCCGCCACGGCGGACGCCTACGCCACGGTCTTCGTCGTCGCGACGATCATGGTGGCGGCCGTTCTGGTGCCGGCGTTCTTCCTGCCCCGGCGCCGGCTGGCCGCGTCGAGCGAGGCGCCGGTCGTCCTGCACTGAGACCGGCACCGACCCACCGCACCACCCCACGAGGGCGCGGCCGCACACCGCGGTCGCGCCCTCGCGGCGTCCGGCCGTCGCGCGCCACCGGACCCTCCGGAGGTCGTCCCGGCGCTGGAACACGTTGCACATCCGCGAGATCTCCGCGTGGTCGCCGCCACACCCGGGACGCCCGAAACCCCGTGGTTGAGCGTGAAACGGCGCTGTGACGGCCGTCGCGTGACTCGGAGCACGTCGCTCCGGCTTGCGTACGCCGCGCGGCGGTTGCGACGGTGGAGGATCAAGCGCGACTCACGCAGCTCGCCTTTCCCGCGGCAGCTCGGCCCCGATCCTGTGCCGACCCGCACTCGACATCTCGGGTTCCCCGAACCCCCCGACCGTCGATCCCCCGAAAGGTCTCCTCCGTGTCCCTGCTCGCTTCCCGTCGTCCCGACCCCGCTCCCGACCAGGTCGCCGACCGCCCCGCCGACGCCGGCCGGGTGGGCTCGCGCTCCGAGGTCGTCACCCTGCCCGTCCGGGGCCGCCTGCGGCTCCCGACCCGGCACCGCCAGATCGTCGCGGTCATCGACCCCGTGTGGGCCGCCCCCGACAACGCCACCGCCTCGGTGCGCGCCGAGGAGGACATCCTCGCCGCGGCCGCCGAGCGGCTCACCCGCCACCTGCACCCGGGCGAGATCATCGCCCGAACCGCCGAGGGCAAGCTCAGCCTCCGCCTGCGCCACGAGGACCGGGCCGCGCGCCCGGTCCGGCTGCAGGAGATGGCCTACCACGCGATCGAGGTCTTCGGCTCGCTCGACCAGCGGGGCGTCAGCGACCTCGGTGTCGGCTGGGCGCCCATCACGCGCAAGCAGGACCCGCTCACCGCGGAGTCGTACGCCGCCGCGGCCGCCTCCGAGTCGGTGCGGCAGCGCGACCTGCAGCCCCGCCAGGACGGCGCGCACGTCAAGGCCCGGCACCCGGTCATCAACCTGTGGACCTCGAGCCGCCAGGTGCTGGCCGCGACCGTCGGCTCGGTCGTGCTGCCGTTCCTGCTGCTGGTCGGCCTCTACGCGATCGGCATCGACGTCTCCGGCGCCCTCTACTGGGCGCTGGTCGCGGCGCTCGGGCTCACCGCCCTGACCATCTGGGCGGAGTGCTCGCAGGCCCTCGACCCGCCGCGGCTGCCCGCCACCCCGGAGGGACCGGCCCCGCGCGCGACGGCCGTGATCGCGGCGTACCTCCCCAACGAGGCCGACACGATCGTCGAGACCGTGCACCGCTTCCTGGAGCAGGAGTACTCCGGCGGCCTGCAGATCGTGCTGGCCTACAACACCCCCGTCGTCCTCGACGTCGAGGACGAGCTGCGCCGCCTCGAGCGCGAGCACGCCGACCTCACCGTCCTCAAGGTGCCCGACAGCACCTCGAAGGCCCAGAACGTGAACGCCGCGCTCCGGGTCGCCGAGGGCGAGTTCGTGGGCATCTTCGACGCCGACCACCACCCGGCCGCCGGCTCGTTCGACCGGGCCTGGCACTGGATCGCCGACGGGGTGGACGTCGTACAGGGCCACTGCGTGATCCGCAACGGCCACGACTCCGCGCTCGGCAAGCTCGTCGCCGTCGAGTTCGAGCAGATCTACGCCGTCGCCCACCCGGGCCGTGCCGCGGTCTACGGCTTCGGCATCTTCGGTGGCTCCAACGGCTACTGGCGCGCGTCCGCGCTCGAGCGGATCCGGCTGCGCGGCTCGTTCCTCACCGAGGACATCGAGGCGTCGATGCGGCTGCTCGAGGCCGGCGGCCGGATCGTCAACGACCCGGGCCTGGTCAGCCGCGAGCTGGCCCCCGAGACCGCGAAGTCGCTGTGGAACCAGCGGATGCGCTGGGCGCAGGGCTGGTTCCAGGTGTCCTGCCGGCACTTCGTCTCCACGCTCCGCAGCCCGACGCTGTCGCTGCGCCAGAAGCTCGGCGTCGTCTACCTGCTCGGCTGGCGCGAGCTCTACCCGTGGGTCGCGATGATGGCCTGGCCGCTCTTCGGCTTCCTCGCCTGGCGCGACGGCGGCCTGGACCTCGGCTCGCCGATGTTCCTGCTGCTGACGCTGTTCATCACGCTCTCCGGCCCGCTGCAGACGTTGGCCGCGTGGCGCCTCGCGGCACCGGACCTGCGCCAGCACCCGTCGTGGTTCGTGATGGCCGCCCTGGCCAACCTGCTCTTCTACACGGAGCTGAAGAACCTCGTGAACCGGGTCGCGCACCTCAAGCAGCTCCGCGGCGAGCACCAGTGGGTCGTCACCCCGCGCACCGCGGCGAGCTCCGGCTCGTCCGACGCGCCCACACCCCCCACCACCGACACGCCCACGTCCACCTCCACGGACAAGGAGGCCGCAGCATGACGGTCACCCCCCTGAACCGCCCCCGCTCCACCGCCCCCGACCCGCTCGACGAGCACGCCGTCGACGTGGCCGAGCAGGCCACCACGATCGACGAGGCACCCCGCTCCAGCCGCCCGATCTACCCGCTGGGCTGGCTACGCGGTCTCGCCGCGCTCTTCGTGGTGTTCTTCCACGCCTACCAGAACAACCGCTCCGGCCCGGAGAGCGCGTGGCCCTGGTCGGGCACCGCCCACCAGCTGATGCTCGGCACCGACCTGTTCGTCGACATGTTCTTCGTGCTGTCGGGTCTCGTCCTGTGGCTGCCGGTCGCCCGCGCCGCCGCGGACGGCCTGCCTGGTCGACCCGGCCGGGTGCTGCTCTACCGCCGGATGGCGAGGCTGGTGCCGCTGTACGTCACGGTCGTCCTGGTCGTCTGGGCGGTCACCAACCCGGACCTGCCGGGCCACTGGCAGGACCTGCTGCTGCACCTGACGTTCACGCACGTCTACAGCGACCAGTACATCTTCTGGACCGACGGCCCCGCGTGGTCGCTCGGCGTGGAGTTCCACTTCTACGTGCTGATGGCGCTGGCCGTCCCGGTCGTGAACGCGCTGGTCCGGCGTACGACGTCCCGCCGCGGCCGGCTCGCCGTCGTCTCCGCCCTGCCGGTGCTCTCCTCGCTCGTCGGGGTCGGCTACCTGCTGTGGAGCACGGTGCTCACCGACCAGGCGCCCGAGAACTGGTCGATCTGGTTCTCGCCGCTCTCGCGGGCGGCCGACTTCGGCATCGGGATGGGCCTCGCGGTCCTCGCCGCCGCCGGTGTGCGCCTCGCGCGCCCGGTGCGGGGCCTGCTCGCCGCCACCGGTCTGCTCGCCCTGACGGCGCTGGTCCTGACCCGTCCGGTCACCAGCGTGGCGGGCGAGTGGTGGCACCCGGCGTACGCCGTGGCGATCGCCGTCGCGATGGCCTCGATCGTCTTCCACGACGGCCCGTGGCCGAGCGTCCTGGACTGGAAGCCGCTCGCGTGGGTCGGTGGCCTGGGCTACGGCATCTACCTGATCCACGAGCCGGTGATGCGCTTCCTCGGCTCGATCGGGGTGCTGCCCGAGGCACGACCCGGCCCGCAGTTCGTCGTGACGTTCGTGCTGGTCCTCGGCCCGACGCTCGGCCTGGCCTGGCTCTCGTCGCGCACCGTCGAGGCCGCGGGCCTGCGGATGCTGTCGATGATCGACCGCAACGGCCGGCCGCGCGACTACTACGCGCACCTCTCGGCCGACCGGCTCGAGCAGGACGAGCTCGACGGCTCCGACCGGGACGGTGCCCGGGCCGAGGAGGTCAGGACTCCGTCGCCAGCGCCAACGGCCTGACCTCGGTCGCCCCCTCGCGTCGCAGCGCCCGCGCCGCCAGCGTGAGGGTCCAGCCGGTGACGACCCGGTCGTCGACCAGCAGCACCGAGCGACCCTCGAGGGCGCCGGGCTCCGCCTCCAGGCGGAACCGGCGCCCGACGGCCGCGACCCGCTGGGCGGAGTTCATCGCGCCCTGGCCCGGGACGACCGACTCGTCGACGATCGCCCAGCGCCCCACGACCGGGATCTTGAGGTAGCGCGACAACCCGTCCGCGAGGTCGGCCGTGAGGGTCGGCCGGGTCGCGGACTCGACGACCACGATGGCGTCGACCGCGGGGCGCCAGTCGCCCAGCACCTCGACGACGGCCCGCACCAGCGGGACCGGGACCGGGCCGTCGGGCGTGCCGGGGCGGAAGAGCTCGCGCAGCGCCTGGCCGTAGCCGAGGTCGGTCAGCCGGGCGACCACCCGGCCCTCGGCCGCGCCGTCGGCGATCTTGCCCTTGAGCTCGATGCCGAGGTTGGCCAGCGCGGACGGCCACATCTTGCGCGGCTCGACCACCACACCGGGCCGCGAGAGCCGGGCCCCGGCCTCCTCGACGGAGGCCTCGGACACCGTCGCCGAGAGCTCGAGGCCGCCGCAGTTGTCGCAGCGCCCGCACTCGGTCGCGTCGGGGTCGTCGAGCTGGTCGCGCAGGAACCACATCCGGCAGCGGTCGGTGCGGAGGTAGTCCAGCATCGCCTGCTGCTCGCGCTCGCGCGCCTCGCTCACCCGGCGGTAGCGCTCCTCGTCGTACGACCACGGCTGCCCGGTCGACTCCCAGCCGCCGCGGACCCGCCGGGCGGCGCCGTCGACGTCGAGGACCTTGAGCATCGTCTCGAGGCGGTTGCGGTTGAGCTCGACGTACGTCTCCAGCGCGGCGGTGCTCATCGGGCTGGGTGAGTCGGCCAGCACGGCGAGGGTCTGGCGGACCAGCTCCTCGCGCGGGAAGGCCAGCGAGGCGAAGTAGGCCCAGATGTCGCGGTCCTCGATCGCCGGGAGGAGCACGACCGTGGCCTCGTCCGTGCCGCGACCGGCACGGCCGACCTGCTGGTAGTAGGCGACCGGCGAGGCCGGGGCGCCCATGTTGACGACGAAGCCGAGGGTGGCGTCGAAGCCCATCCCCAGCGCGCTGGTGGCCACGAGCGCCTTCACCCGGCCGGCGATCAGGTCCTGCTCGAGGGCCTGGCGCTCGGTGGTGTCGGTCTGGCCGGAGTACGCCGCGACGTCGTGCCCGCGGGTGCGCAGGTAGTCGGCGATCTCCTGCGTCGCGGCCACCGTCAGGCAGTAGATGATGCCGGAGCCGGGCTGCTCCGCGAGGTGGTCGGCGAGCCAGGCCAGGCGCTGCTCGGCGGTCTTCAGGCGGACCACGCCCAGGCGCAGCGACTCCCGGTCGAGGGAGCCGCGCAGCACGAGCACGCTCTGGCGACTCTCGGGGGGACCGAGCTGCTCGGCGACGTCGGAGGTCACCCGCGCGTTGGCCGTCGCGGTGGTGGCGAGGACGGGGATGCCCTCGGGCAGGTCCTCGAGGAGGGTGCGGATCCGGCGGTAGTCGGGGCGGAAGTCGTGGCCCCAGTCGGAGATGCAGTGCGCCTCGTCGACCACCAGCAGCCCGCAGGTGGCGGCCAGCCGGGGCAGCACCTCGTCGCGGAAGCCGGGGTTGTTGAGCCGCTCGGGGCTCACCAGGAGGACGTCGACCTCGCCCGCGCGGATGGCGTCCTGGATCGGCTCCCAGGACTCGATGTTGGTGGAGTTGATCGTGACGGCCCGGATCCCGGCCCGCTCCGCGGCCTCGATCTGGTTGCGCATCAGCGCGAGCAGCGGCGAGACGATGACCGTCGGGCCCGCCCCGGCCTCGCGCAGCAGCAGCGTCGCGACGAAGTAGACCGCCGACTTGCCCCAGCCGGTCCGCTGGACGACCAGCGCCCGGCGGCGGTCGACGGCCAGCGCCTCGATCGCGGTCCACTGGTCCTCGCGGAGGCTGACCTCACCCTGCCCGCCCCGCGGCCCGACCAGGGCGCGCAGGTGCGCCTCGGCGCGCTCGCGGACGTCGGTGCCGGTCGGGGCGCTCGGGGCGGTGCCGGGGGTGCTCACGCCCGCCTGTCTACCAGCGCGTCCCGACACCCGGCGTACCGCCTCCACAGGGCCGCGGGACGTCATGCGCTCCGAGGAGACGGGTGCCCCGTCCGGATGACGTCCCCGGGCGGGACGGGTGCGCGTCTGTGATGCGGGCGGGCGCCGGCTGGGGGCGGGGTCGGGGCCGTCGGGATCCCCGGATATCCGGGGAATTTGGCGCTTTCCGGGTGTTGCAACACCCGGAAAGTGACAGTTTCCCCCGGGAAGTGGGGGCGAACGGGCCGTAGGCTCCGCCCCCATGGAGCCCGAGACCACGCTGCCGCCGCGCCACCTGCTCGCGTGGGCGTCGCTCGGGCTGGCCGCGTTCTTCAGTTACCCACTCGTGCAGGTCGTGCGCGCCGGCCAGCGGGGCGAGATGCCCGCGCTCGCGGCGGCCGGGATCGCGGCGCTGATCGCGCTGCTGTTCGTGATCGGCCCCCTGTGGGCGGCCCAGCACCTGCTGCGCCTGAGGATCGCGGTGTCCCGCGAGCACCTGACGACCTACCTCGGCGGCCGCCTGCACCACCGGCTGGCCCTCGCCGAGCTCACCGAGGTGCGGCCGGTGGTCGACGGGTCGGTCGGCGCGCTCACCCCGGAGGCGTGGAACCCGGCCGTGTGGCTGATCGGCCCCGACCAGCACGGCCGCCGGCGGGCGCTCAAGATCACCCTCCAGCGCGTGACCACGATGGCGCCGCTGCTGGAGGCGCTGCGCCCTGTCGTGGCCGCGCGGCCCGACCTGGTGCGCGACGAGCCCGCGCGGAAGCTGCTGGCGGAGTACCTCAGCGACCCGCGCTGAGGCCCACCAGTGCCCACCCGCGCCCACCCGGGCGCCGCGGGTCACCAGATCCGCACGCGCTCCGCGGGGTCGAGCCACAGGCCGTCGCCGGACGCGGTCTCGAACACCTCGTGGAACTCGTCGAGGTTGCGCACGATGTTCGCGCGGAACTCCGGCGGGCTGTGCGGGTCGATGGTGAGGTACTGCTGCTCCTGCTCGGCACGCCGCTTGGTGCGCCAGCAGTAGGCCCAGTTCATGAACAGCTTCTGCCGGTCCTCGACCGAGGCCGAGCCGCCCTGCGAGATGACGTACGCCGTGTGGCCGATCGTCAGGCCGCCCAGGTCGCCGATGTTCTCGCCGACGGTGAGCGCGCCGTTGACGTGCTCGCCCGGCAGCGCCCGCGGCTCGAAGGCGTCGTACTGCTCGATCAGGGCCTTCGACTTCACCTCGAAGGCGGCCTTGTCGTCGGCCGTCCACCAGTCGTTGAGGTTACCCTGGCCGTCGTACTGCGCGCCCTGGTCGTCGAAGCCGTGCCCGACCTCGTGCCCGATGACCGAGCCGATGCCGCCGTAGTTCTCGGCCGGCTCGGCGTCCGGGCTGAAGAACGGCTTCTGCAGGATGCCGGCCGGGAAGCAGATCTCGTTGGTGCCGGGGTTGTAGTAGGCGTTGACGGTCTGCGGCAGCATGAACCACTCGTCGCGGTCGACCGGCGAGCCGATCTTGGCGAGCTCGCGGTCGGTCTCGAACGCCGAGGCGGCCGCGACGTTGCCCAGCAGGTCGTCGGCGCTGACGTGCAGCGCGGAGTAGTCGCGGAACTTCTCGGGGTAGCCGATCTTCGGCAGGAACGTGTCGAGCTTCTCGTAGGCCCGCTGCTTGGTCTCGTCGGTCATCCAGTCGAGCTGCGAGATCGAGGAGCGGTACGCCGCCAGCAGGTTCGCGACGAGCTCGTCCATCTGCGCCTTGGAGGACGGCGGGAAGTGCCGCGCGACGTACTCCTTGCCGACGGCCTCGCCGACCGCGCCTTCGACGAACGCGACGCCGCGCTTCCAGCGGGCCCGCAGCTCCGGGGTGCCGTTGAGGGTGCGGCCGTAGAAGTCGAAGTTGGTGTCGACGAAGTCGTCGGTGAGGTACGGCGCCGCCGAGCGCAGCACGTGGACGAGCATCCACGACTTCCACTCCTCGATCGGCACCTCCTCGATCACCGTCGAGAGGTGCGCGAAGAACGACGGCTGGCGCACGCACGACTGCGCGATGGTCTCGGCGTTGCCACCGAGGTTGGTGACGTAGGCGTCCCAGTCGAACGCCGGGCAGAGCTCCTTGAGCTCGTCGGCCGACATCAGGTTGTAGGTCTTCTGCACGTCGCGGGTCTCGGCGCGCTCCCAGTGACCGGCCGCCAGCTTCGTGTCGATCTCGAGCACGGTCGCGGCCGCCGCGGGGGCGTCCTCGTGGCGGCCGAGCGCGAGCAGCTTGGTCAGGTAGGCCACGTAGGCGTCGCGCTGGCCCGCGAACTTGTCCTCGCGGTAGTACGACTCGTCCGGCAGCCCGAGCCCGCCCTGGGTCAGGTGGACGAGGTAGCGGTCGGACTGGCGGCTGTCGGTGTCGACGTACGACCCGAAGAGGCCGTGCCCGCCGACCCGCTCGAACTCGCCGAGGAACGCCGCCAGGTCGCGAGTGTCGCGCAGCGCGCCGACCGCGTCGATGAGCGGCCGGACCGGGCGGATGCCGCGCTGGTCGATCGTCTCGGTGTCCATGAAGGAGGCGAACAGGTCGCCGATCTTGCGGGCGTCCTCGTCGATGTTCGCGGGGTCGCCCTCGGTCACGGTGCGCGCGAGGTCCTCGATGATCGTGCGGACCTGCCCCTCCGCGACGTCGGCCAGCTGGACGAACGGCCCCCAGCTCGACCGGTCGGACGGGATCTCCACCTCGTCCAGCCAGCGGCCGTTCACGTGGCCGAAGAGGTCGTCCTGCGGACGGATGTCGGGGTTCATGCCCTCACGGGCGTCATCCAGGATGCTCACGCTCCGACCCTAACCGGCGGGCCGAGGAACCGGTACGGTCGCCAGCATGACCGATCTCCCCACCGACGCCGTGCGCGTCGTCGCGACCATCCCGACCAAGCCCGAGGCGACCGAGGCGGTGCGCGGCGCGCTGCGCGAGCTGGCCGCGGCCAGCCTCCGCGACGAGGAGGGCTGCCTGGCCTACGACGTCTTCGAGTCGCAGGCCAAGCCCGGCGTCTTCGTCACCATCGAGGCCTGGCGAGGCAAGGACGACCTCGACGCCCACATGGGCACCCCCCACGTGGCGAGCGCCATCGGGATCCTGGGCGACGGCCTCGACGGCAACCTCGACATCCACCCGCTGGCGCCGCTCTGAGTCCCGTCAGTCGCGGACCCGCACGACCGACTTGCCGAGGGTGCGGCGCTCGTCCATGTCGACGAGCGCCCGCCCGACCTCGTCGAGGGCGTAGCTCTCGCCGATCGGCGGCTTGACCACGCCGCTCTCCATCATCGGGACCAGCTCGGCCCACTGCTCGAGCATGTAGCCGGGCCGCATCATCGCGTAGGCGCCCCAGCCGACGCCGCGGACGTCGACGTTGTTGAGCAGCAGCCGGTTGACCTTGACCTCGGGGATGCCCTGCCCGGAGGCGAAGCCCACGACGAGCAGCCGGCCCTGGGCGGCCAGCACGCGCAGCGAGTCGGTGAAGAGGTCGCCGCCGACGACGTCCATCACGACGTCGACGCCCCGGCCGTCGGTCAGCGCCATCACGGCGTCCTTGAAGCCGTCGACCAGCACGGTCTCGTCGGCGCCGGCCCGCTTGGCCATCTCGGCCTTGGCGTCCGAGCTGACCACGGCGATGGTGCGGGCGCCGTACCCCTTGGCGACCTGGATCGTCGCGGTCCCGACGCCCCCCGCGGCGCCGTGCACGAGGACGGTCTCGCCCTCCTGCAGCTGGCCACGCTCGGCGAGCGCGAACTGCGCGGTCAGGTAGTTCATCGGCAGCGCCGCACCCTCGTCGAAGGTGATCGAGTCGGGCAGCGCGAAGGTCGAGACCTTCGGGTTGACGACGAGCTCCGCGCCCGCGCCGTACGGCGCCACGCCGGCCACCCGCTGACCGGGCTCGAAGCCGCCGCCGCTGACGACGGTCCCGGCGAAGTCGACGCCCAGGGTGAACGGGAGCTCCGGCTTGAGCTGGTACTGCCCCTTGCTCAGCAGCAGGTCCGGGAACGAGATCCCGAGGCGGTGCACCTCCACCAGGACGTCGTCGGGACCGGGCGTCGGCTCCGCGACGTCACGGATCTCGAGATCGGCGGGACCGGTGGTGGTGACGACCTGGACTGCGCGCATGCCGTGCACGCTACCCATCCGCTGCGGCCGTCGGCGACGAAGGGCTGTCGTGAGACTCGACGACCGGCTGCGCGCGACGTTGATGCACGCCACCGCGCGCTGGACGGTCCGCTACGGCGAGGACCTGCGCTTCGCCGGCTCCGACCTGCCGGCGCCGGACCGCGTCCACGTGCCGACCCGCCACGGCGAAGTGCCCGTGCACGTCTACCGCCCGCGGGGCGAGGCGCAGCGGGTGCTGCCGGCGTACGTCCACTTCCACGGCGGCGCGTGGCTGATGCGCTACCCCGAGATGGACGACTTCTGGTGCCGGTACGTCGTGGCCACCGCCGACGTGGCGGTCGTGAACGTCGACTTCCGGACCGGGCCGTACGTCGCCTACCCGGTCGCCCAGCACCAGTGCCACGACGTCGCGGCCTGGCTGGCCGAGCACGGCGACGGTCTCGGCCTGGACGGCTCGCGGATCGCGGTCGGCGGGTTCAGCAGCGGCGGCGGCCTCGCCGCGTCGGTGTGCCTGCAGGCGCGTGACGCCGGGTCGTTCACCCCGGTCCTGCAGGTGCTCGGCGTCCCCGCGCTCGACCTCGCCAGCGACCTCCCGGCCGGCGCCGGGATGATCTCGCCGTCGTTGCGGGGCCTCGTGCGCCGCGTCTACTTCCCCGACCCGGCGACCCGCGCGGAGCCCTACGCCTCGCCGGTCCTCGCCGCCGACCTCACCGGCCTGCCGCCCGCGGTCGTGCTGACCGCCGAGCGGGACACCCTGCGGCGCGACGGCGACCGGTACGCCGAGCGGCTCCGCGAGGCCGGCGCCGAGGTGGTCCATGACGTCACCCCGGGCGCCGACCACTACTTCCTGACCGAGGACCCGGTCCGGGCGCGCTCCACGATGGCGATGACCGCCCTCGAGATCCGGCGCCGGCTCTCGATGGTCGAGTAGGTCGCGCAGCGACCGTATCGAGACCCCGGCTCCCAGGCCCCGAGACTCAGCCGGGGTTGACGATCCGGTCCGCCTCGAAGTGCATCGGGTCGGTGTAGTGCCAGTCGCCGCCCCAGGCGAAGCCCCACTTCTTGAAGATGTCGACGACCCCGCGGTCCATCTCGCCGACGGTGCCGCGCTGGTTGCCGGGGGTGTTGAGGTCGAGCGCCAGCCCGAAGGAGTGGTTGGACAGCGACGTGGTGCCCGCGATGAAGCGGGGGTAGTAGCAGCCGGCGTACTCGCCCGGGTGGATCTTGTCCGTCAGCCCCCGGGCCTCGACCTCGTTCAGCGCCGCGATCAGCTGCGGGAAGATCAGCTTGTTGCAGGTGACGTTGCCGAGGATCGGGACCTGCTGGGTGGTGATGTGGGCGGCCACCCACGAGGCCTCCGGCGCGATCCGGCCGCCCCCGAGGACGCTGTAGTTGAACGTCCCGACGGCCTCGCCGACCGAGCCGACCAGGAAGGCCGTCTGCTGGACCTTGGGGTCGAGGCCGTAGCGCGCCACCGCGTCCAGCATCTGCACCGACGCCTTGCTGCCGGCCAGCTGCTCGATCTTCTTGCGGAGCGACTCGGGCGAGGTCTGGCCGGTGTTGATGACGATCGCGTTGTCGGGCTTCATGCCGAGCGTCTTGATCCAGGTCTCGTTGACGACCGCGTCGACCTGCCCCACCTGCGGCGCGAAGGCGCCGATGTGGATGTCCGGCGCCTGCTCGTCGCTGCCGAGGTGGAGGTAGCCCGCCTTCGTGATCGGGGCGGACTTCTTCAGCTCCGGGTCCAGCGCGAGCTCGCCGCCGGCGACCCGGTCCCAGACGTCCTGGGTCTCGGCGCTCGCGGCGGGGGTGAAGTTGCGGTACGTCGACGGGTCGACCGCGGCGACGTTCATCAGCTTGTTCTCGATCGAGACCTGCGCCATCGCTAGGGGCTGGGCGCCGACGACGCCCTTCAGCCTGCTGATCGCCGTGAGGGTCTCGGGGCTGAGCGAGTCGGGGTTCCACACCAGGATGTCGCCGAGCGTGAGCTGGCCCTTGCGCGGGCCGGGCTCGTCGACCGCGTGCTCCGGGTCCGCCACCGCGGGCACCGCGCTGCCGGACTTCTCGGGAGCGGCGACCGCCGTGGTCGAAGCCGGGCCCGGGTCGTCCGGACCGGCCTTCGTCGACCCGTCCGAGCCCTGGCAGGCCGCCAGCAGCAGTGCAGGCAGCACTGCGGCCACCACCAAGCGCCCCGTTCGCATGACTCTCCCTCTTCCCCACCTGCAGGGTAGGCGCCCGGCTCAAGAAGCGGGAGCGGTCCGGGGAATCGGCGGTCAGGACGGCTCCGGCGTCCGGATCGTCAGCCACGAGACCGCGCCGCCCGCGACCAGCAGCAGCGCGCAGGCGACGATCGCGACGTCGTACGCCGCGTCGAAGGCGACGGGGTCGGCGTACTCCGCACCGCCCAGCCCGACGGCGACCGGCAGCGCCGCGACGGCGAGCAGCGAGCCCGCGCGGGCGACGGCGTTGTTGACGCCGCTGGCGATCCCGGCGTGCTCGTCCGGGGCAGCCGCCAGGACGGTGGAGGTCAGGGGGGCGACCATCAGGGCCAGCCCGAGCCCGAAGACGGTGATCCCGGGGAAGACGTCGAGCCAGTAGCTCACGTCCGGGCCGACCCGGAGCAGCAGCGCGATCCCGGCGGCCATCACCAGCGGCCCGAAGGTCATCGGGATCCGCGGACCGATCCGGGCGCCGAGCGCGCCGCCCCGCTTGGCGAGGAAGAACATCACCACGGTGAGCGGCAGCGTCGCGATGCCGGCCGCCAGGGCGCCGTACCCGCTCACGGTCTGCAGCTCGAGCACCAGGAAGAACATCGCCGCCCCGAGTGCGCCGTAGACGAGGAAGGTCATCACGTTGGCCGCGCTGAAGGTGACGTCGCGGAAGATCCCGAGCTGCAGCATCGGCTCGCGCAGCCGGCCCTCGGCGACGACGAAGCCGACCCCGGCGAGCACCGCGACGACCCCGGCGTACGGCGCCAACGGGCCGCCCCACTCGATGAGGGCGTAGGTCAGCCCGCCCAGGCTCGCGGAGCCGAGCACCGCCCCGAGCAGGTCGAAGTGGTTCGAGGCGTGCGGGTCCCGGGTCTCGGGGACCGCGCGCTGCGCGATCGCGACCGTGACGGCGGCCAGGGGGAGGTTGACCAGGAAGATCCAGCGCCAGTCGGCGTACTCCACCAGGGCGCCTCCCACGAACGGCCCGAGCGCGGCGGCGATGCTGCCGAGGCCCGACCACGAGCCGATCGCCGCGGCGCGGTCCTCGCGGGCGAAGGCGCCCTGGATCATCGCGAGGCTGCCGGGGGTCAGCAGGGCCGCGGCGACGCCCTGCAGGACCCGGGCCGCGATCAGGACCTCCGGGTTCGGGGCCAGGCCGCAGAGCAGGGACGCGACCGCGAAGCCGACGGTGCCCCAGACGAACACCCGCCGCCGGCCGAAGCGGTCACCCAGCGAGCCCCCGAGCAGGATCAGGCTGGCGAGCGAGAGGAGGTAGCCGTTCGACACCCACTGCAGCTCGGCCAGGCTGGCGTCCAGGTCCTCGCCGATGGTCTTGAGGGCCACGTTGACGACCGAGCCGTCCAGCAGCGTCATGCCCGAGCCGAGCGTGGCGGCGGCCACCACGGCCCGCCCCGTGGGGGTGCCGAGCCGGACTCCTGCGCCCCCGTTGGTCCCGCCCGTGTCGCGCATCACCGCAGCGTAGGCCCCACGACCGGCAGCACGTCGTACCTGCCAACCGCCTGACTAGAATCGGGCCATGCCCCGCGCGACCCTCCTCGAGGCCTCCCGGACCACCACCCGCCTCGTGGAGCACGTCGAGCGCCTCGGCGCCGAGCACCCGCCGATCGAGCTCGGCAGCGTCGACTACACGGTCCACCGGCCCGAGCTGTTCAGCCAGCGCTTCGGCCACGTCCTCGACTACATGGCGCGCGTCGAGCTCGAGGTGGACCGCAACGTGCTCGAGCTCATCACGCTGCTGCCCGACCCGCCCGAGGTCGACCGGCGCTTCTACGCCGACGTCTGGCAGCCGCAGGAGATCCAGCACGGGCTGATCCTCGACCAGCTCCAGGTGCACGTCGGCCGCCCGCCCGCCACGCCCGACCTCGACACGGTCGGCGCCAAGATCAAGGTGCTCGGTGCGCTGGCGCACGTCGGGGCGATCCAGGACGTGGTCCGGATGCTCTACTACCTGACCGGGATGGCCACCGAGCGCTCCGCGGTGCTGGCCTACAACCTGCTCCACGACGGCGTCCGGGAGATGGGCGAGACCTCGGTGGCCGAGACCGTGATCGCCCCGATCCGGCGCCAGGAGCCGGGGCACTACGCGTTCTACCAGCTGTCCGCGAAGGGCCTGTGGGCCGAGCTCGCCGGCTGGCAGCACTGGCTGGTGCGGCGCCTGCGCCGCTTCTCCTTCGCCCCCGTCGGCGCCAACGACGACGCCCAGAAGGCCGACTTCGGCGAGGTGATGCGCACCCTGGGCATCGACCGCGAGGCCAGCACCTTCGCCCAGCAGATCTCCCGCGTCGAGCGCGAGCTGCTGTGGGCCCGCGACCGCGGCCTCAAGGTGCCGGATTACGTCGCCGCGGCGTTCCGCGAGGCGGTCGAGCTGGCGCAGGCGCGGCGCGCCGGCTGAGGCTTCTGCGCTGACCCGGCGCCCGCGGGGTGTGGTGCCCGCGCGGTGTTGCGCCGGGCCGGGCTCCTGTCATGAAACTGGCGCTGGTGTCATGGAGTTCCGTGACAGGAGCGCCAGTTTCACCGGGTACCCGGTGAAACCGCCCCTCACCCCCGCAGCACCCGCTGCGCGATCCAGGCGATGTCGGCGGCGGTGTCGGCGGGGTCCGCGGACGGCTGCATCACGTGGCTGAGCACCAGCCGGACGACCATGTCGGTGGCGGCGTCGAGGTGCTCGTCGTCGAGGCCCACGTCGTACGGCGTGATCCGGTCGCCGATCACGATCTTGGCGGCGGCGAGCAGCGACTCGGCGTGGGTGGTGAGCAGCGGCAGCAGCTCGGTGTCGGCGCCGTGGGTGGCGGAGACGACCGCGTGCAGGAGCTGGTTGTCCTGGGCCAGCTCGAGGACGCCGCGGGAGGCGGCCTCGATCGCGCCGACCAGGTCGTCGGGGTGGGCGTCGAAGGCGAGCGTGACGACCCCGAGGAAGCGGTCCAGCTCGTGCAGGATCATCGCCTCGGCGAGCGCGGGCTTGCTGCCGATCTCGTTGTAGACCGTCTGCCGGCTGACCCCGACCTGGTCGGCGAGCTTGCCCATGGTCACGCGGGCCCAGCCCACCTCGCTGGTGAGCGCCACCCCGGCGGCCACGACCCGCTGGCGCATCGTCGGCGCCGCGGGGGCCACGGCGCTGCCGGGGAGGGTCGTCATGGTCCCCAGTCTAGGAACCACCCGGGCGGGACCCGTCCACCCCGCCGCAGGCGCGGGCGCTGCGCCCGACACCGCCGCACCCGCGACGGTCACGGCTCACCCCTCGAGCGTGAGCGCCAGCACCGGGCACGACGCGACCGCCGCCTTCACCTGGCTGCGGTGCTCCTCGGCGGGCGACTCGTCGCGCACGTGCATCACGTCGTCGTCGTCGAGCTCGAAGAACTCGTGCGCCATCGCCTCGCACATGCCCAGGCCCTCGCAGGTGTCGCGGTCCACCACGATCCTCATCAGGCGGCACCCGTCGTCGAGTCCGACTTCGAGAGCGGCACGAAGTCGACCTTCTCGCGCACGCCGCAGTCCGGGCAGCACCAGCTGTCGGGGATGTCGGCCCAGGCGGTGCCCGCCGCGAAGCCCTCGTGCTCGTCGCCCGCGGCCACGTCGTAGACGTAGTCGCAGCCCGGGCACGACGCCGCCAGCACCTCGACGGCCTGCGCCGCCGCCACGGTGTCGTCGCCGGCCTCGGCGCGGTCGTCGCGGACCGGCGGGGGGTACGCCGCGAGCAGCTTCTCGCGCTTGCGCGGCTGCAGGTTGGCGCGGGTCAGGTCGCCGTCGAAGTGCGCGAGGACGCGGGGGTCCATCACCCGGCGGTAGACCGGCGGCACGAGGGCCAGCACGATCATCCCGGCGTACCCCGTCGGCAGCACCGGGCTCTCCTCGAAGTCGCGCAGCGTCTGGTAGCGGCGGGTGGGGTTCGCGTGGTGGTCGCTGTGCCGCTGCAGGTGGTAGAGCAGCACGTTGGTCGCGATGTTGTTGGAGTTCCACGAGTGCGACGGGTCGACCCGCTCGTAGCGCTGCCGCTCGCCGACGCCGACCTTCTGCCGCAGCATCCCGTAGTGCTCCATGTAGTTGACGACCTCGAGCAGCGAGAAGCCCACGACCGCCTGGATGAGGAGGTACGGCGTGATGCCGATGCCCAGCCACGCGATCAGCGCCCCCCACAGGACCGCGGACATCGCCCAGGCGTTGAGCACGTCGTTGCCGAGCCGGAAGGGGTGCTGCTTCTTGCGGGCGTAGCGCCGCTTCTCGATGCTCCAGGCCGAGCGCAGCGAGCCGCTGACGGTCCGCGGCCAGAAGGCGTAGAAGCTCTCGCCCATCCGCGACGAGGCCGGGTCCTCGGGGGTGGCGACGCGGACGTGGTGGCCGCGGTTGTGCTCGATGTAGAAGTGGCCGTAGAAGCTCTGGGCCAGTGCGATCTTGGACAGCCAGCGCTCGTGGCTCTCCTTCTTGTGCCCGAGCTCGTGCGCGGTGTTGATGCCGATCCCGCCGATGCAGCCGATGGAGACGGCCAGGCCGATCTTGTCGATCGTGGACAGCTCGCCGTTGCCGAGCGGGTCGCCGTGGGCGACGAGCCACATGGCGCCGACGAAGCCGACGTACTGGATCGGCAGGAAGAGGTAGGTGATCCAGCGGTAGTAGCGGTCCTGCTCCAGCGCCTCGATCACGTCGTCGGGCGGGTTGGAGCGGTCCAGCCCGGCCACCAGGTCGATGGCCGGCACGACCACCAGGATCACGAACGGGCCGATCCAGAAGAAGGCACCCCAGCCGGTCAGCGCCCACAGGCCGTAGCCGATGAAGGCCAGGACCGGCACGACCAGCCCGATCAGCCACAGGTAGCGCTTCTGGTCGGTCCAGCCGGTGCTCGATCCGTCCGGGACGGTGCTGTTCGGGATGCTGCTGCTCATGGGAGCCTCCTCGGTGCGGGCTTTACAACACCCTAGGGAATGTCAACCTCCTTGACAACCCCCCACTTTTTGTAAAGCGCCCGGGACGGTCGCGGCTTGCGTCCCGCGGCCGCGCCGACGAGATTGGGCGGATGGCTTCCAGCGAGCACCCCTGCGGCATCGACTTCGGCGGCACCGGCATCAAGGCCGCGCCCGTGGACCTCGAGGCCGGCGACTTCGCCGCCGAGCGGGTCCGCACCCCCACCCCGCACCCCTCCACCCCGGACGCGGTCGCGCAGGTCTTCGTCGAGCTGCTCGCCCAGCTGCCCGACTCCGGCGCCCCCGTCGGCGTCACCGTCCCGGGTGTGGTCCGCCACGGCGTGGTCCACTCGGCGGCGAACATCGACAAGTCCTGGATCGGCACGGACGCCGACGCGCTCTTCACGAAGGCCACCGGCCGCGACGTGCACGTGGTCAACGACGCGGACGCCGCCGGCCTCGCCGAGGTGAGGTACGGCGCGGCGCGCGGCCGCCGCGGCCTGGTCATCGTCACCACGCTCGGCACGGGCATCGGCTCGGCGCTGGTCCACGACGGGGTGCTGGTGCCGAACTCCGAGCTCGGCCACCTCGAGGTCGAAGGCCACAACGCGGAGAAGCGGGCGGCCAACAGCGCCCGCGAGGCCGAGGACCTGAGCTGGGAGCAGTGGGCGAAGCGGCTCACGACGTACTACCGCACCCTGGAGAAGCTCTTCTCCCCCGACCTGTTCGTCGTCGGCGGCGGGATCAGCAAGAAGTCCGACGAGTTCCTGCCGCTGCTCGACCTCGACACCGAGATCGTCCCCGCCGCGCTGCGCAACAAGGCCGGGATCGTCGGCGCCGCGCTCTACGCGTCCGAGAGCGGGTCCTGAGCGGCGCCCCGATCAGTCGGTCGCGGCGAGACGCACGTGCTCGGTGTGGCTGATCGCCTGCTCGATCAGCTCCGCGACGTGCTCGTCGTAGAGGCTGTACACGACGTGCCGACCCTGCCGCTCGCTCTCGACCAGGCCCAGGTTGCGCAGCAACCGCAGCTGGTGGGACACGGCCGACTGCTCCATCCCGACCGCACCCGCGAGGTCACCGACCGTGCTCGGGGCACCGTGCAGGCGGGTGAGGATGAGCAGGCGGCTCGGCGTCGCGAGCGCCTGCAGGGTCGTCGCGACGGACTTGGCCGTCGCTGCGTCGAGCGTCGCGAGCTCAGGGCGAGTCTCGCCACGGTGTCCCATGCCCGCATCCTACGCAGGACAGATGAACACATGAACATCTGTTTATACTTACGGACGTGATCCCCTCCTCTCCACCCGACCAGGACCACGACCACCAGCACGACCACGCGCACCACCACGAGCGTGCGCACGGTCTTCGTGGCCGGCTCGCCGAGCTGGCGCGTCCGCACAGCCACGATGCGGCGGACTCGGTGGACGAGGCCCTCGTGTCGAACGCCCGCGGCATCCGGGCGGTCAAGGTGGGCCTCGTCGTCCTGGGCGCGACGGCGCTGGCCCAGGGCGTGCTCGTGGCGCTCACGGGATCGGTGGCCCTGCTCTCCGACACCATCCACAACGCCTCCGACGCCCTCACGGCCCTGCCGCTGTGGGTGGCTTTCGTGCTCGCGCGCCGGCCCCCGTCACGCCGCTACACCTATGGCTACGGCCGGGCCGAGGATCTCGCCGGTGTCTTCATCGTGGTGATGATCGCCGCCTCGGCACTGGTGGCGGGCTACGAGTCGGTACGTCGGCTCCTGGACCCGCCGCCGGTCCAGCACGGCTGGGTGGTCGTCGCGGCCGGCCTGGTCGGGTTCGCCGGCAACGAGCTGGTGGCGGGCTACCGGATCCGGGTGGGTCGCGAGATCGGCTCGGCCGCCCTCGTCGCCGACGGGGTGCACGCCCGCACGGACGGCTTCACGTCCCTCGCCGTGGTGGCCGGGGCACTCGGTGTGCTCGCCGGCTTCCCTCTCGCCGACCCGGTCGTGGGAATCCTCATCGCGGTGGCCATCCTCGTCGTCCTGCGCGGTGCGGCGCGTGACGTGTGGCGCCGACTCATGGACGCCGTCGACGGCGAGCTCGTCGACAGCGCGGAGCGTGCCCTGGTCGACACCCCGGGCGTGGCGGTGGTCGAGGACGTCCGGTTGCGCTGGATCGGCCACCGCTTGCACGGCGAGGCGACGGTCGCGGCCGACCCCTCCCTCGACCTGGCCTCGGCCGGTCGCATCGGCGAGAGCGCCGCGACACGGTGGCGGGCGGGAACCGCCAAGCTGGCCGACGCCCGCGTGCGCGTCATCGGCCGGGAAGACGTCACGGGCTCGCGGGACCGAGCGACCTGAGTCCCGGACAGGCGCGAACCCCTCAGGCGGTGCCGCGGATCGCCGCCGCGACCGCCTTCGGGACGTCGGGGTGGAAGACGGTCGGGATGATGAAGTTCGGGTTCAGCTCGGAGTCCTTGACCACGTGCGCGATCGCCTCCGCGGCCCGCAGCAGCATGTCGAGCGTGATCTCCGAGGCGCGGGCGTCGAGCAGGCCGCGGAAGACGCCGGGGAACGCCAGCACGTTGTTGATCTGGTTCGGGTAGTCCGAGCGGCCGCTCGCCACGACGGCGGCGTACTTCTCCGCCTCGGCCGGGTCGACCTCCGGGTCCGGGTTGGCGAGCGCGAAGACGACCGCGTCGGGGGCCATGTCCTGGATCCACTCGGCCTTCAGGACGCCCGGGGCGCTCACCCCGATGAAGACGTCGGCGCCGGCCAGGCCGGCGCGGAGGTCCCCGCGCACCCGGCGCGGGTTGGTGACGTCGGCCAGCTGCTTCTTGGCGGGCGGCAGCGCATCGTCGTCGGCGGACAGGCAGCCCTCGCGGTCCCAGACGACGACGTCGGTGACGCCGGCCGCGATCAGCAGGGTGACGATGGCCGTGCCGGCAGCCCCGGCGCCGGAGACGACCACGCGGACCTGGTCGAGCTCCTTGCGGACCACCCGCAGCGCGTTGGTCAGCGCGGCCAGGACGACGATCGCCGTGCCGTGCTGGTCGTCGTGGAAGACGGGGATGTCGAGCGAGGCCCGCAGCCGGCGCTCGATCTCGAAGCACCGCGGCGCGGCGATGTCCTCGAGGTTGATGCCGCCGAAGCCGGGGGCGATCATCTCGACCGCGCGCACGATCTCGTCGGTGTCCTGGGTGTCGAGGCAGATCGGCCAGGCGTCGATGTTGGCGAAGCGCTTGAACAGCGCCGCCTTGCCCTCCATCACCGGCATCGCGGCGCCGGGCCCGATGTTGCCCAGGCCCAGCACGGCCGAGCCGTCGGTCACGACCGCGACCGTGTTGCCCTTGCTGGTCAGCCGCCAGACGTCCTCGGGGTGCTCGGCGATCGCCATGCTGACCCGGCCGACGCCGGGGGTGTAGGCCATCGACAGGTCGTCGCGGTTGCGCAGCGGCACCTTGGAGGTGACCTCGATCTTGCCGCCGAGGTGCAGCAGGAAGGTCCGGTCGCTGGTCTTGTGCACCTCGACGCCGGGGATCGCGTCGACCGCGACCTCGAGCTCCTTGGCGTGGTCGGCGTCGCTCGCCGAGCAGGTGACGTCGACGACGAGCCGCTCGTGGCTGGACTCCGCGACGTCGATCGCGGTCACGATCCCGCCGTCCTGCGCGATCGCCGTGGCGACCGCCCCGACGATCCCGTGGTCGGGAGCCGTGTGCAGGCGCATGGTGATGGAGTACGACGAGGTGGTGGCGGCCATGTCGGCACTCTCGTCCGCACGCGTGGTTACGAGCAAGTCACATGCGCACGAGCGGGGACCACAACGACCAGAACGCCCCTCAGCGGGGGACGCCGAGCTCCTTGAGCAGGTTGCGCGAGAACCGGTCGCCCATCGTGGCCATCACGCCCTTCATGGCGGAGGTCACCGCGGGCGACGACATCTTGGGCAGCGGCAGCTCGACGGTGACCTCGAGCGAGGTCTCCAGGTGCGTGCCGCCCTCGACGTCCTTGAGCACGTAGAAGCCGCGGACCCCGGCCTTCTCCTTCGCGCCCGCGGGCGGGGCGTGCTCGAAGTCGATCCGGTCGTGGTCGGTGAAGGTCATCGCCTCGGTGAACTTCGGGGCGAAGCCGACGCCGACGACCTCGACACCGGTCATCTCCCAGAACCACGCGTCGCCGTCGGCGGTGATCCGGCGGACGAACGGCGTGAGCCGGGCGATCTTCGCGGGGTCGACCAGGACCGCCCAGATGGCGTCCCGGTCGGCCTTGACCACGGCCTCGGCCGAGGTGCTCGCGGTGAAGCTGGCCATCAGGCCGCGAGCGCCTTCTCGATGTCCTCGACGATCGCGTCGGGCTCCGTGGTCGGGCTGTAGCGGCCGATGACGTTGCCCTCGCGGTCGACGAGGAACTTCGTGAAATTCCAGTTGATCCGGCCGCCCAGCAGGCCCTTCTTCTGCTTGCGCAGCCACCGGTAGAGCGGGTGGGTGTCCTTCCCGTTCACCTTGACCTGGGCGAACATCGGGAACGACACGCCGAAGTTGCGCTCGCAGACCGCGCCCATCTCGTCGTCGCCGAGCGGCTCCTGCTTGAACTGGTTGCTCGGGAAGCCCAGGACCGTGAAGCCCCGCTCGCCGTACTGGTCGTGCAGCTTCTGCAGCGCCGGCAGCTGGGAGGCGTAGCCGCACTGCGAGGCGGTGTTGACGACGAGGGCGACCTGACCGGCGTACGCCGAGAGGTCGACCTCCGAGCCGTCGAGGGCGCGGGCGGAGAAGTCGCTCAGGGTGGGCATGACCTCGATTGTGGCAGGCTCGTGGTCATGCCCCAGGTGACGGCCGAGACGTGGGTCCCGGTGCCCCCGACGACGGCGTTCGCCGTGTCCCAGACGACCGGCGAGGTGCGCCTGCGCTGGGACCCCTTCATCCGGCACCAGCAGCTGGTCGACGCCGACCTCCCCGCCAAGGGGGTCCGCACGGTCACCCGCGCCCGCGTCGGCCCGCGGATGGTGAGCGAGTACGTCTCCTACCGCCCGCCCACGTCGGTCGGGATGACGATGGTGACCGGGCCGTGGTTCTTCGACTCGTTCGGCGGCGGCTGGCGCTTCAAGCCCGAGACCCGCAACGGCGTCGAGGGCACCCACGCGGTCTGGAAGTACACCTACTCCGTCCGCCCCGCCTGGCTGCGGCGGGTCGCCGAGCCGGTCGGCCAGTGGCTCCTCGGCCGCGAGATCGGCGCCCGGATCGCGGCCTTCGGCCGGGCCTGCGAGGACCCTGTGGTGCTCGCCACGTTGGCAATCTGAGCCGACCAGGTTTGAGGAGGGCCCCGATCGAGCACGTAGGGGCTGGGTGCCGGCCGTTCCGTCCAGCCCGGCCGGCCACCCCCGACTTCGAGGAGCTCTTCACATGTCGTTCGTCACCGTCTTCACCGTCGGCACCATGGGCTTCGTGCTCCTCGTGCCGATCCTGATGGTCGCGGTGCTGATGTCGACCGTCTCCCCGCTGCGCCAGGCCGTCTCGGCCGAGGTCGAGGAGGACGGGGCAGACGATCTAGCCCCCGCCACGGTCACCCCGCTGCGCCGCGCCGCCTGACCACTGACGTCAGCAGCACCAGCGACGCCGCCTGGCAGACGCCGATCACGACCACCAGGTCCGTGACCCCGTTGTCGTAGAGCGCGCCACCCAGGGCCCCGCCCGCGAGCGCGGCCGCTCCCTGGAATGCCGCGAACACGCCGTACGCCGTCGCGAGGCGTCCGCTCGGCACCAGGTCCGCCACCAGCGCCTTGACCGTCGAGTCCTGGATGCCGACCGCCAGGCCCCAGACGACCAGCCCGACGAGCACCAACCGCAGCGTGTCCGCGAAGGCCAGCAGCGGCACCAGCGCGACGAGCACCGGCAGCGCCAGCAGCACCCGCGCCCCGACCCGGTCGTAGGCGAAGCCGGTCGCGAGGGCGGCCACCGCCTCGACCGCCATCGCCAGGGCGTAGACGAGCGGGACCGCGGCCGGGCGTACCAGGTCGGCCTCGACCAGGTGGAACGAGATGATCCCGAAGGTCATCAGCCCCAGGGTGCTGGCCGCGCAGGAGACCGCGAAGACGTAGAAGATCCGCGGCAGCCGGGTCGGGTGCTCGATCGGCGCCGAGGCCCGGACCTCGAGCGGCTCCTCGTCGAAGACCGTCATGTCGGGCACCCGACGGCGTACGACGACCAGCAGCGCCATCGCGGCAGCACCCGGGACCGCGAGCACCGCGAGGCCGGCCCAGGTGCGCGCCGTCAGCGCGATCACCCCGGCGACCAGGAGCGGGCCGGCGAACGCGCCGACCTGGTCGAGCGCCTTGTGGACCGCGAAGCCGCGCCCGCGGCCGACGGCCCGCGCCGCGTGGGCCAGCAGCGCGGACTTCGACGGGCTGCGGACGGCCTTGCCGGTGCGCTCGAGCAGCACCATCGTGGCCCCGAAGGCCAGCCCGGCCCCGCCCAGGAACGGCGCGACCGCCATGAGCGGGACGCAGACAGCGGTCAGGGCGTAGCCGACGATCGTCAGCGACCAGTAGCGACCGCTCCGGTCGGCCAGCGGCCCGGACACCAGCCGCAGCACCAGCGCGGCGGCCTCGCCCGCCCCGGTGACGACGCCGACCAGCAGGGCCGAGGCCCCCAGCGAGGCGAGGAACGGCCCGGTGATCGCGCGGGCGCCCTCGTAGACCATGTCCGCCGCGAGGCTGACCACGCCGAACCAGACGACGGTCCGCCACGGCGACCACGCCGGGGCGCGCGTCGTCGTGCCCGGTGCGGACTCCTGCCCGGACACGCGCCTCAGCCGATCAGCCGGCCCCGCACCTCGGCCGGCTGCTGGTAGCCGACCGGGTTCGCGTGGCCGTCGAGCTGCACCTGCACCTGGCGGTCGCCGAGGTCCAGCGTGATCCGCCCGTCCTCGATGACCGAGACCTCGCCGCGGATCAGGTAGAGGTCGCCCTCGACCCGCTCGAGCAGCGACTCCGGCGCGCAGCGCGTGACGTCGCCGATGGCGACGGCCACGAGCGGGGCACGCAGGGTGCCGCGGAAGCGCCAGAAGAGCAGCAGCACCAGCAGCAGCGCCAGGTCGGCCAGCAGCGTGGCGACCAGGCCGAAGCGGTGCGTCACCTCGCCCTCGGCGGTGTACGCCGCCGGCTGGCCGCGCAGCACCCGGACCCGGATCTCCTTGCTGTCCACGGCCCGCTGGGCGGTGGCCTCGTCGACCTCGGCGTTCCACTCGGTCTGCTGCGGGTCGATGTCCTTGTCGAAGCGGAAGGAGACGAGGTACTCCGGCTGCTCGGCCGCGGGCACCGAGCCGCCGCCCGTCACGGTGGCCGTCACGTCGATCCCGGACCGCTCGACCCGCCAGTTCACCCAGCTGCTGTGCACGAGCGGCAGGTTGATCATCACGACCATCAGCAGGACGAGCAGCAGCGGCTTGATCCGGGGGCGGCGTTTCACCGGGCCAGTATCGCCCCCGCCTCGTGCCGGGCGACAAAGGAGGATCGCCGGCACCGGGTGCCGGAGATCCTCCTACGTCGCGCGGACCTTCGGCGTCAGCCGCACAGCCGCCAGGAGGACGCCACGGGCGCGGGCTCCGCCACCACAGGGCGCGGGTGCCGGTGCCGCCACCGGCGCCGCGCTGCCTCGAGCGCGACCGGGGCGACGGTGAAGAGCGCCAGGGCGGTGATCGCGACGTCGATGTTGTCCCCGACCCACGGCACCGAGCCGAGGAAGAACCCGAGAAGGGTGATCGTGGCCGTCCAGAGCACCGCGCCGACCGCGCTGGCGGTCACGAACCGGCGCCGGTCGAGCCGGGTGATGCCGGCGACCAGCGTCACGTAGGTGCGCACGAACGGCACGAAGCGGGCCACGACCAGGGTCGGCCCGCCGCGGAGCTCGAGGAAGGTCCGGGCGCGGTCGAGCAGCGCCCGGCTGACCAGGCGGCCGGTGTGGCCGTAGACCCGCGGCCCGAGCGCTCGCCCGATCTCGTAGCCGACCAGGTTCCCGGCGAGGGCGGCCACGGCCAGGACGGCCAGCGCCGCGACCAGCTCCAGGCCGGGCACCGAGGAGCCCAGCACGTCGACCTGCCCGCCGGCGACGAAGAGGCCGACCGCGAACAGCAGGCTGTCACCGGGCAGGAACGGGAAGAGCAGCCCGCACTCCACGAGGAGCAGCGCGGCCGAGAGCCAGATGAACGACCCGCCGAACCGGTCCAGCAGCGAGGCGGCGTCGAGGAAGGACAACGGGGTCGACATCAGCAGCATCGACGCGACAGGACTCACGGGACCTGAACCGCGCACCGGCCCGCCTCATTCCCGGGCACCGCGAACCCGCCCGGGAACGACGAAGGCCCCGGACGGGGTCCGGGGCCTTCGAGGTGCTGCTGGTGGTGCGCGAGGGGGGAGTTGAACCCCCACGTCCTTTCGGACACACGGACCTGAACCGTGCGCGTCTGCCTATTCCGCCACTCGCGCGAGAAGCGGGCTCAGGCTATCCCAGCGCCTCGGACATTCCCAAACCGGCCGGAGGCCTTGCAGCGTGCGCCTCCCGGACCCCGTTACGATCGGTCGCGACCCCGGCGACCGCCGGGCTGTGCGACGCGCCGGGGTGGATCGATCGACCTCGGGGTACGTCGCGACAGCGACACCGGACCACCTCCCCTGGTGGACCGGCCGGTGAGGACGGAAGGAGGCGGGCCCGTGGGCGGACTGTCGAAGTTCGAGCACAAGCTGGAGACGATGATCTCCGGGGCCTTCGCCCGGGCGTTCCGCTCCGCGGTGCAGCCGGTCGAGATCGCGGCCGCGCTCCAGCGCGAGTGCGACAACAACGCCCAGATCCTCTCCCGCGACCGACGCCTGGTCCCCAACGACTTCCACGTCGAGCTCTCGCAGACCGACCTGGACCGCCTGGCGCCGTACGACACCGCGATGGCCGACGAGCTGGGCAACCAGCTCCGCGAGCACGCCGAGCAGCAGTCCTACGTCTTCCCCGGCCCGGTGACCATCGCCTTCGAGCCCGCCGAGGACCTCACGACCGGCCGCTTCCGGATCCGCAGCCGCGCGCAGGCGAAGGTCACCGGCAACGCCACCCACACGCAGGTACGCCGGGCCCGGGCCGTGCTCGAGGTCAACGGCACCCGCCACCCGCTGCAGTCCCCCGGGCTCGTGGTGGGTCGCGGCACCGAGGCCGACGTGCGGATCAACGACCCCGGCGTCAGCCGCCGCCACATCGAGTTCGTGGTCGGGGCCGGCTCCGGCGAGGGCCGGCCGCTGGACATCGCCGTCCACGACCTCGGCTCCACCAACGGGATGCTGGTCGACGGCCACCGCATCACCCAGACCCCGGTGCACGACGGCACCCGGGTGAAGATCGGGAACACCACGATGACCGTCCGCGTCATCGAGGAGGACATCGATGTCTGAGCTCACCCTGTTCCTGATCCGGATCGCCTACCTCGCGATCCTCTGGATCTTCGTGCTGTCGGCGATCTCGGTGATCCGCTCCGACATGTTCGGCGCGCGCGTGCCCGAGGCCTCCCGGGCCGCCGGCCGCGGCAGCAAGCCGCCCAAGGCCGCCGCCAAGCCCCCGAGCAAGCGCCGCGGCTCGCCCACCCACGTCCTGGTCACCGAGGGCGGCAACGCCGGCGAGCGCGCCGAGCTCGACCAGGCCCCGATCCTGATCGGCCGCGGCAGCGACGCGGCCATCCGGCTCGACGACGACTACGTCTCCACCCGGCACGCCCGGATCGCCGCGTCCGGCGACCAGTGGTTCGTCGAGGACCTTGGCTCCACCAACGGCACCTACATCGGCAGCGTCCGGATCACCCAGCCGACGACGCTCACGCTCGGCACCCAGGTCCGGATCGGCAAGACCATCCTCGAGCTGAGGAAGTAGCCGATGACCCAGTCCGGACAGGAGCGGGACGAGCAGGCTCCGGCGGCCGCCGGCGGCCTCCGCCTCGACTTCGCGGCGATCTCCGACGTCGGCCGGGTCCGCAAGGACAACCAGGACTCCGGGTACGTCGGCCCGTGGGTGCTCGTGGTCTGCGACGGTGTCGGCGGCGCCGCGCGCGGTGACATCGCCTCCGCGACCGCGGTCCAGCAGCTCCGCAAGCTCGACGAGCCCCCGACCGACGACCTGCTGGGCCAGGTGGCCGGCGCCCTGCACCGCGCCCACGACCGGATCGGCGAGCTGGTCGACGAGGACCCCTCGCTCAACGGCACCAGCACCACGGCGACCGTCGCTCTCTTCGACGGCACCCGCCTCGGGATGGGCCACGTCGGCGACAGCCGCGCGTACCTCTTCCGCGACGGCGCGATCAGCCAGCTCACCAAGGACCACACGTTCGTCCAGTCGCTCATCGACGAGGGCCGGATCACCGAGCCCGAGTCGCGCGTGCACCCGCACCGCAACCTGATCCTCAAGGCGCTCGACGGCATCCACGAGGCCGAGCCGGACCTCTTCCACGTCGAGCTGGCCGCCGGTGACCGGCTGCTCCTCTGCAGCGACGGCGCCAGCGGCGTCCTGGACGACGGCCGGCTGGCCGACATCCTGCGCGGCGGCAGCCCGGACTACGCCGCGGTCGAGCTGGTCCGCGCGAGCCTCGAGGCCGGCAGCTCCGACAACGTGACCTGCCTGGTCGCGGACGTCGTCGACGCGGCCACCCCCGACGAGCAGCTCCAGCCGGTGCTGGTCGGCGCGGCCGCCGAGCTGCGCAAGCGCTCCCGCGGCGGCAAGGCCGGGCTCTTCCGCGGCCACCGCGCCGGCGACACCGGGGAGCTCGAGCCGGTCGCGGGCGAGGACCCGCTGCCGGACAACGTCCCGTTCGCGATCTCCAACGACCCGATCGACCCCGAGGCCGCGCGCTACGCCCCGCAGCCGCCGCGCCGGTTCACCTGGTTCAAGCGCCTGCTCGCGCTGGCCGTCGTGGTCGGCATCGCCTGGATGGGCGGCGCGGCCGCCTGGACCTGGAGCCAGACGCAGTACTACGTCGGCGACCAGGACGGCGAGGTCGTGATCTTCCGGGGCGTCAACGCCGACCTGCCGGGCCTGGCCCTGTCGAAGCCCTACGAGACCACCGACGTCACGCTCGACCGGCTCTCCGACTACGACGCGGGCACGGTCCGCGACGGCATCGAGGCCGGCAGCCTCGCCGACGCCCGCAAGACCGTCGAGAACCTCGCCGGCAAGCAGTCCGCCGACACCGGCACCTCCAGCACCGACACGGGGACCGGCTGATGGCCCAGAGCTCCACCCTCCTGGGCTTCGTGCACCGCCGCCGGCGGGGCGCCGAGCTGTTCCTGCTCGTGCTCGCGCTGCTCGTCGGCGTGGGCGCCTACGCCGCCGTCGGCATCGGCGTCGAGGGCAAGGTCCCGGCCGACATCGTCGGGTACGGCGGCTGGCTGGCCGCCCTGGTGATCGCCGCGCACGTCGTGGTCCGGGTCGTGGCGCCGTACGCCGACCCCGTGCTGCTCCCCGTCGTCGCCGCCCTCAACGGGCTCGGCCTCGCCGTCATCCACCGGCTCGACCTGGCCTACGAGACCGACGGCCGCGACAGCACGCCGTCCGGCTTCGCCCAGCAGCAGCTGATCTGGATGACGCTCGGCGTGCTGCTGTTCGTGGCCGCGCTGATCATCCTGCGCGACCACCGCACCCTCCAGCGCTTCACCTACACCAGCGGCCTCGGCGCGATCCTGCTCCTGCTGCTGCCGATGGTCCCGGGCCTCGGCAAGACCATCAACGGCGCCCGCATCTGGATCGGCGTCGGCCCCTTCAGCTTCCAGCCCGGCGAGGTCGCGAAGGTGCTGCTGGTCGTGGCCTTCGCGGGCTACCTCGTGCTGCACCGCGACGCCCTGGCCCTGGCGGGGCGCCGCGTCGTCTTCATCGACCTGCCCCGCGGCCGCGACCTCGGCCCGATCCTCGGCATGTGGCTGGTCAGCCTCGGCATCCTGGTCTTCCAGCGCGACCTCGGCTCCAGCCTGCTGTTCTTCGGCCTCTTCCTCGTGACGCTGTACGTCGCCACCGAGCGCCCCGGCTGGCTGGTCGTCGGCAGCGCGATGTTCCTCGGCGGCGCCGCGCTGGCCTACGAGCTGTTCGGCCACGTGGCGGTCCGCGTCAACGTCTGGCTGAACCCGCTCTACTACTACGACGACAAGCACGGCGCGCTGAGCTACCAGCCCGTCGAGGCGATGTTCGGCATGGGCTGGGGCGGCCTGATCGGCCGCGGCTTCGGCGAGGGCAGCCCCGAGCGGGTGCCCTACGCCAACTCCGACTTCATCCTCAGCTCGATCGGCGAGGAGCTCGGCCTGACCGCCGTCATCGCGGTCATCCTCTGCTACGGCCTGATCGTCGAGCGCGCCCTGCGCGCGGCCCTGGTGTGCCGCGACGGCTTCGGCAAGCTGCTCGCCACCGGCCTGGCCGCCGTCTTCGCGCTCCAGGTCTTCGTCGTCATCGGCGGTGTCACCAGCCTGATCCCGCTCACCGGTCTGACCACGCCGTTCCTGTCGTACGGCGGCTCCTCCCTCGTCGCGAACTGGGTGATCATCGCGTTGCTGCTCCGCATCTCCGACCAGGCCCGTCGCCCCGTCCCCGACCTCTCGGGCTCGGACGACGACGCCGAGGCCGACTCCGAGGCCACCCAGGTGGTGAAGGTCCAGTGAACAAGCCGATCCGCACCATCTCGATCTTCTGCCTGCTGCTGTTCCTGGCGCTGATGCTGAACGCGACCTACCTGCAGTACTACAAGGCCTCGAGCCTCGACAACGACCCGCGCAACCGGCGCGTGGTGGTGGCGTCGTACGCCCGCGAGCGCGGCGCGATCCTCGTCGGCCGCACCCCGGTCGCGGAGAGCAAGCCGTCCGACGACCAGTACAAGTTCCAGCGCACCTACGCACAGCCCTTCAAGTACGCCCCGATCACCGGGTTCTTCTCGTACTACAACCAGACCGGCATCGAGCAGAAGCAGAACGACGTGCTCTCCGGCGACGACTCGCTGCTGTTCGTCACCAAGCTCGTCGACCTGCTCAGCAACGACGCGTCCAAGGGCGGCAGCGTCCAGCTGACGATCGACCCGGACGCCCAGACCGCGGCCTTCGACGGCCTGTCCGCGCTGCCCGGCGACGTCGAGGGCTCGGTCGTCGCCCTCGAGCCGCGGACCGGCAAGATCCTCGCGATGGTCTCGCTGCCGACGTACGACCCGAACAAGCTGGCCAGCCACGACCTCAGCTCGGTGTCCTCGAGCTACGAGGCGCTCAGCCAGGACCCGTCGGAGCCGCTGCTGAACCGCGCGATCCAGACCCGGCTGCCCCCCGGCTCGACGTTCAAGATCGTCACCGCGGCCGCCGCGATCGAGAGCGGCAACTACGACGCCAGCTCGCAGGTGCCCGGCGGCGCGGAGTACACCCCGCCGCAGACCGACAACGTCATCGACAACGAGGGCCGCGACTGCGGCACCGGCCGGATCCCCTTCGCCCAGGCGCTGGAGAACTCCTGCAACACCACCTTCGCGGCGCTGGCCAACGAGGTCGGTGCGGAGAAGATGGCCGAGCAGGCCGAGGCGTTCGGCTTCAACAGCCACTACCTCGACGACCTCGGGCCCCAGGCCGAGTCGGCCTTCCCGACCGACCCGAACCTCTCGCCGGCCTTCGTCGCCCAGACCGGCATCGGTCAGTACGAAGTGGCCGCCACCCCGCTGCAGATGGCCATGGTCGCGGCCGGGATCGCCAACGGTGGCACCGTGATGAAGCCCTACCTCGTCGACGAGGTGCAGTCACCCGAGCTCGACGTGCTCAAGAAGACCGAGCCCAGCGAGCTGTCGCAGGCGGTCTCCGCCTCGACGGCCAGCGAGCTCACCAAGCTGATGGTCTCCACGGTCGACGACGGCACCGCCAACCCGGCCGCGATCCCCGGCGTCGAGGTGGCCGGCAAGACGGGCACCGCCCAGAGCGGCCAGGACAACGTGCCGCCGTACGCCTGGTTCGTCTCGTTCGCCCCGGCCGACGACCCGCAGGTCGCGGTCGCCGTGATGATCCAGAAGGCCGGCATCCCGCGCGACGAGATCGCCGGCGGCGTCTACGGCGGCCCGATCGCCAAGGCCGTGATGGAGGCGATCCTGCAGTGAGCGACGCACCCGTGAGCGAGCGGTTCGCCGACGACGCGCGCCGCTACCGCCTCGACTCCCGGATCGCCACGGGCGGGATGGGTGAGGTCTGGCGCGGCACCGACACGGTGCTGGGCCGCGAGGTCGCGGTCAAGCTGCTCAAGCCGGAGTACGCCGACGAGCCGTCGTTCCGCTCGCGCTTCGAGACCGAGGCCCGGCACGCGGCGTCGCTGCACCACCCCAACGTCGCCGGGGTCTTCGACTTCGGCGAGTCGACCGCGACCGACGGGTCGGACGCCCCGAAGCCCTACCTCGTGATGGAGCTCGTCGACGGTCAGCCGCTGTCGGTGCTGCTGCGCTCGGGCGAGCCGCTCGACCCCGTGGCCGTGCGCGAGCTGCTGGCCCAGGCCGCGGACGCGATCGGCGCGGCGCACGCCGCCGGCATCGTCCACCGCGACGTGAAGCCCGCCAACCTGATGGTGACCCCCGACCGGCAGGTCAAGATCACCGACTTCGGCATCGCCCGCGCCGCCGAGGGCCTCGGGCTCACCGAGACCGGCCAGGTGATGGGCACCCCGCAGTACCTCTCCCCCGAGCAGGCCCGCGGCCAGGCCGCGACGCCCGCCTCGGACGTCTACTCGCTCGGCGTCGTCGCCTACGAATGCCTCGTCGGCCAGCGTCCCTTCCAGGCCGAGACCGCGATCGCCACCGCGCTGGCCCACCTCAACGACCCGATCCCCGCGCTGCCCGCCTCGGTCCCGGCGGACCTCGCCGCCGTGGTCCGGCACGCGCTGGAGAAGAACCCCGCCGACCGGTTCCCCGACGCCGCCGCCTTCGGCGCCGCGCTGCGCGACCCCTCGACCGCCGCCACCGAGATCGTCGGCGCCGCCGACGGCGGCGAGCAGACCCAGGTGATGCAGGGCGTCCCGCCGGTCGCCGGTGCGGGTGCCGCCGCCGGGCTCGCCGGAGCGGGCCTCGCCGGAGCCGGTGCGGGCGCCGCCGCCGGCACGCCGTACGCCGACCCCACGCCGACCCCGTCCGAGCCACTCGCCCCGACCCCGTCCGACCACCGCGGCGGTGGGGGTGCCGGCGGCCGGCTGCTCCTCATCGGCGTGATCGTCGCGGCGATCATCGCCGCGGTCGTGCTGGTCGTCGTGCTCGGCAACGCCTCCGACGAGGCCCCGCCGACCGACCAGCCCACGCAGAAGTCGCGCACGAAGACCAAGCCGCCCAAGACCAGCGACGCACCGTCGGAGTCCACCTCGGAGCCGACCGAGGAGTCGTCGTCGGCCACGCCGTCCGAGACGCCGACCTCCGAGAAGCCCACGCCGTCCGAGACCCCGAGCGAGACCCCCACCCCGACCGAGACGCCGAGCGTGACGCCCAGCGCCGACCCCACGCCGACGACCCCGCCGGCGTCCTCGCCCGCCGCCTCGTCCCCGGCGGCCACGGCCTCGGCGGCCGACCCCTCGGCCAGCCCCGGGAAGGCCGGGGACAGCGGCTCGCCCACCCCGCAGCCCCGCACGGAGAGGCACCAGCGATGAGCAACCAGCAGCCCACCGTCGGTGGCCGGTACGAGCTCGGCGAGCTCCTCGGCCGCGGCGGCATGGCCGAGGTCCGCAAGGGCACCGACACCCGCCTGGGGCGGGTCGTCGCGGTCAAGCGGTTGCGCACCGACCTCGCGAGCGACGCGACCTTCCAGGCCCGCTTCCGCCGCGAGGCGCAGTCGTCGGCCTCGCTGAACCACCCCGCGATCGTCGCGGTCTACGACACCGGCGAGGAGATGTCGACCGACGGGTCGGAGGTCGCCCAGCCCTACATCGTGATGGAGTACGTCGCCGGCCGGACCCTGCGCGACATCATCCGCGAGGGCCGCAAGATCCTGCCCGAGCGCGCCCTCGAGATCAGCAGCGGCGTCCTCTCGGCCCTCGACTACAGCCACCGCGCGGGGATCATCCATCGCGACATCAAGCCCGGCAACGTGATGCTCACGCCCAGCGGCGACGTCAAGGTCATGGACTTCGGCATCGCTCGCGCGATCAGCGACGCCTCGTCCACGATGACCCAGACCGCGGCCGTGGTCGGCACCGCGCAGTACCTCTCCCCCGAGCAGGCCCGCGGCGAGACCGTGGACTCCCGCTCGGACGTCTACTCCGCCGGCTGCCTGCTCTACGAGCTGCTCACCGGCCGCCCGCCCTTCGTCGGCGACAGCCCGGTCGCGGTGGCCTACCAGCACGTCCGCGAGCCGGCCGTGCCGCCGTCGGACCACGACACCGACCTGCCGCCCGAGATCGACGCGATCGTGATGAAGGCGCTCGCGAAGCGCCTCGAGGACCGCTACCAGTCGGCCGCCGCGATGCGCAGCGACATCGAGCGCTACCTCGCCGGCCGCCCGGTGCACGCGACCGTGCCTCCGCAGCCGCCGGCCGCGACCCAGGTCGTCCCCGCCGTCGCCCCGGTGCCGGTGGACGCCACCAGCGTCCGGACCCCGGTCTACGACGAGGACGAGGACCGCAGCCGCGCCGGCCTGTGGGTCGTGCTCGGGCTGCTCGTGCTGCTGCTGATCGGCGGGGCGGCGTACCTCCTGCCCCGGATGTTCGACAGCGCGCCCGACCAGGTCCAGGTCCCGAGCATCGTGGGGCTCACCGAGAAGCAGGCGCGCGCCGCGATCGGCGACGCCGGGCTGTCGGTGGGCACCGTCGACCCTCAGAACAGCGACACGGTCAAGGAGGGGCGGGTGATCAGCCAGGAGCCGGACCGCGACCTCTACCTCGACCCCGGTGCCTCCGTCGACTTCGTCGTCTCGCTCGGCAAGCCCGAGGTGAGCGTGCCGTCCGTCGTCGGGTCGACCCGGCAGGACGCGAAGACCGTGCTCGAGAGCGCCGGCTTCAAGGTGACCCAGCAGGAGCGGGACTCCGACGTGACCAAGGGCCAGGTCGTGGCGACCTCGCCGCCGGCCGGGACCCAGGTCGAGGAGGGCGCGGAGATCACGATCTTCTACTCCGACGGCCCCGAGAAGATCCCGAACGTCGTCGGCATGCAGCAGGCCCAGGCCGAGCAGGCGCTGCGCGACGCCGGCTTCATCCCGGACGTGATCGAGACGCCGGACACCACCGAGCCCAAGGGCACCGTGATCAAGCAGAGCCCGCCGGCCGGTCAGACCGACCAGCAGGGCACCGTCGTCACGATCCAGGTGTCGTCGTACGAAAAGCCCTCGGAGAGCCCCTCGCCCAGCGAGTCGACCTCGCCCACCGCGACCCCGAGCGATCCCGCCACCTCGCTGCCGCCGACGCCCTGACCCCGTCCCGTCCCCGGACCGGGGGGTGGGGACGGCGCCGGTCGGCGCCGGGTCAGCGCAGCGGCGTCGCGTAGGTGAGGTCGAGGAGCCCGTCGTACGCCGGCGCGGTGATCTCGTCCTCGAGGGCGAGGTCGTAGCCGACGGAGATCTCGGGGTTGTCGGCCTGCTCGCGGTAGACCTTGAGGTAGGCGTCGTCGTCGAGCGCCGTGAGCAGCGCGCCCTGGTCACCGACGGCGGAGATGACGTAGGGCTGGGAGTACGGCACGCCCTGCAGCTGCACGGCGTTGCCCTCGCACTTGATGCCGGTGGTCGACACGACCCGCTGGCCCTGGACGGTCACCGCGCGCGCACCGGCCTGCCACATGGCGTTGACGACCGCCTGGATGTCCTGCTGGTGCACGACGAGGTAGTTCAGGTCGAGCGAGGTGGAGTTGATGACGTCCTCGGGCGCGTCGGAGAGCGTGACCGTGACGCCGGGCCCGGAGCGCGGGACCAGCCCGGCGGGGTCCTTGAGGCGCTCGATCTTGCGCTGGTAGCGCTTGACCTCCTTGTCGTTCACCGAGTTCGTCAGGATCGCGACGTCGGCGTTGAGGTCCTTGACCCGCTGCTGGAGGCCGGCGTACGTCCTCGCCTCGTTGCTCACCAGGGACGCCAGGTCGGTGTAGCGACCGGGTCGCAGGTCGGTGCCCTCGCTGTTCTCGGCACTGACGACGAACAGGCCACCGCACAGCAGGACCGCCAGGGGCGTGCCGATCCGCCAGGGGCCCCAGGCGCGGTGGGGGCGCCGGGTGTGGCTGGGCGCGGCGTGGTGCTCGGGGTGCTCCCCGGCGGGCCGCTCGTCGATCGTGCGCGTCACGCCGACTAAGGTAGCCCGCGACCTGTGACATCACGTCACGGGCGCACGCACGCGAACCGAGGAGCACCATCGTGGCCAAGTCGAAGTTGCCCAAGGAGCGGGACCTGCTGGCCCCGGTCCGCGGACCCGTCTTCTCGGTGCGGTTCATCGTCGCCGTGGCCCTGATGGTGCTGGGCATCGCCTGGATCGCCTACTACTACCTCGTGGTGCGGGTCGACCCGACCGTGCTCCCCGCCCCGAAGGCCGGCAGCCCGGCGTTCATGGCGGACCTGAAGAACTGGAACTACCTCATCGGCTTCGGCGCCCTGATGATCGGCCTGATGGTCGCGGCGCACCCCGACACCCCGCTCGGCCGCGGCCGCGGCGTGGTCGTCGGCATGCTCGGCTGCTTCCTCATCGGGCTGCTGTGGATCTGCACGTTCTACGTCATCAGCGACAACGTCTCCCGGGTCGCGATCTTCAACGACCTCGGCCAGTACAACCTGCTCGTCGGCATCGCCTTCATGGCCGTCGGCTTCACCTTCGCCACCCGCTGGGAGTGACGGCGACTCCACGCCCCTCCGCGCGGTAGCGCGCCAGCTCACCGGACCGCCGGTCTCCCTCGGGAGGCCGGCGGTTTGTGCACATCTGGGGACAAACCTGTGGAGAACTACATCGGTGTAGTTCTCCACAGGTGATTCCACAGGTGTGGAGAACTCGCGGGGTGCGGGCGGGGTCGCGGGACGGCGCGCTGGCGGGGTCGCCGGCGGGTGGCTGCTTCATCACGGGATGCAGGTGAAGCACGGCTTCCCACGGTGAATTCGCCGTGGGGAGCTCCACTCCGCCTGCATCCCGTGATGAAGCGTCAGGCAGCGCCGCCACGCCCGGCGCACCCAGCCCCGGACGGGCCCGGGCGGACGGGCCCGGGCGGGCGCAGCCGTCAGGCGAGGGTGGCGGTGCGGAGCAGCACGGCCACGACGAGGACCACGAGGACGGCGCCGAGGCCTAGGGACTGCCACAGCGTGCGGCGGGGGCGGGGCGACCAGACCAGGACGGCGGCGATGACGACGCCGCCGAGGAAGCCGCCGAGGTGGCCCTGCCAGGAGACGTTGGGGATCGCGATCGTGATCACGAAGTTGATGCCGATCCAGATCAGCAGCTGCTGCATCTGGCCGCCGACCTTGAGGGCCAGCACGAGCAGCGCGCCCATCAGGCCGAAGATCGCGCCGGAGGCGCCGAGCGTGGAGCCGGCCCCGGGGGCGACCCAGTAGACGAGCGCCGAGCCGGACAGCGCGGAGAGCAGGTAGAGCGCGAGGAAGCGCGCGCGCCCGATCGCGAGCTCGAGCTGGGGGCCGAGGACCCACAGGGCGAGCATGTTGAAGCCGATGTGCCAGACCTCGACGTGCGCGAACGCGCTGGTCAGCAGCTGCCAGTAGGCGCCGTCACTGACGCCCAGCACCCACTCGCGGGTGGGCGCGGCGTTGCAGACGGCCTCGCTGCTGATCCCCGGGAAGTAGGCGCTCGGCTGGCCCGACGGGACGCAGCGGCCTTCGGGCAGGAGGGCGAGCAGGTTGTACAGCCGGCTGCGGGCGCCGCCGGTGGCGAGCATCGCGAGCCAGACCACGACGTTGATCCCGATGAGCACCATCGAGGTGATGCCGGCGTTGCTCGGCCGGAGGCCGCCGTACGCCGTCCGGCCGCTGCGCGTGGACTTGCGGCCCTCCGCGATGCAGGACGGGCACTGGAAGCCGACGGCGGCGTCGCGCATGCAGTCCGGGCAGATCGACCGGTCGCAGCGCTGGCACCGGATGTACGACTCACGGCCGGGGTGCCGGTAACACGTCGGCACCCCGGCTGCGGGAGTCTCTGGAGCCTGGTTCTCGTTCAGGAGCGGACGATCTCGACGGTCTCGATGCCGACGGCGTCCTTCGGGCGGTCGCCGGGGCCGGTGGCCACCTTGCCGAGGGCGTCGACGACGTCGCGCGAGGCCTGGTCGGCCACCTCGCCGAAGATCGTGTGCTTGAAGTTCAGCCACGTCGTGGGGGCGAGGGTGATGAAGAACTGCGAGCCGTTGGTGCCGGGGCCGGCGTTCGCCATCGCGAGGAGGTAGGGCTTGTCGAAGGTGAGCTCGGGGTGCGGCTCGTCCTTGAACGTGTAGCCGGGGCCGCCGGTGCCGGTGCCCTGGGGGCAGCCGCCCTGGATCATGAAGCCCTCGATGATCCGGTGGAAGCCGAGGCCGTCGTAGAACGGACCGCTGCGGCCGTTGCCGGCGTCGTAGGACTTGGTGCCCTCGGCGAGGCCGGTGAAGTTCTCGACCGTGGCCGGCGCGTGGTCCGGGAACAGGTTGATCGTGATGTCGCCCTGCGTGGTCTTCAAGATGGCCTGCTGGTCAGCCATGACTGCCTCTCGCGTGTGGTGGGTACAGAGGTGGTACGTCGATCGTGTTCGTGCCCCCCGATCCTCGCACGCGGGACAAGACGCCCGCGCGGGCTGGGGTGGCATCGGGCATGATCGAGTGGAAGCCACACGACGAGAAGGAAGTGTCACGCCCATGGGCCTGCGCAAGAAGAAGACCCTCATCGACCAAGCGTCCGACTACGTCGAGGCCGTCCGCCCGCAGCTCGAGTCAGCGGTCGGGACCGCGCGCGACGCCGCCAAGGACGCCGCCAAGGAGGCCAAGGAGCGCGCGCTGCCCCTGCTCGCCGAGGCCCGCGACAAGGCGGCCCCGGTGCTCGCGGACGCCCGCGACAAGGCCACGCCGTACCTCTCCGACGCGCGTGACAAGGCGACGCCCTACCTCAGCGACGCGCGCGACAAGGCCACGCCGTTCCTGCACGACGCCCGGGACAAGGCCGCGCCCTACCTCAGCGACGCCCGCGACAAGGCCGCCCCGGCCCTCGCCGGCGCGCGTGCGAAGGCCGGCCCCGCGCTCGCCGACGCCCGCGACAAGGCGGGCCCGGCCCTGGCCGACGCCCGCGAGAAGGCGGCGCCGTACGTCGCCGCCGGTGCGGCCTACGCGGCCGACAAGGCCTCGGTCGGTCGCGACCTCGCCGCCGCCAAGGTCGCCGAGCTGCAGGGCAAGCCGCAGAAGAAGAAGGGCTCGACCTTCAAGAAGATCCTGCTGTTCGCGGGTCTCGCCGGCCTGGCCGGGTTCGTCGCCAAGAAGCTGCAGGGCGACAAGGCCGCGGACAACTGGCAGTCGTCGTACGTCCCCACCCCGGCTCCCGCCCCGAAGGCCCCGGCCCAGGCCGCCGCCCCCGTCACCCCGGCGGCTCCGGCCTCCGGTGCGACCGACGCCGCCTCGGTGGACGACCCGGCCGGCTCCTCGCCCGACGAGGCGCTCGCCGACCAGGTCGACGAGGCCCACCCGGTGACGACGCCGGACGAGCCCGCCGAGGTCGTCTCGATCGAGGACGCGCCCAGCAAGGACGAGAGCAAGTAGCACCCTCCCCCTACGCGGGGGACAGCGTCACCTGAGCCGGCCGGAGGGGAGATCCTCCGGCCGGTTCTCGTCGATCCAGGCGTCGATCTGCTCCCACCACCCGAAGAGCCAGTCGATGCGGGCCTCGCGGCCCTCGGGGATCTCGGCCCGCGGCACCTGCCACCAGCGCATCACGATCCGCTTGTCCATCGGCAGCTCGCGCCACAGGTCGGCGACCGAGGCCAGGTGGTCGAGCCCGGTGTGGGCCACGAGCACGACGTCGGCCTCGGGAGCGGCGTCCAGCGCCGCGATCAGGCCGCCCGGGCGCGGGGCGAGGACGTTCGTCATCGCCTCGGCCCGAACCGCCATCCGCTCGAGACCGAGCTTGCGCAGCCGGTCGATGCCGCGCTGGCGACGGGCCGGGGTGAAGTTGCCGCCCTCGGGGAAGATCACGAACGCGTCGTCCTCGTCGAGGTTGCTCGCGAGCGTGGCGATCTGGGACTCGAGGTCCTCGCCGCGGCCGGGGTTCGGAGTGATGAAGCGGGCCGGGATCCGGCGCAGCACGACGTCGATCATCGGGTCCCAGGCCAGGGTGTCCTTGAGGACCACGCGCGGCTCGCGGCGGTACCAGTGCATCAGCGCGTGGATGAGGACGAACGAGTCGCCCGGCCCCGCGTGCCGGCAGCAGACCACCAGCGGCCGGCCCGGGTGGGCGTCCGGGGTGGGCCCGTCGGTCGCGATCGAGAGCCGCAGCACCCGCCGCGCCTCGCGGAAGAACACCCACATCACGCCCTGGACCAGGTCGTAGTGGATGCCCTCGAAGTACGGCGTGCGCATCTTCCGCCCGAAGCCCGAGGCGATCCACAGCCCCAGCAGCACGACCAGCATCACCGCCTCGCAGGTGAGGTAGAGAATGAGGACCCACAGCAGCCGCAGCGCCCGCCAGCGGCCCGGGAGCAGCGGCGACAGCGCGGCCGCCCCGATCAGCCAGAGCGGTAGCGTCACCCACAGCAGTCCCGTCAGCAGGACCACGGCGGGAGCGACGACGACGCGCCTGAAGACGCGGATCACTCCACCGGTCCGAGCCGCTCGTCGAGGAAGGCCACCGAGGCGTCGTACGTCGCGTCGATGCGGCGCTGCACCCCGGAGAAGTCCCGGGTGCCGAAGAAGGAGTCGTCGCGCGAGGAGGTGCCGCGCGCCGGGAGGACGTGCGCCTCGACGGTGTCCGGCAGCTCGGCCATCTCGCGGTGGAAGCGGTGGCGGCGCGCGATCTCGAAGGACACCCGCGCGACCTCCCACGGCCGGCGCGGCACGCTCAGCGCCCGGTCCACGCGCCCGACCTGGAGCACGAAGATCCGGGTCGCGCCGAGCTGCACGGCCCGGCCGACCGGGATCGAGTTCACGATGCCGCCGTCGAGGTAGTGGCCCTCGCCGACGCGGGCCGGCGGCAGGAGACCGGGTACGGCGGCACTGGCGACGACCGCGTCGACGACGTTCCCGGTGTCGAACCAGTGCTCGGCGGCGCGCTCGATCGAGGCGGCGCAGACCTGGAAACGGACCGGCAGCTCCTCGAAGGTGACGTCGCCGAGCTCCTCGACCAGCCGCTGCTTGAGCGGCTTGGCGGAGTAGATGTGGGTGCCGGTGGCCATCGCCCGGCGCACGGTCCGCAGCGCGCGGTCGCCGTACACCTCCCGTCCGCTCTCGCTGGCGCCGCGCCAGAGCTCGGTGAGGCGGTCGATGACCGCGAGGGACGGGTCGCGGGCGATCATCGCGCCGTTGAGGGCGCCGACGCTGGTGCCGAGCACCAGGTCCGGGACGATCTCGCGCTCGAACAGGGCGCGCAGCATGCCGACCTCGACCGCGCCGAGGACGCCTCCGCCACCCAGGACGAACGCGGTCGTCACGGGTGGGCGGCGCTTGCGGTGGTCAGCTCGGGGTGCTCGACCCGCATCCGCTGGGTGACGCGGTGCTCGACCCAGAAGATCAGCAGCGGCACCAGGCCGGCGACCAGCGCCAGCAGCGTGAAGGCCACGCTCCACCCCGCCTTGCGGGAGAGGAAGAACGCGACGACGACGTAGATCATGAAGACCCACCCGTGCACGGCCCACATGATCGCGGAGCTCTCGCCGAACTGCTGGAGCGAGGAGCCCTCGGTGGCGAGGTACTTCAACGGCAGGGAGACCAGGGCGCAGAACGCGAGCAGGACGCCCACGACGAGGGCCAGCACGCGGTAGGCCTTGAACAGGTTCTTCACGCCGACGACACTACTGGCCGTCCGCAGCGGTGCCCGCGGGCTCCGCCTCACCGGGCGCGGCCGGAGTGGCCTGGGTCTCCTGCACCGGGGGGTGCAGCTCGTCGCGCATCCAGCGCACCCACACGAAGAGCGCGAACGCCCCGAAGAACCACCACTCGATCGCGTAGAGCAGGTTCCGCAGCGCGGTGAAGGTGCCGGCGTCGGGCAGCTGGTCGAGGGTGGCCGGCGCCAGCCCCGCCGTGCCGTCGTTGACCGCGGTCGGCCCGGTCGGCCAGTCCCCCGCCGGCAGGTCGTCGGCGATCACGACGTACGCGCCGTAGAGGTCCTGGTCGACGTGCTGGATCACGTCGGCGATCCGCAGCTGCGGCAGCACGTCGTCGGAGGGGTCGGGGTCGGCCTCGCCCGTGCCCTGGGGTGCCTGGAGGTAGCCGGTGAAGTCGCCCTCGCCGGTCGGCGGCGCGGGGGCGTCCGCGGGGTCCGCGACCCAGCCCCGGACGACCGGGACGGCCGGGTCGCCGGGCCCGGTGATCGCGAGCGGCGTGACGACCCAGTAGCCGGAGGTCCCGTCCTGCTCGCGGCCCGAGACGAAGAGCGTCCCGCCCGGCACCCAGGTGCCGCCGAGCACGACCGGCTGGCCGATCTTCGTGCCGGGGAACGGGTCGTCGGGCCCCAGGAGGCTGGTGAACGGCACCGGGTCGAGGTGGGTCAGGTCGACGGCCGCGGCCACGCGGCGCTCGTGCCAGGCGTCGTACTGCCACACGCCGAGGGCCACCGCCGTGGCGGTCAGGACCAGCGCGAGGAGGTGCACCGCCCAGTAGCGCGGGGCGAGCAGGGTGGGCACCGCCCCAGTCTACGAACCTCGCCTCATCGGACCGGCCGCGGTCGTCCCGCCCACTGGTCTGACCACTTGACCACCGACCGGGCTCGTCCTACGGTCCCTCACATGCCCCTGCAACCCGTGACCCGCCGCTCGGTCCCCGACGAGGTCTTCGACCAGGTGCTCGCCGGCGTGGTCGACGGCGAGCTCGAGGCCGGCGAGGCGCTGCCCAGCGAGCGCCGGCTCGCCGAGGTCCTCGGCGTCTCGCGCCCGGCGGTCCGCGAGGCGCTGCAGCGGATGGCGCAGACCCGGCTGCTCGACGTCCGGCACGGCGGCGCGACGACCGTCCGCGACTTCCGGAGGTACGCCGGCCTCGACCTGCTCCCGCGGCTGCTGGTGCGCTCGGGCGTGCTGGACGCGAGCGTCGCGCGCAGCATCCTCGAGGCCCGCCTGGTGATCGGCCCGGGCGTCGCGGCCCTCGCCGCGCAGCGCGGCGGCCCGGCCCTGGTGGCGCCCCTGACCGAGGTGGTCGACGCCCTCGCGGCCGCCGACGGCCCGGACGCCGACGTCGCCCGGCAGATCCACGCGCTGGCCTACTGGGACCTGGTGGTCGACGCCGCCGACTCGATCACCTTCCGCCTGATGTTCAACAGCCTGCGCACGGCCTACGAGCCCGCGATCGAGGCGCTCGCCCCGGTGATGGCCGAGGAGGTCGGCCAGGTCGGTGCCTACCGCGTGCTCACCGCCGCCATCGGCGAGGGCGACCCCGACACCGCCCGCGCCGCGGCCGAGCGGGTCCTGCGACCCGCCACCACCAGCCTGCTGACCGCGCTCACGACCCTCGAGGAGACCCCGTGACCAAGGCATCCCCCGAGGTCGAGGCCCTGGCGGCCGACCGGCTGGCCGCCGACGAGCAGCGGATCACCGGCGCCGCCGGTCCCGGCCGCCGCACGAACGTCTCGCTGGGCACCGCCTGGCGCTCCTTCCTGCGGGCACCGTCGCCGTGGATGATCGGCGCCTTCCTCACCGCGGCCGTCGTCGCGCGCGTCGCGGTCGGCCTCATCGCCGACGACGGCGGCTCGTGGTGGGAGCTCGCGATCCCGGCGGCCCTGCTCGCGGCCTTCCCCGTCATCGAGTGGGTGATCCACGTGGCGATCCTGCACTGGCGCCCGCGCCGGGTCGGCCCGGTCCAGGTCGACTCGCTGCTGGCCCGCAAGCACCGGGCGCACCACGCCGACCCCCGCGAGATCCCGCTGGTCTTCATCCCGTGGCAGGCGCTCTGCTGGCTGCTCCCGGCGTACGTCGTCGTGGCGCTGCTCGCGCTGCCCACGCTGCCCGGCGCGCTGTCGCTGCTGGTGTCGGTCTACGCGATCAAGCTCGGCTACGAGTGGACGCACTACCTCGTGCACAGCGACTACCGGCCGCGGTCGGGGTGGTACCGGTCGGTCTGGCGCAACCACCGCCTGCACCACTACAAGAACGAGCACTACTGGTTCACCGTCACCAGTGCCGGCACCGCCGACCGGCTGTTCGGGACCTACCCGGACCCGGCGACGGTCGCGACGTCGCCCACGGTCAAGAGGCTGCACGCGCTCGACGGCGCGTGAGGGGCCTGCCGAACCCCGCCCGGACCCGGCCCGGGTGCGGCACGATCGTCCCGTGACCCTCCACCACCTCAACTGCGGGACGATGCGCCCGGTCGGCTCCTTCGGCGGCCGGATTGCGCCGGAGCACCTCGTCGCGCACTGCCTGCTCGTGGAGCGGCCCGACGGCCTGCTCCTCGTCGACACCGGCTTCGGCACCGCCGACGTGCTGGACCCCTCCCGGCTCGGCCGGCCGTTCGTCGCCGGCGTCCGGCCGGCGCTCGACCCGGCGGAGACCGCGCTCGCGCAGGTCCGGGCGCTGGGGTACGCCGCCGGGGACGTCACCGACGTCGCGGTGACCCACCTGGACCTCGACCACGCCGGCGGGCTCGCGGACTTCCCCGCGGCCCGCGTCCACGTGCTCGGCGACGAGCTCGAGGCGGCACTGCACCCGACGCTGCGCGAGAGGGCGCGCTACGTCGCCGCGCAGTGGGCGCACGGCCCCCGCTGGGAGCGGCACGCGGTGGCCGGCGAGGAGTGGTTCGGCTTCGGCGCCGTGACCGCGCTCGGCGACGACGTGCTCCTCGTCCCCCTGCGCGGGCACACCCGCGGCCACTGCGGGGTCGCCGTCCGCCGCCCCGACGGCGGCTGGCTGCTGCACGCCGGGGACTCCTACTTCCACACCGACGAGAAGCAGACCCCGCCGCACGTGCCGGCCGGGCTCGCGGTCTTCCAGCGGGTGATGGGGGTCGACGACCTGCAGCGGCGCCACAACCAGGAGCGGCTGCGCGAGCTGCACGCCGCCCATGCCGACGACGTGACGATCTTCAGCGCCCACGACGCGAGCGAGCTCGCGGCGCTGACCTGAGGCCGGACCTCGGGCCGTGCCTCAGAGCCCGGTCGGCTCCGCGAGCGGGGTGACCTCGTTGCAGATCCCGAAGGGCAGGGTGCCGAGCAGGGTCAGCCGCGCCGCGACCGGCGGACGGCGTACGTCGTAGCCGATCCGCCCGGTCGTCGGGTCCGCCACCCCGTCGGCGAAGCCGTCGCCGAAGGCGAGCCCGTCCGCCGTCGGCCAGTCGTCGCCGAGGCGCAGCCGCTCGAAGAGGTCGAGGCGGTCGAGGTCGGTCCGCACCGTCGCGAGGTGGTCGCCGAAGCCGACGGCGAAGGCGTGCAGGTCGTCGAGGTCGTCCACGTCGTGGTGCGCGAGCACGGCGTCCTGGTCCTCCGCGGTGGCGTCCGGTCCGAGGGCCTCGTCGAGCGGCACGCAGCCGCGGTGGACGTACGTCGCCTCCGACGGTGCCCCGACCAGGTCGACGACCGTGGCGTCGGTGCCCCAGCTCATCGCGCCGTCCTGCGTGGTCCCGGACGTGACCAGGTGGGTCCCCTCGTCGACCTCGGCGCCGGCGAGCCCGGCGACGCCGGCGTCCACTGCGCGGCGCACGCCGCTCAGGTCCAGGTCGGGCCGCATGGCGAGCACGTAGCCGCTGCCCGACGGCCCGGTGAAGTGGGCCTCCCAGTCGACGTCGTCCTGGGTGAAGCCGTAGTCGAGCGCCAGCACCGACGCGTCGTCGCGGAGCATCCCCTGCGCCAGCAGCGGCGCCTCGGCCTCGGCCCGGACCCAGAAGTCCGCGCGGTCGGCCATCAGGTCGGCGCTGGTCAGGTCCGGCACCCCGAGCTGCGCCCGGATCTCGTCGAGGTCGGTCACGGTCAGCTCGGTGGCGTCGGCGGGCACCAGCGGCAGCACCGCGGCGGCCGGCTCCAGCGCCGGCGCGAAGGACGGGCTACCGCTCAGCCGCGCCGGCGGGCCGTCGTACGCCATGTCAGGGGGCGGGACCTCGTCACCGCACGCCGACAGGCCGCCGAGGAGCAGCGCCAGCACGGGGGCAGCGCGCAGCAGGGTGGGGCTCATCCGCCTTCACTCGGGCTCTCTGACAGGGGACACCGGTCGTCCCGGACGCGTGGGGGGCACGTCCGGACGGCGACCGTACTGTTCCACAGCGGTGCCGGGCATCGTCCGATCGGGCCCGCGTGGATGGTCCGTGCGGCCCGGTTGGGGGCGGTCGGGGGCGGTCAGTACGGCGTGGTCCGGGCCATCGCCAGCGCCCGCTTCATCGAGAACGGGTCCGCCTGCATGACCAGCCAGGGCCGCCCGAACCACAGGTAGCCGTCGACGAGCCGCCGGGCCAGCGCCCGGGTGGTGTCGCCCAGGCCCCAGGCCTCGTCGGCGACGTCGGTCGTCGGCGGGATGCCCAGGGTCACGCAGACCCGTTCGTCCGGCGTCTGGCAGACCTTGGCGTTGTCGGGGTGGCTGCCGCGGGCCCGGTTGAAGTCGAAGCCGCGGCCGTTCGACGACGTGTTGACCACGAAGTGCTTGGTACCCAGGCCCCGCGCCTCCAGCTCGGCCGCGACGGCGGCGCCGAAGACGACGTTGTCCTCCGTGGTCGCGTAGTGCGTGGAGTTCAGCGCGAAGCCGCGCGCGCTCGCGACCCCCGCCCGCTCGAGGATGTCCGCGGCCAGCTCGGGGTGGTTCGCCGGCCAGTCCGAGGCACCCCCGTCGATGTAGACGCTGGTGTTCTCGAGCGCGGACAGCTTCCTGGCGGCGTACGCCACGAGCCGGGACGGCACCCGCGACCCGTGCGGCGCGCAGAGCGCGAACGGGCCGTCCGGCTGCAGGATGATCGCAGTGTGCGCCGTGCCGGTCGCGTCCGCGAAGGCGTCGATCCACTGCTTGTACGACCGCTTCTCGGCCCGGGTGGGCAGCCGGTCGCACGCGGCGTGCTCCCACGGCACCATCCGGAAGATCGTCATCTGCACCAGCACGTCGGGGTCGCCGCCGGTCGAGTTGGCGATGTAGTCGGCCACCTTGCGCCGGATCTCGGCAGGCCCCCCGCTCCACGCCCCGAACCACTTGGCCTTGGGCCGCAGCGCGATCTTCGCGAGCAGCTCCTTCTTCTTGCCCGTCGCCTTCACGTACGGCGCCCAGCCTGGTCGCCCGAGCCCTGGTAGACGCCCATCCGGTGCCCGGCGAGCGGATTGACGTCCGTCGTCGTCGCGGGCCCCGCGAGCGGCGCGACGGACACCGCCCCCGTCGACGACTGTGCCGACGCGCCCGCCTGGGTCGGGGCCAGGCCGGTGAACAGGGCGACCAGGGCCAGCAGGACCCCGGCGCGCAGCAGCGGGACGGGACGGGAACGGGGGTGCACGTGGATCTCCTCAGGCGGCCGAGCTCGCGCCGGACAGGTCCCCCCATCGTGCGGGCGAGCCCGGGCACTGTTAGGAGAAGGGCCGAGGACTGACCGATCGGCCATCCGCATGGCCCGTGCGGGTCAGGCTCTGCGACGCACGAGCGCGACGTTGGACGTCAAGCGCTGAGGCGGATCGCTATCTCCGAGCTAGCTGTAGTTCCCCGTGACGTTGTGAACGCGGTCGGCGGGGACTTGGCCTCCGATGCCGGTGGGGGGTCGATGGTGATTGTAGAAGTGGAGCCAGGCTGCGTAGGTGGCCGCGCGGGCCTCGTCTGACAGGTAGGGCTGGGCGTAGGCCCATTCGGTGGTGAGGGTGCGGTTGAAGCGCTCGACTTTGCCATTGGTTTGGGGGCGGTAGGGCCGAGTTCGGCGGTGTTTGACGTCTTCGCCCAGGGCTGCGGTGAATACCTTGGAGCGGTAGCAGGAACCGTTGTCGGTCATCACGGCTCGAACGCTGATGCCGGCATCAGCGAAGAACGCCCGGGCCCGTTTCCAGAAACCAGCGGCGGTCTCCTTGCGTTCGTCGAGGAGTTGCTCGGAGTAGGTCAGCCGGGAGTGGTCGTCGACGGCGTGGTGGAGGTAGACGTAGCCCCGCGAGGCTGGTGCGCCGGCACGGGCTGTTCGGTCGCTGGCGGCGTGTGCGTGTCGGTGCTGTGCGGAGGTGCGGCCGAAGGCACGCCATCCTCCTCCGTCGGGGATCTTTCCGAGCTTCTTGATGTCGATGTGGACCAGGTCGCCGGGTGCGGCTGTTTCGTAGCGGATCGGCTTGGGACGGCGGACGGGCAGGCCGGTTGCCTGGTCGAGGTGTGCCAGCAGCGGCATCCGATAGCGAGTCAGAACCCGTCCGACCGTGGAGCGGGGAACACCGAGGTGGTAGCCGATGCGGTGTGGTCCCCAACGGCGGCTGTAGCGCAGCTTCACGATCCGCTGCTCCAGACGCCGCGGACAGCGTGCCGGTGAGGTCACGGGCCGCGAGGACCGGTCGGTCATCGGCTGGCCGGCGCGGTAGCGACGGGCCCACTGCGACGCTGTCGCGGGCGAGACCTGGAACCGCTCGGCAGCGCGACGAACCGCCCAGCCATCTTCAACGATCAACACCGCCAATCGGCGGCGTCCTTCAGGGGTCAGCGGGGCGTTAGCGTGGGTCATGAAGACCTCCAGTCAGAGGGTGGCGTGGTAACCCCCTCCGTACTGGAGGTTTTCGCTATCCGTCTACGCCTCGACGTTCACAACCTGTCGGGGAACTACAGCTAGCGCAGCGACCGTAGGGATGCGGCCGCCGCTCTGTCCAAGAGCCTGGACGTGTCAGCCGCGACATGACCACCATGCGACGTCAACTCACAGTGCTCCAGCACACCGCGTCACCCGCCTCGCTCGATCTCGCCCCGCTGGCGCCGGAAGCGACCTTGGTAGAGACTCGCAATTCTTCTCGCAGGTCTCCAGGCACGATCCACATTGCCGTCTTGCGACGGACCAGCGAAGGACTCGCCGAATGCTCCCGATGGACGTTGGCGATAGAAGGCCCGCCGAGGGAGGTACGTATCGTGGAGGTCAATCGACATCGCACCGGGCCGGCAGAGGTGGGTTGTCAACGCCTAGCGCATCGCGCTTGTGACCTTTGAGCGGTAGTCCTTCAGTAGCTTCATAACCCCCCGGGCAGCGTCTCGCGGCACCTCGTGCCCGTCCAGGTCTCCCAGCCATTGGAGTAACTGGCGACCATCGAGGAATCGCACCCCGTCGATGATGGCATCACTCGGTACGCCGGTTCGAGCGGCACCCCACAGGACGACAACCGGGGTAACAGTCACCGGCTTGGCCGTCGTCCGGTGCCGCGCGCCACTCTCTCGCTTCAGCACCGAGCGAAGAAGGCCCTCCGCCCGTAGGGCGGCCCGCCGCGAGGACCTGGCCATGGCTGGAACGTCTTCCGCGGTGACGTGGTTTCGCCACTTGGAGTCGATAGCTAAAACGCCGCCGTGGCGCGTGATAACAAGATGGTCGATGTCCCCTGCTTGGAGTTCAAAACTGTCGATCCAATCCCAGATCAGGCGTTTGCGCTTAGCGCGTTGAAGCTCGCTGCGCGTGTTGTCTTCTCCCCAGGCCCCCCTGAGCTGCCAAACGGCCTCCTGATCGTGGGCTAGGAAGGCCGAGTTCAACAGGTGCAACCCCGCCGCGATGAGTGCCGCGTGGACGAGTCCCAGGGAGTAAAGGCGCCCGGGCATCGGGACAATCAGAAGGATGAGACTGCTGATGACCCCAATGACCACAAAACCGGCCAGCACCAGTGCGACCACGGTGGCATTACGACGCAGCCACTCATTGCGACGACGCTTCAATCGTCGCGCTGGGTAGGACGCAATGCTGGCCATGTTGCCCCCTCTCACGCACGCAGTTAACACGACGCCTAGCCATGATGCAGAGGGTTAGCGGGATCGCACGAGAACCCGCCCCGTGCCGTCGAGATGCTGACATGATCCAGCCGTGACTCCTGGCCAGCGGTTGCGTGAGCTCGCGATTAGGCACGCCGCCTTCGCGTGGCTGGACCGCCAACGCGCGGCTGGCAAGGAGACGTTCAGCCAGGAGGACACCAGCGGCCTCACCCTGGCTGGTGAGACCATCAGACTGATGCCCACTCAGCAGGGGATCTGGAAGCCCGGCCAGCTCGATGCGGCCCTCTCCATTCGGACCGTCTACCGTCCGGAAGGCACCGACCGCCCCTATGCCGACGCGGTAGGAGTTGACGGGTTTTACCGTTACAAGATGCGTGGCGACGATCCGAACCACTATCAGAACCGGGCCCTACGCGCGGCGCTGGCCGAACGCGTTCCGCTGATCTGGTGGCTGGGCGTGCAGGGTGGCGGATACAGCGCCCTCTATCCGATCTACTTGGTGAACGAGGAGCAGGCCGACCTCCAGTTCGTCGTGGACATCGAAGCTGTGCCTCAGCCTGACATCGTCTGGCCATCCACCGAACTTAAGCTCGATCCGTCGTACCGCCAGCAGCTCACCAAGCTCCGCTTGCACCAACGTCCTTTCCGTGCTGCAGTTCTTCGGGCTTACCAGACCGCGTGCGCTGTCTGCTCCTTCCGGCACAGCGACCTGCTCGACGCGGCGCACATTCACGAGGATGGAGCCGGCGGACTGCCAGTCGTCACCAACGGCCTTACGCTTTGCAAGATGCATCACGCTGCCTTCGACCGTCGGATCCTTGGCATCACCCCTGGCTTCGAGGTTCGGATCAACGCTGAGGTCCTGAAGGAAATCGATGGGCCGATGCTCCGCCACGGAATCCAAGATTTCCATGGCAAACAGCTGATGGTCCTACCTCAACGCCGTTCAGAGCGCCCAGACCGCGATCTCTTGGAGACTCGATATCAGGCATTCCTCGATGCCAGCTGATCGTGGACTCAGCTCTGCGTGTCCGCGACGGTTGTCAACCCACCGGTTGGAATTCAACCACATCGTCAATTGCCGGGACTTGCACGTGCCGGCCACGCGGCCCGACCCGGGTGGTGGCGTGCGCGGTCACTCACCCGATCACCTCACCCGCTGCCCGATCCATCGCCGCGTCGTACGCCGTCGCGATGTCGGTCTGGAGGGCCGCGGCGAGCGACCACGAATCCGACGAACGGAGCGCGTGCGCGTCGTCTCACGGCCGCCCCTTCGCTATACAGGTTAGGGCGTCGTAGCCGGCGACCCATCGTTCGTAGGCGTCGCCGTCCAACGTCCCCCCGTCCTGAACTGCGGAAACACCGCGACCCCACCGCCGCGGGAGTCGTGACGACATAACGCCCGGCCAGCCCGGTTCACTCGGCGAGGTAGTAGTCATCGACTCGTGAGCGGTCCGCTTCCACATACGAGCGCGGCGGCTGCGGGCCCCGTAGAACTTGACTCCACCGTGCATCGCCCTCGTCACCACCCGTCAGCACTCGTCACCTAGCCTTGAAATGACGCTCGGCCCGCCCCGAGGGGCGGACCGATCCACGGGCCTTCGAAGCATAAGTGCCGCTTGGTTTCGAGGCTTCGAATCACCTTGCGTGGAGCGGGCTTTCGGACTCGTTAGAGGCCGTCAACAATCGTCATCGCGGGACGCTGATGAAGGAGGCGGCGGGGTCTCGCCGGTGACGTCGCACAGCCCGTTGTGCCGGTTCACAGGTGCACAGCGAGGTGGTTTAGTCCTCGACATGAGTGCGATCCAACATCTCTCGATGCGGGTGCCGTGGCGCGACCGACCCTGGGACGGGGCCGTCTGCGACGACCCGTTGGGCAACTCGTCCTGCACGCTCCTGGCGAACGTCGGGCCTAAGAGGGATGACATGTACGAAGTCGCACATGCGGGTGTGGACTTCGCCGACCTGGACGCGTCCCGGCTCCCATGCCTCAGCGAACGGGCCACGTTCATGTCGCCGGTGGGCTACTCGGTCACAAAAACCCACCCGTACGCTTGGAATAAGGCGCTCGCCGGGCTTCAACCCACCGAGGTGATCATGCCGCCGTTCGCATTCGAGGCAGTCCCCTTCCGGTGGCTCAACCGGGCATCGTTCTACGAGGAGGTGGGATCTGCCCGCGTCCCCGAGTTCGATCCGGCGGCAGAGGACGCTGCGACCCAAGCTATGGGATGGGACGACGCCGACTGGATTATGAACGGCCATAACCAGCGCGCGGTCATCCGGGAGTTCTTTGCCCCCGTGAAGCCGGGCGACTCGCTGGTCTTCATGTATCTGAAGCACTCACCGTTGCAAGAGGAACGGACCGACCGTCTCATCGTGGGAGCCGCACGCGTGAGCGGCGTGACGCTGCCGCCGTCGTGGAACGGCGACGGCGAGCAAGCGTTTCCTTCGTCGATGTGGGAGACCGCGGTCGAACACAGCCTCCGGCCGACCATGGAGGATGGGGTGCTGCTTCCCTATCAGGCGTTAGTGCCCTTGTTGGACGGCGGCGTGGATGTCTCCCCGGCACTTGCGTGGGCACCCGAAGGCCGCTTCAACGAGTTCAGCTACGTCACCGAGCACCTGAGTGATGATGCCGCAATTGAGGCTTTGGCGAGCCTGGCCGCCGCAGTCGCAGGCATGAGGGATCTCGGCGTCGACGTGCCGGACATTGCACGCGAGTGGGTCACCCAGCAGAGTGACCGCCTGTGGCAGTTGCGCGGACCGGCACCGGGGCTTGCGTCCGTGCTTGCGCACCTCGGTGTGGAGCAGAGCCACCTGACCGCCCGCGCTGTCCTCGCTGCCGCCCCGGCTGATCCTTGGTCCGCCATCGACGCTGGCATGGCCGAACACTCCGCGTTTCCTGACACCGTGCGCCCGTTCATCTCCAAGGCGAACGCCAAGATCTGGTCGAAAATTGGGGCTGTGGCGCAGAACTGCCTCAGGATCCTCTCTGGCTTAGACATTTCGGCCGCGCAGGTTGACGTTCTCATGAACGGCCAGACCGACGTTCCGCTCACGCACGAGGAGCTCTCGGACAACCCCTACTTCGCCTCGATCTGCACTTACGGACAGGCGGAACACGTCCCTTTCACCACGGTAGACCGCGCCTGCTTTCCCGCCGGTCATGTCGAATGGGTCGCGCCCTTCCCCCCGTCGGCGATGATGGACAGCAACCTCGACCGGCGGCGGATCGAAGCTCTGATCACTGAGGTGGTCGAGTGGGCCGGTCACCAAGGCGACACGCTCCTTCCGGAGGCCGAGGCGCTCGACCGAGCAAATCAGATGGTGCTATCCCGGCATCCCGAGCTGACCGCTACTAAGTTGCTGGGCGTCGACCTCGACCACGACACGCTGGCCGACTGGGAGGACTGGTCCCCGCTGGTCGCCCGCGAGCTGGCGGACGGCCAGCCGGCATTCAAGTTGCGTCGGTTCGAGGACATCACCACATCAATCCGTGACTTCGTCGGGTCCCAGCTTCAGCGCGCACGCCTCGGACACATAAAGGGCGCCCGGCAGTTGCTCGACGAGGCGCTGGAGAGCAACGAGCTGGTGGACACCGGCGCGCCGCTCGACAATCTCGAGGAACGAGCACGTACCGAGAAGGCTGAGGGTCTGTCCGCGCTGCACGATGCGCCGCTCTCCGTCCTCATTGGTCCTGCTGGAACAGGCAAGACGACACTGCTCAAAGCCTTAGTTGGTCTGACAGGCGTTTCGGACGGCGGGGTGCTCTTGCTAGCGCCCACCGGCAAGGCGCGGGTCCAGTTGGAGATGAAGGTCAAGCTTCCCGCAAGGACGCTCGCGAGCTACCTGTCCCCCTCACATCGATACGACGGAGAGTCCGGGCGCTACCTCGTCCAAGGAGACCATCAGCGCACGTCGTATGGGCTTGTCGTCATCGACGAGGCATCGATGATGACCGAGGAAATGCTCGCGGCAACGCTAGACGCGTTCTCATCCGTCCGTCGCTTGGTCCTGGTGGGTGATCCACGCCAGCTCCCGCCGATCGGCCCGGGGCGTCCATTCGTCGATCTGGTCAACAAGCTTAAGCCTGAGCAGTTTGACACCGCCGTACACGTTGCCAACTGCTACGTCGAACTCCAGGTGCCGCGACGGCAGCTGCCCGACGGCACCCTTGGGACTCGAAAGGACCTTGAGCTGGCGAGCTGGTTCGGCCACGCGACTCGGGGTGCGGGCGACGACAGCATCTGGAGCGAACTCGCCGACAAGCCAGACCTGGGCACCGTGCGGTACGAGCCCTGGGGTGACCGGAGCGTCGTCCAAGCACTGACCCAGACGCTGGGCGAGGAGCTAGACCTCACCAGCCACGACAAAGAGGCGTGGGCGTTCGCCATGACCTATGGCGGGGTGTTCAACGACCCCTACCTCAACTGGAATCGCGGCGCCGGGGAGCATGCTGAGGACTGGCAGATCCTGTCGCCGACGAGATCTCGAGCCTTCGGGACCGTCGAGCTGAACCGGCACATTAAGCGCACCTACCGGACCGATGACACCATGTTGGCGACTAAGAATCTCAGGTCGAACACCCCCTGGCCCATCGGTCCCGAGCTCATCGTGCGAGGCGACAAGGTCATGCACACGATCAACAAGCGAATGAAGGCTTGGCCCAAGGATGCCGGTGGACTGGACTACGTTGCAAACGGCGAGATTGGTGTGGCCATCGGCTTCCTGACTCCACGTCACAAACGGCCCAAGAATGCCCTCAAGCTCGATGTCGAGTTCTCGTCCCAGCCTGGCGTTCAGTACGGCTATTGGCCAACTTCCGGCGACTCCAACGTCCTGCTCGAGCTCGCCTGGGCCGTCACCGTGCACAAGTCGCAAGGCTCCGAGTTCGGCACCACCTTCCTGATACTTCCCTCCAGGACGAACGTTACGCGCGAACTGATGTACACGGCGTTGACCCGACAGAAGGATCGGGTGATCATCTTGCACGACGGAGTCCTCTCCGATCTACGCGAGCTTGCCAGCCCATGGCGATCCGATACCGCGCGCCGCTTGACCGACCTTTTCGTGGCACCAGAGCCGGTGACACTGGAGCACCGCGCCCAGGCACGACGGTTCGACCGGCAGCTATTGCACGTGTCGACGACCGGAGTTCCGATGGCGTCGAAGAATGAGGTCATCATCGCGGGGATCCTCGAGCAACTCGTGCCGGGCAAGTGGGAGTACGAACGCGCTCTGCAGGGCAAGGATGGGCGCGAGGTGCTGCCCGACTTCACAATCACCCTGAACGACGGACGCACGGTGTTCTGGGAACACGCGGGCATGCTCGACGTACCCGACTACGCCAGCAAGTGGGAACTGAAGAAGAAGTGGTACGCCGACAACGGAATCCTTCCTGACAGCGCCGGCGGTGGACCATCAGGCGTGCTCATGTGGACCGACGATCTTGGCGGCGCGAATGCACAGTCATGGCTCGATCACGCAGCCTCGGTCTTTGCAGTGGAGCCAGCGACGGTGGGCTCAACGGGAGTCCCCACTCACAAACGACCCGCCGTGAAGAAGAGCGCGCCAAAGCAGACGAAGAACTAGACAGCTTCAGTCCCGGTGGCGGAAGTATCCCCCTGCTGAGGTCCATCGAGCGCGTCGTCTCCCCGTGCCGGTGGAAGGGTGCAGAGAGTGTTTTTCAGACTGACGATCGGCGAGCCGGATTCTTATCCGGCCACAAGCTGCATCAAGGTGGTGTAGTCGGTGACGACGTCGTACTTCACGTGTTCACCGGCTGTGTTGAGTTGGGCAAAGAACTTGCGCGCACAGTCGATCTTGGCTTCCTCCACGCCCTTGAGTTGAAGGGTCGACATTGAGCCCTTGGTCTCAGCGACGAAGTACACGTGCTTGACGGTGCCATCCGTGAAGGCGATTGCCCAGTCGGGGTTGTAGTCGCCAACGGGCGTGGGGATGAAGAATCCGCGCGGGAGCTTCGCGTAGACGGCCACCTCGGAGCTAGTGTCGAGCTCCGCTACGAAGTCACGCTCGACCTTTGAGTCGGTTACGACGTAGTCGTACACGCTCTTCGTGAGCTTCTGGCCGGCCTTGGCGAAGTCCTGCGCGGTCTGATTCTGGGTGAAGATCGCCGCGTCGAATCGGTCGTCGAGGGTGTCGTAGCTTAGGTGCTCGACGATGATGGTTGCCTTCTGCTCGTTGATGAGACGCGCTGCTTCGGTGATGAACTGCTCGGGATTGAGGCGGAATTTGGCGAAGACGTCAGCCCGGATCTGGGTCAGGATCGCTGCTGCCGTCTTCCTGGTGAGCTGAGTCTTCTCTGTGATCTCGCCGAGGAGGTCGTACTTCACCTGGCTTCCTGCTGTGACTGTCTCGGTCTGGGTCGTCGTGCGCGACACCGTGAAGCCGCCGCCCGAGCTCAGGTCCTCGACCTCCATCTGCTCTCGCTGCTGACCGGACTGAACGACGTACTGCATCGCAGCGACGTTGAGGTGCTTGTCGATGGCGCGGATGCACTTGGTGATCAACTCGGTCGAGTCGAACTCGACTTGATAGACCGCCTTGTGGTTGATCCTGCCCCAGAGGGCTTGGAACTCCTTCCTGTGGAAGTTCTCCTCATTGAGTGGGATGCGCTTTGGCTTCCTGTCGTTGGTGATCGCCGGGACATCGATGTAGAGCATGTCCACCAGTGGCCAAACGAAGTCAATGACCGACTTGAGCACCTCGGAGGTCGGCTCCGGCAGCGTGCCAGCTTCGCGGGCCGTCTTGTAGGCATCCGAGATGGTGTCGTCCTCATTGAGGTAGTCGTTCTTGACCAGGTACTTGTACAGCGCCTCAGCAACCGGCGACTCGACAACCACTTCGCCAGACTCCGTCTTGATGGTCTTCCCGACGAAGAACTTGACGCTGGCCTCGCGCGGGCGGGCCGCGAGCGACTCCGCGATCTCCTTCTGGAGGCCGGTCACAAAGTCGGTGTATGACTCGTCGGTTACGACCGTCAACTCGTTGATCTCGTGGACCGTGACGGGATTGTCCATCCGCTCTCCATGCTGGTCGACCGACAGTCGGAGGCCCCGTCCGATCTCCTGTCGACGAGAGATCGTGTTGTCGCTCTTCTTCAGCATTCCCATGATGAAGACGTTGGGGTTGTCCCAACCTTCACGCAGGGCCGAGTGCGAGAACAGGAAGCGCACGGGCTCCGTGAAGGACAGCAGGCGCTCCTTGTCCTTCAGGATCAGGTCGTATGCGTCTGCATCGGTCGACTGTCCGGCGTCGTCCCCTCGGGCGGCGACCTTGGGGTCAACCAGACGCGCGGTCTTCTTGTCGATAGAGAAGTACCCCTGATGCACCTTCCGGACCGGATCGCGGTTCAGGTAGTCGCGGTAGGCGGATGTCGCTTCGTCGAGTTCCAGTTCGCTCATGACGTCTTCGACGATGAGGGAGTATTCCTCCTCGAAGACTCTGGCGTAGTCGCCGAGAGTGTCCTCACGGTCGTAGTCGCGGTACTTTGCGACCTCGTCGATGAAGAAGAGCGACAGAACCTTCACGCCTTGGGTGAAGAGCTGGCGCTCCTTGTCGATGTGAGCGCGGATCACCTCGCGGATCTGGATCCGCCGCTTGGTCTCCTCGGTCACGTCACGATCGGCGAGCTGTCCGGCAACGACGACATCTCCGTTGCTGAGGGTGAGCGTGTCGTCCACCGCACTGATGTCGGTGACAAATAGATCCTTGTAGGCCTCCATCTCATTGGACAGGTCGTGGAGACGACTGCCGCGCTGGAGACGCTTGATCTGGCGCTTGATCACGCCGCCTGCAGTGGCCACTTCCATCTCCACGCGGGCCGTGGGGAGTTGCCCCTTCTTGACCTCAATGGCGTCCAGGTAGAGGTACGCAGAGAGCCCGTTGAGGCCCCTAACGGTGATGCCGCGAACGGCGATCTTCTTGACGAGCTTCTGGTTGTACGCATCCAGCGCGTCCAGCCGATGCACCTTGGTGTGCTCGACCTTGTGGGTAGCGGAGTACCGCAGAACGGCCAGCGCGTTGAACCGGGACAGGGCCTCGAGGGACTTCGCAGCGCCGATCTTCTGCGGCTCGTCAATGATGACGATGGGCCGATTGGCGCTGATCACGTCGATGGGCCGACGTGACTGGAAGTCGTCGAGGACGTCGTAGATGCGACGGTTGTCCTTCCCGGTGGCATTGAAGGCTTGGATGTTGATGATCATGACCTGCACGCCTGCATCGGAGCTGAAGCGCTCGATCTCATGCAGTTGGGAAGAGTTGTAGATGAACGAGCGAGGCTTGCGGCCGTAGATCTCCTGGAAGTGCTCTGCCGTGATGTCGAAGGTCTTCTTGACGCCTTCGCGGATCGCTACAGAGGGCACGACGATGATGAACTTCGACCATCCGTACCGCTTGTTCAGCTCCATGATCGTCTTGATGTAGACGTAGGTCTTCCCGGTGCCGGTTTCCATCTCGATGTCGAGGTTGGGCGAGCCAGGCGCAGCCTTGCTGTCAGCGACCTTCGTGGAGAGTGGCAGGTTCCGCGACTGCTGAACGTGATGGAGGTTGGTGAGCAGTTGGGCGGGGGTCAATAGGATCTCTGCGTTGCGGAGCCCTGCGTCGGCGGACGCGTCATCAAGGCGCGCCAAGCGGCGTCCTGGATCGATCCGGTACGAGACGCCATCTACCTTCGGCTGACCGGCAAAGACGTTCACGACTGCGTCGACGGCGTCCGTCTGGTACTGCTGAACCTTGAACTGAAGCTTCATGAGTGGGTCACACCGTCGCGATCGTCGTGTTGGGGCTCAGCTGCTTGAGCAGCTGTTCGGCGTTGATCCGCGCGGCGTCAGTCTCGAACGCAGCGTCTCGAAAGAGCGCATGAAGCGGTTGGGGGCCCGCGATCGACCTCAACATTTCCTGGCTCACCTTCCGCGCGAAGCAGGCGATCACGGCCCCGTCAGCGACGTCGAAGATCACGGTGCCGTCAACATTGAGCTCGACAACAGGGGAGGCGGGATCGATCCCAAGGTCCAAGAGGGCGTCGAACAGCAGGTCTTCGTCGGTGCGGTCTGGCTTCACGGTCGCCTGAAGCTCCAGGAGGGATTCCTGGCTCACTTCGTCCGGAGTCCTCCGAACGTCGGCGCGCGTGCTGCTGTCTAAGCGGAGCGCCCGGAAGCCGATGTCGCCAGTGAAGCCGTTTGCCCTAAGAGCCGACCCTGCGCGCCGCACACGTTCGCGGCCGATCGCCGCGATGGTGCTGAACCCTTCGGCAGCCGCGGGGGTGCCGGCACCACACGGCTCATCAAGCTGAATCATGATGAAACGCCGCTGGCCGCCGTCCGTGACGTTCTGCTGGAGCACAGCTTCGGCCGTGGCACACGAGCCTGCAAAGAAGTCCAGCACCAGATCATCCGGCCCCGTGGCGACCGAGACCAGGGTCTCAAGCAGCCCGACCGGCTTGGGTGTGTCGAACAGGCGACCCATGCCGAGAGCTTCGAGGTCAGCCTGTCCCGTCATCGTCGATGGCCCGATGACGATGTCCTTCATGGTCATCCCGTCGACGTCCCGGATCTTGGTCCGGATCCGAAGCTTTCCGTTCGTGGTGTCGAACTCAAGATCTTCGTGGTCGGCGAGGATCTTCGCCCGGCTCCAGCGCCAGGCATGCCAATTCAATCCCGGGCGTGAGTTGGGGTGGGGCATCGCGGTGATGAAGCCCGGGTACGTCGTCTCGTCATGAAGGTCGCTGACGCGGACCTCGCCGCTGTCCGGGTTGTAGTGGATGCGGAACACCATCGTCGGAGCAGTGCGCTCGTTGAACTTCGAGTTCGTGTTGTAGAGCTCGTTCTTCGTGACGTATGGCCCCTTCGCATCCTCCTTGAGCGCATACGCGGCACCCTTGTAGACGTCGGGCATGAGCTTGCGGAACGTCGCCCCGGAGCCCCGAAACTGATTGACCGCCTGGGCGTCCTTGGCGAAGCACAAGATGTATTCGTGAGTGCCAGCTGGGCCACCGTCAGAGATCTGTCGCCCCTTCAAGTTGCTCACCCAGGTGATGGTTGCTACGAAGTTGTTAGGCCCGTACAGCTCGCTCAGGAGCATCTTGAGTTGAGCGACCTCGTTGCCGTCGATGCTGACGAAGCCGACCCCGTCCTCGGTGAGCAGCGAGCGCGCCACCTTCAAACGCGCATACATCATGCTGAGCCACGCCGAGTGGAAGCGACCGCCAGTCTCGGACGTCGCAACGAGGCGCGCGCCCGCTTCGTCGACCTGACCGGACTGCTTCAGGTAGTCGTCCCGCGAATCTGCGAAGTCGTCCGCATACAGGAAGTCGTTGCCGGTGTTGTAGGGCGGGTCGATGTAGATCATCTTCACCTGCCCAAGGAGCGGCTCCTGCAGCAACTTGAGCGTGTCCAGGTTGTCGCCCTCGATGAAGAGGTTCCTCGTGGTGTCGAAGTCGACGGACTCAGTTCGGATCGGTCGGAGGGAGCGCGCAGTGGGAGAGTTCGAGAGGAGAAGAGCCTCCCTCTTCCCAGGCCAGTCCAGCCGATAGCGCTCTTGAGGTCCCTCAACCAGTTGGCCACTGAACTCCTGGCGAAGGACATCCCAGTCGACGGCACGCGTGGCCGTACCGTCGGCTGACCGAACTTCCGTGACAGCGTGAGGGAAGCGCTCTACCAGATAGCCGAGGTTGTCGGAGAGAGCGTCGAACGAGGTGAGGTTGAGCCTGGACAAGTCAGATCACCTTGACGTCGGTGGCAGGGGACAGTTCGCGGAAGATCTGCTCGGCGTTGATCCGTGCGGCATCAGAGGAGAAACCCGAGTCGCGGAACACGGCGCGCAGCGGTTCCCGTTGGGCGAGTGCGCGAACCAGGTCAGGTGAGATCTCACCTTCGAAGCAGGCGACCAGTGCGCCGTCATCGACGACGAACACCTCGTGACCTTCCAGATGCCGCACTGCAACCGGCATCGATGGGTCGAGGCCCCAGCTGAGGAAGACCTCGAACAAGATGTCTTCGCCGGTGCGGTCCGGCTTCAGACTGTTCTGGAGTTCCATTAGCGAATCTTGAGGGATCGCATCCGGTGTGCGTTCGACCGCAGCGAGGTTGGTGGTGTCCAGCCGCAGGGATCGGAACCCGACGTCGAGATCGCCACCCAGCACCCCAGCCGCCTCCTTCGCTTGCGCACCGGCGCGGCGCAGACGCTCTCGGGCGACGCTGGCGATGGTGTCGTATTCGGGGTTCTGCAACGCCTCGTCAAGCTGCACAAGGATGTACCGCCGGTGCCCGCCGTCCGCCGCGTTGAGGTCCATGACGGCCTGCCCAGTTGATCCAGAGCCAGCGAAGAAGTCCAGGACGACGGCATCCTTCGCACCATTGGTGACGAGACGGATCCACCGGGCGAGGACGCGAGTGTCCTTGGGGTACCCAAAGATGTCGCTACCAAGAACTGTCGCCAATGACTTGCCCGCGGACGTGCGCTTCAACTCAAATACAGACGTAGGTACCTGTCCCTCGCCTGAGTCAAGGTACGTCTTCCTGTTGATGTACTCATTGTGATCCTTGCCCCACATGATCAGCCCGGCGTCAATGTCGGCCTGCATGCGCTCCGGCTGCGAATAGATCCATCCCCGGCTCGGAACTTTCACGGGCAGCTTGGTCACCGGGTGCAAAACGTCGTACCGAGGCCCTCCTCCACCGGGCCAGGAAATGTCGCGTTTGCGGAACACCCGGCCATCGGGCTCGAACTCGTAGAACCGATTGTTCTGCTTCGCGGGATCGCCGTCCGGAAGGCTGGCGATCCACTCCTTCATGAGCGTTGTGGCCTCGGCTTGATCACCACCCGCCTCGGTCCAGACTCTGCGCGCGGCTTCTGCAATCGCGGCGTCAGCTGGACGATCTTCACGCCAACGGACGTTGAGCGCTGACAGTGTCGCTTCGTTCTTCGCATAGATCAGCATGTAATCCGCGCCGTTAGAGACGTAGCGCGAGTCATTCTTGCGACCGCCTTGCCACACGACGTCCGAGATGAAGTTCTCGGCTCCGAAGATCTGGTCGAGGAGCAGGCGGAGGGTCGCGTGCTCGCGGTCGCCGATCGCGGCGATGATGACGCCGTCATCGGCCAACAAGGCACGCGCCAGCTTCAGGCGGGGGTACATCATGCTGAGCCAGTCGGAGTGGAAGCGACCGTTCGCCTCGGTGTTGGCGACGAGGCGGTCGCCTGCAGCCGACTTCTGGCCCGAACGGGCGAGGTAGTCGGCGCTCGACTCAGCGAAGTCATCGTTATAGACGAAGTCATTCCCGGTGTTGTACGGCGGGTCGATATAGATCACATTGACCTTGCCGAGATACGACTCCTGAAGGAGCTTGAGCGCGTCGAGGTTGTCGCCTTCGATGAACAGGTTCTTTGTGGCATCGAAGTCGACGGACTCGCCGCGCATCGGGCGCAAGGTCTTGGCGATGGGAGCGTTCGCTGTGAAGGCCGCTGCACGCTTCCCCGGCCAGTCGAGCCGGTAGCGCTCCTGAGGCCCTTCGACGACGTGGTCCGAGAGCTCCTGCCGAAGCAGGTCGAAGTCGATCGCGGAGAACGGGCTACCTTCCGCGTCCAGGGTCTCTGTGACGACCGATGGGAACAGCTCGGCGAGCCTCTCGATATTGGCCTGCGTCAGGTCCGGGGACGTCATTCGTAGCTTCTGCACTGCTGCCCTGTCTCTACTTCAGCTCTTCGAGTGTTGCTTGCTTGGCCTTGAGCTCGCGTCGGAGCTCGATCTTGCGGTTGAGCTGCGGCTCGGTGCGCAGCCGCCGTGTCAACGTCCCGATCTCACGCTCCAGCTGCGTGACGCGGGCCATTCTTTCGATGGCCTCCGACAGTCCCTCGCCGGGGCGTCCGGTTACCGCCAAGAGAGACGTCAGGATCGCTTCGTAGAGGCCCGGGAGGTTGAGCGCTGGTGGGAGGTCCCGACGCCCCACGCCATTCGATTGCCAGTTGCTGCGGAAGTACGAGCTGAGCCTCGGCCCCCGCACACCGAGCTCCTTGCGGGCTGCCACCACCTGGATCTCTCCGGTTGGACGGGTCAGCTCGAAGATGATGGGAGAAGGGATCGCCATGTCGATTGCCTTCAGAACACCGTCAGTCAGGTCCGCGCCCTTGAGATCAACCTCGAAGACCTGAAACTCGTCGAACGGTTCGACGGGAGCAAGGCGCACGGACTCCACACCGATCTTGTAGGCCCATCGGATGCGTTGAACGTCGTCCACGAATTGCTGCTTGAGCTTCGCGCTCACTCCCGCCTCGGCGTAAAGGCGCTCCTTCGGGACGCTGCGGTCTACGCGTCCATGGTCCGGCCATCTGTACAGCGTAGCCGTCATACATCCGCACCTTCGGCTGGAACGATGGCGATGAAGGCAACCAGCTCGAAATCGTCCAGTCCGGCGAATGTCTGCGTAAGTGCGGTCGTCTTGCCACCGGAGAAGAGGCTGTCGATGTCCCGTTCTTCGGTGACATCGAGCAGGGACCGAATCGCGCGCGTGAGCAGTTCGGAGTAGGCCGACATGTCGGTTCCGTCGCGCGTGGCTTCGTTGAAGACGTGGTACGCGGCGGGCACCGGCTCCGAGACACCGTGGCATGCGCCCCGCAAGAGATCGAGCAGGTGCTTGACCTCGGTGTGGTCTGTGATGACCCGACCATCATCGTCGAGGTAGACCAAGTAATAGGGGTGGAGTCGGTTGTGGCGATTAATGTCTACCGACTCGTCGACGTTGCGTAGGGCGAAGATGGCTCCTGGCTTAAGCCCCCTCGCGGGGTCAGCCACCACTGCCGCGTGAAGGCCTTTGGGAGCCGACCCGAGATCGCCGTACTCCTTGACGAAGGCAAGGAGGTCCATGCGGAAATCGTTGAGTCCCAGGTCCGTGATGGACACCCCTGTGCGAACGTCTTCGAGTTCGATGACCTCGTCTTGGAGCTTGCGGAGTTGCTCACGCCGAAAGGCTGTGTCGCTGCTCTCCTGGGTCAGGACGTTGTCATCTGCAGTGGCTGCGAGGTCGGCGATCACCATGCGGTTCTCGACGCGCTCCTTGAGGTTGATGTACTCGTCGAGGGAGATGTCGGGCCAGAAGTTGACCAGCTGGATTGTGGCGTTGGTGGAGCCGATGCGGTCGATGCGACCGAAGCGCTGGATGATCCGCACTGGGTTCCAGTGGATGTCGTAGTTGATCAGGTAGTCGCAGTCCTGGAGGTTCTGGCCTTCGGAGATGCAGTCAGTGCCGACCAACACGTCGATCTCACGGGTCTCTTTCGGCATCACCAGCGCTTTGTCCTTAGATCGCGGCGAGAAGAGCGTCAGGATCTCCTGGAAGTCGAAGCCCTTCCCGAGCGAGGTGCCGTTGGACGTGCCCGTTACGACACCCAGCTCAAGGCCTGCCTGTGTCAGGGCAGGTGCGAGTTCGCGGTAGAGATAGTTGGCCGTGTCCGCGAACGCCGAGAAGATGAGGACCTTTCGGTTTCCTTCGTTGAGGGGCTGCCTGACCTTCGCCTCGACCTGACTGCTGAGGCGCTGAAGCTTCGCGTCGTGTGCAGGACTGATCCGCTCCATCTCGTCGATGAGCTCCTGCAAGGTTTCACGGTCGTTCCAGAGGTCGCGGCGCCACGAGACCGTGTCCATGTCGGCGAGTTCGACTTGAAACTTTCGACCCACGCTGCCGGACTCAGGGACCTCGAAGTCGTCGTCCTCTGCTCCGATGTCTGCGAACGCCGTAGCGAGGTCCTCGAGGGCCTTGTCATGGTTATCGAGCGCTGTCAGGGCGGCGTCAACGGCACGGTGAACCTTCTTGAGCGTGATCCGGAAGGCTTCCACTGAGCTTTCCAAGCGCTTGAGCAGGTTGACTGTCATGAGCTTTTGGATGCCCCGCTCGCGGCCCGCGTGGTCGAGGTTGCCGCGCGCCGTTCCGCCGCTGACGTTATAGAGGTCGACGTACTTCTGAAGCTTGCTCGGGAAGACGTACGACAGGGGAGCGTAGACCGCGAGAGTGAGCACCTGAAGCTGTTCGAAGATCTCGTTGAAGCTCGGAGCGTTCGGGACATCGGTCAACGGCTCACGGAGCGAGAGCGGGGGCAGGCGCCTCGGGAAGACGCCGATCTCCGAGGTGTCATAGAACGCCTGTATGTGCTTGCGAGACCGGGCGATGGTGACCGCGTCCAGTAGCTCGAAGAAGTCGAAGTCGAGCATCGCGAGGATGGAGTTGCTCGTTCGCTCCTCGGCGGGCAGGCCGGACCACTTGGTGAACGCCAGCTGCGCCTGACGAAAGACCTGCTCCACGCTGGTGGAGATGTCGAGCTTTCCCGAGAGGTTCTCTGACTCGCCTTCATAGGCAAGCGCGAGCTGGTTCTTCAGGTCGAGGAATCGGTTGTTCACCGGCGTCGCGGAGAGCATCAGCACCTTGGTCTTGACGCCCTGCTGGATGACCTGTCGCATGAGGCGCTGGTAGCGCGACTCCCTCTCCTGCGCATAGTCCGCGTTGCGGAAGTTGTGCGACTCGTCGATCACCACGAGGTCGTAGTTGCCCCAGTTGAGCCGATCGAGCCGGATCTGTCCGGCGTATCCGGTAGTCCTACCCAGGTCCGTATGTGCGAGGACGTCGTAGTTCATCCGGTCCTTGGCAAGGACATTGGTCGTCAGGTTGGTGTTGTACGTCGTCCAGTTGTCCTCAAGCTTCTTCGGGGCGAGGACCAGTACCGACTTGTTCCGCAGCTCGTAGTACTTGATGACGGCTAGCGCGGTGAACGTCTTACCGAGCCCGACGCTGTCGGCGAGGATGCAGCCGTTGAAGGTCTCTAGCTTGTTGATGATCCCCGTCGCTGCGTCCTTCTGGAAGTTGTAGAGGCGATTCCAGATTTCGGTGTCCTTGTACCCCGTCAGGTCATTCGGCAGGACGTCTTCAGTGACTTCGTCGAGGAACTCGGCGAAGAGGTTGTAGAGCACGAGGAAGTAAATGCGCTCCGGGCTGTTCTCGGCATAAACCGATGCGATGTGCTCACGGACCAGCTCGGTGACGTCCTGGACCTGCTGTGGGCTGTTCCAGATGGCGTCGAAGGTCTGAAGATACGCGGCAGTCAGCGGTGCCTCGTCGATCTTGTTGACGAGGTTCGAAACGGCATCACCCCGCTCATAGCCCAAGTCGGAGCTGGTGAAACCCTGCAGCGGCATATACGCGGCCCGGTCGTCGACCACCGCGAACTGCTGCATCGGCGCTCCAGTGGTGTTCGACTTGAACGTGACCTTCGCTTTGATCCACTCAGCGCACTCGCGTGCGATGGCACGCTGGGTCAGCTTGTTGCGCAACCTGATCTCAAACTCGGACCCGTAGAGGCTCGACTCCCGCTTGGCCTGCGGAATGTAGAACTCCCGACGCTCCTTCCTGAGCTTGTCGGTCGCCTGGCCTGCCACGAAGGTCGGCGCGGTGAAGATGAACTCCAGTGCCCCGACGTGCTCCAGTTCCTTGCGCAGTGCCTCGAACGCATAGATCGAGAAGGCTGACGCCGCGATACGCACCTTCGAGTCGCGTCCGAGCGTGGCCTTCAGGTCGTCACCCAGTAGGCGATTGACGTTGTCGATGATCTCCATTGGTCACTCTGCTCCGGCCGTGTCGGCTGCATCGGCCCGGACCCAGGCATCGACTTCGGAGACCTGGAACTTCCAGAGGCGTCCGACCCGGTGGGCAGGCATGCCCTTCGTGGCGATCCAGCTGTAGACGCTGTCCTTCGTGACGCCAAGATGTTCGGCGATGGCGTCAGCAGACACCCAGGGCTCGGTCACGGGGCTCACGCTAACGGGATCAAGTCGGATCTTTGCCGGTTTGGGGCAACCGCGCACTGTCAGTGCGCCAAACTCGGGCCATGGCCGCCCCTTCGTTCTCTTTAGCCGCCCCGCCGCTGCAGACATCGCTCGACCGGTTCGTCGCGATGCTGCGCATGCCACGCGACCTACTCGCCATCCATCCGCGGTCGAAAGGCAACTCGGGCAAGGCCGCAGCGCTCAACCCGGCCTTGGTGCTGGGTACGATCTCGGCCTTCGAGGGTTTCGTCGAGGACTTCATCGCGGTGGGTCTAGCCAAGCAGGGCGCAACGATGGGGGAGATTGCGAACGAGATCGGCAAGTGGAACAACCCTGACCTCCGAGAGTTCTCGACTCGAGTCGAGGCCCTGTTCGGCGGACCAGGCAAGAGCGTGACAGGTCGCCAGATCCGCATGAACATCAACACGCGCGCCGGTCACAGCACGTGGGCCGAGCGAGAGGTCGACTGGGCTGACGTTCTGCTGGACGCGTCGTCGTGGATGCAGGTGCGCCATGCTCTGACTCACGGTCTCGTTCCCTCGTGGAGCGACGTCCGGTGGCCACCGCCCTTGAGGAAGGACCCGAAGCGGCCGCCCGCCTCCCGGGTTCTGCGCAAGTCCGGCAATGGCCACACTCTCGTACTGCAGAACGCCCTGAACTGCTGCCGCATTTACACTTTGGGGGCGCAGCACGTTGCAGACAGGGCCGCGGCCTGGCTCGATGAAACGCTGGACTGGTCGAACTTTCCCGAGTTCAAGCTCAAGAAGAAGTGAGCGGCTGAGACGCCGGGTTGAGAGTGATCGATCACGGGTCCAGCGTGCCTCCCCCACCATTCCCCTAGGGGCCGATCTCAAACTCAACCGAGACACTCCAGCAAAGAACAAACCCCGAGACTGACCTGCGGTTTCTATCGGTGGAGCCTAGGGGACTCGAACCCCTAACCCCCTGCTTGCAAAGCAGGTGCGCTACCAATTGCGCCAAGGCCCCGTGGAACGGGAGTGCTCAGGCCTTGTCGACGTGGTCGGTGGCCTCGGCCCAGAGGGCCTGCTCGTGACGTCCCTCGTCGATCTTCTTCTTCGCGAAGACGGCACCGACGGCGGCCGCCAGGACCAGGAGGATCTTCTTCACGGTGTCTCCCAGGGATCGGGTCGGTGCGGTTGGTGGGCCTAAGAGGACTTGAACCTCTGACCTCTTCCTTATCAGGGAAGCGCTCTAACCGTCTGAGCTATAGGCCCGCACCCGGCAGCTGCCGGGGGTGGTCGCCGAACGACCGAGGTGGAGACTACCGGACCCCTGAGCGTCGGGACAAAACGGGATGGACCCCGCCCCGGACCGCCGTCCTCAGGGAGCGATCGGCCTCAGCGCTCGTCCTCCGCGAGGGTGACCTCGATGCCGCCCAGCAGGGCGGCGGCCATGTTGTAGAGGAAGGCGCCGAGCGTGGCGATCGCGGTCAGCAGGACGACGTCGATCACGGCGACGAGCATCGTGAAGCCGAGCACCCGGGAGGTCCCGACGTAGTCCTGGACGTTGAAGTCGGAGGGGTTCTGACCGCCGACGATGTCCTGGACCGTCTGGTTGATGGAGTCCCAGACGCCGGCGGCACCGAGCACCGACCAGACCATCAGGACGGAGACGACCGTGACGACGCCGAACGCGACCGACAGCAGGAACGCCGTCTTCATGACCGACCAGGGGTCGATGCGCGAGAGGCGCAGCCGAGCGCGACGCGGCGGCTTGCCGGACACGGCCGCCTTGCGGCTGGCCGACTTCGACTCCGGGTTGGCGTTCGCCCGGTGCTCGTCGGCGGCCTTGCTCAGCTTGGCCTGGATCCGCTCGGTGAGCGGGAGCCGGGTCACGGTGTCGTCGCTGCTGTCGCGGATCGCGGCGCGGGTGGAGGTGCGCTCGGCGGGGCGCTCGGTCATCAGTCCTCGCTCTCCCCAGCCTCAGCCGGGCCAGTCGGGTCGCTCGGGTCGGTCACGTCGGTCGCTTCGATTGTTGCATCCGCGTCGGCATCGACCGATTCGGCGGCCGGGGAGGGTACGCCGGTCTGGTCACCGGGCACGACCTCGCCCTCGGCGACCTCGTCCTCCAGCTTGGCCTCGACCGAGCGGGCCACGACGGCGACCGCGTCACCGGACTTGGGGGTCACGAACTTCACGCCCATGGTGCTGCGACCGGTGGCCCGGAACTGGTCGTTGATCGGGCTGCGCACGACCTGGCCGTTCTGGGTGATCGAGAGGATCTCGTCGCCCTCGACCACAATGAAGGCCCCGACGAGGACGCCGCGGTCCTCGTTCGCCAGCGACATCGCCTTGATGCCGATGCCTCCCCGCGACTGCAGGCGGTAGTCGGAGATCCGGGTGCGCTTGGCGAAGCCGCCGTCGGTGATCGTGAAGACGTACTGCTCCACGACGTCGGGCAGCTCGCCCGGGGCCGTCGACTCGCCGGCGGCCTGGGCCGCCTCGGCGGCGGCCTCCTCGGCCGCGACCTGCTCGGCGCGGATGACCGACATCGACAGCAGCGCGTCGCCGTCGCGGAACTTCATCCCCGAGACGCCCGAGGTGGCGCGGCCCATCGGGCGCAGCTGGGTGTCGTCGGCGCGGAAGCGGATCGCCTGGCCCTTGCGGGAGACCAGCAGGATGTCGTCCTCGGCGTTCACCAGCTCGGCACCGATCAGCTCGTCGTCGTCCTCGCGGAAGTTGATCGCGATGACGCCGGCCTGGCGCGGGCTGTTGTAGTCGCCGAGGCGGGTCTTCTTGACCAGGCCGGTCCGCGTCGCGAGGACGAGGTAAGGCGCCTGGTCGTAGTCCCGGATCGCCAGCACCTGGGCGATGTTCTCGTCCGGCTGGAAGCTCAGCAGCCCGGCGACGTGACCGCCCTTGGCGTCGCGCGACGCCTCGGGCAGGTTGTAGGCCTTCGTGCGGTAGACCCGGCCGGCCGTCGTGAAGAACAGCAGCCAGTGGTGGTTGGTCGTGGAGATGAAGTGCTCGACGACGTCGTCGCCGCGCAGGGTCGCCCCGCGCACGCCCTTGCCGCCGCGCTTCTGGGTGCGGTACTGGTCGGCGCGGGTGCGCTTCGCGTAGCCGCCGCGGGTGATCGACACGACGAGGTCCTCGTCGGGGATCAGGTCCTCCATCGAGAGGTCGCCGTCGGCGGCGATGATCTGGGTGCGCCGCTCGTTGCCGTACTTCTCGACGATCGCCTCGAGCTCGTCGGCCACGATCTGCCGCTGCCGGGTCTCGTTGGCGAGGATGTCCTCGAGGTCGGCGATGGTCAACTCGATCTCGGCGAGGTCGTCGATGATCTTCTGGCGCTGCAGGGCCGCGAGCCGGCGCAGCTGCAGGTCGAGGATCGCGATCGCCTGGATCTCGTCGATGTCGAGCATCTCGATCAGGCCGTCGCGGGCGTCGTCGACCTCGGGCGAGCGCCGGATCAGCGCGATCACCTCGTCGAGCATGTCGAGGGCCTTCACGAGGCCGCGCAGGATGTGCGCGCGGCGCTCGGCCTCGGCGAGCCGGAAGCGGGTGCGGCGCTGGATCACGTCGACCTGGTGGGTGACCCAGTTGCTGATGAACTGGTCGATCGTCAGCGTCCGCGGGACACCATCGACCAGGGCCAGCATGTTGGCGCTGAAGTTGGTCTGCAGCTCGGTGTGCTTGAGCAGGTTGTTGAGCACCACGCGGGCGACGGCGTCGCGGCGCAGCACGACCACCAGGCGCTGGCCGGTGCGGCCGGACGAGTCGTCGCGGACGTCGGAGATGCCCTGGACCTTGCCGGAGTCGGCGAGCTCGGCGATCTTGAGCGCCAGGTTGTCGGGGTTGACCATGTAGGGCAGCTCGGTGATCGACAGGCAGGTGCGCCCCTTGGCGTCCTCGTCGATCTCGATGACCGCGCGCTGGGTGACCGAGCCGCGGCCGGTGCGGTAGGCCTGCTCGATGCCCTCGCGGCCGACGATCAGCGCGCCGTTCGGGAAGTCGGGGCCCTTGATCCGCTCGACGAGCGCGTCCTGGAGCTCCTCGCGGCTGGCGTCGGGGTGGTCGAGCGCCCAGCGAGCACCGTCGGCGACCTCGCGCAGGTTGTGCGGCGGGATGCTGGTGGCCATGCCGACCGCGATGCCGGCCGAGCCGTTGACCAGCAGGTTCGGGTAGCGCGCCGGCAGCACGATCGGCTCCTGCGAGCGACCGTCGTAGTTCGGCTGGAAGTCGACCGTGTCCTGCTCGATGTCACGGACCATCTCGAGCGCGAGCGGGGCCATCCGGCACTCGGTGTACCGCATGGCGGCCGCCGAGTCGTTGCCCGGCGAGCCGAAGTTGCCCTGGCCGTTGACCAGCGGCGCGCGCATCACCCAGGGCTGCGCGAGGCGGACCAGGGTGTCGTAGATCGCGGTGTCGCCGTGCGGGTGGTACTGACCCATGACGTCACCGACGACGCGCGAGCACTTCGAGAAGCCGCGGTCGGGGCGGTAGCCCCCGTCGTACATCGCGTAGAGCACGCGACGGTGCACCGGCTTGAGGCCGTCGCGTACGTCGGGGAGCGCCCGCCCCACGATGACGGCCATCGCGTAGTCGATGTAGGCGCGCTGCATCGACGTCTGCAGCTCGATCGGCTCGATCCGCCCGCCGGGGCCGGAGCCCTCGCCGCCGGTCCCGAGGTTGCTGGGGGTCTCAGTCACGTGTCAGAACTCTCTGTCGGTCAGTCTCGTCGCGTCTACTCGGATCTAGGGATGTCGCTAGACACCTAGATATCGAGGAAGCGAACGTCTTTTGCATTGCGCTGGATGAAGGAGCGTCGCTGCTCGACGTCCTCGCCCATCAGGATCGAGAAGATCTCGTCGGCCTGCGCGGCGTCGTCCAGGGTCACCTGGAGCATCAGGCGCTGCTCGGGGTCCATCGTGGTGTCCCACAGCTCCTCGGCGTTCATCTCACCGAGACCCTTGTACCGCTGGACCGGGTTCTCCTTGGGCAGCTTGCGCCCGTTGGCGAGACCGTCGCGCATCAGCGCGTCGCGCTCGGCGTCGGAGTAGACGAACTCGTGGTCGGCCGGCTTGTTCCAGCGGATCCGGTAGAGCGGGGGCTGGGCCATGTAGACGTAGCCGTGCTCGATCAGCGGCTTCATGAAGCGGAACAGCAGCGTCAGCAGCAGGGTGTTGATGTGGTGGCCGTCGACGTCGGCGTCGGCCATCAGGACGACCTTGTGGTACCTCAGCTTCTCGAGGCTGAACTCCTCGTGGATGCCGGTGCCGAGCGCGGAGATGATCGCCTGGACCTCGGTGTTGGCGAGCACCTTGTCGATGCGGGCCTTCTCGACGTTCAGGATCTTGCCGCGGATCGGGAGGATCGCCTGGACCCGCGAGTCGCGGCCCTGGCGGGCCGAGCCGCCGGCGGAGTCACCCTCGACGATGAAGACCTCGCACTCGGCGGGGTTCGTCGACTGGCAGTCCGACAGCTTGCCGGGCAGGCCGCCGCCCCCGAGCAGGCCCTTGCGGCCGCGGGCCAGGTCGCGCGCCTTGCGGGCCGCGATCCGGGCGGACGCGGCGGCCTGGGACTTGCGGACGATGTCGCGACCCTCGGCGGGGTTCTTCTCCATCCAGTCGCCGAGCTGGTCGTTCATGATCCGCTGCACGAAGCCCTTGGCCTCGGTGTTGCCGAGCTTGGTCTTGGTCTGGCCCTCGAACTGCGGCTCGCCCATCTTGATCGAGATGATCGCGGTGAGGCCCTCGCGGATGTCGTCGCCCGAGACGCGGTCCTCGCGCTTCTTGATCAGGCCCCACTCCTCGCCCCAGTGGTTGACCAGACCGGTGAGCGCGGCGCGGAAGCCCTCTTCGTGGGTGCCGCCCTCGTGGGTGTTGATCGTGTTGGCGAAGGTGTGGACCGACTCGGTGAACGAGGTGTTCCACTGCATCGCGACCTCGAGGCTCATGTGGTTCTCCACGTGGTCCGGGGTCTCGGCCTCGAAGGCGATGATCGACGGGTTCGCCTTGTCCTTGCGCCGGTTGAGGTGCTCGACGTAGTCAACGAGGCCACGGTCGTAGCGGAAGACCCGCTCGATGCCGCCGCCCTCGCCGGCGCGGATCGCGTCGGCACCGGCCTGGTCGACCTCGTTGGCGATGGTGTCGTCCTCGACGGCCTCGAGCAGCTCGGCGGCGGCGGGGCGCTCGTCGCGGACCACGATCTCGAGGCCCTTGTTGAGGAAGGCGTACTCGCGGAAGCGGTTGGTGATGGTCTCGAAGGAGTACGTCGTGGTCTCGAAGATCTCCTCCGAGGCCCAGTAGGTCACGGTGGTGCCGGTGCGCTCGCCGGGCTCCATCTCGCGGATCATCTGCAGGTCGCCGTCGGGGACGCCGATCGTGAAGCTCTGGCGCCACAGGTGGCCACGGTTCTTGACGTCGACGGTCAGGTGGCTCGACAGCGCGTTCACCACGGAGACGCCGACGCCGTGCAGGCCGCCGGACACCTTGTAGCCGCCGCCGCCGAACTTGCCGCCGGCGTGCAGCATCGTGAGCGCCATCGTCACGGCCGGCATGTCGGCGCCGGGCGCGGTGTCGGTCGGGATGCCGCGCCCGTTGTCCTCGACGCGGATCGCGCCGTCGGCCATCAGGGTGACGACGATCCGGTCGCAGTGACCGGCCAGCGCCTCGTCGACCGCGTTGTCGACGATCTCCCAGATCAGGTGGTGCAGGCCGCGCTCACCGGTCGAGCCGATGTACATGCCCGGGCGCTTGCGCACCGCCTCGAGGCCCTCGAGGACCTGGATGGCGGAGGCGTCGTACGACGTGCCGGCGTCGGGCGCGGTGCCGCGCAGGGCCGGGGGCACGGTGTCGGCGACCGGGGTGGCGGCGGGATCCTCGACGGGGAGATCAACCGGGTTCTGGACGGGCTGTTCCTCGGCCACACACACCTCTTCGCACAGGGCGCCCGGCGCGGTGTGCCGGAGCGCTGACATACAGAGGGCCGCAACAGCAGACGCCGGCGACCTGAGCCCATGATAGCCCTCTGGAGGCCGTATTCCACGGTCCGACCCCCAGGAATGGGACCATCTGTGGACAAAACATGCCCCTGAGCGGGTCGTGAGGGCCTGCGAGACGCCCGATCAGGGGTGCGGATGGGTCCCCGTACGTCCCTGAGGCCCGCAGATCGGCAGTCCGGCCGCTGTGGCGTCCGGCCGGTCAGCCGTAGGTGTCGCGCGGACCGCGCCCGTCGCGCACCGAGCGGGGGCCCTTCTTCCAGGTCGGCAGGTGCGGTCCGACGACCTCGATGAGCGCGATGGTGCCGTGCCCGAGCTCCTCGTTGAGACGGCGTACGACGGTGGGCGCGAGCAGCTTGAGCTGGGTGGCCCAGGCCGTGGAGTCGGTGCGGACCACGAGCTTGCCGTCGGCGAAGGTCTCGGGGGTGCAGTGCTGGGCGACCTCGGCGCCGACCAGCTCGGCCCAGCGGCCGAAGACGCCGTGCACGCGCAGGTCGAGCTCCCAGCCGTGGTCGTCGACGAGCCGGCCGACCGTCAGGTCGAGCAGCTGCGGGTCGCGGTCGTCGGGGTGCGCTCCGGAGACCCGGCCTCGGATCCGGGTGTCGGGGCGGGTGCGGCGCCGCTTGGCCATCGGGGTGGAGCCGGCCATCGAGCGGGTGAGCGCACGGGCCAGGTCGAGGCCGTCGTCATGGTGCGGCTCGGGGGGCGTCGCCAGCGGGATGCCGCCCGGCCCGGTGGTCGGGGTGCCCGGGGAGTCCTCCGCCCCGGGGGCGGCAGGATCGGCGTCGGGGGAGTCGGGCGGCGCCCCGTCAGTCATCACGGCGTACCTCGCCGTTGCCGACCAGGAAGCGGGTCCCCGCCAGCGCCTCGGGCACGTCGCCGGCCACGGCCGCCGTCACGAGCACCTGCTCGGCGCCCGCCACGAGCTCGGCCAGCTGCGCGCGCCGCTCGGTGTCGAGCTCGGCGAAGACGTCGTCGAGGATCAGGATCGGGTCGTCGCCGTCCGCGCGGAGCAGGTCGTACGACGCCAGCCGGAGCGCCAGCGCGAACGACCACGACTCCCCGTGGGACGCGTAGCCCTTGACCGGCAGCCGCAGCCCGGTCTCGCCGGAGTCGGAGGGCGCGCTCTCGCCGGGGCCGTGGCCCAGGGTCAGGACCAGCTCGTCGCGGTGCGGCCCCACCAGCGAGATGCCGCGGTCGAGCTCGTCGTTGCGGCGCCGCTCGAGCTCGGCCAGCAGCGCGTCGGTGAGCGCGGAGCGGTCGAGCGTCGCGGGCAGCTCGAAGGAGGAGCGGTAGGCGATCTCGGCGTCGTCGCGCGACGCCCCCCGCGCGACGGTCTCGTAGGCCTTGCCGACGTAGGGCCGCAGCTGCTCGACGAGCTCGATCCGCTCGGCCAGCAGCTCCGCGCCGGTGCGGGCCAGGTGCGCGTCCCAGACGCCGAGCGTCGAGAGCGCACTCTCCTGCGAGGAGCTGCCGCGGCGCGCCTGGCCGGCGGTCTTGAGCAGCGAGTTGCGCTGGCGCAGCACTCGGTCGTAGTCGGAGCGGACGCCGGCGAGCCGCGGCGTGCGCAGCACCAGCAGGTCGTCGAGGAACTTGCGACGGTCCGACGGGTCGCCCTTGACCAGGGTCAGGTCCTCGGGGGAAAAGACCACGGTGCGGACCAGGCCGAGGAGCTCGCGGGCCCGGGGGAGCGGCGACCGGTTGATCCGGGCGCGGTTCGAGCGGCCGGGGTTGAGCTCGACCTCGAGGATCGCGGTGCGCCCGTCCTTGACCACCGCGGCCCGCACGATCGCCTGCTCGGTGCCGGCCCGCACCAGGGGCGCGTCGCTGGCGACCCGGTGCGAGGACAGCCGGGAGAGGTAGTCGATCGCCTCGACCAGGTTGGTCTTGCCCTGTCCGTTGCGGCCGATGAACGCCGTGACGCCCGGCTCCAGCGCGACGTCCGCGCTGGCGTACGAGCGGAAGTCGTGCAGGGTCAGGTGCGAGACGTACACGGCACGGGCATCAGGGGGTCGGGTTCGCGTCGCCGCCGACGGGCGGCTCGGTGTGCACGGCGTGACCGCCGAACTGGTTGCGCATGGCGGCGATCGCCTTCATGGCGGGGCTGTCGTCCTGGCGCGAGGTGAACCGGGCGAAGAGCGAGGCGGCGATGACGTTCATCGGCACGGCGTTGTCGATGGCCGCCTCGACGGTCCAGCGGCCCTCGCCCGAGTCGTCGGCGTAGCCCGAGAGCTTCTCGAGGTGGGTGTCGTCCTCGAGCGCGGCGACCAGCAGGTCGAGGAGCCAGGAGCGGATCACGGTGCCGGAGCGCCACGAGTCGAAGACCTCGGTGACGTTGTCGATCAGGTCGACCTTCTCGAGCAGCTCCCAGCCCTCGGCGTAGCTCTGCATCATGGCGTACTCGATGCCGTTGTGGACCATCTTGGCGAAGTGGCCGGCGCCGGGGTTCTTGCCGGCGTGCACGAAGCCACCCTCCTCCGGCTTGAGGGTGTCCAGGGCCGGCTGGACCTTCGCGACGTTCTCGTCGGAGCCGCCGCACATCAGCGCGTAGCCGTTCTTCAGGCCCCAGACGCCGCCGGAGACGCCGCAGTCGACGAACCCGACGCCCTGCCTGGCGAGCAGCTCGGCGTTCACGGCGTCGTCGGTGTACTTCGAGTTGCCGCCGTCGACGACCAGGTCGCCGTCACCGAGCAGCTCGCCGAGCGCCTTGACGGTCTCCCAGGTGGGGTCGCCTGCGGGCACCATCACCCAGACGACCTTGGGGGACGGCAGCTTCTCGACGAGCTCCTCGAGGCTCGCGACGTCGCTGACGTCGGGGTTGCGGTCGTAGCCGACGACGGTGTGCCCGCCGTCGCGCAGGCGGGTCCGCATGTTCCCGCCCATCTTGCCGAGTCCGACGAGGCCGATGTCCATGCGTTGAGTCCTTCGCGGTGAGCGGGTTACGAGAGCAGGCGGCGCGGCATGAGCAGGTAGCGGAAGGGCGAGTCCTCGTCGCCCTCACCGACCGAACCGCTGATGACCACCGGCTTGGAGGCCTGGGTGAAGGCGAGCTCGACCACGGACTGCTCGATGGCGCTCAGCCCGTCGAGCAGGAACTGCGGGTTGAACCCCGTGGTGATGTCCTCGCCCTCGATGGTCGCCTCGATCGACTCGGAGGCCTGGGCCTCGTCGCCGGAGCCGGCGTCCAGGGTGAGCACGCCGTCGCTGAAGGCCAGCTGCACGGCGGTGTTGCGCTCGGCCACGAGCGCGACGCGCTTGACCGACTCGATCAGCGCGGCGCGGTCGACCTTGGCCACGGTCTGGTGCTCGGCCGGGAACAGGCTGCGCACCTTGGGGAACTCCCCGTCGAGCAGGCGGGTGGTGGTCCGGCGTACGCCGCCGGGGGCCGCGCCCTCGAAGCCGATGATGCCCTCGCCCGAGCCGGAGGCGGCCAGCGCGATGGTGACCTCGCTGCCGGCGGTCAGCGACTTGGCCGTGTCGCCGAGCACCTTGGCGGGTACCAGGGCGGCGATCGACTCGTCGGGGGTCCGGGGGCTCCAGCCGACCTCGCGGTGGGAGAGCCGGAAGCGGTCGGTGGCCAGGAGCGAGATCGTCGAGCCGTCGATCTCGATCCGGACGCCGGTCAGGACCGGCAGCATGTCGTCGCGGCCGGCGGCCGTGACCGCCTGGGCGACGGCGTGCGCGAACTGGTCGCTCTGCACGGTGCCGGTGGCGGCGGGCATGTCGGGCAGCGACGGGTAGTCGTCGACCGGCATCGTCTGGAGGCTGAAGCGGGCCGAGCCGCAGGTCAGCGAGACCCGGGCGCCGTCGAGCACCATCTCGACCGGCTTGGCCGGGAGGCTGCGGCAGATGTCGGCGAGCAGGCGACCGCTGACCAGCGCGCGACCCTCGTCCGCGACGTCCGCCTTCAGCGTCGCCCGGGCGGAGGTCTCGTAGTCGAAGGTCGAGAGCACCAGGCCCTCGTCGCTCGCGTCGATGAGCAGACCGGCGAGGACGGGGACGCTGGGGCGGACCGGGAGGCTGCGAGCAGCCCAGGCGACGGCATCGGCGAGCACGTCGCGCTCGACGCGGAACTTCACGGTGGGCCCTTCGGTGGTGAGTCAGCAGCTTCTGGGAGGTGAATCCTGCCATGCGGGGCACGAGCGCGGGAGGTTCGGTGCGGTTTCTTGTGGTCCGGTACGCCGGCCGGCAGGTGTGCGGGGGAGCGGTCCGTCGGGGCTTGTCCACAGGTCGGGGCCCGGATGGATGTTTGCGAGTGATCGATCTGGTTGGAGGTGAGTCGTAGTCATAGCAACGGTGGAATCTGTGGAGAGACCGCATCGTCGCAGGTCAGCCCTCGCAACCGTGGTGCACAGGGGCTGTGGAGGAGCGGGACGACACGTCGCGGGGGGCTGTGCACTCGGCGGCCGCCGAGGGGGTTTCCCCCGGTTCGTCCACAGGCAGATCGAGGTCGTGTGCTCCGGGCCCACACCTCATCCACAGGCCGGCGAACCACACGAACCTGTCGTGCTGCGCGCCGTGGACGAGCCGCTCAGGACTGGCGGGCCTGCATCTTCACGCGGTTGGTGAGCTCGCTGACCTGGTTGAAGACGGCCCGGCGCTCGGCGAGTAGCTGGTTGATCTTGCGGTCGGCGTACATCACCGTCGTGTGGTCCCGGTTGCCGAACTGCGCGCCGATCTTGGGCAGCGAGAGGTCGGTGAGCTCGCGGCAGAGGTACATCGCGATCTGGCGGGCCATCACCAGGTGCCGGCCGCGGCTCGGGCCGGTGAGCTCCTCGATCGAGAGCCCGAAGTAGGCGGCCGTCTGGGCGATGATCAGCGCCGCGGTGATCTCCGGCTCGCCGCCCTCGGGGATCAGGTCCTTGAGCACGATCTCGGCCAGGGTCATGTCGACCTCCTGGCGGTTCAGGTTCGCGAACGCCGTCACCCGGATCAGCGCGCCCTCGAGCTCGCGGATGTTGGTCTGGATCTTCGAGGCGATGAACTCCAGCACGTCCGGCGGGGCGGTGAGCCGGTCCATCGCGGCCTTCTTGCGCAGGATCGCGATGCGGGTCTCGAGGTCGGGGGGCTGGACGTCGGTGATCAGTCCCCACTCGAACCGGTTGCGCAGCCGGTCCTCGAGCGCCTCGAGGCGCTTGGGCGCGCGGTCGGAGGTCAGCACGATCTGCTTGTTGGCGTTGTGGAGGGTGTTGAACGTGTGGAAGAACTCCTCCTGCGTCTGGGTCTTCCCCTCCAGGAACTGGATGTCGTCGATCAGCAGCACGTCCACGTCGCGGTAGCGCCGCTTGAAGCGGTCCTGCCGGTCGTCGCGGATCGCGTTGATGAACTCGTTGGTGAACTCCTCGCTGGAGACGTAGCGCACCTTGGCCCCGGAGTAGAGGCTGCGCACGTAGTGGCCGATCGCGTGGAGCAGGTGGGTCTTGCCCAGGCCGGAGTCGCCGTAGACGAGGAGCGGGTTGTACGCCTTGCCGGGTGCCTCGGCCACGGCGACGGCCGCGGCGTGGGGGAAGCGGTTCGACGAGCCGATGACGAAGGTCTCGAAGGTGTACTTCGGGTTGAGGCGGGTCTCCAGCGCGGTGGTCTGCCGCTGCAGGGACTCCTGGGACTCCGGCACCGGCACCGGCTGGGGGGCCCGCTCGAGCGGGTGCTGCTGGATTGTCGACATGTCGATCTCTCGACTCATCGGCTGGTCGATGTGCTCCACGGGCTCGGGCAGCGCCTGGTCGTCGAGCTGGGTGTTGACCGTCACCGCGATCCGGATCTCGCGGCCGAACGCGACGGCGAGCGCGTCCTCGAGCTGGCCGCGAAGCCGGCCCTCGAGCTGGCCGCGGGTGAACTCGTTGGGCACGGCGATGATCGCGGTGCTCTCGTGGAGGGTGACCGGCTCGCTGGCGCGCAGCCAGGCGCGCTGGTTCGGCTGGAGGTCGTCGACGACGCCCCGCCACGCCGTGGCGAGGTCCCGGTCGGTGTCGCGTCCGGGCTCCCGCCCGGGGTCCCTGCCGTTGCCAGTGTCCGAGGTGCTCTGGTCCACGGGTGCTGCCGCCTTCTGCTGTCGTCGCGCGTCGTCGGGACCCATGCTCTCCGCCGACCCCGCCGATGTGCAGGAGAATCCGGAAGTCCGAGCCCTGAGCCGATTTCTTTCCACAGCTTTGTCCACAAGCTGTGAACCCACCCCGTCCACTGTGGAGAGGATCGTCCCGGCAGGCCCGCGAACGCGTCCCGGATCAGCGTTTCCGCAGGTCAGATGGCCTGTGACCACCGTTGTGGCGGGGGTCACACCACCGGTCGACCTGGGGATGTCCGGGGGCTGCGGGCCCCGTCGGAAGGGGCGAACGTAACAAGGTGCGGGGGGCGGGAGCAAGACGTCATCCACAGGCTGGGGCGGACCCGGTCGCGGTGGGTTTGACCCTGTGGATTGCCAGCGCGTACCGTTGGCCGGTCACCCGGTGTCGACGGGTTGCCGCATGTCCACGGGACAGCACGACGTCCGTGGGTCTGCGGTGCCAGTTGAATGGGTCCCACCGCGCCGTCCGGCGTGGTGACCCGGCACTGCCGATCCGCCGGCGTGGCTGCCCCTGAACCACCATGGAGAGAAGCTCGTGAGCAAGCGTACGTACCAGCCGAACAACCGCCGCCGCCACAAGGTGCACGGATTCCGTCTGCGGATGCGCACCCGTGCGGGTCGCAGCATCCTGGCGTCGCGTCGCCGCAAGGGCCGCAAGAGCCTGGCCGTCTGAGGGCTGCTCCACACCTCGTGCTGCCTTCGGCCCACCGGCTGAGGGACGGCGACTCCTTTCGCACCGCGGTCCGCCGCGGCAGGCGGGCGGGTTCGCGGACCCTCGTGGTCCATCTCGTCGCCCCTGGCGACGGGGTGGACGCCTCGACCCCCCGGGTGGGCTTCGTGGTCAGCAAGGCCGTGGGCAACGCCGTCCTCCGCAACCGCGTGAAGCGCCGTCTCCGCCACCTCGCCCGGGAGCACGTCTCGACGCTCCCGGGCTCTGCTGTGCTCGTGGTCAGGGCGCTGCCGGCTGCGGCCGCGGCGTCCTACGAGGAACTCGGCGCCGACCTCACGCGTTCCCTCCACCGGGTGCTCCCATGAACGGGTGGACACGGTGAAGTACGTCCTGATCGGCCTGCTGCGGGCCTACCGCGCCCTGATCAGCCCGCTCTACGGGCAGGTCTGCCGCTACCACCCGTCCTGCTCGGCCTACGCACTCGACGCGGTGCGCGAGCACGACAGCCTGCGCGGCAGCTGGCTCGCCGTACGGCGCCTGGCCCGCTGCCATCCGTGGGCGGCCGGCGGCTACGACCCCGTCCCACCCCGTGTGCGCGCGGGAAGCCCCTCCATCCCCCAGCAAGGAGCCTGACCCGTGGGTATCTTCGGTGACATCGGCGGCTTCATCATGACGCCGCTGTACTACGTGATCTCGGTGATCCTGGTCGGGTTCCACACCCTGCTCAGCACCTTCATGGATCCCGACGGCGGTGCCACCTGGGTGCTGTCGATCGTCGGCCTCACGCTGGTCATCCGCACCGCGCTGATCCCGCTGTTCGTCAAGCAGATCAAGTCCAGCCGGAACATGCAGCTGATCCAGCCCAAGGTGAAGGAGCTGCAGAAGAAGTACGGCCACGACCGCGAGAAGCTCGCGGCCGAGACGATGAAGCTCTACAAGGACACGGGCACCAACCCGTTCGCGTCCTGCCTGCCGATCCTGCTCCAGATGCCGATCTTCCTGGCGCTGTTCCGCCTGCTCGACCAGGCTGCGAAGAACCAGAAGGCGCACGGCGTGCTGACCGTGGACCTGGCCAAGAAGTTCGGCGAGGCGAAGCTGTTCGGCTCGATCCCGATCAAGGACACCTTCCTCAAGGCGGACGGCAACACCGGCGTCATGGTGCTCGCGGCGATCCTCGTGGTGGGCATGACGGCCACGACGTTCCTCACCCAGCGCCAGCTGATGAGCAAGAACATGCCGGCCGACGCGCTCAGCGGGCCCTACGCCCAGCAGCAGAAGCTGCTCCTCTACGTCCTCCCCGTCGTCTTCGCCGTCGGTGGCGTGGCGTTCCCGATCGGCGTCCTCTTCTACTGGACCACCTCCAACCTGTGGACGATGGGCCAGCAGTTCTACGTGATCCGCAACAACCCGGCCCCGGGCACCCCCGCCGAGCAGGCGAAGAAGGACCGGGACGCGGCCAAGGCCGCGCGCCGCGGCGGCCCGGCCGTCGTCGAGGTGGCGCCCGAGCCCGAGCCGGAGCGCCGGCCGAACACCCGGCTGCAGCCGAAGAAGCAGTCCCGAGAGCAGCGCAAGAAGTCCGGTGGCAGGCCCACGGACACCCCGAAGAGCGAGGGAGACCAGCAGTGAGCGAGAACGACCTGTCGAGCGAGACCGAGGCGACCGACGAGCAGATCGAGCAGGGACAGCCCGCCGAGGAGCAGGGTCCCGAGGGGACCGCCGCGGACACGGCGCCGGCACCCCGGCTGGACCGCGTCCAGCAGCTCGAGCAGGAGGGCGACATCGCCGCCGACTACCTCGAGGAGCTGCTCGACATCGCCGACCTCGACGGTGACCTGGACATGGACGTCGAGGGCGACCGGGCGGCCGTCTCGATCGTCGGCGCCGACCTGCAGCAGCTCGTCGGTGCGCGTGGCGAGGTGCTCGACGCGCTGCAGGAGCTGACCCGGCTCGCGGTCTACCGCGAGACCGGTGAGCGCTCGCGGCTGATGCTCGACATCTCCGGTCACCGCGCCGCCAAGCGCGAGGAGCTGGTCGCGCTCGCCGAGAAGTCCATCGCGGAGGTCCGCGCCAGCGGCGAGTCCGTCTCGCTGGACCCGATGTCGCCGTTCGAGCGCAAGGTCGTCCACGACGCGGTCGCCGCGGCCGGGCTCAGCTCGGAGTCCGAGGGCGTGGAGCCGCGTCGCCACGTGGTGATCCTGCCCGCATGACCTCGGCCCACCCGACGGCCACGGGGTGACCCGGTGACCGACGACGTTTCACGTGAAACACCCTCCGTGCCCGCTGTGGCCCGGAGGGTGTTTCCGCATGACCGACTGGCTCTGGCCGAGCGGTACGCCGAGTTGCTGACCACCGAGGGAGTCGTCCGGGGTCTGATCGGCCCGCGCGAGGCGCCGCGGCTCTGGGACCGGCACCTGCTGAACTGCGCCGTGCTGGGCGAGCTGCTCCCCACGAACGCGACCGTGTGCGACATCGGCTCCGGCGCCGGCCTGCCCGGCCTGGTGCTCGGCATCGGCCGCCCTGACCTGCGGATCACGCTGGTGGAGCCGCTGCTGCGCCGCACGACCTTCCTGAGTGAGGTCGTCGACGAGCTGGGCCTGGACCACGTGGAGGTGGTCCGGGGTCGGGCCGACGCCCTGCACGGCGAGCGCCGCTTCGACGTAGTGACCTCGCGAGCCGTGGCGCCGCTCGAGCGGCTCCTCGGCTGGTCGATGCCGCTGGTGGCCGCGACCGGCGCTCTGGTGGCGATGAAGGGCTCCTCCATCAACGAGGAGATCGAGGTCGCGGCGCCGGTCCTCCGGGAGCTGGGCTGCGCCGACCCCGAGGTCCACGTGCTCGGCGAGGACCTGCCGGAGTCCACCACCGTCGCCGTGCGGGTGGCCTGGGCCGACCCGAGCCGCGTATCGTGGCCGCCTGCGGTTGGACGTGACCGGCAGCCGGCTCCCGGCGCCCGTCGTCCCCGCACCACATCGAAGCGGAGGCGGCGCGCGTGACGGAGGAGTCTCGTCCCGACGTCGCTCGCGACGTCGCTCCCGATGCGACCGACGCGCCACCCTCCCCCGGGTTATCCACCGGTGCGACTGAGCCTGACAGGCCTAGTTATCCACAGGTTGACCCCGTTCCTCCACAGCCCCCGACAGACAGCGACGCCCCCGTGGTTTCACGTGAAACATCCTCCGCCCGCCCCTTCACCGTGCGGACCGCCGGTGACCTCGCGGACGCCGGCCCGGTCTTCGACGACCACGCGACACCGCTGGCGCGGGCGGCCGAGCACTCGGTGCTCGCCCGACACGGTGCCCGGATGCGACCGTCGCTCCCCCGTCCCGCTGCCACCCGCGTCATCGTCGTGGCGAACCAGAAGGGCGGGGTAGGCAAGACGACGTCCACGGTGAACGTGGCGGCCGCCCTGGCCCAGCTGGGTCAGCGGGTCCTGGTCATCGACCTCGACCCGCAGGGCAACGCGTCGACGGCCCTCTCGGTCGAGCACCACCGCGGCGTTCCGTCGACGTACGACGCCCTCGTGGACGGTGTGCCCCTTGTCGACGTGATCACCCCGTGCCCGGAGGTGGAGAACCTCCACGTCGTGCCGGCCACGATCGACCTGGCCGGCGCCGAGATCGAGCTGGTGAGCGTGGTGGCGCGTGAGAACCGCCTGCACCGGGCGATCCACGGCCACCCCCTGGTCGGCACGGCCGAGGAGGCGGGTGAGGAGCGCTTCGACTTCGTGCTCATCGACTGCCCGCCCTCGCTGGGCCTGCTCACGCTCAACGCACTGGTCGCCGGCGCGGAGATGATGATCCCGATCCAGGCGGAGTACTACGCCCTGGAGGGGCTCGGTCAGCTGATCGAGACGGTGGACATGGTCAAGAAGCACCTCAACCCGCGGCTGGCGGTCTCCACGATCCTCGTCACGATGTACGACGCCCGGACCCGGCTCGCGGCCGGTGTCGCCGAGGAGGTCCGTGAGCACTTCGGCGACCTGGTCGTGAAGACGACGATCCCCCGCTCGGTGCGGGTGTCCGAGGCGCCGTCGTACGGCCAGACCGTGATGACCTACGATCCTGGCTCGCCGGGAGCCCTGTGCTACCTCGAGGCTGCCCGGGAGATCGCGACCAAGGGAGCACCCCAGTGAACGCCGGCAACACAGCCCGTCCCCCGCAGCGCCGTGGCCTCGGCCGCGGGCTGGGCTCCCTGATCCCGACCGCGCCCAGCGCGCCGCCCGTCGACGACACGCCCGCAGCGGGCCGCGTCCCCGACGCGTCCTCCTCCGCGGAGCAGGGTGGGCAGGGCGACGGAGGTGCTCCGGCGTCCTCCCCTGCGTCCCTGGAGTCCAGGGTGATCGCCGCGCCCGAGCAGGCGCCGGTCCCGGGCGCCTACTTCGCCGAGATCCCGGTCGGGCAGATCCAGCCCAACCACGTGCAACCTCGTCAGGTCTTCGACGAGGACGCGATGGCGGAGCTGGTGCACTCGATCCGCGAGGTCGGGCTGCTGCAGCCGATCGTCGTCCGCCGCACCGGTGACGAGGCCTTCGAGCTGGTCATGGGTGAGCGGCGCTGGCGCGCCTCGCAGGAGGCGGGGCTCACCGCGATCCCGGCGATCGTCCGGGAGACCGAGGACACCGACATGCTCCGGGACGCGCTCCTGGAGAACCTGCACCGCTCGCAGCTCAACCCCCTCGAGGAGGCGGCGGCCTACGCCCAGCTCCTGGAGGACTTCGGCTGCACCCACGAGGAGCTGGCCACCCGGATCGGCCGCTCGCGCCCGCAGATCAGCAACACCCTGCGCCTGATGAAGCTCAGCCCCGCGGTCCAGCGCCGCCTGGCCGCCGGTGTGCTCTCCGCCGGCCACGCCCGCTCGCTGCTGGCCGTCGACGACGCCGAGGTGCAGGACCGTCTGGCCCAGCGGGTCGTGGCCGAGGGCATCAGCGTCCGCGGGCTCGAGGAGATCGTCGCCGTCGGCGACCACGGCTCCGCCACCCCGCGGGTCCCCCGCCGCAGGCCCACCGCCCCCGGGCTGGCCGACCTCGCCGACCGGCTCTCGGACCGCCTGGAGACTCGGGTCAAGGTCGACCTCGGCAAGAGCAAGGGCAAGATCACCGTCGAGTTCGCCTCACTGGAGGACCTCCAGCGGATCGTCGACGTGATGGACCCCCGCAACCGGGACGACCGCCCGATCTGAGGCCCGGTCCTGGGCTGCCGCGACCGCCCTCGGCCGCGGCCTCGGGCGCTGTGTGTTGGCGGCCCGGCGGTCGCTCGAACGCGATAGTCCGACACGAATCCGTCGTCCCGGGACCGGGCTGACAGCAAGAACGTGTCGGACTATCCCGCCACGCCCCCGCACCCGAGCGTCTCGACGCCGGGAACCCATTGATCTAACGACTTAGCAATAAGTCCATAAGTCGACAAACCGACGAAACGTCATGCCGACGGATGTTTCACGTGCAACCAGCGGGGCTCAGCTCTTCGCGGCGCGTTTGGCCGCACGCTTGGCGGCCCGCTCCCGCTTCTCGGCGGCGTCGAGGGCGGCCGCCTCCTCGAGCGTGGGGGCCGTGCCGCCGTGGCGGGCGGGGACCCACCAGGCACCGGGGGGCTGCTCGTCGGCGGGGTACTCCGCGATTGCGGTGTCGAGCATGCCGGACATGATGCGGTGCAGCTCGGCGGTCTGCTCCACGGCGTTCTCCGTGGTGGGGTGCAGCGGGTCGCCGACGTGGATCGAGATGGTCTTGCCGCGCGAGAAGTCCTTCTCGTGGTCCTTGGTCATCATCCGCTGCGTTCCCCAGAGGATGACCGGCACGAGGGGGACGCCGGCCTCGGCGGCGATGCGCACGGCGCCGGACTTGAACTCCTTGAGCTCCATCGCCCGGGAGATCGTGGCCTCGGGGAAGATGCCGACGGCCTCGCCGGCCTTGAGGTAGTCCACGGCGGTGCGGTACGACGCCAGGCCCTCGCCCCGGTCGACCTCGATGTGGTGCAGCGACCGCATCAGCGGGCCGGTGTACTTGTGGTCGAAGAGCTCGCGCTTGGCCATGAACCGCACCAGGCGGCCCGAGGGGTTCGCGGCGAACCCGCCGTAGATGAAGTCGACGTACCCGATGTGGTTGAACGCCAGCATCACGCCGCCCTCGCGGGGCACGTTCTCCGTCCCGGTCATCTGGAAGCGCTGGCCGAGCACCTTGAAGGCGGTCTTGGCCGTGACGATGATCGGGGGATAGGTGATGTCGCGCATGCGCTGAGCCTAGGGGCAGCGTGGGAGCCCCGGCACCCGCCAGGGGGAGCGTCTCGCGGGACCGCTCAGCGGCGCATGGCGAGGAAGTCGGCGATCCGGCCGATCGCCTCCTCGAGCACGGCCACGTCCGGCAGCGTGACGAGCCGGAAGTGGTCGGTCTCGGGCCAGTTGAACCCGGTGCCGTGGGTGACCAGGAGCTTCTTGGCCCGGAGCAGCTCGATGACGAACTTCTCGTCGTCGTCGATGGGGTAGACCTCGGGGTCGAGCCGGGGGAAGCAGTACAGCGCGCCGCGCGGCTTGACGCTGGAGACGCCCGGGATCTCGTTGAGCAGTCGGTGCGCGAGCATGCTCTGCTCGTAGTACCGACCGCCGGGACCGATCAGCTCCTCGACGGACTGGTAGCCGCCCAGGGCGGTCTGGATCGCGTGCTGCGCCGGGACGTTCGAGCACATCCGCATGTTGGCGATGAGCGTGAGCCCCTCGAGGAAGTCGGTGGCCATCTCCCTGGGCCCCGAGATCATCACCCAGCCCGCGCGGTAGCCGCACACGCGGTAGGCCTTCGAGAGGCCGCTGAAGGTCAGGCAGAGCACGTCGTTGCCGGCGTACGTCGCGGCGTGGTGGTGGACCGCGTCCTCGAAGAGGATCTTCTCGTAGATCTCGTCCGCGAAGACCACGAGCTCGTGGCGGCGCGCGATGTCGATCAGGCCCTTGACCGTGGCGTCGCTGTAGACCGCGCCCGTGGGGTTGTTCGGGTTGATGATGACGAGGCCGTGGGTGTTCTCGGTGATCTTGGCCTCGATGTCGGCGAGGTCCGGGTTCCACTCGTTCGCCTCGTCGCAGCGGTAGTGCACCGCGGTGCCGCCGGCGAGCGTGATCGCGCCGGTCCACAGCGGGTAGTCCGGGGCGGGGACGAGGATCTCGTTGCCGTCGTCGAGGAAGGCCTGGAGCACCATCGAGATCAGCTCGGAGACGCCGTTGCCGATGAAGACGTCCTCGACGGAGGTCTCGCGCAGCCCGTGCGACTGGTAGTAGTTCATCACCGCGGTGCGGGCCGACCAGATGCCCTGCGAGTCGGCGTACCCCTGCGACTTCGGCAGGTGGTGGATGATGTCGGCGAGGATCGCCTCGGGGGCCTCGAAGCCGAACGGTGCGGTGTTGCCGATGTTGAGCTTGAGGATCCGGTGGCCCTCGGCCTCGAGCCGCTGGGCCTCGACCAGGATCGGACCCCGGACGTCGTAGCGGACGTTCTGCAGCTTCTTGCTCTGTCGGATCGGGCGCACGGCGTCATCCTGTCAGGCCCGCTGCGGGCCTGCGGGGGAGATACCGCGCCCTGATACCCCCGCGGGGCCGCCCGGGCGTCCTAGCATGGGTGGCAGGCGTCGTCGGCGGCCCCTGCCGGCGCGCGGGAGGGCACCATGTCGCGCAGGATCGTCCGGCTCACCCTGGACCACCTCGACGCCCTGGCGACGCCGTGCCGGTCCTGCCTGTTCTGGGAGCTCGACCCCGTCCGGCGGGCCCGGGTCGACGACGCGTGCGGCGAGAAGGACGCCTGGGTGTCGGAGGTGCTCCGCGAGTGGGGCTCCTGCGGCCGGGTCGCGCTCGTCGACGACCGACCGGTGGGCTTCGTCGTCTACGCCCCCCAGGCGTTCGTGCCCGGGGCGTCCGGCTTCCCGACGTCGCCGGTCTCGCCGGACGCGGTGCTGGTGACCACGGCGTACGTCGATCCCGCGCACGCCCGGGGCGGACTCGGGCGGATGCTGGTCCAGGGCATGGCGCGCGACCTGATCGAGCGCGGCGGGATCCGGGCCGTCGAGGCGTTCGGGGACATCCGCGGCGCCGGGCGCTGCGCGCTGCCGGTCGACTTCCTCGGCAGCGTGGGCTTCAAGACCCAGCGGGCGCACGCGACGACGCCCCGGATGCGGATGGAGCTGCGCTCCGCGCTGACCTGGAAGGACGAGCTCGAGACGGCCCTGGAGCGGCTGCTCGGAGCGGTCCGCCCGGGGAAGAAGCAAGCGCCCGCCCCCGCGCCGAAGGCGACGAGGAGCGGGCGCTCGGTGCTCTGAGCCCGGAGGGGCGATCAGGCGATGTAGTCGGCCAGCTCGTTGAGGATCGCGGCCTTGGGCCGGGCTCCGACGATGGTCTTGACGACCTCGCCACCCTGGTAGACGTTGATCGTCGGGATGCCGGTGACGCGGTACGACGAGGGGGTGACCGGGTTCTCGTCGACGTTCATCTTGAGGAACGTGATCTTGTCGCCGTGGGCGGTCGCGATCTCGTCGAGGATCGGGGCGACCTGGCGGCACGGGCCGCACCACTCCGCCCAGAAGTCCACGAGGACCGGCTTGTCGGACTTGAGGACCGTCGCCTCGAACTCGGCGTCGGTCACGGCAGCGATGTTCGCCACGGGCACTCCTTAGGTGATCGGTGAGGTCTGTCTCCAGTCAACACCAGGTCGGGGACGCTTGTTCCCGGCCCGGGTCGACGGGCGTGGTGGGTCGAGCGGTCAGAGACCGGCGGTCTTGACCGACTCCGAGGCGGCTCCGGCGGCGACGGCCTCCTGGGCCTGGCCCTGCGTGGCGGCGCTGTGGTCGAGCTCGGCGAGGTAGCGCTCGGCGTCCAGCGCGGCGGCGCAGCCGGTGCCGGCGGCGGTGATGGCCTGCCGGTAGTGGTGGTCCACCAGGTCGCCGGCCGCGAAGACGCCGGGCTGGTTGGTCGCCGTGGAGGGGTGCTCCACGAGGACGTAGCCGTTGTCGTCGAGGTCGATCTGGCCGGTGAGCAGCTCGGAGCGCGGGTCGTGGCCGATCGCGATGAACAGGCCGGTCGCGTCGAGGTTGCGGGTCTCGCCGGTCACGGTGTCCTTGAGGGTCAGCGACTCGAGGCGGTCCTCGCCGTTGATCTCCTCGATGACGGAGTTCCACACGATGTCGAGCTTGGGGTCGGCGAAGGCCCGCTCCTGCATGATCTTCGAGGCGCGCAGCTCGTCGCGGCGCACGATCAGCGAGACCTTGGAGCCGAAGCGCGTGAGGAAGGTGGCCTCCTCGATGGCGGAGTCGCCGCCCCCGACCACGGCGATGTGCTGCTCGCGGAAGAAGAAGCCGTCGCAGGTCGCGCACCAGGACACCCCGCGGCCGGAGAGCTCCTCCTCGCGGGGGAGGCCCAGCTTGCGGTAGCCGGAGCCGGTCGCGAGCACGATGGACCGCGCGGTGTAGGTGTCGGTCGCCGTCTTCACGGTCTTGACCTCACCGGTGAGGTCCACCTCGACGATGTCGTCGGCGACCAGCTCGGCGCCGAAGCGCTCGGCCTGCGCGCGCATCTCGTCCATCAGGGCCGGTCCCATGATGCCGTCGCGGAAGCCGGGGAAGTTCTCCACCTCGGTGGTGTTCATCAGCGCCCCGCCGGCGGTCACCGAGCCCTCGAAGACGAGGGGGGCCAGGCTCGCGCGGGCGGCGTACACCGCGGCGGTGTAGCCGGAGGGGCCGGAGCCGATGATGATGACGTTGCGGGTGTCGGACATGGAGTGGAACTCTCCTCTTTCGGTGGACCTCGACACAACCGATCGTAGGCGAGCGGCATTCCCCGCGGCGGGCAGCGTCAGGGCGCGGGCAGCGTGGTGGAGCGCAGCACCACGGAGCTGCCGCAGCCGTACAGGTCGACGACCTGGGTGTCGCCCATCGCCCGGCGGAAGACCAGCACGCCGGGATCCCCGGCGTAGATGACCGGGACGAACACGCCGGCGCCCCAGTCCGCGGGCTCGCAGACGAAACCGCTGGTCGACGCGAGGGCCCCTGCCCCGGCCTCCTCGCTCCGCAGCCCTTCCGCGGAGTAGGCCGAGGGGTTGTCGAGGATCGCGTTCAGCTGCAGGGCCCGCGAGCGCAGCCGGCGGATGTCCGTCGAGAAGTCCTTCTCCGACAGCGGGCGCGGCGCGGGGAGGGCGTACGTCACCTTCCCGTCGGTCGGGCTCGCCTGCTCGGCCAGCGATCCGCCCGCCTCCTTGCGGCTGGTGTCCGAGCCCGCGGCCTCCGGGGCGTCGCCGGCTCCCGCCGAGTCGGCGCTGGTCGCCGAGCCGTCGCTGCCGGACAGCTGCGGCAGCACCTGGCCGAGCCCGATCCCGACGGCGACGACGGCCGCGGCGGCGACGAGGAGGGTGGCCACCCGACGGCGGCGGTGCGAGGCGAGGTCGACCACGGGGGCGGGGTCGGCGTGCCCGCCGGCCGCGAGCTCGGCCAGCACGCGGTCGAGCCGCGCGGCGACGTCGCCGGGGACCGGCTCGGCGAGGCGTGCGTCGGCGAGCATCCGGCGTACGTCGCGCTCCTGCTCCGGCGTGAGACCGGGCTCGTCGGAGGCCCCGTCGGCGTCGTCGTACGGCTGGTCGGTCGGCTCGGTCATCGGGGTCCTCCTCTCGGGGGGGTCGGGCGGTGCGGGGCGCGGTCAGGGGTCGGCGGGCGTGGGGGGTGCGCGGGGAGCCGTGGTGGATCGGACGGGCCGGGGCGGGTCGGGGTTCCCCGGCGCGGGGTGCGCCGCGTCACCATCCTCCCGGAGCACCCCCAGCAGCACCGCCAGCCGGGCCCGGCCGCGCGAGCAGCGGGACTTCACGGTGCCGACGGCGCAGTCCAGCATCTCGGCCACCTCGGCGACCGGGTAGCCCTCCATGTCGACCAGGACCAGCGCCGCCCGCTGCTCGTCGGGCAGGGTGGCCAGGGCGTCCAGGACTGCCCGTCGCCGCTCGTCGCGCACGCTGAGGTCGGCGGGGTCCTGCTCGGCCTCGGTGGCGGAGGCGAGCGAGCCGCGGTTGCCGTACTCCTCGAGGTCGTCGGGGAGGGTCTCGGTACGGCGTACCTTCGCCGCGCGCAGCCGGTCCAGGCACGCGTTGACGACGACCCGGTGCAGCCACGTGGTGACGGCGGCCTCGCCGCGGAAGGAGCCGGCCCGGCGGTAGGCCGCGATCAGGCCGTCCTGCAGCCCGTCGGCGGCGTCCTCCGGGTTGCCCATCGTGCGGACCGCGACCGCCCAGAGCCGGTCGCGGTGCCGGCCGAAGAGGACGCCGAACGCGTCGGGGTCGCCGTCGACGTGGGCGCGCAGCAGCTCCTGGTCGGTCGGCTGGTCGGCGAGCGGGTCGGTCGGCTGGTCGGGGGTCATCGCGCGGTCATCCCCGGACCGCGACCTCGGCGATCTCGCCGCGGTAGCGGCCCTCGACCGTCGGGAGGGAGGTGAGCCAGACGGTGACGTACCGCCCCGTCACGGGCTCGTCCAGGGTGATCCGCCCGCGCGGCTTGACGCTGCCCCGGGCCGCGGGGGTGAGGCCGCGGACCCCGGTGGGCACGGTGTCGGTGACGTAGACGGACACGCCGGTCGCCGCGCCGACGGTGGTGAGGTCGACCGAGGACACGGAGGTGCTCTCGCCGAGGTCGAGGACCAGCCCGACGCCGGTCTTGAGGCCGCCGGGGCCGAAGTTCTGGTCGTAGGTCATCGTCCGCCAGGCCGTCGACGGGTTCCCGTCGAGCGCGAGCGGCACGAGGTCCGGGTTCTCGTCCGGCGGGTCGCCCTGCGGGTCGAAGTCCTGCGCGCTCACGCCGGTGATGACGGCCGGCAGGGTCGCCTCCGCCGAGGGGCTGGACGCGCTCGGCCGGCTGCTGTCGGGCTCGGCGCCGAGCGGGGTCTTGCCGCGGCCGAGGTTGTAGGCGACGACCACGGCGACGAGCAGCAGCAGCCCGGCGGCGATGGCGCCGGCCAGTCGCAGCCAGCTGCGGCCAGGCACCTCGTCGTCGTCGTCCTCGTCGCTGATCGGGGTCACGCCGGTGCCGGTCGAGGAGCTGGACTCCCAGGGCCAGAAGTCGCCGGTGCTCGTCGTCACCGCGCCGGGGCGGGGGGTGCGCACGGGCCGGCCGTCCGCAGGGTCGGGGGCGAAGAGGGGTCGCTCGGGAGGCGGCTCGAACGGCGGGGGCGGGGGCGCCTTCTCGGTGCGGGCGGTCAGCCAGGAGACGTCGTCGTTCTCGTCGTCGAAGATCGGCAGCCCCGCCTGCGTCGGCTGCTCGACCGGGACGTCGCGTGGTTGCCCGGCGTCCGGGTCGGTCCGCGCCTCGCGGTTGTCGGGGCCGTCAGGGGAGGGGTCGGCGTCTCCGGGACCCGCCGGGGGCACCGGGACCGCGACCAGGGTCGGCTCGGACGCGGCCGAGGGCGGGGGCGTCGTCGGGGCCGGCGACGCTGGTGGCTCGGGGGAGGACTCGGCTGACTCGGCGATGGGCTCGGGGGTCGAGTCGGCAGGGACTGCCGGCGGCGCCAGCCGGACCACGGTGGGCTCCGGAGGGGGAGCGGGCGCCGGCGCGGGCGTCGGGGCGGCGTCCTCGGGGGTGGCGTCGGGTGCGGGCGGCACCTCGGCGGCCGCGTCCCCGCTCGGCGCGGGACGGTCGGGGAGGGGGGCGAAGGCCACGGTCTCCGGCTGGCGGTGGACGGGGGCGCTGGCGGCCTCCGCCTCGGCCATGCCGGTCGTGTCGCCCACGAAGTCGCGCAGGTAGTCGCCGATCCCGCGCGCGGTGCTCAGGTCGTGGGCGGAGCGCAGGCTGCCGTGGGAGGGGTAGGGGTTCACGACTTCGTCGCAGAGCGCGTCGAGCGGGCGCGGGATCCCGGCCCGGACCTGGCGCGGCCGCAGCACCCGGCCGTGCTCCTGGGGGGCGGGAGTGACGTCGGAGGGCGAGGCGCCGGGCCAGCGACCGGTCAGGGCGGCGTACAGCAGCCCGCCCAGGTCGCTGACGTCGGTGCTCGGGCGGCCGGCGGGCAGCCCGCGGAGGGCGGCGTCGACGGAGAAGCCGATCACCCGGATCGCGCCGTTGCGGTCGACGAGCACGTTCTCGGGGACGAGCCGCCCGTGGGCGACGCCCGCGTCGTGCGCCACCGCGATCGACGCCGCGACCTCGGAGACCAGCCAGGCGGCCCGGCGGGCGCCGAGCGGCCCCTCGTCGACCAGCATGATGTCGAGGGAGCGGCCCGAGCCCCACTCGTTGACCACGAAGCAGAGCCCGTCGACCTGGTCGGCGTCCAGGACGCGCAGCAGCCGGCGGTCCAGGATCGTCGCGGAGCGGCGGGCGGCCTCGAGCAGCCCGGGCGCGCGCTCGTCGTCCGCACCGATCACGTGCAGGGCGACGTGCCGCTCCAGGACCCCGTCGTGGGCCCGCCAGAAGCGGCCGCCCTCGCTCTCGGTGAGGAGGTCCACCAGGCGGTAGCGGTCGGCGAGGACGTCTCCGGGCCGGATGGAGTTCGGCACGCCTCTCCCCTCTGGATCCGCTGCGGCGTCGGGTCTCGCTGGTGGTCGGACGGGTGGTCGGACTACGCCGCCATCGTAGGGCGCGCGGGCCTCGTCCTCGTGGTCACCGGCGCGCGCGCCGACGAAGGACCGTGTCGAGCACGTCGGTGACCTCGCGCAGCCGCAGCGCCCGGGCCAGGAGGAGGAACAGGGCCACGTCGAGCCCCGTGATCGCGACGCCCTGGGCGAGCGCGACCGGCCACGTCGGCGTGCCGGTGAGGTCGTGCAGGAAGAGCGCCAGGGCGAGGGCCGGCACCGTGGCCCCGACCGTCGCCAGCGCCAGGCGCACGAGGAACCGGACCAGCCGGGGCGTCTCCAGCCCGCCGGTGAGGCGGCGGAGCACGGCGTACGACACGAGCGAGCCGACGGCGTACGACGCGGTGTAGGCGAGCACCAGGGACGGGGAGGTGTGGGCGTCGTCGGTGCTGCGGACCAGCGCCACGGCCACGGCGATGTTGGTCAGCGCGACGGCGCACTGGATGAAGAAGACCGTGCGGGTGTGCTCGAGGGCGTAGAACCCGCGCAGCATCAGGTAGTGGACCGTGAAGAACACCAGCCCGGGCCCGAAGAGGGCCAGCGACGGGACGTAGAGGCCGATGTCGTCGCGCGCGGCCCCGTGGAGGATGACGTTCGCGACGTCGGGGGCCACCAGCGGCAGCAGCGCAGCGAACGGCACGACGACCGCGAGCGCCGTGCGCAGCGCCGAGGTCAGCGATCGGGCCAGCCCGGCGAGGTCGCCGCTCGCGGAGAGCGCCGAGAGCCGCGGCAGGATCGCGGTCGCCAGCGACACGGTGATGATCGAGTGCGGCACCATCATGATGAGGAACGTCGAGGAGTAGACGGTCAGGCCGGTGCCGTCGTCGCCGCCGGCGGTGCCGCCGGAGGCGAGGTTCACGACGACGAAGTACGCCGCCTGGTTGACCACCACGAAGAGCACGGTCCAGATCCCGAGCCGGAACGTGTGGCCGAGCCCGGTGCCGCGGAAGTCGAAGCGCGGGCGGTAGGTGAAGCCGGCCTTCTTGAGGTACGGCACCAGGATCATCAGCTGGGCCACGATGCCGAGCGTCGAGCCGAGGCCCAGGAGCAGCTCCTGGTGGGCGGTGAACGCCGACCGCAGCTGCGAGTCCGGGACCGGACCGAACGCGACGAGGTAGACGACCAGCACCGCCACCGAGATCACGTTGTTGGCGATCGGCGCCCACATCATCGGCCCGAAGCGGCGGCGTGAGTTCAGGATCTGGCCGACCAGCACGAACATGCCGTAGAAGAAGACCTGCGGCAGGCAGTAGCGCGCGAAGTCGACGACCGACTCCCGCTGGGCGGCCAGGGCCGGGGTGTCGTAGTCCGCGTCGAGGTAGAACGAGAGCACCGCCGGCGCCGCGACCACCAGCAGCACGGAGACCGCGCCGAGGAACAGCGCGGCGAGCGTGATCACCCTGTTCGTATAGGCCTCGCCGCCGTCCGCGTCGTCCTTCATCGCCCGGACCAGCTGGGGGACCAGGACGGCGTTGAAGACGCCACCGGCGAGCAGGATGTAGAGCGCGTTGGGGATCGTGTTGGCGACCGTGAAGATGTCGGCGTGCAGCGAGAGGCCCAGGGCCGCGGCCAGCAGGGCCGAGCGCACGAAGCCGCTCAGCCGCGAGACGACCGTGCCGGCCGCCATCACCGCGCTGGAGGCGAGGATCTTGCGGTCCTCGCGCTGCTGGGTCGTCTCGCCCGCCTCGGTGCCGGAGGGCGTCTCGGGGGCGCTCATGCCTGCCGCGCCGCTCGCGCCGCGGCGCGGACCCGGCGGAAGAGCCGGACCAGGATCGCGCCGAAGAGCAGGGCAACGCCGGTGCCGAGGATCACCCAGATCACGCCGCTGACCTGCGCGGAGCGGATCGGGACCTGGTCGCTGCCGCCCAGCGGCGTCCCGTCGACGTCCGTCACCACGAGCGTCACGTTGTGGACGCCGGGGCGCTGGGTCGAGGCGTTGAGGAGCACGGTCGTGCGCGCGCCCGGGCCGATCGGGATCGTCTCGGGCACCCGGATCTCCAGCGGCTGGTCGGACATCGCCTGGATGCTGACGGTCACGGGCTCGTCGAGGCCGTTGACCAGCGTCGCGGCGAAGCGGCCGCTGGCGCTCGACAGGGTGACCTGCCGCGGCGCCTCGATCCGGATCGTCGACATCTGGCTCTCCAGCCAGGTCCGGGCCGCGTCGGCGTCGGCCCGGCTCGCGTCGGGGTGGTCGCGGCCGGCGTACGACGCGGTGCTGTAGGCGCGGTCCGCGACCTCGTCGGCGACGCTGCTGTTCTCGGTGAGGACGTTCTGCAGCGTCTCGCCGGTGCGGATCAGCGAGTCGGTGGCGGCGAAGTTCGCGGCGTCCAGCTCGCGGCGTGCCTCGCGGCGCGGGTAGGTCAGGTCGTCGACGTCGGCCCTGCGACCGTCGCGGGCGCTCGCCGTGGCGACGCTCGTCAGGTGCAGCCAGCTGATGTCGAGCCCCTCGAAGAACCCGTTGGTCCGGGTGGGCGACCAGCGGCCCGGGAAGACCGCCACCAGCGGGCGGGTGCCGGGGGCGAGCACGCGCAGCGCGGCCTCGCTCACGATCCGCTGGCGCAGCGCCACGGGGCTGAGCGGGTCGCCGGGGCCGGGGCCGCCGGCCATCGCGCCCGAGGAGGTCGAGACCAGCGTCCGGCCGTCGACCTTCGCGACCGGGGGCGCCTGGCCGGGGAACATCCGGTCCGTGACCAGCGCGGTCGTGTCCTGGTCGACCAGGTCGAGCGCGTCCGCGTCCAGGTAGCCCGACGGGGGCGCGATCGCGGCGGTCATCGGCAGGTCCCACGGCGTCAGGTCGGTGCCGCTGCGGGTGCGGGCGCTGTCGTAGAGGGACGGGTTGCGCTCGGCCGCGGCGGCGACGTCGAGGTCGCCGTACGGCAGGGCCAGGATCTGGCTCGACTGCAGGCCCTCGTGCAGCCGGTCCAGCCAGGCGGCCGCGGCGTCACCGGCGGCGGCCGTGAGCGGGTCCGGCTCGGCGGCGTCGCCGCTCCCGTCGCCGCTGGCGCCGTCCGACGGCGAGGGGGAGGTGGGGGTGGCGTCGTCGGTGCCGACGCCGGCCTCGCCCTCACCCTCGGGGGGCGGGGTGGCGGCGAACGAGACCGGCGGGTTGCCGTCGACCAGCCGGCGCGCGGCATCCGGCACGCTGGGGTCGATCAGCCAGGTGAGCGGCCGGGACCCGGCCGAGGCGCCGAAGTCCACGAGGTCGCGCAGCTTGCCGTCGGGGGACAGCGCGGTGGTCCAGTCCTCGACGTCCTCGAGGCTGCCGTCGGCAGCGTAGGTGACGTCGCGGCGGATGGGCAGCACCAGCGCGGTGTCGACCTGCTTGCGCGTGGTGGGCACCAGCGGGACGAAGGTCCGGGCCCGGCCGTCCGCCCCGTCGACCCGCCCGTCCGGACCCTCGCCGAGGGCGTGCACGCCGAACCAGTAGACGCCCGGCTCCTGGGCCGGCAGCAGCGCCCGCGGCACCTTGATCGCGAACTGCTTGGTCTGGCCCGGCGCGAGCTCGTCGATCGTGGCGAAGGTGCCCGGGGCGGTGATCCGGTCGCCGACGTAGGCCGTCTCGGGCAGCGCGGCGCTCTCGGCCAGCTCCGCCGACGAGGTCATCGGCGTGGCGGACATGAAGGAGTAGGTGCGCACGTCGCGCCAGGTCTCGGTGTCCTCGTTGGTCACCGACCCGGTGATGCGCACGGGACCCTTGCGGGGGACGTACGACGGCGTCAGCGTGTCGATCGTGACCTGCAGCGGCGACTCGCTCGCGGCGAGCGCACGCCGCGTGGCGCGGGCCGCGTGGGTCGCGTGACGGACCCGGGCGGCGTGGGCGGCGGCCGGCAGCTCCGCGGCCAGGGTGGACTCCTCGCCGGTGCCGGCCAAGGGGTACGCCGTCGCCGGGGCCGCCGTGAGCATCGGCACCGCCGTCGCCACCACCGCCGCGAGGGCAGGCAGCAGCGAGGAGGGGCGAAGCACGCGCCGACTCTATCCGCCGGGCTCACCCCTTCGGGCCGCCACGGCGGCCGAGCGCGAGTGCGGTGCGGGGGCGCCGACCCCACTAGACTCGCCTCCCGTGCCCGACACCCCGCTCCCCCCGCTGCAGATGACCGAGGTCCAACGGTCCGTCGGCGTCGAGCTCGAGCGGATCGCCTCGGTGATCGACGACCTCGGCCGGCGCTTCGCCGACGCCGGCCACGAGCTCGCCCTGGTCGGCGGCCCGGTCCGCGACGCGATGCTCGGGCGCCAGCACAACGACCTCGACTTCACGACCTCCGCGCGCCCCGAGCAGACCGAGAAGCTGCTCGCCGGCTGGGCCGACGCGATCTGGGACATGGGCCGCGCCTTCGGCACCATCGGCAGCCGCAAGGGTCCCTGGCAGGTCGAGATCACGACGTACCGCTCGGAGTCCTACGACCCCACCTCGCGCAAGCCGGACGTGGAGTTCGGCGACACCCTCGAGGGCGACCTCGGGCGGCGCGACTTCACCGTCAACGCGATGGCGGTGCTGGTGCCGGGTCGCGAGCTCGAGGACCCGTACGGCGGCGTCGTCGACCTGGCCCACCGCGTGCTGCGCACCCCGGGGACGCCCGAGGACTCCTTCTCCGACGACCCGCTGCGGATGATGCGGGCCGCGCGGTTCGCCGCCCAGCTCGGCTTCACCGTCGACCCGGGCGTGGTGGCCGCGATGACGGCGATGGCCGACCGGATCGAGATCATCTCGGCCGAGCGGGTGCGCGACGAGCTGGTCAAGCTGATCTGCGCGCCGTACCCCCGCCTGGGCCTCACCCTCCTGGTCGAGACCGGTCTGGCCGAGCGGGTGCTGCCCGAGCTGCCGGCGCTGGCGCTGGAGCGCGACGAGCACCACCGCCACAAGGACGTCTACGAGCACACGCTCACCGTGCTCGAGCAGTCGATCGACCTCGAGTCGCGGCTGCCCGGCGGCGGGCCCGACTTCGTCTCGCGCTTCGCCGCGCTGATGCACGACGTCGGCAAGCCGCGGACCCGGCGCTTCGTGGAGGACGGCACGGTCACCTTCCACCACCACGACGTGGTCGGCGCCAAGATCACCCGCAAGCGGATGAAGGCCCTGCGGTTCTCCAACGACGAGATCGACGCGGTCTCCAAGCTGGTCGAGCTGCACCTGCGCTTCCACGGCTACGGCTCGGGGGAGTGGACCGACTCCGCGGTGCGCCGCTACGTCCGCGACGCCGGCGACGAGCTCGAGCGGCTGCACATGCTGACCCGCGCCGACTGCACCACCCGCAACCAGCGCAAGGCCGACCGGCTCCGCCGGACCTACGACGACCTCGAGGAGCGGATCGCCCGGCTCTCCGAGGAGGAGGAGCTCGCCTCCCTGCGCCCGGGCCTCGACGGCAACCAGATCATGGAGGTCCTGGGCATCGGCCCCGGCCGCGAGGTGGGCCAGGCCTACCAGCACCTCCTCGAGCTGCGGATGGACCGCGGCCCGATGAGCGAGGACGAGGCCCGCGAGGCCCTCCTCGCCTGGGCCGCCACCCGCTGACCGACCCACGGACGCCGAGTCGGCGCATCTGCAGGTCCGGGAGACGCCGAGTCGGCGCATCTGCAGACGCTGGTGCCCACGTGGCGGGAGTCACGGTGCGTTGTTGACACAGATTCAGTACGGTCGGTGGACCCGTCCCCGACCCCGGAGCCTCCCATGACTGCCACGACCAGCCCGATCGAAGCCCTCGAGGAGACCATCGAGGTCGCCGCCCCGCCCGCGACCGTGTGGTCCCTCGTCTCCGACGTCAAGCGGATGGCCAGCTGGAGCCCCCAGGTCGTGCGGACCTTCGTGCGCGGCGGCGGCCCCGTCCATCTCGGCACCCGCACCTTCAACATCAACCACAAGGGCCTGCTGGTGTGGCCCACCCAGGCCAAGGTCGTGCGCTTCGAGCCGGACCGCGAGTTCGCGATCCGGGTCAAGGACAACTACACGATCTGGTCCTTCACCCTCGAGCCCACGGCGACCGGCGGCACCACGATCACCCAGCGCCGCGAGACCCCCGACGGCATCTCCTCGATCTCCCTCAAGCTCACCGACAAGGTCCTCGGCGGCCAGCGCGACTTCAGCGCCGAGCTGCGGCGCGGCATGCGGCAGACGCTCGAGCGGATCAAGGCCGAGGCCGAGCGGGGCTGAGCCCCGCTCGGGGGTAGGGCTGCGCCGCGGGGCGGCGGGCTGGTCCCGCCCGTGGCCGGCTGCTCCTCGGTGGGCTGCGGGGGCCGCGCCCACCCGCCGCGGCGCTTGCTCCCAGGGACCGCCCGCACTGCCTGCTGCGGTGACTGATCTGTTGCGGGGCGGGCGGTGGGGTCGTTTGACGCGCCCACGGCGGGTGGGCGCCGCCCCCGCACCCCGCGTGGAGCGCGTCCGTGGTCGATCACGGATGTGAAGGGGAGGGACTGAGTCCGCTGCGGGGGCTCTGACCCCAGCAGGCTCACCGCCCCGGAAACCCCCACCCACCCGCACCCCTCGGGGACGGGCTCGGGCGCCAGCGGGCCCCGGTGACGGCGGCTCCCCGCACGCGCGGGGAGCCTAAAGGCAAGCCCTCCCCCACCGCCCGCCCCGCAGGGGATCCATCACCGCAGCAGGGTTGCGGGCGGTTCCTGGGCGCAGCCCAGCGACCGCGCGTGCGGGGAGCCGCCGGCGCCGGGGACCGGTGCGACGACTCCCACGCCGCGCAAAGAACTCGCCGACACCGGCGAGGACCCCCGCCCCCCCTCGCAGGGGTGACGGGGGTCCGTCGATCAAGGTGTCCGCGTCAGCGGACGATCCCGAACCCTTCGACGTACGCACGTCCGCGAGTCACGATCAGCTTGATCTGGTGGGTGCCCTTGCCCAGGCGGGTGAAGGCCTTGTGGGCCGTCAGGCGCGGGCGGGTGCGGTTGCCGGCGAAGGAGATGGTGCCGACCTTGCGGCCGTCGATCACGATCTTCGCCGCACCGCCGCCGGTCGCCCGGCCGAACCAGACGTCGACCTGCTGGCCCTGGAACTTCAGGTCCAGCACGTCCTTGCCGCGGCCCGAGCCGAGGTTGTCGCAGTACTGCCCGCCGCGGACCCGGTCGTCCCGGACCGTGCGCCAGCTGCCCTGCTGGGCCACCCGGCGTGCGCCGCAGGCGATCTCGCGCCGCACCAGCACCCGCTTCTTCACCGTGGTGCTCTTGCCCCCGGCGTCGGTGACGGTGAGCGCGACGGTGCGGTAGCCGGCCTTCGCGAAGCGGGTCCGGACCACCTTGCCGGTGGCGTCGACCTTGCTGCCCCCGTCACCGAAGTTCCACCGGTAGACCAGGGACTTGCCGGCGGTCTCGGCGTCGCTGGAGCCGGCACCGGACAGCTTCACGCGCTGCTTGGTGTACGGCGTGCGCGGCTTGAGCTTGGCCTTCGCGACCGGCGCCTGGTTGCCGGGGGCGTCGCCGGACACGGTCACCGTGACGGTGTCGGTGTCGGTCTCGCCCATCGGGTCGGTGACGGTGAGCGTGACGTCGTACGTCCCGTCCTTGGTGAAGGCGTGGGTGACGTCGACGCCCGAGGCGTCCTTGGCCGAGCCGCCGTTGTCGAAGTCCCAGGTGTAGTCCAGGTCGTTCGGCGTCTCGGCGTCGTCGCTGCCGGCCCCGGTGAAGGAGACGGTCTCGCCCTTGCCGGCCTTCTTCGGCGTGGCCCCGGCCTTCGCGGTCGGCGCCGTGTTGGCCGTGCCCGTGACCGGGGTGTAGCCGTAGTCGAAGGTGCCGCAGCCCTGGCCCATGGTGAACTTCACGGCCCCGGTGAGGTCACCGTCGGACGTCTGCGGTCCCACGGCCTCGCCGCTCATCGACTGCACCTGGAAGCCGAGGCAGTCGTACTGGAAGCGCCACGGGTTGGGGACGTCGGCGTACCTGCTGTCCACGGACGTGTTGGCGGGGTCGGTGTAGTTGTCGGTGTGACCCTCGCCGGCGTCGGAGAACGTCGACCGCGCGGGCACCGCGGTGAACGCGGCATCGTTGAGGTCCGGCGTCTCGCTGCCGGGCTCCGGCGTGGCGTCCAACGGCGACTGGGCCGGCGGGTCGTCCGTGCCGGCGTTGCCGTAGCCGTGCGCCTCGTCGGTGTAGGCGAGGTACAGCCCGGACTCCCAGCCGATCGGGTCACGGTCGATCTGGCCGTGGCCGTCGTCGTCGAAGCCGGAACGGTCGCGCATCTCGAGGTAGTAGGCGTGGTCCTGCTCGGACTCGGCCCCGGCCTGGAGGAACTTCCAGCCCTTGGTGCACTGCTGGGCCGTGGTGAGGTCCTCGCGGCAGCCGCCGTTGTAGAAGCGCTCGTCGTTCGGACCGCCGTCGGACTCGAAGTCCGTGTCCAGCACGACCTCCTGGCCCGAGGGCGTCGTGGCCGTCACCTTGAGGTCGTCGATGAACCAGCCCGGCCGGGCCAGGCCCGGGTCCGTGGCGTAGCTGAACCGCAGGGCGCCGTTCGGCTTCCCGGCCAGGTCGCTGATGTCGTAGCTGTCGGCGAGGAAGACCGAGTCCGGGGTGTTGCCCAGCTTGCGGTCGGTGCTCTCGCTGCCGGCCGAGTAGGAGCCGCTGGTGCCGGTGATCCCGTTGTCGTAGGTCTGCTGGCAGGTGTTCTGGTTCGGGTTGCCGGCCAGCGGGTCGGTGTTCGACGTGGTGTAGCCGTTGTCCGACTTGTGCGAGGTGTAGGTCTTGCCGCCGTCAGTGGTGGTCAGGACATAGCCGTAGTCGAAGTCCCACTCGATGTCCCAGTTGGACTTGAACGAGAGGTTGACGGTGCTGCCGGCCGGCAGCGTCGCCAGCTTCGGGATCGACACGTCCAGGTTGTGCCCGCCGTCGGGGGCGCAGCCGAAGTCGTTGCCGGAACCGGACCACCAGGCGTGCGTCTTGCTGGCCTTGTCGCCCGTGTCGAACTTCGCCGGGTCCAGCAGCTGCCGGCCCGGGAGCTTGGCGACGTACATCTCCGAGTTGTGCACGGTGCCGTCGGCGCCGTTGGTGAGGGTGTACGGCGTACCGTCGGGTCGCTGCCACGTGATGGTGCCGGTGTCCTGCTTGGAGTCGGTCCAGTCGGAGACCGTGGTGGTCTGGCCGGGCTGGAGGACCTGCGGGACGACCCAGCCGAGCTCCTGGCGCGAGAAGGCGTCCATGTTCTGCGACTTGTCGGTCGCCATCAGGTTCCAGTCGCCGTAGGTCTCGCGGCTGCCGGTGGAGTAGAAGTCGGGCAGGCCGAGCGAGTGGCCGTACTCGTGCGAGATGACCGAGGCCTTGTCGATCGCGGTCTCGGGGTTCACGTTGTACGGACCGACGCGGACGAACACCTTGAGGGCGTCGCCCTTGTCGGTCGTCGTCATCTCCTTGCGGGAGGTGTCGGTGTACCAGAGCGGGCGACCCTCGAGGTCCTTGAGCTGGTCGTCGGTGGTGTAGCCGGCCAGGCCTGTGTCGGGGTCGGTGTAGTAGTACTCGAGCGACGAGGAGTGCGGCCAGACGTTGTCGTACGGCGCGTCCGTGTAGTCGCACCCGGCCACGGACAGCTGCGAGGAGCCGTTGCCGCCGCAGCCGGCGAAGACGGCCATGAAGAAGTCGACCACGCCGTCCTTGTCGGTGTCGTAGTCGGAGTAGTCGATCTCCGGGTCGGCGATCGCCGCGGCGTCGTAGACCATCTTGCCGGCGGGGCCGCAGCCCGAGTCGATGTTCTGCAGCGCGCCGACGCCGGCGAGCGAGCCGATGATGGCCGAGCCGTTGGCGTCGGAGCCGTAGTAGCCGGTGTTGCCCGGGAGGTTGTAGACCCCGTCGGTGATGCGCTCGGTGTACGCCGGGCCGCCGACCGTGCCGGGGGCGGGGACGCCGCCGGTCTGGGTCAGGCCGGCGCAGGTCTGGCCGGGCTGGATCTGGCTGAACTGGAAGCCCGGCCCGTAGGTGAAGTCCTTGGTCGCGATCCCGGCGGAGGGCACGGTGCCCTCGGGGAAGAGCTGGCCCAGCGACATCTCCTGGTAGAGGTTGAAGGTCGAGCCCTCCTTGGCCGGGTCGTTGATGACCGACTCGAGGGAGTCGCCGTTGTGCCCGGCCTGGTAGGCCCGGTCGCGGTACTGCACCGGGACGACGGGGAACGGCCGGTCGCCGTACCGCGCGGTGTCGTAGGTGTCCGAGGGCGGGATCACCTTGGGGCCGTGGCTGGTGGCGGTCTGCGTCGCACCCGCGACGGTGACGTCGGCGCTGGTGGAGATGTCGCGCCAGACGATCTCGGGGTTCTGGGCGGTGGTGTCGGCGACGCTGTCGAGGACGAGCGTCTTGGTGGCGCCCGGCTCCACGACCGGGACGGTCCAGGCCGCGCCGGTGCCGCCGCCGGTGACGGTGGCCCCCGAGCCGGCGGCCGTGATCGTCGAGCCCTCCGGCGCCGTGACGGTGACGGTCGCGCCGGTGACCGGGAGCGCACTGGTGTTGGTCACGATGATCCGCGACGGGTAGGAGTCGCCGGGCTTCACCCAGCCGACCGAGGACACGAAGCTGTTCTCCACCTCGAGCCCGCCGACCGAGACGGTGCTGACCGCGGGGGCGGACGGGGTCACCCGCTGCGCGGTGGCGGTCCGTGGCGCGGCGGTGGCCTGGGTGACGGGCAGGGTGGCGAACGCGGTGGCGAGGCCGGCGACCAGTGCGGTGGTGACCGCGGCGGTGCGCCGTCGTCGCTGGTGGGACAGGGACATGGGCATCCTCTGGGGCGGGTGGTCACGAGGTGGTGTGACGCGGGTGACACTCCAACGACGCGAGGGTGGGCGCGGTTACGTCGCTCTCGTGGCCGGCTGCTCCTCGGTGGCTGCGGGGAAATGAGCGAACCCCCGACACGGGCGGTGTCGGGGGTTCGGGTGCTCAGGTGTTCAGCGGTGCGGGGTGGTCACTCCTCGCCGGCGATGAAGGCCTCGACGCGGCGTCGACCCTCGTCGTCGGGGAGCTGCACCGGCGGGGACTTCATGAGGTACGACGAGGCCGAGATGATCGGGCCGCCGATGCCGCGGTCCTTGGCGATCTTCGCGGCGCGGAGCGCGTCGATGATGATGCCGGCGGAGTTCGGGGAGTCCCAGACCTCGAGCTTGTACTCGAGGTTGAGCGGGACGTCGCCGAAGGCGCGACCCTCGAGGCGGACGTAGGCCCACTTGCGGTCGTCGAGCCAGGCGACGTAGTCCGACGGGCCGATGTGCACGTTGCGGCTGTCGGTCTTGTCGGCCAGCTCGCCCTTGAGGTTGGACGTCACGGCCTGGGTCTTGGAGACCTTCTTGGACTCCAGGCGCTCACGCTCGAGCATGTTCTTGAAGTCCATGTTGCCGCCGACGTTGAGCTGGTAGGTGCGGTCCAGCGCGACGCCGCGGTCCTCGAACAGCTTCGCCATCACGCGGTGCGTGATGGTGGCGCCGACCTGCGACTTGATGTCGTCGCCGACGATCGGGACGCCGGCGTCCTCGAACTTCTTGGCCCAGACCGGGTCGGAGGCGATGAAGACGGGCAGGGCGTTGACGAAGGCGACCTTCGCGTCGATCGCGCACTGCGCGTAGAACTTGTCGGCCTCCTCGGAGCCCACCGGCAGGTAGGACACGAGCACGTCGACCTCGGCGTCCTTGAGGACCTGGACGACGTCGACCGGCTCGGCGCCGGACTCCTCGATGGTCTGGCGGTAGTACTTGCCGAGACCGTCGAGCGTCGGGCCGCGCAGCACCTCGATGCCGAGCGTGGGCACGTCGGCGATCTTGATGGTGTTGTTCTCGGAGGCGTTGATGGCCTCGGAGAGGTCCTTGCCGACCTTCTTGTCGTCGACGTCGAAGGCGGCGACGAACTCGACGTCCTTGACGTGGTAGTCGCCGAACATGACGTGCATGAGACCGGGGACCGTCGCGGTGGGATCGGCGTCCCGGTAGTACTCAACGCCCTGGATGAGGGAGGTGGCGCAGTTGCCGACTCCGACGATTGCTACTCGAACCGAACCCATCGGGTTGTCCTTCCTAATTACTGCTACTGGGGTCACTGCTTCTGAGGTCACAGCTGCTGGGGTCGCAGCTACTGGTCGGCCGTGGGGCCGGAGGGGTGGGGGGCGGGCACCGGGAAGGTGTTCGCCGGCCGCCCGTTGGTGCGCTCGGCCGTGATCAGGTCCGAGAGCCACCGGACCTCACGCTCGACCGACTCGACTCCGTGCCGCTGGAGCTCGGCGGCGTACTGGTCGACTTCCTTCTGGGTCATCGCCAGCTGCGTCTGGACGCGGTCCAGGCGCTCCTGGAGGCGGGTACGACGGCCCTCGAGCACGCGCAGCCGGATCTCCATGTCGGTCCGCCCGAAGAAGGCGAAGCGGATGTCGAAGTTGTCGTCCTCCCACGCGGTGGGGCCGACCTCCGACATCAGGCGCTCGAACTCGCTGTGCCCCGCCTCGGTGACCTGGTAGACGATCCGCGGGCGCCGGGTCACCGGCGTCACGGTCGTCGCGGTCTCCTCGATGAGCGCACTGCGCAGCATCTTCTTCAGGGTGGGGTAGAGCGAGCCGTACGACAGCACCCGACCCCAGCCGAGCATGAGGTTGAGGCGCTTGCGCAGCTCGTAGCCGTGCATGGGTCCCTCGTGCAGCAGTCCGAGGACTGCGAGCTCGATGGTCTCTGCGCGACGTGCCATACGACCTATCGTAGCGATATATCCAGAAGTGGAGAACTCCGCGCGTCCGGCGAGGCGCGCGTCACGGTGGAGCGCCGCACCGGCCGCGGGTGCGTACCCTGTTGGCGGCGCTCCCCGGGTGCGCCCACAGTCGGTGCGCAGCGGGGGCTCGCGCACGTCCCCCCGCAGCCGAGTCACGGAGTCCGAAGTTGAGTGGTAAGCGCAGGGCCGACGGTCCGGCCGTCAAGCAGTCGCCCAAGAAGAAGAAGGTGACCCCGCGCCAGCGGGTCAAGAAGGTCGCCAAGTGGCTGCTGGTCCTGGCCCTGGTCGGGGCGCTGCTGGTGGGAGGGGCGTTCTTCTACCTCTACAAGACCACCGAGATCCCGGACCCGAACAAGGACTTCCAGGCGCAGACCTCCTTCATCTACTACGCCGACGGCAAGTCCGAGCTGGGCAAGTTCGCGACCCAGAACCGCGAGTCGATCACGCTCAAGGAGATGCCGCAGACCCTCCAGGACGCGGTGGTCGCGGCCGAGAACCGCACCTTCTGGACCGACAAGGGCATCGACCCCAAGGGCATCATCCGGGCGGCGTTCAGCAACGCCCGCGGCAACTCCACCCAGGGCGCCTCGACGATCACCCAGCAGTACGTCAAGATCCTCTACCTCACGCAGGAGCGCTCGCTGAAGCGCAAGCTGAAGGAAGCGATCCTGTCGCTGAAGATCCAGCAGACGCTGAGCAAGTCGCAGATCCTCGAGGGCTACCTCAACACCATCTACTTCGGTCGGGGCGCGTACGGCGTCCAGGCCGCCGCCCAGGCCTACTTCGACATCGACGCCAAGGACCTGACCCTCCCGCAGTCGGCCGTCCTGGCCAGCGTCCTGAACAACCCGACGAACTTCGACCCGGCCAACGGCAAGGACAACAAGCGCGCCCTCAAGGAGCGCTACCGCTACGTGCTCGAGGGCATGGCGAGCGCCGGCACGATCGAGGCGTCGGCGGCCGAGAAGGCCGAGAAGAAGCTCCCGGCGTTCCCCGAGATTAAGGCGGACAGCCAGTACGGCGGCCAGAAGGGCCACATGCTCGAGCTGGTCAAGACCGAGCTGCACGGCCTCGGCTTCAGCGACGAGGAGATCGACGGTGCCGGCCTCCGGGTCACCACGACCTTCACGCCGAAGGCGATGCAGGCCGCCCAGGCCGGCGTCCTCGAGGCCCGGCCCGACGGCTTCTCCGACAAGCAGCTGCACATCGCGGTCGCCAGCGTCGAGCCCGGCACCGGCGCGCTGCGCGGCTTCTACGGCGGCCAGGACTACCTCCAGTCGCAGATCAACTGGGCGGTCTCCGGCGGCATGGTCGGCTCGACGTTCAAGCCGATCACGCTGGCCACGGCGCTGACCAACGGCTACTCCCTCAAGGACACCTTCGAGGGCAACTCGCCGTACACGTTCCCCGACGGCCTCGCGGTGCGCAACGAGGGCACCGGCTCCGACGGCCTCGGCAACGACTACGGCGACTCGGTCGACGCGACCTACGCCCTCGAGGAGTCCATCAACACGGCCTTCGTCGACATGTCGAACAGCATTCCGGACGGCCCGAAGAAGATCTTCGAGACCGCCGAGAAGATGGGCGTCCCGCCGGCCAAGGCGACCAAGAGGTACCCCGGCATCCCCAGCAGCACCCGCGACATCTCGCCCGAGGACACCCTCATCACGCTCGGCAAGGCCCGGATCAGCCCGATCAACATGGCCAACACGTACGCCACGATCGCGAACGGCGGCCAGCGCGCCGACGTGCACGTGATCGACAAGGTCGTCGACCGCAACGGCGAGGTGCAGTACTCCTACAAGCAGTCGACCGAGGACGCCGTGGGCGAGGACGTCGCCGCCGACGTCTCCTACGCGATGCAGCAGGTCGTCAAGAGCGGCACCGGCCAGGCCGCGCTGGCGCTCGGCCGGCCCGCCGCCGGCAAGACCGGCACCGCGACCAAGGAGGCCGGGGACAGCGACGTCGTCTCGTCGGCCTGGTTCGTCGGCTACACCCCGCAGCTCGCGACGGCCGTGATGTACGTCCGGGGCGACGGCGACGACCAGATCGACGGCTGGCTGCCGTCGTACTTCGGTGCGGACTACCCGGCCGACACCTGGACGGCCGTCATGACCAAGGACATGGAGGGGCTCGACGTCGAGCAGTTCCCGCCGGCCGCGAACGTCGACGGCACCGCGCCCGAGGGCGACCACGAGCCGTACACGCCGCCGGCCACCACCAGCGCGCCGCAGCAGACGCGCAAGCCCAGCCCGACGCGCACCACGCAGGAGCCGTCCAGCGAGGCGCCGACCAGCGAGGTCCCGACGACGTCGGCCCCGCCGACGCCGACCGACACGTGCGGCGTGCTCGGCTGCAGCCCGTCGTCCTCGCCCTCCAGCCCGCCGGCCTCCAGCCCGCCGCCGTCCTCGAGCCCGAGCGCGTCGCCCTCGGCGGCTCCCGGCTCGCGGGCGCCGCGGTCGATGGTGACCGCGGACCCGGCGTGGTACTCCCGGTGGTGACCCGGCCCTCCGGTACGCCGGGTGGCTGACGAGCGCGTCCACCCGACGCTCGACGACCCGGTCGTCGCCACGCTGAGCGAGAGCGTCGGCGGCCCGGTGGGGACCCGGGCCGGCCGGCACCGCTGGTGGACCCCCGTCCGGGTGCTGCTGGCGCTGACCGCGATCTGCTTCGCGGTGGGCATGGTGCAGAAGAACAACTGCTACCAGGACTCCTGGCGCGACGGCGAGGCCCGCTACTCGCACATGTGCTACTCCGACCTGCCCTACCTCTACACCGGGCGCGGGTTCGTCGAGCTCAACTGGCCCTACACCGACGACGAGCAGGTCCGGGCGCGCTACGACACGATGGAGTACCCCGTCGGCATCTCGTACGTCGCGTGGGCGACCGCCTGGGTCACGCACTGGGTCAGCGGCTCACCGTCGCTCGACGACCGCTACGGCCAGTCGGTCGCGACCGTGTCGGCCGACCCGGACGTCGTCGAGGAGTCCCGGACGTACGTCGTCGTGAACGCCGTCGTGCTGGCCGGGGTCACCCTGCTGGCGACGTGGTTCCTGGCGGGCGTGCACCGGCGACGGCCCTGGGACGCAGCGGTCTTCGCGCTGTCCCCGGCCCTGGCGCTGACGGGACTCATCAACTGGGACCTGCTCGCGGTCGGCCTGGTGGCCGGTGCGCTGTGGGCCTGGGCCCGCGGGAGACCGGTGCTCACCGGCGTGCTGATCGGCCTGGGCACCGCGACCAAGCTCTACCCGCTGTTCCTGCTGGGGGCGCTGCTGGTGATCTGCCTGCGCGAGCGCCGCCCGATGCGCTTCCTCGCGGTCCTCGGGGCCGCGGTCGCCACCTGGGTGGTGGCCGACCTGCCGGCGTACCTCTCCAGCAAGGAGCAGTGGCTGGTCTTCTGGCACTTCAACTCCGACCGCGGTGCCGACCTGGGCTCGATCTGGCTGGTCGTCGCGCAGGCCACCGACGGTGTCGACGTGCACACGATCAACGTGTGGTCGTGGGTCTTCTTCGGGGCCTGGTGCCTCGGCGTGCTGGCCCTCGGGCTGCTCGCGCCGCAGACGCCGCGTTTCGCCCAGCTCGGCTTCCTCGTCGTGGCGGGCTTCCTGCTCGTCAACAAGGTCTACTCGCCGCAGTACGTCCTCTGGCTGCTGCCCCTGGCGGCGCTCGCGCGACCGCGCTGGCGCGACCAGCTGGTCTGGCAGGCGACTGAGGTCTTCTACTTCGCGTCGGTGTGGTGGTACCTCGGCAACTTCCTGGCCCCCGCGGGTGGCGGCGACTCCGGGTTCTACTGGTTGGCGATCCTGGTGCGGATGGCCGGCGAGCTCTACCTCGTCGTGCTCGTGGCCCGGGACGTCTGGCGGCCGTGGCACGACCCCGTGCGGGCGCCGGTGGCTCAGGCCAGGACGACGCGGTCGAACGCCGTGGCGGTGTAGCGGACCCGCACGTCGACCTCGTCGCCGACCGCCGGGACCCGGGGGCCGTGCGGCAGGAAGAGCATCGAGGCCTGCATGTGGGGCGGCTCGGCGAAGAGCCGCTGCTTGCCGTCGATGGAGAACGGCGAGCGCACGAAGCCGACGGCGTCCAGGCCGCCGCGGGCCAGGGTGGCCGCGCGGCCCTTGATCGAGGAGTCGCCGAGCGGCGCCTCGAGACCGATGCCGTGGGCCGTGCCGCCGCTGACGACCAGGATGTGGCCCTGCTTGGGCGCGGTGCGGCCGCGGTAGCCGAAGACGTCGCCGCGCTCGACCGCGTGCACGTCCAGGACGGTCGCGCTCACGCGCAGCGCCCCGCGGTCCCCGAGCCAGAGGTCGGTGCCGACCCGCGGTCGGATGGTGAAGTCGGCGTACGACGCCCGCAGCGACGCGAGCTCGTCGGCGGTCAGGTGGCTGACCCAGATGGTGCTGGTGTCGAGGCCGGCCGCGACGACGTCGTTGACGAGGCGGGAGACCTCGGACAGGTGCGAGCCCTGCGCGAGCGGGAGGTGCAGGGCGATGCCCTCGAGCCGGGCACCCCGGTGCCGGGCCAGGACGGCCGCGGTCGCCCAGAGGTCACGGGTGCCGAGGCCGTGGCGCAGCATGCTCGTCACCTGCTCGAGCACGAAGCGGGCGCGGGGCTCGCGGGTGAGCAGGTCGTCGAGGTCCTCGAGCCGGCTGACGGTGTGCACGACCCGGTCGGCGAGCGCGGGGTCGACCTCGAGCCCGGCCCCGAACGGGCGCCAGGGCGTGAGCACGAGCAGGTCGCCGGAGAAGCGGGTCGCGACCTCGGGCAGCTCGGCGTACGTCCCGACGGCGATCGTGTCGAGCCCGGTGCCCTGGTCGGCCAGCCACTGCGACTTGCGGGCCAGCCGGCCCAGCGTGAAGCCGTAGCCGTTGCCCTTCACGACCGGCACCAGGCCGGGGTTGGCGTCGACGACCCGGCGCAGGTGGGTGCGCCAGCGCTCGCCGTCGACGGTCAGGGTGAGGCTCATCGTCGCGGTCCTAGCCCCGGCGCTTCAGGTAGAGCTGGAAGGCCTTGTAGAGCGCCCCGCTCAGCGGCAGGTCCCACTCGCCCGCGTGCTCGACGGCCTCGCCGCCGGTGCCGACCTTGAACTGGATGAGGCCGACGTGCGGGTCGTCGGCGTCGAGGGTGTCGGTGATGCCGCGCAGGTCGTAGACGTCCGCACCGGCGGCGAGGGCGTCCTGGATCATCGCCCACTGCACCGCGTTGGAGCCGCGCACGTCGCGCTTCTCGGTCGAGGAGGCGCCGTAGGAGTACCACGCGTGGCCGCCGACCCGGATCGAGATCGTCGAGGCGACGAGGTCACCCTCGTGGCGCGCGAACCAGACCCGGATGCGGTCCGGGTCCTCGGCGCCGAGCGCCTCGCACATCGTGCGGAAGTAGGACAGCGGCCGCGGCGTGAAGTGGTCGCGCTGCGCGGTGTGGGCGTAGAGGTCGTGGAAGGCCTTGAGCTCCTCGCCGACGTCGGCGCCGCTGACGCTGGTGACCTCGACGCCCTCCTTGGCGGCCTTCTTGATGTTGCGGCGCCACTGCTGGTTCATGCCCTTGAGGACGTCGTCCTCGGTGCGCGGGTCACCCGCGTCGTCCCGCAGCGGGACGACGAAGTTGTACTGCGGCTGGCCGGCGGCGAAGCCGCCCTCGACGGCCTGCGGGTGCCAGCCCAGGTGGTTGAGCTGGGAGACGACCCGGGCGCCGACGGAGCCGCGCTCGAGCGGCGCGAGCTCGCCCAGGCGTCGTACGCCGTCGTCGGCGATGCCCTCCTTGACCTGGGCCGCGCTCCAGCGGCGGGTCACCACGGGCGGGCCCATCCGGACGCCGAAGGCGCCCTGCTGCTTGAGGTGCGCGGTCAGCGGCCGCAGCCAGGTGGCGAGGTCCTCGTCCTCCCAGTCGATCACCGGGCCCTCGGGGAGGTAGGCGAGGTAACGCTTGATCTTCGGCAGCTGGCGGTAGAGCACCAGCCCGGCGCCGACCAGCTCGTCGTCGCGGAACCAGCCCAGCGACTCGCGGCGCCACTCGGACTTCACCCGGCCCCACGCGGGGACCTGGAGGAAGCTCGCCGAGCGGCGGCCCCGGATGAACTCCAGGTGCTCGGTCTCGGGGATCACTCGCACGCTCAGCACGCGCCCGAGGCTACCGCTCGGGGCGGCGCGACCGGTCACAGGCGTTCGGCCAGCCAGGCGAAGTCGGCGGTGTGCTCGGCGGCACCGCCGGGGGTCTCGCACACGACCGGGGCGCCCGCCTCGCGGACGACGGAGGCGAGCAGCTCGGGGTCGATCGTGCCGGCGCCGAAGTTCGCGTGCCGGTCGGCGCCCGAGTCGAAGGCGTCGCGGCTGTCGTTGCAGTGCACGAGGTCGATCCGGCCGGTGATGGCCAGGACGTCCCCGACGACGGTCTCGAGGGCGTTGCCGCCGGCGTGGGCGTGGCAGGTGTCGAGGCAGAAGCCGACCCGGTCGGCCTGCTCGGCCGAGGCGATGGCGTCCCAGACCCGCGCGATCCGCTCGAGGTGGCGGGTCATGGCGTTGTCGCCGCCGGCGGTGTTCTCGATCAGCAGCGGCAGCTTGAGGTCGGTCGCCTCGATCGCCTTGCGCCAGTTGTCGAAGCCCTTCTCGGGGTCGTCGGTCTTGTTCACGTGGCCGCCGTGGACGATCAGGCCCTTGGCCCCGATCGAGGCCGCGGCGTCGACGTGCTGCTGCAGCAGCTTGCGGCTGGGGATCCGGATCCGGTTGTTCGTGGTGGCGACGTTCACGATGTAGGGCGCGTGCACGTAGAGGTCCACGCCGGCGGCCTCGGCGTCGGCCTTCAGGCCGTCCGCGCCGCCGGCGTACCGGATCTCGGGGCCCTGGTAGCCCTGGGGGTCGCCGAGGAAGAACTGCACGAGCGGGGCCTGCCGCGCGGCGGCCTCCGCGAGCGGGTCGGTCTGGTCGACGTGGGCTCCGATCAACATGGGCCCAGCCTAGGAGGGTGGACCGACGACCGGCCCGGCAGCCGTCAGCAGGTGCGCTGGTAGGTGCTCTTGTGGGTGCGCGGCGCGGCCGTGGACTTCCGGTTCGGGCGGTGGAGGTCGTAGTAGCGCAGCCAGTCCATCTGCATGCGGCTCTGGTTCATCCGCGCGCCCGGCTTCGCGTCCATCCGGAAGCGGACCGTGAGCGGGACGCCGGAGCGCGCCTTGGGCCGGCGCTCGGTGCGGACCGCGTGCGCGTCGACGAACCAGGTGATCCGGTGCCGGGTCACTTCGACGCCGAAGGTGTGCCACCGGTCGTTGCTGAGGTTCAGGCGCTTCGAGGCGGTGAACTGGCGGTGGTGGGCCCGGATCCAGAAGTCCGCGTGCGAGCGCGACAGGCGGTAGCTCTCGAGCGCGACGTTGCGCGCGCCGCAGGCCTGGCGGCGGTCGCCCGCGGGGACCAGCTCGGTCTGGACGCGGTAGTTCGTGTGGCCGCTGCCGTAGCGGTGCGAGCGGAGCCGGATCTCCCAGCGTCCGGTCGCGTGGCCGCGCCGGTCCAGGGTGGCGGTGGTGTCGCCGCGCCGCCCGGTGTTCAGCGTGAGCTGGCCGAACTGGTTGCGGACGTTGCCGCGGCCGCTGACGTCCCAGTGGCGGGCGCGCTTGGCGTACTCGAACTCGTCCTGCCACTGCGGGCGCCCCCAGCCGAAGGTGGTCTGGGCGTTCACCGGCCCCGGCGCGGAGCCGGCGTGGTGGGCCAGCGCGGCCTGCGGCGCAGCGGCCGAGAGCAGGCTGAGGGCGAGCGCGGCAGCGCCGCCCAGGGCGGTCAGACGGGCGAGACGGGGGGCAGACATGCCCTCCAACGTACGACGACCGACGGTGCGCCTGGCAAGTCCTCGCGGCCCAGGGTCACCCCGTGAGGGCGCGGGTGAGGACGTCGAAGTCGGCGTTGCCGCCGGTGTGCACGACCGCGACCCGGCGCCCCGCCACGCGGTCCCGCTCGGCCAGCAGGCCGGCCAGCGCCAGGGACCCGGCGGGCTCGGCGAGGTTGTGCGTCGCGCGGTACATCAGCGCCATCGCGGCCGCGGCCTGCTCCTCGCTGACCCGCACGATCCGGGCAGCCCCGGCGACGATGCGCGCCACGGCGTCGAGGTGCGGCTCGCGGCAGGCCACGCCGTCCACGAACGTGTCGGCCTCGTCGGTGGGCACCGGCCGGCCCGCCTCGAAGGAGAGGGCGTACGCCGGCGCGCGCTCGGCCACGACGCCGACGATCTCGGTGGAGCGGCCGAGCAGGTCGCGGACCGCGATGTTCGCGCAGATCCCGCTGCCCATCCCGACCGGCACGTAGACCGTGTCCAGGGCCGCGACGTCCTCGTGCAGCTCCGCGGCGTACGTCGCCACGCCCTCGACCAGCCACGGGTGGAACGACGGCACCATCACCAGGCCGCGCTCGAGCGCGACCACCCGGGCGTGCTCGACCGCCTCCTGGAAGTCGCGACCGTGCACGACCAGCTCGGCGCCCAGCGCCTCGGTGGCGGCGTTCTTGTCGGGGGAGTTGCCCTCCGGCACCACGATCGTGACCGGCACGCCGTGGGCCCGGCCGGCGAAGGCCAGGCTCTGGCTGTGGTTGCCCCGGCTGGCGGAGACGAGGCCGGGCAGGTCGGGGGTGGCCGCGAGCTGGCGGGCCACGAAGGTGAGGCCGCCGCGGACCTTGAAGGCGCCGGTGGGGGTGTGGTTCTCGTGCTTGACCCAGGTCTCGGTACCGGTCGCCTGCTCCAGGAGCGGCCAGCGGCGGGTGGGCGTCCGCGGGACGTGCCGGGCGACGCGCTCGCGGGCCGCGCGCAGGGTCTCGACGGTGAGGGTGCCACCGACGGTGCCGTTCGCGGACGACTCCCCGGCGCCGTCCCCGGACGAGGACCCGGACCCGGACGCGTGGCGGGGGCCGGAGGCCACCGCGGTCACCCCGCTGTGCGGCAGCGGGCCGGACGCGGCGGCGATCTGGGCCAGCGTCACCGGGATCTCGACCGGGTCCGCCGCGCCCGAGGCGAGGTGCCCGGCGAAGTCGCGCAGCATCTCCAGCCGCGCGGTCGCCACCGGGTTGCCGATCCGCACGCGGTGCGCGTCGCGGACCGCGGTCAGCATCGGCACGGACACCCCGATCACCCGGGCGATGCCGCCGAGGTCGAGGCCGAGCCGCTCGCCGATCGTCGCCGTCAGCTCGGCCACCGGGGCGCCGTACAGCTCGGTCTGGCGGGCGCGGCGCTCGTCCGGGCCGCCGGTGGGGGCGTCGGGGTCGACCACGATGTCCTCTCGCGAACGTAGGGTGCGGCAGCCGGGAAGGTTTTCGGACGGCCGACCGGTGGAAGGAGGTCGGCAGCGGGCGTGCGCTCACGCTAGCCCGCGCCCATCGTCCACGACCACGCCCGTGTCCACAGCCGACACCGGCCCGCGTCCACCGCGGGACCGCAGCACAGAGGGGGAGACCGGTGACCGCACCCCTGTCGCGCCTGCTCGCCCGCGGCACCGCAGCCCTCGGGCTCGGGCTGCTGGGCCTCGCGGCCCCCGCCCTGGCCGCGGACCCCGCGACCTTCGCCGGCGAGGAGGTGACGCCGGCCGGCAACGTCATCGAGGCGACCCCGGTCGGCCCCGGGCTCTACACCGTCGCGGTGCCGGAGGGCGACGCCGAGCAGTACGTCGAGGTGAAGCGGACCATCCCGGGCAGCACGCTCTGGTACGGCGCCTCCGCCGTCCTCCCCAAGTCCGACGGCAGCACCGCCCCGCTGCTGACCCTCGAGAGCAGCCCGGACGGCTCGGGCGACTCGTGCGTCGGCTTCGAGTCGCTCTCCGACACCCTCGACCAGAGCACGTTCTCGACCCGGCTCTTCACGACCACGAAGAAGCCCGCCTGCCAGGCCGCGGACTCGCTCGTCCTGCGGACGGCCGCGACCGACGTGCCGGCCGGCCGCTACCAGCTGGTCGTCTGGGAGGAGCCGCCGCTCGAGGAGGGCGCGACGCTGCCCGACCGCAGCGTCACCGTGCCGTGGGCCGCGCTGCCGTCGGCCCCGCCCGACGACCTGGTCCCCGGCACGACCTACGCCGACGCCCCCGAGGTCACCGCCGGCACGTACGCCGTGCACGTCGAGCCCGGGGAGCCCGCGCTGGTCAAGGTGCCGCTGACCTGGGGCCAGCACGCGCAGGTCGCGGCGGTCAGCAGCACGCGGACCACGGCGTACGCCACCGTGGGAGCACGCTGGCTGAGCCCGCTCGGCGGCGTGCTGGGCGAGACCGGCTACTCCGGCGGCCCCACGACGACCGAGCTGACCCTGAACAGCACGCCGACCACGGCCGGCTGGGCCACGCCGACCATCGCCTGGAAGAACCGTGAGGGCAAGGCCGGCGACACCCCCGCGGCGATCGCCGGCGACTACTACCTCTCGATCGACACGTTCGCGGACAAGGCGACGAAGGACGGCGTCGACCTGACGTTGAACGTCGGCGTCGTGACGGACTACCCCGCCACCGCCCCGCCCTACGCCGAGGATCCGCCGGCGCTGCCGTACGTCGACGGCACGAGCGGTCCCGGGTCCGGCGGGTCGGACGGGGCAGGCGGCTCCGGCACGGCCGCGGGCGACGCCGGCCGGGAGGCCGGCACCTCGTGGACCCTCGTGGGCGGCCTGTTCGGCGCCGCGGCGCTGTTCGCGGTGGCCGGCGTCGTCGCCCTCGGCCGGCGGGGGCGCACCGGATGAGCGCCACCGCGCCGGCCCTGACCGTCCTGGCCGCCCAGCCGCCCTGGGGGCTGGCCTTCGGGCTGCTCGCCCTCGCCGCCCTGCTCGTCGTCCTCGGACTGGTCGCGCTGCTGCGCGGCCGGCGCCCCGCCGTACCCCCCACTCCTCGGGAGACCCCATGACCACCCGCCCCCTAGCCGCCCTGGCCTCGGCCGCGACGCTGCTCGCCCTGGCCCTCATGCAGGCGCCCGCGCTGGCCGACGACACCGGCGTCGACCTGCCCGCCGGCCTCACCGAGGTCGACGGCGGCGAATCGGCCGACGAGGCCACGCCGGTGACGGCCGGGCGGCTGCTCGACCACACCACGTCGAGCGACAGCCAGAACGTCTACTCCTTCCAGCGCACCATCCCGGGCTCGACGGTGATGTTCGGCCTCACCCTGCTCACCACCGACCCGGTCGTCGCGAAGGGGCGGCTGCGGGCGTCGGTGGCCTACAAGGAGGACGACGGGACGGCCGTCTTCTGCGGACGGACGGTCTTCGACTCCGACGGGCGGGCCTCGGCGATGCCGCTGCAGAGCCGGGCCGGCTACACGACGCAGAAGGCCGAGTGCGCCACGCACGAGGACCTCTTCCTGCTGGTCTACAACAACAAGGAGGCCGGCGTCTCCGAGGGCGTGCCCTACGAGCTGGACGTCTGGGAGGTCCCGCCGGTGACGAACCTCGCCAAGCTCCCGGTCACCGGCTACGGCAGCGCCCAGACCTTCTCGCCCGGCGAGCCGACGCTCGAGGCGGAGCCGGGTGCCTGGATGGCCGAGGCGACCACGCTCCCGACGGACGAGACGACGCAGGTCGACCTCCCGGTCGGGCGGATCTCGTGGTTCGCCGTCGACGTGCCGTTCAACCAGCAGCTCGACGCGTTCGCGAGCATCACCGACGAGGACGGCGCCGCCCCCGGCGCCGCCGTCGAGATGCGGATCCTCTCGCCCGTCGGCGGCATCGTCGGCGTCCCGCCCGTCGAGGCCGACCGCTTCCGGCCGACCGCCACGCTCGGCACCGGCCCGGCCAGCGTCGAGACCAGCTCGTGGCTGGTCTCGCCGCGCTCGCGCGCGGACTACGAGCCGGGCGACGAGTTCGACTCCGAGGGCACCCTGGCCGCGCAGCCCGGGACCTACTACCTCGCGGTGTACGTCGGCAACACGTCCGGCGCCGAGGACGCCACGGTCTCGATGGAGCTGACGCCGGCGCTGCTCAAGGGCACCGGCGTCTTCGCCGAGGGCGCCGACCCGCAGTACGCCGCCGACGTGCCGGCCTTCCCCGCGCCGCAGGGCGCCGAGGCGCAGCCGATCGGCACCCGGTCCGACGCGTCCGCCGACCCGGAGACCTCGGCCGCGGAGCCGGCGGCCGACGAGGGCAGCTCCACGACCACCACGCTGGTGGCGGGGCTCCTCGGCGCCGCGGCCTTCCTCGCGGTCCTCGGCGGGGTGCTGCTGGTGCGGGCCCGCCGCCGGGCCTGACCCGGGGCGCGTCAGCGCAGGACGAGCAGCAGGGCGATGCCCGCGAGCACGAGCGCGACGACGAAGCAGGCGATCGCGACCAGGGTGGCGCCATTGCCGGTCGAGCCGGTCGAGCCGGTCGCGGCGGGAGCCGTGCCGGGCGCGGCGCCGGTGGCGGGCTCCGCGCTGCCGGGCCGGAGCGCCGGACCCGCCGCGGGTGCGGGCGGGGTGGCCGGCCCCGACGGGGGACCCTGCGGGTCGGCGTACCCCCCGGGCCCGGAGGGCGTCCCCGAGCCGACCGGGGCGCCGGAGGCCGGGCCGGTGGCGTGGGTCGGCGTGCTGGGGACCGGGACGTCGCCGAGCTGGTCGAAGACCTCGGGCGGCTCGGGGTCGGACTGCCACGGCGAGCCGGGCGGCACGCCGAGCTGGCGGAGGTAGCCGAGCGCGGCGGCGGCCGAGGGCGGACGCACGTCGACGTCGTGGCTGGTCATCGCGTCGAGCAGCGGCTTGAGGCGGCCGGCCGGCGCCGGGTCGTGGGCCGCCTGCTGGCGCGGGGCCTGGCCGGTGAGCAGCTGGACCGCGACGATCCCGAGCGCGTAGAGGTCCTGGCGCGGGTCGGGGGCCGCGCCGCGCACCTGCTCGGGCGCCATGTAGCCGTCGGTGCCGATGGCGCCGGGGAAGCGGGTGAGCCGCACGTCGTCGACGAGCGCGGCGACGCCGAAGTCGCCGACCCGGACGACCGGGCGGCCGGTGCCGGTCGCCTCGAGCAGGAGGTTGGCGGGCTTGATGTCGCGGTGCACCACGCCGGCGCCGTGGATGGCCTCGAGGGCCTGCAGCGTCTGGTCGAGCAGCACCGAGACGTAGCTCTCGGGCAGCGGGCCGTGGTCGCCGAGCAGGGTCTGGACCGAGCCGCCCCGGACGAGGTCCATGGTGAAGACGACGAGGTTGTCCTCGGCGGCCCAGCCGCTGGGCGCGACGACGTGCGGGTGCTGGATGCGCACGGACTGCTCGCGCACGAAGCGGAGCAGCATGCCGCCGTCGTGCTGGCCGAGCACCTTGGCCGCGACGAACTGCTGGGTGCGCAGGTCCCACGCCCGCCACACCGTGCCCATGCCGCCGAGCCCGATCTGGTCGACCAGCACGTAGCGGCCGGCGAGCGGCGGGGTCGGGCCGGCGGCGGGACCGGTCGGCCCGGTCGGGAGGGAGTGCGGGGTCTCGGTCATCGCGGGGACGTTACCCCGCCGCGAGCGGGTTCACGCCTCCCCGCCGTACGACGTTTTGGGCGGCCCCACGCCCGCTGCTAGCCTGTGCTGTCTTTGTCTGCCCACCCCCACCGACGGGGGCCCGGTCAGCGAAGGCCCCCGGTCCGTCCGAGACGGTCGCCGGGGAACGCAACGCCCTCCTGCCACGGAAATGCCGTGGCCGCCGAGTCCAGAGGAGGTGGAGACCGCTTTGCGTGCATATGAAGTCATGGTCATCCTCGAGCCCAGTCTTGAAGAGCGCACCATCGAGCCGTCGCTCGACAAGTACCTCAACGTCATCCGCAAGGATGGTGGCACCGTCGAGTCCGTCGAGGTCTGGGGCTGTCGTCGCCTCGCCTACGAGGTCAAGAAGAACGCCGAGGGCATCTACGCCGTCATCTCGCTGAACGCCGAGCCGGCCACGGTCAAGGAGTTCGACCGCCAGCTCAGCCTCAACGAGTCCATCCTCCGCACGAAGGTCATGCGTCCCGACGCTCACTGATCCTCGCGTGGACGGGGCCGGCTCGCCGGCCCTGTGGACGAGCCCTTCCGCCTGTCGGTGCCACCGGCAACGATGGGCGGAAACACCCCAGATTCGAGTAGGAGACCCACATGGCAGGCGAGACCGTCATCACGGTGGTCGGCAACCTCGTCGACGACCCGGAGCTGCGCTTCACCCCCTCGGGTGCGGCCGTGGCGAACTTCCGGATCGCGTCGACGCCGCGCACCTTCGACAAGAACACCAACGAGTGGGTCGACGGTGAGGGCCTGTTCCTCTCCTGCGCGATCTGGCGCCAGGCTGCCGAGAACGTCGCGGAGTCCCTCCAGAAGGGCATGCGCGTCGTCGTGCAGGGCCGCCTCAAGCAGCGCAGCTACGAGACCCGTGAGGGCGAGAAGCGCACGGTCTACGAGCTCGATGTCGAAGAGGTCGGTCCCAGCCTGAAGTACGCCACCGCGAAGGTCACCCGCACCACCCGTCAGGGCGGCGGCGGGGGCTACTCCGGCGGCGGCAACCAGGGTGGCGGCGCACCGCAGCAGCGCTCCGGTGGCGACGACCCGTGGGCCACGCCCGCGCCGTCGTCCGCCGGTCAGGGTCGCGGCGGCTCCGGGGGCAGTGCTCCCCAGGGCGGCCAGGACCCGTGGGGCGCCCCGGGTGCGGGCTCTGATGAACCGCCTTTCTGATCAGCTCCTGATCTGTTCCACCATCCGTACACACCTCAACCATTCCGGCGTCAGCCGGGCTTCTAGAAAGGAAGCACCACAATGGCCAAGGCAGTGATTCGCAAGCCCAAGAAGAAGGTTTGCCAGTTCTGCAAGGAGAAGGCGACCGGTGTCGACTACAAGGACACCACCCTGCTCCGCAAGTTCATCTCGGACCGCGGCAAGATCCGCGCCCGTCGGGTGACCGGCAACTGCGTCCAGCACCAGCGGGACGTCGCCATCGCGGTCAAGAACGCCCGCGAGGTCGCTCTGCTGCCCTACACGTCCACCGGTCGCTGAAAGGAGCCAGGCAGATGAAGCTCATCCTGACCCAGGAAGTCACCGGCCTCGGTGCCCCCGGCGACGTCGTCGAGGTGAAGGACGGCTACGGCCGCAACTACCTCGTCCCGCGTGGCGTGGCCATCCGTTGGTCGCGCGGCGCCGAGAAGACCGTCGAGTCGATCAAGAACGCGCGCGCCTCGCGTGCCGTCCGCGACCACGACCACGCTGACGAGATCAAGACCAAGCTCGAGTCCGCGCCGGTCAACGTCAAGGTCCGCTCCGGCGAGGGCGGTCGCCTCTTCGGCGCCGTCACCGTCGCCGAGATCGCCGGCGCTCTCGCCGACGCCTCGGGCGAGCAGGTCGACAAGCGCACGATCGTCGTCAAGAACCCGATCAAGTCGCTCGGCTCGCACGTGGTCTCGGTCAAGCTGCACGACGAGGTGTCCGCCACGGTGGCCCTCAACGTCGTTCCCGCCTGACCCAGCCCCACCGCAGGACCTCGCGAGGCCCGTCCCCCTTCCCGGGGGGCGGGCCTCGTGCCGTTCCGGGGCTCGGGCTCAGCCCGGCGGGAAGACCAGCGCGTCGACGCGCACCGGCTTGCCGCCGGGGAGCGCCTCGATCACGACGGGCCCGGAGACCAGGGCCGACTGCCCCGAGCGCACCAGGTAGGTGATCCGGGGGGCGGTGCCCTGCCCGAGGTTGATCACCTTCCACGCACCCGTCCCGACCCTGACCCGGATCTTGCCGAGCTTCGGGTTGGCGGGGGCGAGCAGCCGGATCTCGCGGACGTTGCGGACCGTCAGCCGGACCCGCGAGCCGGACTGCCGGGTCATCAGCACCTTGCCCGCGAAGGCGCCCTTCGCGCGGACCAGCTTCCAGTGCCGGCTCCGGGTGAGGTCGTAGGGCACCGTGAAGCTCTTCGTCGCGGCGACCCCCTCGTTGCCGGCCGGGTCGGTGGCCCGGGCCGAGAAGGTCTTGTCACCGCCGGTGAGACCCCCGACCGGCACGGAGCCCTTGCCGCAGGGGACGTTCGCCCCGTCGAGCGCGCAGCGGAACGTCGCGCCGTCCTCGTTCGAGTCGATCGTGAAGCTGGTCTGCGGGGCGGTCGCGATCGGCGACCCGGTGCCCTCGTTGTCGACCGGGCCGCCGAAGACCACGGTGCTGGGCTTCACGGTGTCGACGCGGAACGTCGTCGACGCCGGCGTCGCGTCGAGGTCGGGGACGTCGCTCGAGGCCGGGGTGCAGCTGACCGGCGGGCAGTTGGTGCCCTGCTGGTCGGCGGCGATCGCCTGGTCGGCGGCGTCGACGGCCCGCACCAGGAAGACGTACGCCGGCCCGTCGCCGGACTCGGCGAGGTCGGGGTAGGTCTTCGGGCTGGTGCAGGTCTCCCACGCGCTCTCGACGGGCGTGGGGCTGGTGCCCAGCTGGCACTGCAGCGTGATCGGGTCGGTGTCGGCGTCGTCGTAGGACCCGGAGAAGGTGAAGGTGACGTCGTTGCCGTCCTGGGCGTCGAGGTAGCCGTTCGCGTCCGCGACCGGGCTCATCGCCACCGGCGCCGTGACGGGCGGGGTCGAGTCGTCGCACACGGTCGTCACCACGAGCATCCCGCTCGCGACCTCGGACGTGCAGCCCGCGTCCGCACGGCTGGGCGCGGCGACCACGACGATCGGGACCAGGGCGGCGACCAGGGTGGCCCCGGCCCACGTGGCGGTGCGGCGGAGGCGGGTGCTCGACATGGTGGTCCCTCACGTGGGGTGTCCCGACGGTGCGGGCCGAAGGGCCTCAGGCTACGAAGCGGACGCCTCGCGCGCTGCGGTTTGGCCGACTGGACCGGTCCAGGTGCGCCCGGCGTACGAGAAGAGCAGCCAGATGAGGGTGAGCGCGACGAGCCCGGCGGCGAGGTAGGACGTCAGCTCGAACGACACGAGCCCGCCGCCGAACACGAGCACGGGCAGCAGGGCGACCACGATCGTCGCGGACCGGGTGATGCCCAGCCAGCGCGCGGCCCGCCCGTCCCCGGCGGCGGCCGCCCGGGCGGCGAGCACGTGACAGAGCAGCGCCGAGAAGGCGAGCTGGGGCAGGTTCGCGGCCCAGCCGAGCGAGGCGTCGGCGTCGTACAGGTCCGCGGTGACGACCGGGAACCACACGACCGAGGCCACCACGCCGGCGAGCGCCGCCAGCCCGAGCAGGGTGCTGCGCCGGTCGAGATCGGCGGGCAGCGCCCGGACCCCGAGGTAGACGAGCAGCCAGCCCACCGGGTCGGCCAGCGCGTCGTAGCCGCCGAAGCGGGCGGACAGCACGACGATCACCAGCCCCATGGCGACGGACTGGAGCGGCTTCATGCAGGCAAATCTACGGGGCGGTGGCGGCGGGTGCGGCGGCCGCGCCGATCCCCGTCACCAGCCAGCGGTCGCCACGGGCCCGGTGCACGAGCACCACGAGGCGCGCCAGCATGAAGAGCCCGGCGAAGGACACCCACAGGACCGGCAGCCCGACCTCGGCACCGGCCAGCACCAGGACGACCGGGGCGTAGACGACCAGCGTGACCAGACCGCCCCGGGCGAGGTAGGCGCCGTCGCCCGCCCCGATGAGCACCCCGTCGAGGACGAACACCACGCCGGCCACCGGCTGGAAGAGCGCGGCGACGAGCAGGACCGGCAGCAGCAGGTCGCGCACCGCGGCGTCCTCGGTGAAGAGCGCACCGAGCACCGGGCTGACCGCGGCCAGCAGCAGCCCGGTCACCACGCCGCTCCACAGCCCCCAGGTGACCATCCGTCGGGTGACGGCCCGGGTGCCCGCCACGTCCCCGGCGCCGAGGTACCGGCCGGTGATCGCCTGGGCGGCGATCGCGATGGCGTCCAGGACGAACGCGAGGAACGCCCAGGTCGTCATGGCCAGCTGGTGGGTCGCGAGGTCGACCTGCTGGTCGAGGGCGTCGGCGGCGCCCAGCGTGACGGCGTACGTCGTGACGAGCAGCGCCGCGCGCAGGGTGAGCGTCCGGACCACCAGCGCGACGGCGGCGTGGGCGGCGGCGCGGATGCCGGGCAGGTCGGGGCGCAGGGACGCGCCCTGCCGGCGGGCGCCGCGGACCACGACCACGAGCAGGGCGCCGGCGCTGGCGACCTGCGCCAGGACCGAGCCCCAGGCGGAGCCGGCCAGCCCCAGCCCGTCGACCGGGCCGAGGCCGTAGACGAGCAGCAGGTTGAGCAGCACGTTGAGGACGTTCCCGCCCACCGCCACGACGAGCGGGGTCCGGGTGTCCTGCAGGCCGCGCAGCACGCCCGTCGCGGCCAGCATGAGCAGCAGCGGGACCGTGCCGAGGAACGCGATGCGGAGGTACGTCGCCGCGGGGCCGGTCACCTCGGGGCCGGCGCCGAACACGTGCACGAGCGGCTCGGTGAGCAGCACGCCCGCGACGGTGGTGACGGTGCCGATGCCGAGCGCCAGCCAGAGCCCGTCGACGCCCTGGGCCAGGGCGCCGCGCAGGTCGCCGGCCCCCACCCGTCGGGCCACGCTGGCGGTGGTGCCGTAGGCCAGGAAGACGCACAGCCCGATCGCGGTCTGCAGGACGGCGGCGGCGATGCCGAGGCCGGCGAGCGGGGCGGTGCCCAGGTGTCCGACGATGGCGGCGTCCGCGAGCAGGAAGAGCGGCTCGGCGACCAGGGCCAGGAAGGCCGGCACCGCGAGCCGGAGGATCTCGCGGTCGTGGGGGTGCGCCATCGGGCCAGTGTAGTCACCGTAAGGATCACTCGGGCGATCTGACCACAACGCGGGCTAGTCAGTTTCCACCTGTGGGTAACTACCCTTTACCTGTGGGAATCTGGCCCGGCCGGCCCATTGTCGATATAGCGCCCGGCATCGGACGGATGGACGACGGGTGAACGAGACGAACCCCAAATACTTTTCCCTCCACACCTGTGGAATCACGTCTCCGCAGGTCAGAGCCCCTTTTCCCCGGAAACTTTCTTCGTCCTCCACAGGCGCGTCAACATCCTGTGCACAGCGCCCCGCGTGTCGTCCACGACCTTCCCCCACTTATCCACAGGACCTGTGGATAACCGACTGTCGCCGGGGCCCGCGAGGCCGTACGGTCCCCCTGTCGCTCCCCTCGTCACCGCCGCGGCCACCCCCCGTCCACCGCCGTCCCGGACCCCGTCCGCGCCGGCCTGCCCGGGGGCCGGACCCGCTGTCGGTGGCCGGACCTAGCGTGGTCAGCGTGAGGGGTCGACGTCCGGGGAACTTGTCAGGAGGCAGGCGTTGAGCGTCACCGAGCACGACACGCGAGGCATGGGCGAGCCGCCGATGGACGACTGGGGCGACGGCCCCGCGTCGTACGCCCCCGGCGAGCGCCCCAGCTCACCGGGCGACCGCACGCCGCCGCAGGACATGGCGGCCGAGCAGTCGGTGCTCGGCTCGATGCTGCTGTCCAAGGACGCCATCGCCGACGTCTCCGAGGTGCTGCGCGGCGCCGACTTCTACCGCCCCGCGCACGAGACCATCCACGACGCGATCATCGACCTCTACGGCCGCAGCGAGCCGGTCGACATGGTCACCGTGGCGGCCGAGCTCCAGCGTCGCGGCGAGCTCCAGCGGATCGGCGGGGCGCCGTACCTCCACACGCTCTCGGCCAACGTCCCGATCGCGGCCAACGCCGGCTACTACGCCGAGATCGTGCGCGAGAAGTCCATCCTGCGCCGCCTGGTCGACGCGGGCACCAAGATCGTCCAGATCGGCTACGCGGGCGAGGGCCAGGTCGACGACGTGGTCGACCAGGCGCAGGCCGAGGTCTACAAGATCGCCGACCGTCGCTCGGGCGAGGACTACTCCCCGCTCAGCGACATCATGGACGGCGTCCTCGACGAGATCGAGGCGATCGGCAACCGCGAGGCAGGGCTGTACGGCGTCCCCACCGGCTTCGCCGACCTCGACGACCTGACCAACGGTCTGCACTCCGGTCAGATGATCATCGTCGCGGCACGTCCGGCCATGGGGAAGTCCACCCTGGCGCTCGACCTGTGCCGGGCGGCGTCGATCCACAACAACCTGACCAGCTGCTTCTTCAGCCTCGAGATGACGCGCTCCGAGATCACGATGCGCCTGCTGTCGGCCGAGGCCAAGGTGCCGCTGAACCACATCCGCAACGGCAACATGAGCGACGACGACTGGGCGAAGCTGGCCCGCAAGATGGGCGAGATCTCCTCGGCCCCGATGTTCATCGACGACTCGCCCAACATGACGATGATGGAGATCCGGGCCAAGGCTCGCCGTCTCAAGCAGCGCCACGACCTCAAGCTCATCGTGATCGACTACATGCAGCTGATGAGCTCGGGCAAGAAGGTCGAGTCCCGCCAGCTCGAGGTCTCGGAGTTCTCCCGGAACATCAAGCTCCTCGCCAAGGAGCTCGAGCTCCCGATCATCGCGCTCTCCCAGCTCAACCGTGGTCCCGAGCAGCGCGGCGACAAGCGCCCGATGATGAGCGACCTGCGTGAGTCCGGCTCGCTCGAGCAGGACGCCGACATGGTGATCCTCCTGCACCGCGACGACGTCTACGAGAAGGAGTCGACCCGCCCCGGCGAAGCCGACCTGATCGTGGCCAAGCACCGCAACGGCCCCACCCGCGACATCACCGTCGCCTTCCAGGGCCACTACTCGCGCTTCGTCGACATGGCGCACTGACCCCCGCTCGACCCCTGCCCGGCGCCCGGGATCGATGCCGAACCGTGTCGTGATCCGGCTCCGACGTGGGTCCCGCCCGGTCCATGCTGGGAGGACTGGTCGAGCACGGGGGTGTGGACATGGTGGGTCGTCGAGCTCTGCGCGGGTGGGGTCGGGTCGTCGCGGTGGCGGCGGCCGCCGTGCTGCTGGTCGGGTGCGGTGCGGACGACGGGGCGCGACAAGCGCGGGCGTCCGACCCTGCCTCCTCCTCCGGGGTGCCGCCGAACGTGACCGTCGAGGACGCGAGCGACCCGCCGGACAGCCCGGCACTCCCGCCGGAGGCCATGGACCCGTCGGCCACGCTCGCCGAGCTCGTGGACTTCCACGACCGCGACCTCTCCGGCTCGTGGTTCGACCCGGACGACGGGCACGTGCACGTCGGCGTGGCGACGCCGGCCGGTCGTGACCTGCTCGAGCGCAAGGGTTTGACCGACGACCCCGGCATCGTCGTGGAGCCCGCCGAACGCAGCCTCCTCGCGGGCCAGCGGCTCGCGCGGTCCTTCGTGCGGCACGCGACCTCCGCGGACGACATCTCCGGGATGGGGGCGCTGCCGGAGGGCGACGGCATCGAGCTGATGGTTGCGGCCGACGAGCTGTCGGCCGACCAGCTCGACGAGCTCGGGGCCCTGCCGTTCCGGGTCGTCGTCACGCTGGGCCAAGGGTTCGGGAGCCTGGACTGAGCGCGGCCCGGACGTCAGCGAGGAGTCTGGGGCGCACCACGTGCGCCCCAGGCTCCACGCTCACGCTGAAGCGGGCGCCGGCCCGGGCGTGACCGAGCTCTTCCCGGTCCGGGCCCCCTGACCCGCCGCCTCGGACGGCGCCCTCAGGGGTGGCGGTGGCGCTGCTGGTCGGCCGCGAGCTGGCCCAGCCGGTGGTGCACCGCGGGCGGAGCCTCGCCGAGGCCGCCGAGGCTGCCGCGCGCCCAGCCCACCTGGTCCCCCTCGCCGCGGCTCTCGGGCGGAGCCGCGGCCGCCGCACGGGCCAAGGCGACCGCGCTCTGCGCCGGACCGTCGCCGAACCAGGCGTGCGCATAGGCGTCGTAGGCGGGGCCGGCCTCGAACCACGGCACGGCGCGGCCTTCCCGGCGCACCGTGCGGACGGTGGGTGCGGCGCCCGCGACGAGCAGCCCGGAGCACCGCGCGCACGCGGGCACGAGGAGGGAAGCGGCGGACGGCGACGCCTGTGGTGACGACGGGGGCCAGGCGACGTCGGCCGTGGACGGACCGTGCGCGGGGTCGAAGAAGCAGACCGGGCGCGCTGCGGACCCGACGTACGACGCCACCGCCTCGCGCAGCTGGGCCGGGGTCGTCGCCCGGGCGACGCGGTCGGCGGCCCCGTCGAGCGCGCCGAGGTCGGTGACCAGCAGCTCCTGGGCCAGTCGCAGCTGCCGCTCCGCGCGCAGGGCCCGGTCGCGCCGTGCGCGGAGCAGGGAGCGGGTGAGGAGCAGGACGGCGAGAGCTGCCACCCCGATGAGGAGCCAGGCCATGCCCAGCACCGTACGTCCGGGGCCGCCCGTGCGGAAGGACCGCGGCGACGGGCGCCCGCCGGCTACGCGCCGCTGCGGCCCTTGCTGAAGCGCTCCCAGGCCGCCTGGCGGGAGATGCCGAGCGCCGCGCCGATGTCGGTCCACGACAGGCCGCGGTCGCGGGCCAGCCCGACCCAGTCGCGGAGGTACTCCACGCTCTGCTCGGCGGCCGCCGAGATCAGCGGGAGCTTGGCGAGCAGCTCCTCGTCGCTGAGCTGCTCCCACGGGGGCCGCCGGATCGACAGGATGCTCTCGCGGGTCGCGAAGAGCCGGGTGTACATGTCGAGACAGTCCTGGCACATCATCGCGCCGAGCCCGCCGGCGAAGTTGGTCGAGGCGGTGCCGACGAGCCCGCAGAAGGAGCAGACCCGGCCGATCGGGCTGAACTTCATCGGGCTCCTTCCACGACGGGCGGGCAGGCGGGGGGGCGGTTCTGTCCACAGGATAGGCGGGTGGGGAGAGGCGCTTGTCAGGGTCGTCTTGACATCCCGCGGCCCGGTCTTGACACTTCTCGTGTCCCTCCCTAGGGAATCGAGCCGGCGTGAGGTCGGGCGGAGTCCGGAACGAGCAGATTGGGGGATTGCTCGGTTCCGGCAACGGATCCGCGGCACCTCCGCCGGTTCTCCCGTTCCGGGGAGGGCACCCCTGCTGGCTAGGGTCGGAGCCATGGCCACCCCCGACGTCGTCGCCGACCTGGCGCCCACCGGCACGCTGCGCGCGTCGATCAACCTCGGCAACCCGGTCCTCGCCCAGGGCACGCCCGAGCAGCCCACCGGCATCACGGTCGACCTCGCCCGCGAGCTCGCCCGCCGGCTCGACGTGCCGCTCGAGCTGCTCTGCTTCGACGCGGCCCGGAAGTCCTTCGCGGCGATGGCCGAGGGCCGCGCGGACCTGTGCTTCCTCGCGATCGACCCCGCTCGCGAGGAGGAGGTCGCGTTCAGCCCGGCCTACGTCGTCATCGAGGGCGTGTACGCCGTCCCGCGCGACAGCCCGCTGCGCACCGTCGCCGACGTCGACCGCCCGGGTCACCGCATCGGCGTGAAGCAGGGCTCGGCGTACGACCTCTCCCTGACCCGGACCCTCGCCCACGCCGAGGTGGTGCGCGGCGCCGAGGGCCTCGACGTGTTCCGCGAGGAGGGCCTCGAGGTCGGGGCCGGGATCCGCGAGCCGGTGACCGCGGCGGTGGCGGGCGACGCCGGGCTGCGGCTGATCGACGAGGCCTTCATGCAGATCCGCCAGGCGGTGGGCGTCCGCCGCGACCGCCGGCCCGCGAGCGTGGACTTCCTGGCCGCCGTCGTCACCGAGCTGCTCGCGAGCGGCTTCGTCACCGACGCGCTGCGCCGTGCCGGACAGTCCGAGGACCTCGCCGCGCCGCAACCGTAAGGATTTCGCAGCATCCACCCTCGCGACATCGGCCCATCCGCGGCGTACCGTGCGTCGGGTCTGCTCGTTGAGTGAGGTGCGAACCTCCTCTCGGTGAAGGGTCACCCCATGCTCGGCGTCAACCTCGCCCACCCGCGCCGCCTGCTCGTCGGCGGCCTCTCCGCAGTGCTCGTGATCGCCGGAGGTGCGACGTACCTCGGTGCTGTCGACAGCGCCGACGCGGCCACGCCCCCCTCCGGCACCATCGCCGCCAGCGGGAAGCACGCCGTCTCCTGGACCGGCGGCCCGTTCGTGGCGCCGAACGCCACCGGCACCGGCCTGGACGCGCCGGACTGCTCGGCGCCGGAGTCCTGCGACGACTTCCAGCTCAAGGTGAAGACGCCCGGCGGCTACGGCAAGAACCACCAGCTCACCGTCAGCGTGGCCTGGGAGAACACCGCGGCGGACTTCGACGTCTACCTGCTCGACAAGGACGGCAACTCGGTCGCGACCGCCGCCACCAGCGCCGACCCCGAGCTGATCATCACCGCCCCGAAGGCGGGCACCTACACGGTCCGCGTCGTGCCGTTCACCCCCGTGGGCGAGAGCTACACCGCCACCGCGAAGCTCACGAAGACGCCGGCCAACCCCGACCCGGGCACCGCGACGCCGCCGACGTTCAAGAACTACAAGCCGGGCAAGGACGTCAGCCCCGACGTGAACAACGCCGGCGAGCCGTCGATCGGCAACAACTTCAAGACCGGCGCCACGCTCTACCAGGCCTACCTGTCGACCTTCCGCTTCGGCGTCAAGAACGGCAAGGGCGTCTGGAAGGACGTCTCGGCCAACGCGCAGACCGGCTGCCCGCAGGGCAGCACCCAGAGCCTCGACCCGATCCTGTTCACCGACCACCAGACCGGGCGGACCTTCGAGTCGCAGCTCACCGGCCAGGACTCGCTGACCTGCTACACCGACGACGACGGTGCGTCCTGGCTCCCGAGCCAGGGCGGCGGCCTCAACAGCGGCGTCGACCACCAGAGCATCGGCGGCGGACCGTACGCCGACGGCGGCAGCAGCCTGCCGACCACGGACTACCCGAACACCGTCTACTACTGCAGCCAGGACATCGCGGCGGCGTTCTGCGCCTCGTCGATGGACGGCGGCACGACCTTCGGCGCCGGCATCCCGACGTACAACCTCACCCAGTGCGGCGGGCTGCACGGTCACGTGAAGGTCGCCCCGGACGGCACGGCCTACCTCCCCAACAAGAGCTGTGGCGCCAATGCGGCCGTCTCGGTCTCGCGCGACAACGGCCAGACGTGGAACGTCTACGGCGTCCCGTCGAGCACGCCCGGCGACTCCGACCCCTCGGTCGGGATCGGCAAGAAGGGCCGGGTCTTCCTCGGCTACGTCGGCGCGGACGGCAAGCCCGGTGTCGCGACCAGCACCAACCACGGCGAGAACTGGAAGTACGGCCAGAAGCTCGGCCAGGACCTCGGCGTCAAGACCGCCGTCTTCCCGACGATGGTGGCCGGTGACGACGACCGCGCGGCGCTCGCCTACCTCGGCACGACGACCGGTGGCGACTACCAGAACGCCGACACCTTCAAGGGCGTGTGGCACCTCTACGTCTCCACGACGTACGACGGCGGCCGCACGTGGGTGACCCGCGACGCGACCCCGAAGGACCCGGTCCAGCGCGGCTCGCTCTGCACCGGCGGCACCACCTGCGGCAACGACCGCAACCTGCTCGACTTCATCGACGTCACGACCGACAAGCACGGCCGCGTGCTCGTCGGGTACGCCGACGGGTGCATCGACGCCTGCGTGAACGACCCGAAGAAGAACAACAACGACGCCTACGCCACCATCGCGCGGCAGAGCGGCGGCCGGACGCTGTTCGCGAAGTACGACCGCAAGCACGTCTCCGGTCACCGCAACGTCAAGCTCACCCGTCTGCAGGTCGTGAAGCGCAACGGCGACCTGGTCGCCCGGATCACGATCAAGAACACCGGCTCGAAGCCGATCCGCAAGGTGGGCGCGCGGGTCAAGGACAACGGCCACGTGGAGGGCCAGACCCACCGCTTCAACCTGCCCGTCGGCGCCTCCCGGACCGGCACGGTCCGCTGGCACCCCGGCCCGGCGCACCGGCACCTGGTGTCGGCCCGCGCGGACACCGCGAACCGGATCCGCGAGACCAACGAGCGGGACAACAAGCGCCACGTCTCGGTGTACCTCCCGTGAGGCGCGCGTTCGTCACGGCCGCGTGCGCGGCCGTGCTCGCGACCGCGGGCCTGACCGCCTGCGGCTCCGACTCCGGCAAGGGCGAGGGGGACGGCGACTCGGCCGCCGAGCGCGCGGCGGAGGAGAAGAGCAACGAGGAGCTGGAGAAGGCGGCCGACCAGAACGTCTGCCTCGCCGACGCCGAGGCGCTCGACGCGCCGTACGCCGACGGCTTCCCCGAGGCCTTCGTCTTCCCGCCCGACACGACCGTCTACGACGTCGAGGACCGCGGCGAGACCGGCATCATCGTCACCGCGATCTCGGCGACGCCGTTCCAGGACATCCTCGACTTCCTCAACAACGACGAGGTGGACGCGGGCTTCGCGATCACGTCGGGCGAGACCGAGGAGCACGACGCCGAGGCGAACTGGAAGTCCGGGGACCAGACCGGCCGCTGGGCGATCCGCGAGTCCGCGACCTGCGACGGGGAGACGACGATCCAGGTGCTGGCCAGCGCGACGAACTGACCGCTAGTCCGGACCAGCGACGCCGGTCCATCACCCCGTCGGGTGAAATTCGCCCACTCGGCTGCCGGGTTGGGCTGCGTGGGTGACACTGGGCGGGCCCGTCCGACCGGCGGTGCCCACCGAGGACAGAGACGCGCCATGCAGCTCGAGATCGCCGTACGACCCGAGGACGGCCGCCACGTCGTGGTCGCCACCGGCGAGGTCGATGTCGCGACCCGCAACCAGCTCAAGTCCGTCATCGACGAGCTCATCGTCCAGGGCCACGTCCACCTCGTCGTCGACCTGGACGAGACGACCTTCCTCGACTCGACCGGCCTCGGCGTGCTCATCGGTGCGCGTCGCAAGACGCACGCGTTCATGGGCTCCTTCGCGATCGTCTGCAACCGTCCGCAGCTGCTCAAGGTCTTCCGCATCACCGGCCTCGACAAGGTCTTCGAGATCCGCCAGACCCTCCCGGCCGTCGAGGCCGAGCCGGTCGTCTGAGACAGGCCTGTCCCGCACGCTCCGGACGTAGCAGACTCCGGGGCGTGAGCGAGATGACGCAGACCGCCCGCCGGCTCCAGGCCGCCGCCGTGTCCATGGGACGCGAGGTGCAGGCCCGGATCTACCGCAACGGCGTGTTCGGCCACCGACCCGTCGTCCCGGTCGAGCCGGCCGAGCTCGAGATCGCGGCCCAGCGCCGGATGTCGCCGGAGGCGTGGTCGTACGTCGACGGCGGGGCCGGCCAGCAGCGCACCGTGCGGGCCAACCTCGAGGCCTTCGACCGGCACCGGATCGTGCCGCGGATGCTCATCGACGTGGAGCAGCGCGACCTCTCGGTCGAGCTCTTCGGACGCCGGCTGCCGGCGCCGCTGCTGTTCGCCCCGATCGGCGTCCTCGAGATGGCGCACCCGGAGGCGGAGCGCGCGGTCGCCGCGGCCGCGAAGGCGCTCGGCCTGCCGATGGTGATCTCGACCCAGGGCTCGCTCCCGATGGAGGAGACCGCCGCCGCCCTCGGCGACTCGCCGCGGTGGTACCAGCTCTACTGGAGCCGCGACGACTCCGTCGTCGACTCCTTCATCGCCCGCGCCGAGGAGATCGGCAGCGAGGCGATCGTGGTCACCCTCGACACCCACGTCCTCGGCTGGCGCACCCACGACCTCGACCTGGCCTACCTGCCGTTCGCCCGCGCCGAGGGGATCGCGCAGTACACCAGCGATGCGACCTTCCGCGGCCTCGCGGAGGCCCGGGCGGCGGCCCCGTCCGACGAGCCCACCCCGCGCCCGACGTACGCCGCGGTCAAGGCGCTGTTCTCGATGGCGCGGCACTACCCCGGCGGGCTGCTCGACAACCTGAAGTCGCCGGTGCCGCGGGCCGCGGTCGAGACCTTCCTCGAGGTGTTCTCGCGCTCCACCCTGACCTGGAACGACCTCGACTACCTCCGGGCCCGGACGAAGCTTCCGATCCTGCTCAAGGGGATCCAGGACCCCCGCGACGCGGCCCTTGCCCTCGAGCACGGCGTCGACGGGATCATCGTCTCGAACCACGGCGGCCGCCAGGTCGACGGCGCCATCGGCTCCCTCGACGCCCTGCCCGGCATCGTGGCCGAGGTCGACGGCCGGGTCCCGGTGCTCTTCGACAGCGGCATCCGCAGCGGCGCCGACGCCTTCAAGGCGATCGCCCTCGGCGCAAGCGCGGTCCTCGTGGGGCGGCCCTGGGTGTACGGCCTGGCGCTCGCCGGCGCCGAGGGCGCGCAGGCGGTCATGGAGCACATCTGGGCCGAGCTCGACCTGACGATGGCGCTCGTCGGGGCGACGTCGCTCGACGAGGTCACGCGCGACCTGCTCGTCTGAGAGTCGCACCGGCGGTTGCCGGAATGATCCGGCCGGGGGAGCCGGCCAGTGGCCGGGGAGGCCAGCGTGGCGTGGTCGGCCGTGCTCGCGGGGTGGGCGCGGTGCGCCCACCCACCGCGGGCGCTTGCTCCCGGGACCGCCCGCAGTGTCAGGTGCGGTCAAGGAGTCCGTTGAAGGGCGGGCGGTGGGTCGCCTTTACGCGCCCGCAGTGGGTGGGCTCCCCGCGCCCCCCCGGCCAGCCACGCGCCCGTGCCGGAGGGTGCGGGTGGGTGGGTGAAGAAGAGCCAGGGGTCGGAGTGACCGCAGAGGAATGACTCCTCCCTTCACATCCGTGTTCGACCACGGACGCGATCCACGCGCCGGGGGTGGCGGGGCGAGGGGTGCCCGGGGAGCGTGAGAGCTAGCCCTCCCACACCGCCCGCCCCGCAGGAAGACATTCAGTGCAGCGGGGTGCGGGCGGTTCCTGGGCGACGCAAGCGACCGGGCACCCCTCGCAGCGCCTCACCCGGCACCGAGGGGCAGCCGGCCACGGGAAGCCCAGCCCGCGGCGCAGCCGCAGCGCCGCGCGCGGCCATCCCCGAGGCAAGGGCCGCACGCGGCGGGCGGGGTCAGTGGCGGATCAGGCCGCGGAAGGAGGGGCTGGCCCAGCCGTCGCCGGAGTGGGCCGGGACGGCGGGGAGGTTGCGGCCGCCGTACACGTGCTTCGTGGCGGTGCCGTAGCGCAGCCACGTCTGGGCGGGGCCCTGGCCGCGGCCGGGGACGGTCCAGTCGCAGACTCCGTTCGGGAAGACCTGCTGCAGCGTCGCCCACTCGTCGTCGGTGAACGCGACGTCGAGGGGGGCGTAGTCCGCCTTGTCGAGCGGGCGGAGGTTGCAGGCGACGTTGTCGTTGGCCTTCGGGCCGCCGGCGACCTGGCGGGGCGTGCTGAAGCGGGTCTGGATCGTCTCGGCGTCGGACTGCTGGCAGACCGGCTCGCCGTCGGGTCCGGGGACGCTCTCGATGCCGGGGGCCTCGGTGCAGCGGTCGGTGACGTCCGCGGGCTTGTCCTGCACGATCTTCTTCGTCAGCGGCGCCGAGCCGTGGTCCTTCTCGACCGCCGTCAGCCAGCGGTCCATCGCCACGAACGCCTCGTTGGCCCAGTTGGGGTCGCCGATCAGCGGGGCGGGGCCGAACCACATCACCCGGTTGTCGGTGTGGCCCTGGTCGGCCATCAGCCGCTCCTCGGTCCAGAACGCGTGGCTGTAGTCGTGCGCGGCGCCCGGGTCGGGGCCACCGTGGTTGATGATCGCGACCTGGTCGAGGTGGTTGTCCTCGTTGATGAGGCCGGTCCGGTAGGCCCGGGCGATCGCGGCGGGGTCGCCGTCGATGCGCTCGTCGCGGAAGTCGTTGTCGACGTTGAGCCCGCCGACCTTGACGTTCAGGTCGACGAACTGCGACGGGGTGATCAGGCCCTGCTCGAGGGCGCCGAGGCCGTACTGCACGCCGGTGTTGGCGAACGGCACGCCCGCGAAGCCGTGGCCGGCGGCCTTCTCCTGCGGGGTCCAGACGCTCTTCGGGCGCGGGCCGAGCTGGTTGCCCATGATGTCGAGGGCCGAGCAGCGGACGCCGCCGGGGTTGATGTCGGAGTCGTAGCGGGTGCTGCGGTCACCGGCGACGGGCGCCTTCGTGCCGGGGCAGTCGGTCTCCGGGTTCAGCGCCGCCTTGTAGAGCCCCTCGTCCGCGACGACCGCGTTGACGTGCGAGGCGTGGCCCTCGACGAGTGCCATCTGCTCGGGGTTCCACACGACACCGGGCGCCCAGCGCGACGGGTCCTCGAAGTAGAGTCGCAGCAGGTGGTAGTCGGCAAACTGCGCGCCGGCGGTCAGGGTGTCGGGGTAGGAGCAGGTGGTGACCAGGCCCTGGTAGATGCCGGGGTAGGCGTTCGCCACGGTGTGCTGGGCGATCGAGCCGCCGGAGCAGCCGGTGCCGATGGTGTAGCGCAGGGTGCCGTACTTCTCGACCAGCCGCTCCTTGGCCATCACCAGCGACTCGGCCTCCATGGCCACGCTGCAGTTGTGGCCGGTGTTGGCGAGCGCCGTCGACACGACCGCGAAGCCGCTGCCGAGCGCCGTGACGTAGCTCGGGGTGACGCCGGGGACCGACTCGAGCGTGCCGGAGTAGTCCTGCAGGGGCGGGTTGCCGGGGGCGTACGACGCCCCGCAGTTGCCGCCGTGCGTGATCAGCAGCTTGTGGTTCCACTGGCGCTGCGGGGCCCAGGGGCGCCAGGCCTTCCCGGGCCGGAAGAGCTGGAGGATCGTGTAGCGGTCGCGGTCCTGGTAGCCGCTCTCCTTGCGGACCACGAACGGCACCTCGACGCCCTGGTCGGTGGTCGTGGTGGCGACGTCCGACGGCGGGTTCTTGCGGTCGTAGGGCTGCAGGTCCGGCTGCGAGGGGTCGGTGGACTTGTAGAGGAAGGAGTACGTCGCGCGCTCGTTGCACGCGGCGTCCTTGGCGGTCTCCTGGCACTGGTAGTGCTCGGACTGCGGGCCGGTGAAGATCGGGCCGCCGTTGGGGTGGTTGGTGATGACGGTGCGGCCGGCGTATCCGGGCGCGGTCGCCCGCACCACGTTGCGACCCAGGCGCAGGCCCTTGACCAGCCCGAGGAAGCGGCCGTCCTGGCGCACCTTGAAGCGGTGGGTCACGTCGCGGTCGCCGACGGTGACCTCGACGCTGCGGGCGCGCACGCCGCGCGGCAGCCGGACCGCGACGAGCGCGTCGCCGCTGCTGACCAGGTCGGCCCGGTTGGAGAGCACCTCGATCGTGAGCCGCTTGGCGGGCGCCGCCTCGACGGGCAGCAGCGGCGCGGCCAGCAGGGCCGCGAGCAGGGCGATGACGAGGGCGAGCGGGGCGAGTCCGGGTCGTGTGCGCACGACAGGACAACGAGCGCAGGTGGCGGGCGTCACGCGGGCAGGTCCACCCACCGGGGCGCGGGCGAGCGCGGACCACCGCGGCTAGGGCAGGCTGCACCCATGCACTTCGTGGGCGTCGACCTCGCCTGGGGCGAGCGCAAGCCCACCGGTCTCGCGGTCCTCGACGACGGCGGACGCCTCGTCCACGTCTCGGCCGCGGGCGACGACGACGAGATCGCGGCCGCGCTGGCGGCGTACGTCGAGGGCGACTGCCTCGTCGCGCTCGACGCCCCGCTCATCGTGCGCAACGCCACCGGCAACCGGCCCGCCGAGGCGGCGCTGAACAAGGACTTCGCGCGCTTCGACGCGGGCGCGCACCCGGTGAACACGTCCAAGAAGGAGATCGGGGACACCCCGCGGGGCGCGCGGCTGAGCTCGCGGCTCGGCCTCGACATGAACCCGCGGTCGGGGCGGGCGCGGCGCGCGATCGAGGTCTACCCGCACCCGGCGACGGTGTCGCTGTTCCGGCTGGGGCGGACGCTGAAGTACAAGAACAAGCCCGGCCGCACCTTCGAGCAGCTCCGCGGCGAGCTGGTCGTGCTCATGGGCCTGCTCGAGACGCTGGCGGTCGCCGAGCCCGCGATGACCGTGACCGGGCCGGCCTGGTCGGCGCTCGTGCGCCAGGTCGAGGCGGCCACCCGGAAGAGCGAGCTGCGCGTGGTCGAGGACCAGGTCGACGCGGTCGTCTGCGCCTACGTCGCGCTGCACAGCGTCCGCGAGCCGGGGGCGGTGACGACGTACGGCGACTTCGAGAACGGCTACATCGTCACGCCCACGCTGCCGGCCGGGCACCGGCCGACGCCCCGCGAGCGGGTGGTGCGCGAGGCCGTGGACCCCGTCCGCGCGGCGGTGCAGGAGTACGCCGAACGGCACGTCGAGCTGCGGGGGGCCGCCGACGAGTTCGTCGCGCTGGTCACGACCATCCTCGACGACGCGGGCATCAACTACCTGAGCGTCACCGGGCGGGCCAAGGGGGTGGCGTCGTTCGCCGCGAAGGCCGCCCGCACCCTCGACGGCGAGCTGGTCTTCGCCGACCCGCTGCGCGACATCACCGACCAGATCGGCGTCCGCGTCATCACCTACGTGCACAGCGACGTCGCCGCGGTGGCCGACCTGCTCGACGACCAGGTGGTCGTGATCGACGACCGGGACATGGGTCAGGAGACCGCGAGCGAGGGCCGCTTCGGCTACGCGAGCCGGCACCTGCTGATCTCGCTGGACCCGGCCCGCGAGGCCGCCCACGAGGCCCTGCGCGGTCGGCGGGCGCAGATCCAGATCCGCACCGTGCTGCAGCACGCGTGGGCGGAGTTCGAGCACGACATCCGCTACAAGGGCGAGATCCCCGACGAGCACGCGCGCGACTTCGACCGGCGCTTCACGCTGGCGGCCGGCCTGCTCGAGCTCGCCGACCGGGAGTTCTCCACGATCCGCGACCGGCTGCAGGCCGGGATGACCGGCGCCCGCACCGAGCCCGAGGACGACGACCCGCGGATCAGTGCGCGCGAGCTGGCGGCGTTCCTCGCCGGGCAGTACGCCGACGCGGGCTGGTCGCGCACCGACCACTACGAGTGGATCTCGGGGCTGCTGCTCGAGCTCGGCGTCACCTCCCTCGAGGAGCTCGGCGACGTGCTGCGCGGCCTCGACTCGGCGGCCCTGGTCGAGCGGATGGCCTACCGCTACCCGCCCGGCGCCGTACGCCGTCTGGACGACGCGCTGCTGGCCGGCTTCGGCGACCGGTACGTCGCCCTGCACGGCAACGCGCACCGCTCGGCGGCCCTGGAGACGCGGCTGGCCAAGCTGCGCGGGGAGGCCGCCGCGGGCGGCGAGGGGGAGGGGTCCTGATGGCCAGGAAGTTCGCGGACGTCGAGTCCTACCTCGCCTCCTTCCCCGACGACGTCCGGGCGGTGCTCGAGGCGGTGCGGCGCGCGGTGCTCCGGGCGGTGCCGGACGCCGAGGAGACGATCGCCTACGACATGCCGACCTACCGCCTCGACGGCACCGCGCTGGTGCACTTCGCGGGGTGGACGACGTTCGTCAGCCTCTATCCCATGCCGGTCTTCGAGGGCGCGCTCGAGACCGAGCTGGCGGCGTACCGCGCCACCCGCGGGACCGGCCGCTTCCCGCTCGACCGGCCGATCCCCTACGACCTGATCGAGCAGGTCGTCCGGGCGATGGCGGCCGCGCGGAGCTAGTGCCCGACCAGCCGGTGCACGCGGGTGAACGTGTCGCGGTAGCCCAGCCGGCGCCAGGCCCGTGACGACAGCAGGTTGGTCTCGCGCCAGTCGGTGACCAGCGAGGTGTAGCCGGCCCCGTGCGCCCAGGCGCCGACCGCGTCGCCGACCGCGCGGCCGGCGCCGAGCCCGCGCGCCTCGGGCAGCACCGCGGCGAAGCCGAGGAACGCCGCGTGCTCGGGGCGGGCCGGGCCGGTGTGGCTGGACGACTTCTCGAGCGGGCAGCCGACCGCGCTGCCGACGACCCGCCCCTCGTGCTCGACCACGAAGGTGGTGAACGTCGGGTCGTCGAAGTCCTCGGTCCACTCGGCCACGGACTCCTCGTAGGAGCCCAGCGGCCCCGAGGAGAAGCACGGGGCGAGGCCCTGGTGCCGGGGCAGCACGTTCTCCAGCGTGGCCAGGGCGGGGATGTCGTCACGGGTGGGGCGGCGCACGACGAGGCCGTCGCGCGGGGGAGGTACGTCGGCGGGCGGCGACTGCACGGCGTGGGTGTGCTGGTGCCCGAAGGCGAGGCGGAACCACGCGCTCGCGAGCGCGGTGTCGTGGGCCGGCAGCAGCGCGTAGTGGGCGGTCCGGCCCTCGTCGACCCAGCGGGTGGCGGCCTCGGCGTACAGCTCCCGGGCCAGGTCGGTGCGCTCGTGGTCGGGCAGGTCGGTGTCGACGGCGTGCCCGGCGGACTCGACCCAGACGTTGGGTCCCCAGGTGGGGCTGGGCTTCGCGGCGCCGAGGAGGTAGCCGACCACGTCGCCGCCCCGGGTCGCGACGGCGCCGGAGGCCTCGGCCGCGCCGAGCTCGTCGGCAAGGGCCGCGGTGGCGGCGGCGGGGTCCTCGAAGTCCTCGGGCAGGAGCGGCTCGGCGGCACGGTGGTGGCGGTGCCGCTGCGCGAGCAGGCGTCCGGCCGCAGCCAGGTGCTCCTCGGCGAACGGGTGGAGCTCGGTGCGGGTCATGGGCTCAGGGTAGGGAGCCCCCGCCGGTCGGGGCCGCTGGTTTTCCCGGTGGGCTGGTCCTGGTGGCCGGGGTCTTGGCGCGCGCTTGGTTCGCGGCGTGTGCCCCACGACGCGCCGGGGCGCGTCCTCAGGCACACGGGGCGAGCAGGCGTCGCCGGATCGCCGGTTGGGCCGCGGCCAGCACCAGGCAGAGCGCCGCGACGACGGTCCAGGTCAGGACCGGGCCACCGTGCACCAAGAGCTGGGTGCCGAGCAGCGGCGCCACGATCGCGGCGAGACCCCAGCTGGTGCCGTACACCGCCAGGTAGCGGCCCCGGGCGTGGGCCGGCGACACGTCGACCACCACGGCGTACGCCCGGCCGAGCAGCACCAGGTCGCCCAGCGCGGTGAGGAGGGTCGCGACGGCGAACCCCGCGCGGCTGGTGACGAGGCCGGTGAGCAGCAGCCCGGCGGCCAGGACGAGGTAGCCGAGCGTCATCGCCCGGAAGTCGTCGAGCCGGCGCAGGTGGGGGAGCCGTAGCAGGGGCTGGCCGAGCACCATCGTGGCCGCCCCGAGGGTGAGGAGCAGCCCGAGCGTGGACGCCGGCAGGCCGCGGCCGGTCAGGGTCAGCGGCAGCGCGATCGTCACCTGCAGGTAGACCACGGCGAAGACCGTGCCGGTGCCGAGCAGGAGGAGCAGGCGGCGGTCGGACCAGGGGCGTACGCCGGCAGACTCCCGTCCGGGGTCGTCCGTCTGCTCGGGTGGCGCCGGGCGGCCGCCCGGGAGCAGTGCGGCGACGACCGCGGCGCAGGCCAGGCAGCTCGCGGCGTCGGCGACCAGCAGCCAGCGCAGGTCGAGGCCAGCGAGCGCGGCGGCCAGGAGCCCGGCGCCCATGCCCGCGCCGGCCATGGCCGCGCCGAGCAGCGAGAAGGCGACCGCCCGCTGCTCGGGGAGGGTGACGTCGGCGATGATCGCCTGGCTGGGTGGCTCGTAGATCTCGAAGGCCAGCCCCAGCAGCACCACCGCGACGGCCGCTTGCACGAGGGACCCGGCGAGCGCGACGCCGAGCTGGGCGGCGGCCGTCCCGACCAGGCCGACCAGGATCGTGGCCCGGGTGCCGATCCGGTCCGAGAGCCGCCCGCCGAACAGCCGCGACGGGATCGTCGCGAGCCCGAAGCCGGCCAGGAGGTAGCCCGCCGTCGCGACGGACGCGTCGTACGACCCCACGAGGACGACCGCCAGGAACGGCAGCGTGAGGGCGCCGAGCCGGTTCACCGCACGGGCGAGCACCAGGGCCCAGACGACGGCGGGCAGTCGCCGCCACGACGTCGTGCCTCGGGTGTCACTGGTGTCGGCTAGGTTGGTGGTCACGGACGGGAACTCTAGGGAGATGGGTGGTGACTGGTCAAGTGGCATTCGACAGTCACGTGGTGACGCTGGTGGAGGTGGCGGCCCGGCTGGTCAACCACCTGACGTCCGGCTGGTCCGCGGGCCAGGAGGTCGCGGCGCCGCAGGGAGCGGCTCGGGTGACGGGGACGGCCGAGGCCCTCGGGGGCGACGGTCGTCGGACGCCCCGGGTGAGCCCTGCCGAGGCCGACGCGCTGGCCGGTCACGCCGCGTCGTTCCGGGCGGTCTTCGAGGCCGTACACGAGGACGACGTCGCGTCCGCGGTCGTGCTGCTGAACACGGCGCTGGCGGCGACGGGCGCGCGACCGCAGCTCGACCCGCTCCCGGAGGGAGGCGGCTGGCACGTGCACTTCCACGGGTCGGACGACAGCCTCGCGGTCGGGTGGGCGGCCGGCTGCACGGCCGGCCTCGCGCTCGCGGTCGGCTCCGACCTGGCGGGCCGGCTGGGTGTCTGCGGCGCCGAGCGCTGCGACCGCGTGTTCGTGGACCTGTCGCGCAACGCCGGCCGGCGCTTCTGCTCGACCGCCTGCCAGAACCGCACCAAGACGGCGGCGTACCGCGCACGCCGCTGAGGCCGCCGCGAACCGATCCGGGTCTTGCGGCATCGGACTCCCGAACGCCCGTCCATTCGCGCGAGGAGAGCCCCCTGATGCCTACGACCACGCCCACCATCCCTGTCCCCCTGGCCATGGCGGTCCTGGCGTTGCTGCTCGGTGGTGGCCTCGCGCTCACACCCGGCGGAACGGCCCGAGCGACGACCGTCGCCGCGGACGCCCCCCGCTGCCACGGCCTGCGCGCCACCATCGTGGGGACCTCGGGCCCGGACGTCCTCGAGGGCACGCGGCACCGGGACGTGATCGTCGGCCTGGGCGGGCTCGACTCGATCCGGGGCGGCGGTGGCGACGACGTGATCTGCGGCGGCCCGAACCCCACGGACCAGGGGCCCGACGGGCCGATCGTCGAGACGCTCGAGGGCGGGCCGGGCGATGACCTGTTGCTCGGCGGTCCGGGGGAGGACGTGCTGGTCGGCGACGACGGGAACGACGTTCTGAGGGGCGGGCTGTCGCGGGACGGCCTGGACGGCGGGGACGGGAGGGACCGGCTGCTCGGGGAGGCGGGACCGGACTACCTGCGGGAGGGGCCCGGGGCGGGTCGGGTCGTCGGTGGCACGGGCGACGACCAGGTGGAGGGCGGGGCCGGCGACGACACCCTCCGCGGTGCGGGGGGTGACGACGTCCTGGTCGGCGACCAAGGTGACGACCGCCTGGACGGTGGTCCCGGGCGTGACGTGGCGGAGTACCAAGCCATCCAGTCGCGCTACAGCTCCTCCAGCCATCGTGAGCCGATCCGGGTGGACCTGCAGCGCGGAGTGGGTGGAGGTCGGCACTTCGGCCGCGACCGGCTCCTGCGCGTGGAGGACGTCTACACGGGTGACGGGAACGACGTGCTGGTCGGGGACCGCCACGCCAACACGTTCTACACCGCGGAGGGCACGGCGACGGTCCGCGGCGGTGGCGGTCGTGACCGGCTGAGCTTCGACTCGGCGAGGATCGACCACTCCAGCGGTGCGGCCGTGCACATCGACCTGTCGATCGGGGTGGCGAGGTACCAGCAGGACGACATCCGCTTCACGTCGATCGAGGACGTGACCGGGACGACCTCCAACGACGTGATCCGAGGTGACGCCGCGCGCAACCACCTCGTCGGGGGAGGGGGCGAGGACGTCGTCCGAGGACGTGGAGGTCGCGACCTTGTCGAGGGCCGGGGCGGGGACGACGACCTCGACGGTGGCGCTGGGGTGAACGTCATCGTGGGCGGGCCGGGCAACGACCTGTGCCGGCGGCCGTCGACCGGCCGGCGTGCCACGGAGTGCGAGCGCTAGTTTCCGCGCGCCTCCGGGTGCGATCACTAGTTGCTTGTCATGACAAAGCACCTTTATGCTGACAAGCATGAGCCTCACGGACCGCGAGCAGGAGATCGTCGCGCTGCTGCGCCGCGACCCGCTCATCGGGTCCGAGGCGATCGCTGACGCGCTCGGCACCACGCGGCAGGCGGTCAACGTCCACCTGTCCAACCTGGGCAAGAAGGGCGTGATCCTCGGCCGGGGCTACGTCCTGAGCGAGGCGCCCGCCGTGGTCGTCATCGGCGGCGCCAACATGGACGTCAAGGCGCGCAGCACCCGCACCGCGGTCGTGGCCACCAGCAACCCGGGCACCGGGTCGATGGCGCCGGGCGGGGTGGGCCGCAACATCGCGGAGAACCTCGCCCGCCTCGGCACCCGCACCCACCTCGTCGCGGCCATCGGCAGCGACGCCCTCGGTGACCAGGTGCTCGCGGCGACCTCGGCCGCCGGCGTGCACGTCGAGCACGTACGCCGGAGCGCGCGGGCGACCGGCACCTACACCGCGGTCCTCGACGCGACGGGGGAGCTGGTCGTGGCGGTGGCCGACATGACCGCGACCGACGAGCTGGGCCCGGACCGGGTGAACGCCGCGCGGGACCTGGTCACCACGGCCGGTCTGCTCGTCCTCGACGGCAACCTCGCGCCCGACACCCTCGCCTTCGCGGTCGAGCTGGCTGCCGCGGCGGGTGTGCGCACCGTCCTCGAGCCGGTCAGCGTGCCCAAGGCCGCGGCCGCCGCGCACCTCGTCGAGGCGTCCCGCCCGCTGTTCGCCATCACCCCCAACCGCGACGAGCTGGCCGCGCTGACCGGCCTCCGGGTCGGCACCGACCGGCAGGTCCGCGCGGCGGCGCGGCAGCTCCACGACCGGGGCGTCACCCACGTGTGGGTGCGCCTCGGTGCCCGCGGTTCGCTCCTCAGCAGTCCCGACGGCGAGGTCGCCCTGGCCGCGGTGCCCGCCGACGTCGTCGACGTCACCGGGGCCGGTGACGCGCTGCTCGCGGCGTTCTGCCACGGGATCCTCGCCGGTGACGATCCGGCCGCCGCCGCGGCGTACGCCCATGCCGCCGCCGCCCTCACCATCGCCAGCACCCACACCGTCCGGCCGGACCTGACCGACCGCCTCGTGCGCACCCGACTGAAGGAAGCCCCATGACCCACCCCCTGCTCACCGTCACCGACGAGGTGGCCCAGGCGCTCGCCGACGGCGCCCCCGTGGTCGCGCTGGAGAGCACGATCATCAGCCACGGCATGCCCTACCCCCAGAACGTCGCCATGGCGCTCGAGGTCGAGGGCATCATCCGCGAGCACGGCGCCGTGCCGGCCACCATCGCGGTGCTCGACGGCCGGCCGCGGATCGGGCTGACCGGCGACGACCTCGAGCTGCTCGCGAGCCACCCCGACGTGCTCAAGGTCAGCGTCCGCGACCTGCCGTACGTCGTGGCGCGCGGCGTCCACGGCGCGACGACCGTCGCGGCGACGATGCGGCTCGCCGCGCTGGCAGGCATCCGCACCTTCGTCACCGGTGGTCTGGGCGGGGTGCACCGCGGCGCCGCGCAGAGCTTCGACGAGAGCGCCGACCTGACCGAGCTCGGCAGCACCGACGTCGCGGTCGTGTCGGCCGGCGTGAAGAGCATCCTCGACATCGGTCTGACCCTCGAGCGGCTCGAGACCCTCGGCGTCCCCGTCGTCGGGCTGGGCACCGACGAGTTCCCGTCGTTCTACTCCCGCAGCAGCGGGCACGCCTCGCCGATGCGCCTCGACACCGCGGCCGAGGTCGCGGCGCTGATGCGGGCCAAGTGGGCCCTGGGCATCTCCGGCGGGGTCGTGGTCGCGAACCCGATCCCCGTCGAGGACGAGATCCCCGCGGCCGAGATCGGCGCCCTCATCGACCGCGCGCTGGCCGACATGGACGCGCTGGGCATCCACGGCAAGGACGCGACGCCGTACCTCCTCGGCCGCATCGTCGAGATCTCCGACGGCGCCAGCCTGACCGCGAACATCGCGCTGGTGCGCAGCAACGCCCGGCTCGGCGCCGCGATCGCGCGGGAGTACGCCGCCGGCTGACCGGCCGCTCAGCCGGCCGCGGCGCGCAGCTTCTCGAGCAGCGGCCCGGCCGCCTCGCGCAGGAAGGCGTCCTGCCCGTCGTCGCCCACCTGGACGAGGGCGATGTCGGTGAAGCCGGCCTCCCAGAACGCGGACACGGCCTCGACGATCGCGTCCAGGTCGGGCCCACACGGGATGTTGTCGGCGACGTCCGCCGGGCGGACGAACTGGGTGGCGCCGGCGAAGCCCGCCGGGGTGGGCAGGTCTGCGTTCACCTTCCACCCGCCGGCGAACCAGCGGAACTGCTCGTGCGCGCGGCGTACGGCGGTCTCCTCGTCCGGGTCCCAGCAGATCGGGATCTGCCCGATGGCCCGGGCGCTGTCCGGCCCGATCGTCCGCGCGCCGTCGGCGGCGTTCCAGGCCTCGATCAGGTCGGCCTCCGGCTCCACCGCGATCAGGTGGTCGCCGAGCGGCGCGAACCGGCCGACGCCCTTGGGTCCGGCGACGGCGACGGCCAGCGGCACCCCGCCGTCGGGGCAGTCCCAGATCCGCGCCGAGTCGACGTCGAAGTGGTCGCCGCGGAAGGTGACGAGCTCGCCGGTGTGCAGCTCGCGGATGATCTCGATCGCCTCGACGAGCATGTCCTGCCGGGCGTCGACGGACGGCCAGCCCTGTCCGACGACGTGCTCGTTGAGGTTCTCGCCGCTGCCGAGCCCGAGGGTGAAGCGTCCCTCGGCGAGCAGCTGGACGGTCGCGGCCTTCTGCGCGACGACGGCCGGGTGGTAGCGGATGCTCGGGCAGGTGATGTACGTCATCAGGTCCACCCGCGAGGTGGCGTGCGCGACCGCCCCGAGCACGGACCAGGCGTACGGCGCGTGCCCCTGCTCGGTGAGCCAGGGGGAGTAGTGGTCGCTCATCACCTCGAAGTCGAAGCCGGCCTCCTCGGCCGCGGTGGCGTAGGCCACCAGCTCGCGCGGGCCGCTCTGCTCGGTCATCAGGGTGTAGCCGAAGTTCGTCACGGGAGTCCTCTGGTGCGGTCGGGGATCGTGTGGTGTGCGTACCCGACCTACGGTGGATCCATGACTCCTGCCGAGCTCCTGACCGACGCGTTCGAGCGGATCGTGGAGGGAGGGCGGGCGGTCGTCGCGGACCTCGACGACGACCAGCTGGCCCACCGACCGAGCCCGGACGCGAATTCCATCGCCTGGCTGGTCTGGCACCTCGCCCGCGTGCAGGACGACCACGTCGCCGACGTGGCCGGCACCGGGCAGGTGTGGACCGACGAGGGCTTCCGGGAGCGGTTCGACCTGCCGTTCGAGGCGGGCGACATCGGCTACGGACACTCCTCCGACGACGTGGGGCGGGTGCGGGCCGGGGCCGACCTGCTGGCGGCGTACCTCTCCGCGGTGCACGCTCGCACCGTCGCCCACCTCGCCGGGCTGTCGGAGGCCGACCTCGACCGGATCGTCGACGAGCGCTGGGACCCGCCGGTCACCCTCGGCGCCCGCCTGGTCTCGGTGGTCAACGACGACGCCCAGCACCTCGGCCAGGCGGCGTACGTGCGGGGGCTGCTCGGGGCGTGACCGGGCTTGTAACGCCCGGTTATGGGGTCTGGGGACCGGTTCGAACGGGTCCCCAGATGCGATAACCGGGCGTTACAAGCGCCGTGGCGCGCCGCCCGGGATCACCACGGACTGGGCTGGAAGTCCTTGAGGAAGTGCCCGTGCAGCGGCTCGCCGGCCTCGCCGCGGACGATCGGGTCGTAGACGCGGGCCGCGCCGTCGACCAGGTCGAGGGGGGCGTGCCAGCCCTCGGCGGCGATCCGCAGCTTCTCCTGGTGCGGGCGCTCGTCGGTGATCCAGCCGGTGTCGACGGCGTTCATCAGGATCCGGTCGGTCTCCCACATCTCGCCGGCGCTGGTGCGGGTCAGCATGTTGAGCGAGGCCTTGGCCATGTTGGTGTGGGGGTGGCCCGGGCCCTTGTACTGCCGGGAGAACTGCCCCTCCATCGCCGACACGTTGACCACGTGCGCGACCCGACCACCACCGGCCCCGCCGCCCGCCTGCACCGCGGCGCGCATCGCCGGGCGCAGCCGCGAGATCAGCAGGAACGGCGCGGTCGCGTTGCAGAGCTGGACCTCGAGCAGCTCGAGCGGGTCGACGTCTTCGACCTTCTGGGTCCAGGAGTTCTCGGTCTGCAGGTCGGGCAGCAGCCCGCCCGCGTCGACCGCGGTCCCGTCGAGGTGCGCGGCGAGGCTGGCGCTGCCGGCCTTGAGCGCGAGCGCGGTCATCGTCGCGGCGTTGTGCGCGGCGACGGCGTCGGCCTCGGACTGGCCGTCGTGGTGGGCGACCGCGTCGCGCCGCAGCGTGCCCGCGATGGCGGCGGGGTGCGCGTCGCTGATCCGGTCGAAGGCGATCATCTCGGGCAGCGCGATCCCGGTCGGCAGCGGCGCCGACTCCATCTCGACCAGGCGGCTGTAGGAGCCCGGCGAGCGGCGCACGGTCTGCGCCGCGTTGTTGATGAGGATGTCGAGCGGACCGGCCGCGGCCACCTCGTCGGCCAGCGAGACGACCTGGGTCGGGTCGCGCAGGTCGATGCCGACGACCACGAGCCGGTCGATCCAGTCCGCGCTGTCCTCGAGCGCCGAGAAGCGGCGTACGGCGTCCTTCGGGAAGCGGGTCGTGATGGTGAGGTGGGCGCCGTCGCGGAGCAACCGGAGCGCGATGTACATGCCGATCTTGGCGCGGCCGCCGGTCAGCAGCGCGCGGCGCCCGGTGAGGTCGGTGCCCTGGTCGCGCTTCGCGTGCGACATCGCGGCGCAGGTGGGGCACAGCCAGTGGTAGAAGGCGTCGACCAGCGTGTAGTCGTTCTTGCAGATGTAGCAGCCGCGCGGGTTGATCAGCTCACCCGCGAAAGCGCCCTTGGTCGAGGACACCAGCGGGATGCCCTGGGTCTCGTCGTCGATGCGCAGCGGCGAGCCGGTGGCGGTGGCCTCGGTGACGGCGCGGTCCGCGGCCAGCTCGGCCTCGCGCTTGCGGGTCCGGCGCTCGCGCTTGAGCGCCTTGTACATGTGCGAGGCCGCGTGCTTGATCGTCGCGATGTCCGGGTGGTCGTCGGGCAGGTGGTGCAGCTGCTGCAGCACCCGCACCGCGGTCGCCAGCTCCTCGGGGTCGATCCCGGCCGCCTGCGCGAGGGTCGGGTCGAGGGGGTCGTCGCCGGAAGTCACCGGTCAACTCTAGGTGCGGCGGCGCCGGGCGCCCGCTTCGGCGGGTCAGGCGGCGTCGGGGACGGGCCGGGTGAGGCGGTACCGCACGAAGGAGGGGACGGCGAGCGCCGCGACGACCGTCCCGACGACGACGAGCACGCCACCGCCCGCGGCGGCCGCCGCGGTGCCGACGACCGCGGCCGAGGCGCCGTGCGCCACGTCCGCGATCCGGGGTCCGCCGGCGACGACCACGATGAAGACGCCCTGCAGGCGCCCGCGGACCGCGTCGGTCGCGGCGGTCATCAGCATGGAGTTGCGGAAGGCCGAGGAGGCCATGTCGGCGGCGCCGCCCAGCACCAGCATCAGGACCGCGACGACGAGCATCGGCGTGCGCCACCGGTCGGCCAGCCCGACCGCCACGCCGAAGCCGATCATCGAGGCGCCCCACAGCAGGATGCAGACGATCACGGCCCGGCCCTGCAGCTCGACCCGCGACACCCACCCGGAGAACACCCCGCCGATGACGGCGCCGGCCGGGATCGCCGCGAAGAGCAGCGCGAAGGCGAGGCCGCCGCCCGACGGGCCGTCGAAGCCGAGGTGGGCGATCTCGGGGAACAGCGCCCGCGGCATGCCGAAGACCATCGCGATCAGGTCGACGACGAAGGACATCAGCAGCACCGGGTGACCGCGCAGGTAGGACAACCCCTCGATCACCGAGCGCAGGCCCGGGGTCGCGGCGACCACGCCCTCGATCGTCAGCCGCGGCAGGCGCACGACGGCCGACAGCGTCGCGAACAGCGTGATCGAGTCGACCAGGTAGAGCCACGAGAAGCCGATGACCGGGATCAGCACCCCGCCGACGAGCGGGCCGGCGATGGCGCCGGCCTGCATGACGGTGATGTTGAGCGAGACCGCGGCCGGCAGCAGCTCGGGCTCGACGATCTTCGGCAGGATCGCGCTCCGGGTCGGCTGGTTCACCCCGAAGAACGCCTGCTGCACCGCGAAGAGGCACAGCAGCAGCCACACGTTGCCGATGCCGAGCGCGGCCTGCACCCAGAACGCCGCACTCGTGGCGATCAGCCCGCTCGTGGTGACGATCAGGATCGTCCGGCGGTCGAAGGCGTCGGCCAGCGCGCCGCCGTACAGCCCGAAGACGATCAGCGGCACCAGGCCGAAGAGGCCGGTGAGGCCGACGTACGCCGACGAGCCAGTTTCGCTGTAGATCTGGGCGGGTACGGCGACCACGGTCAGCTGAGCACCGATGACGGTGACGATGTTGGCCAGCCAGAGCCGGCGGAAGTGGTCGTTCCTCAGGGGGCGCGTGTCCGCGACCAGCCCCCGGATCCCCTGCACGGGTCGAACCTACGCCCGCCCCGTCCCCCGAGATGCACCCCCTACCGAGAGGAACCCCATGGCCACCATGCGCGCAGTCCAGGTCAGCGAGGCGAACGCCGCCCTCGAGCTCGTCGAGCGAGAGGTCCCGACGCCCGGCGCCGGCGAGCTCCTGATCAAGGTCGAGGCCTGCGGCGTCTGCCACTCCGACGCGTTCGCCGTCACCGGCGGCTACCCCGGTGTCACCTTCCCCGTCGTTCCCGGCCACGAGATCGCGGGCACCGTCGAGACCGTCGGCGACGGCGTCGACTGGTGGCAGGCCGGCCAGCGCGTGGGCGTCGGCTGGTTCGGCGGCAACTGCAACCACTGCGAGCCGTGCCGCCGCGGCTACCTCATCCAGTGCGAGAACATGGGGATCCCGGGCGTCACCTTCGACGGCGGGTACGCCGACTACGTGGTCGTCCCCGCCGCGGCGGCCGCCTCGCTCCCGGACGAGCTGTCCTTCGAGGACGCGGCCCCGCTCATGTGCGCCGGCATCACGACGTTCAACGCCCTGCGCGAGAGCGGTGCCCGCGCCGGCGGCGTCGCGGCGATCCTCGGCGTGGGCGGGCTCGGCCACCTCGCGGTGCAGTACGCCGCCAAGCTGGGCTTCCACACCGTCGCGATCGCCCGTGGCACCGACAAGGAGCAGCTGGCCCGCGAGCTCGGCGCCGACACCTACATCGACAGCACGAGCAGCGACGTGGCCGAGGAGCTGCAGAAGCTCGGCGGCGCGGACGTCGTGCTCGCCACGGTCACGAACGCCGAGGCGATGGCCGCCACGATCGGCGGGCTCGCCCCGCGCGGCCGCCTCGTCATCGTGGGCGCGTCGATGGACCCGATGCCCGTCGTCCCCGGCGCCGTCATCGGCGGCAACCTCGAGGTCGCCGGCCACGCGTCGGGCACCTCGATGGACTCCGAGGACACGCTGGCCTTCAGCGCCCGGGCCGGCGTGAAGCCGCGCATCGAGACCGTGAAGCTGGAGGACGCCCAGGCGGCGTACGACAAGATGATGGCCGGCGACGCGCGCTTCCGGATGGTCATCACCACCTCCTGACCTGCCCCGGACCGATGACTTCGGGGCGCCCCGCCGGTCGTACCTGCATGACCACGACCGCGAGCAAGGCGGGGCCCCTCGACGTCACCTTCGACGCCGAGCTGCTCCTGAGTCCGAACAAGGCCGGCTGGACGTACGTCGTCTGGCCCGGGTCCGCCGACTTCTTCGGCACCCGCGGCCTCGTCAAGGTGCGCGGCACCGTCGACGGGGCCGGCCTGCGCAGCTCGTTCATGGCGCTCGGCGACGGCCGCCACAAGCTGCCCGTCCGCGCCGACCTGCGCGAGCGGATCGGCAAGCAGGCCGGCGACACCGTGACCGTGCACCTCACCGAGCGGCTGGGCTGAGGCCGTGGCCGAGCAGGTGAAGGGCCCCGCGTCGTACTTCCCCTCGATCGAGAAGAACTACGGCCACCCCGTCGAGCACTGGCTGGCCCTGGTCCGGCCGCGGCTCGCCGCCGGCGAGAAGCACGGGCAGGTCGTGACCTGGCTCAAGGCCGAGCACGGCCTCGGCCACGGGCACGCCAACGCGCTGGTCGCCCACGCCCGGGCGGAGTGAGGATGCCGGCGTCGCCGTCCGCCCGCGTCCGCTGTAACGCGGTGTCCACGTAGCGGAATGGGCGCTGCAGCACCGCACCAGTGACGTGGACACCGCGTTACAGCGGCGGCGGCCGCCCGGTCCCGAGTAGTTTCGGCCCATGGTGGATGACGAGACCGGCCCCGACGTCCGCGACCTGGTCGCCCTGCTCGACGCGCAGGACGTCGTCGGGGTCACGCTCGGGTGGGTCGACAACAACGGGATCGTGCGGGCGCGGACGGTGCCGCTGGCCGAGCTGCCGGCGGTGGCGCGGCGCGGGGTGGGGGCCACGACCGCGGTGTCGGTGTTCGACTCCCACGACGGCATCACGTTCGCCCACGACGGCCTGTCCACACCGGCCGGCGACCTCCGGCTGATCCCGGTCGTCGACGGGCCGCGCAGCATCGTGCCGCTCGCCGGGCAGCCCGGCTTCGCGTGGGTGCCCGCGCGGCTGCGCACCGCGGACGGCGATCCCTGGCCCTACGAGCCGCGCGACGTCCTCGAGCGCCAGGTCCGCCGCGCCGCCGAGGCCGGCTTCGAGGTGCGGGCCGGCTTCGAGATCGAGATGTACGTCGCCCGCGACGACGACGGGGCGACCGCGGCGCACCGCGGGCCGGCGTACTCCGCCAACGCGCTGCGCGACGTCGACGAGTTCGCCCGCCAGCTGCTCGTGGACCTCGCGGCGAACGGCCTGTCGATCGGGCAGCTGCACGCGGAGTACGGCGCCGCGCAGCTCGAGATCGCGCTCAGCCCGCTCGACGCGCTGGCCGCCTGCGACGCCCAGGTGCTGGCCCGGCAGACCATCCACGCCGCCGCCCGCCGCCACGGCCTGCGCGTCAGCTTCGCGCCGGTCGCGACCGTCGAGGGCGTCGGCAACGGCTGGCACCTGCACACCTCGCTGACCCGCGACGGCGCCAACGCCCTCACCGGGGACGGCCCGCACGGGCTGTCGGACGTCGGGCGCGGCTACCTCGCCGGCCTGCTGCGCGAGCTGCCCGGGCTGGTCGGCGTCACCGCGCCGAGCACCGGGTCGCTGGTGCGTCGCCGGCCGGGGTACTGGGCCGGGGCCTACGGCTTCTGGGGCGTCGAGAACCGCGAGGCCGTGCTGCGGCTGGTCCCGTCCTCGGACCTGCTGGGCGCCGGGCACACCAACGTCGAGCTCAAGGCCAGCGACGCGTCGGCGAACCCCTACCTCGCCCTTGCTGTCGTCATCGCCGCCGGGCTGCGGGGGATCGCCGACGGCGCCGAGCCCCCCGAGCCGATCCAGGAGGACGTCGGCACCTGGGACGCGGAGCGGCTCGACGCGGCCGGCATCGCGCTGCTCGCGACCACCCACGAGGAGCAGCGGGCGCACCTGCTGGCCAGCGACCTGGTGCGCGGGGTGCTGGGCGAGGAGCTGCTCGGTGCGTTCGTCGCGGTCCGCGACGCGGACGCGGCCTGGGCGCTCGACCACACGCCCGAGGAGATCGTCGAGTCGCTGAGGTGGCTCTACTGACCGGCCCGGCGACCTCGGACCAGGGCGCCGTGCGCCCCTTCCGCGGGGCCGACGCGGTGCTCGCCGCGCAGGCCGCACGGCTGCCGCAGCCCGACCAGCTCTGCGGGCCGTTCGCGGCCGCCGCCGCCCTGCACGCGGTGCTCCCCGACCCGCCCGACGTCGTCGAGGTCGCCCGGCTGGCGGGGACGGCGATCTGGCCGCACGACGTGGCGGCGTGGCGCCCGGCCGGCGCCCCGCTCGACCGCACCGGGTGGGACGTGCTGCCGCACGCCGCGTCCGCGGAGGACTCCGGCACCGACGGGACCGGCCTCCTGGGCGCGATCGGTCCCGCGACCGGGGACCGGGTGGTCGCCGTGCCCGCGTCCGGGCCGGGCTGGACGGCTGACGCCCTGGGCGACCTCCTCGGGGCAGTCCACGAGGCGTCGTACGCCGTCGGCGTCGTCGCCAACGTCCGGACCGGCCCGCTGGCGGCGGGCGACGGTGCCGGGGGCGGGCCGACGTGGGACGTGGGGCACTTCGTGGTGCTGTGGGGCACGGCCGGTCCGCCGGGGGCACCGACCCACGTCGCGGTCGCCGACACCTACCGCGAGCTGGGCGAGCCCGGCGCGCCACCCGGCTGCCGGCTGGTCCCGCTGGGGGCGCTCGCCGCCGGCCTCGCCGCGCCGCCGGGACGCGGTCTCCTCCTCCTCGTCGCGCCCGCCGACGCGCCCGCGACCCGCGCCCTCGTCGAGGACGCCGGGCTGCGCGTGGCGCCCTGGCGGGCATGACAGGGGCCCGACCGTCCGGTACGCGCACGGTCACAACCGCCTAACGAACAGCCCTGCGTGATTGCCCCCGACCCTCGACGTACGGTGTCCTGTGCTGCGGACCACGCGGGGACAGGGGGAGACGGCGGTGCAGACGGTGGAGATGGGCTCGGACGTCCGCTACGACATCGGGGAGCTCGGCAGGCCCGGTGGCATCGGCATCCGCTGCCAGGGCGTCGTGCACCTCTACCGCACCTTCGAGGGCCACGACGTCGTCGCGCTGCAGGGCGTCGACCTCACGATCGAGCCGGGTGAGCGGGTCGCCTTCCTCGGCCCCAGCGGCTCGGGCAAGTCCACCCTGCTGACGCTGCTCGGCGGCATCCAGAAGCCCAGCGCCGGCCGGATCTTCCTCGGCGACGACGAGATCTCGCGGCTCGGGGAGCGCTCGCTCGCGAAGATCCGCTCCCGCCGGGTCTCGACGATGCTGCAGGGCTCGACGCGCAACCTGCTGCCCTACGCCACCGCCCGGCAGAACATCGCCTTCGCGCGGCTCGCGATGACCAGCGCCGAGCGCCGCAACGCCGTCCTCGACGTCGACCTGCTCCGCCGGGTCGGGCTCGCCGACCAGGTCGACCAGGTCGTCTCGACGATGTCCGGCGGCCAGCGCCAGCGCCTCGCGCTCGCCTGCGCGGTCTCGACCGGCCCGCAGCTGCTGCTCGCCGACGAGCCCACCAGCCAGCTCAGCCACGAGGACCGCGACCACGTCATCGAGCTCATCCACGGCCTCGGTGACGACCTCGACACCACGATCGTCGTCGTCACGCACCAGCCCGAGGTGGCCGCGACCTTCCCGCGCACCGTCACGATGAAGGGCGGCCGGGTCGGGGCGGAGGGCCGCGACGGCGCGGAGTACGTCGTCATCGGCGCCGAGGGCGTCGTGCACCTCCCGACCCACCTCGCCGAGCAGTGGCCGCAGGGCACGCTCGTGCGGATCGAGCCCGAGGAGATGGACCGGCTGGTCGTCTCCCGCCCCGGCGCGCGCACCCCCGCAGTCGGCGGCACCGACACCGACACCCGGGGCCACGCGGCCCCCCAGGAGGACCCGGCGTGAGCGACCTCCGGCTGTCCGGGATCACCTACGTCCTGTCCCGGACCCTCCTCGACGACGTCTCCCTGGACTTCAAGGCGGGCGAGCTCACCGCGCTCTCCGGCCCCAGCGGCTCCGGCAAGACCACGCTGCTCTCCGTGGCGGGCGGGCTGATCGAGCCGACCAGCGGCACGTCGTCGTACGCCGACGGCTCGATGTGGCTGGGCACCGGCGACCCCCGGCCCGAGGTCGCGTTCGTGCTGCAGGTCTACGGCCTGGTCCCGATCCTCTCGGCCCGCGAGAACGTCTCGGTCGCCCTGCGCGCCCGCGGCGTCAAGCCCGCCGAGGCCGACGAGCGCGCCGAGGCCGCGCTCGCCCGCTTCCACATCGCCGACCTCGGCGACCGCCAGGTCGAGGAGCTGTCCGGTGGGCAGATGCAGCGCGTGGCCCTGGCCCGCGGGCTCTGCGTCGGCGCCGGGGTGCTGCTCGCCGACGAGCCGACCAGCGAGCTCGACGAGGGCAACCGCGGGCTGGTGCTGGCCGAGCTGCGCAAGGAGGCCGACCGCGGCGCGGTCGTCGTCGTCGCGACCCACGACCCGGCGGTGGCCGACGCGTGCGACGCGCACTACGTCATCGACGAGGGCCGGCTGGTCGACCACGTCGAGGAGGTGCACTTCGAGCACTTCGCGCACCCCGAGCGGCGCCTGGTCGAGGAGGCGGCCCCGCCGCACTTCGACGACATGCCCGCGGCGGCCCCCGCCACCGGAGAGCGTGCCCCCGACGAGCCCGCTCCCGAGCCCACGCCCGCCCCGGCCCGCCACCGCCTGAGCGAGGACGACGCCGCCTTCCGTCGCCCCGACCCGAAGTGAGCGCTGGGTGAACCGCACGCTCCGGGGCGCCTGGTCCCGGCGGGGCACGCTGCTGCCGCTGCTGCTGCTGACCGTCGTGGTCGTGGCCGGCGCGGTGACGGTGATCGGCTTCGCCGACGAGGCCGGCACCTCGCCGTTGCTCGCCGTCCCCCTCCTCCTGCTCGGGCTGGTCGCCGTCCCCGCCACCGGCCGCGAGCTCGCGACCGCCCGCCGCGCGGAGATCGCGATCTCGCGGCTCCGCGGGCTGCAGGGACCCTCGCTCTACCTCCTGCTGGCCGCCGAGCCGCTGCTCGTCCTCGTCGTCGGTGGCGTCCTCGGGCTGGTCGCCGGCGCCGCGGGATCGTGGCTGGCCGCGCACCTCTGGGTCGACGCCGACGCCGCCCTGCCCGGGGCCAGCGCCGTGCTGGCCGGCGCCGGGATCGTCGTCGTCGCGCTGGTCGCCGTGCTGGTCGGCATGGCCTCGGCGCTGCGCGAGCCGCTCTCGGAGCAGGTCAGCCTCGCGGCCCGCCCGCGCCGGGCCGGCACCGGGGCGATCTTCGCCAGCATCCTGGTCCTCGTGGGGGCGGGGGTCGCGGCCTACCGCGCCGGCGTCGCCGGCGACGAGCCCGACCTCGTCGTGCTCGCCGGGCCCGCGCTGGTCGGCCTCGCGGTCGGGCAGGTCGTGGTCTGGCTGGTCCGGCTGCTGGCCCGCCTCGCCGTCGGCCGCACCAGCCGCGGCGGTCTCGGCGGCTTCCTCGCCGTACGCCGCCTGGCGCGCGTGGCCGATGCGGCCGCCTCGCTCCGCGTGCTGGTCGCGGCCTCGGTCGTCGCCGCGCTGGCGGTCACGGGGGCGACCCAGGTCGACGACTGGACCGACGACACCGCGCGGCTGCGGGCCGGTGCCCCGCTGCGCATCGACGTGGACCTCGACGCCGCGGGGGTGCTCGGCATGGCCCAGGCGGTCGACCCGGACGGGCGCTGGCTGATGGCCGCCGTGCTCGTCGCCGGCGAGGGCAGCGTCGCGGCCCGCCGGGCCTTCGTGGACACCGACCGCTACGACCGCGTGGTCGGCGACTTCTTCGGCGGCACCGACGCCAGCGGGGTGGTCGACCGGGTCGGCGACCTGGCCGACGGCGGCTCCGCCCTGGCGAGCGGCCGCGAGCTCAGCGCCGACGTCGAGGGCGTCAGCGCCCGCCGCAGCGGGCAGATGCGACCGCGCGTCCTGGTGACCTTCCGCGCCGGCCTCGGCGACGAGCAGGAGGTCCGCCTCCGCGCGACCATCGCGCAGGACGGTGCCGCCACCACCGTCAGCGTCCCCGTCTCCTGCGAGGCGGGCTGCGTCGTCACCGACATCAAGCTCGCCCGCAGCACGGGCGACACGACGCTGCCGTGGGTGCTGACCGCCCTGCGGATCGGCGACCAGGACGTGCTCGACGCCGGCTGGAAGCCCGCCTTCCCGCCCCGCAACTTCCGCGGCACCCCGATCCCGGGCGGACCCGAGCCGGTCGACAACGGGCTGCTCGCCGTCGCCACCCGACGCACCCTCGAGGCCGTCCCCGTCGCCTCCACCGCGCAGGTCCCGGTCCTGGCCACCGACACCGCCACCTGGGACGGGAAGCCGATGCTCGACTCCACCGGCGGCGACGAGCGCCCGGCCGACGTGCTCGAGCGGCTCCCCGCGCTGCCGCTCGTCGAGGGCGACGGCCTGCTGGCCGACCTCCGGGTCTCGGCGGCCGGCGCGCCCCCGACCGTCCCGGCCGCCCAGGTGATGGTGCTCGCCCGCAGCGACACCCCCGCGAAGGTCCTCGCCGGTCTCGACGACGTCGCCGTCGGCGCCCCGCACACGCTCGCCCAGGTCGACCGGCAGACCGCGGACGAGTCCGGCGCCGCGCAGGCGCGGGTCTACTCCTTGATGGCCGGCTTCTGCCTGCTCGTCGCCCTGCTCGTGCTGGCCGCGGCGGTCAACCGGCAGCGGACCGCGTGGGTCCGCGAGGTCGCGGCCCTGCGCGTCATCGGCATCCCGCTCCCGACGCTGCGGCGCTCGGGCCGGGTCGAGGTCGGGGTCCTCGTCGTGGCCAGCGTGGTCGCCACCGTGGTCGGCGCGGTGCTGGCCGTCCGCCTGCTGCTCGCGCACCTCGCCCTCGTGGCCGTCCCGCTGCACGCCGTACCCCTCCGCAGCACGCTGGAGGCCGGCCCGGTCCTCCTCGCCGCCGTCGTGGTCGCGCTCGCCGTCGCCGCCGTCAGCGGCCGCGGCCGCAGCGTGCCGGGCGAGCGCAGCCGACCCGCCATCCTGCGCGAGGAGGGGGCCGCATGAGGACCATGCTCGCCACCGTCGTCCGGGGGCTGCGCTCCCGCGCGCTGCTCTCGATGGGCTCGGTGCTGCTCACCGCGCTCGCCATCGGCTCCGCGGTGCTCGGCCCGATCTTCCAGGTCGCCGTCACCAACTCCTACCTCGTCAGCCGGCTGGCCGAGGCGCCCAACCAGCTCACCGGGTTGAGCTGGGACTTCCGGCCCGACCCCGGCGGCGACGCCGCGGGCGCGGTGCGGACCGCGAGCCGCGCGGTCGCCGGGATCGACGGTCCCTTCGCGGCGCCGCAGACGGTCCTCGAGACCTCGATGACCGACGTGTACGGCGGGCGCTGGCGGCTGACCGCCAAGGACGACGCGTGCGCCCACCTCGAGGTCGAGGGCACCTGCCCGAGCAAGCCGGGCGAGGCGCTGATGCTCGCGGGCGACCTGGACTTCTCGGGCACCGAGGTCGGCCAGACCGTCGACTTCGGCGCCCTCGGCAAGCAGACGATCACCGGCACCTACCGCGTCCCGTCGACCGGTCAGGAGACCTTCTGGTTCGACCTGTCGCGCTTCGCGAGCATCCCGCCGCACACCAACCGCTCCGGCACCACGCCGTACATGCCGGCACCCATGGTCACCGTCCCCGAGGCCTTCGACCCCCTGCCCCAGGGGCTCTGGCACGTTCGCGTCGACCGTCGCCTCGCGGTGCCGGCGCACCTGACCCTGCCCGTCATCGAGCGCGCCGAGACCGTGGCCGCGTCGCTCGGGAAGCCCGCCGAGCAGGTCCGTGGCGGGACCCTGGCGGGCAACTCGATCAACGACCTGTCCACGATCGTGCGGGAGACGCGCGCGCAGCAGGCGACCGCCCGGGCCTCGATCGCCCCCGCCGTGATCTCCCTGGTCCTCGTCGCGCTCGCGCTGCTGCTGCGGCTGCTGATGGCGGCCGCCGACCTGCGCCTCCCCGAGCTCGCGCTCGCCTCGCTGCGTGGCGTGGGCCGCCGCCAGATGTGGGCGCTCGGCCTCTCGGAGCCCGCGGCGCTGCTGCTGGCCTCGATCCCGGTCGGCGCCGTCGTCGGCCTCGGCCTCTCGCTCGGTCTGGTCCGCTGGTGGCTGGTGCCCGGCCTGCCGGTCCCGCTGCCGTGGGCGGCCGTGGCGACCGGTCTCGGGGTGGCGCTCTCCGCGCTCCTCGTGGCCGTGCTCGCGGTCGGCCTGGTGCTCCGGGTCTCGCTGTCCGAGCAGCTCACCGGCGTACGCCGTCCCAAGCAGAGCAGCCGCACCACGATCGTCGCCCAGCTCGTCCTGGTGGCCGGCGCCGTCGCCGTGCTCGCCAGCAAGCTCTCGGTCGGGAAGCCCGGCGACCCGGACGCGACCGACCTGGTGCTGCCGGTGCTCCTCGCCGTCGTCGCCGGGCTGGCCGCGACCAAGGTGACCGGCTGGCTGGCCACCGCGTGGACCCGCCGCCGTCGCGGGGGTCGCTCGCTGCCCGGCTTCGTCGCCGCCCGCGCGATCAGCCGCCGTCAGGAGGGCACCCTGGTGATCCTCCCGGTGACCGCGGCGATCGCGATCTGCGTCTTCGGGGCCGGCGTCTACGACTCGGCCGCGCAGTGGCGGGCCTCGGTCGCCGCGACCGCGGCGCCTGCACAGGTCGTGTGGCGCTCCCCGCTCACGATCGACCAGACCGTCGACCTGACGCACGCGATCGACCCGGACGGGCAGTACCTCATGGCCGCCGGCACCCTCGTCACCCAGGGACCGACCTTCGCGGTCGTCGACACGCCCCGGCTCAGCCGGGTCGCGGCCTGGCAGGACCAGTGGACCCCCGGGCTCAGCACCGCGGAGATCACCGACGAGCTCACCGTGCAGGCGACCATCCCGACCGTCACCGGGCGCCGCGTCGAGCTGACCGTGGACAACGGCACCGAGGCCGACGAGGTCGTGGTCCGGCTGCGGCTCGACGCCGAGGGCACCCGCATCCACTACGCGTACGTCGGCCCGTTCGGGCCCGGCGAGAGCACGATGACCGCGCGCACGCCGTGGTGCGACGACGGGTGCGCGCTGCAGGCGATCACCCTCGGCGGCCCGGCCGCCCTGCCGGTCGTCGCCAACGGCACCCTCACGCTCTCCGACCTCGCCGCCGACGGCACCCCGGTGACCGGGGCGTTCGACGGGGCCGGCTGGGCCCGCGCCCCCGACGCCTCCGCGGGCGACGCGATCACCGGGGTGACCACCCAGGACGGCGCACTGCGCGTCGACCTGGCCAGCGACACCACGCCGGTCATCGCGCAGCTGACCTCGGGCGCGATCCCCGAGGCGCTGCCGGTGCTGCGCGGCGTGGACGCCACGACCGAGGCCCGCGGCGGCGCGGCGTCCGAGACGAGCGCGACCACCTTCCCGGTGGACCCCGTGGCGGAGGCGGAGAGCGTGCCGCTGCTCGGCCCGATCGGGCTGATGATCGACTACGGGATGCTCACCTCCGACCGGGAGATCTACGAGCAGCAGGACGCCACGATCCTGGTGCTCGCCCGGGGCGACACGCCCGTCGCGATGCAGCGGCAGCTGCAGGACGCCGGGGTCTCCGTGCAGACCACGCTGGCCGACGTCCAGCGCACGCTCGACCAGAGCGCCTACGCCCTCGCGCTGCGGCTCTACGCCGTCGTCGCGGCGCTGGTGCTGCTGATGGCGCTGGCCGGGCTGTTCGTGAGCACCGCGGTCCAGCTGCCGGCGCGGCGCCGGGACGCGGCCTCGCTGCGGGTCGTCGGCGTGCCCCGCCGCTCGGTGATGTCCGCGGTGCTCCGCGAGCTCGCGTTCGTGCTCGGCGGCACCGCGATCGCCGGGCTCGCGGCCGGGACGCTCGCGCAGTACGTCGTGCTGCGCACCGTGACGCTCGGGTACGTCGAGAGCATCACCACCCCCGCCCTGATCGCCACCATCGACCCCGGCCGGCTCGCGGTGCTGTCCGCCCTGGCCGCGCTGCTCTTCGGCTCGGTCGCGCTCGGCAGCGCCCTGCTGACGGTGCGCGGCGCGCGCGGCGCGACGCTGCGCGAGTCCGCGCGCTAGGCACCGGGCCGCGCTGGGTCGCCGGCGCGGTGGTCCGTCACCCGCCCCCGACTACCGTGGAGGACATGCAGCTCCGACGCACCGTCCTGACCCAGGCCAGCCCCGACCGGGTCTTCGCGTACCTCAGCGACTTCACCACGACCACCGAGTGGGACCCGGGCACCGTCTCGACGGTCCGGATCCAGGGGGACGGCGGCGTCGGCACGACCTACCGCAACGTCTCGAAGTTCCTCGGCCGCGAGTCCGAGCTGACCTACACCGTCGAGGAGCTGACCACGCCGCGGAAGATCGCGCTGCGCGGGGAGAACAAGACCGTCACGGCCCACGACACGATGGAGCTCAAGGCCGCGGGGGCCGGGACCGAGGTGACCTACACCGCCGACTTCACCTTCAAGGGGGTCGCGCGGTTCGTCGCCCCGCTGCTCGCGCCGGCGCTCAAGAAGCTCGGCGACGACGCCGAGGAGGGCCTCGCCGACGCGCTGGGCAAGCTGGCATGACCCGGTCCGCCCGCTGGCCCGAGCCGCTGCCGGCCGAGGACGGCCAGGAGTCGGTCTGGGACTACCCCCGCCCGCCCCGGCTCGAGCCGACCACCGAGCTCGTCGAGGTCGTGCTCGGCGGCCGCGTGATCGCGAGCACCACCGCCGGATGGCGGATCCTCGAGACCAGCCACCCCCCGACGTACTACCTGCCCCGCGACGCCTTCGAGCCCGGCGTCCTGCGCGAGGCCGGCGGCCAGTCGTGGTGCGAGTTCAAGGGCCGGGCGTCGTACTTCGACCTGGTCAGCGGCGACACCGTGGCCACCAAGGCGGCCTGGACCTACCTGCGCCCGAGCGACGCCTACGAGGACATCGCCGGCGCGATCGCGCTGATGCCCGGTGCCGTCGACCGCTGCACCGTCGACGGCGAGGTCGTCGTGCCGCAGCCGGGCGGGTTCTACGGCGGCTGGATCACCTCGCGCGTGGTCGGTCCCTTCAAGGGGGAGCCGGGCACGCTCGGCTGGTGACCTCGCTCAGCAGTGGTCGGCCTCGGGCGTGCGCCCGAGCAGCCGGTCGGCGAGGAAGTCGCACCACAGCCCGGAGTCCGGGCCGCCGTTGCACGGCCCGTCGGACTCACCGGGGTTCTTGACCCATAGGGTCCCGTCGAAGGCGCCGTCGAACTGCAGCCGCGGCGGCTTGCCGAGCCGGGCCCAGGTCGGGTTGCAGACGTCGTACCCGTTGGGCGGCGTGCCGCCGCCGTTGCGTCCCGTCTCGATGACGTACTTCGTGCCCTTCACGCCGATCTTCCTCAGCTCGGTGACCAGGGCGGTGGCGTAGGCCTGCTCGTCGGCGGTCGGGCGGAAGTTGCCGATGTTGGTGCTGAAGCCGCGGGCGCTGGCGATGCCGGCCTGCTTGAGCAGCGGCGCCATGTGCTCGGGCGTCTGCCACCCGGAGTGCCCGGCGTCGAGGTAGACCCAGGCACCGGCCCGCTCGAGCATCCGCGCGGCCCGTCGCAGCAGCCCGAGCCGGTCGCCCTGGCCGGTGCACTGCGGGTTGCCGATGAACGGCACCGCGTCCGGCTCGAGCACCACGATGGCGTGCTGGCCCTTGACCCCGGCGGCCACCTGCGCGATCCACTTCTTGTAGTAGGCGTCGGTGATCTGGTCGTCGTTCGACGAGTAGAGCCCGCAGTCGCGGTCCGGGATGTTGTAGATCGACAGCAGCGGCGTCTTGTTGGCGTCGTTGGCGCGCTCGGCGTAGTTGAGCACGACGTCCTGGACGGTCGCCTTCTTGTAGTAGTCGGTGATCCACAGGGCCTGCGCCCGGCGCGCGATCTTCTTGTACGCCGGCCCGCCCTCGGTCTTCGCCTTCATCAACGGGTCCACGAACAGGCCGCGGGTCCGCCGCGGGTCGCCCGCGCGCGGGGTGGTGCCGGTCGTGCCGGGCGCGTCCGAGCCGGCCGGATGGGCGCGCTCGACCGCGAGCGGGGTCAGGACCAGCGGGGTCGCGGACACCGGCACGGCGGGCGAGCCCAGGCCGGTGGCGACGATGGCGAGCGCAGGCAGCGTCGTCGCCAGGGCCGCGAGGACACCCGGGCGCGCGCGGACACGGCAACGGAGGAGCACGGGGACAGGGTACGGACCGCCGGGGACACCCGGACATCCGTCGATCGGTCAGGTCCGGGCGCCCGGGACGTGATCCACGCCTCAGCCGGGCAGCGGCTGGTCGTCGTCGCGCGGGCCGAAGATGCACAGCCCGTCGAGGTGGTCGGGCTCCAGCACCGGGCCGCCCCAGGCCTGCATCTGGGCGCGCGAGCGCCGGGAGAACACGCCGCGGAAGAGCTCGTACGGCGCCACCTCGACGCGCGGGCCGCCGGCGCCCCAGGTCTCCCCGCCGCAGACCACCTCGGCCGGCGCCCGGGCCAGCAGCCCGGGCGCGACGGCGGCGAGCACCGGCGCCCAGAGGTGCTCGGGCAGCCGGTGGCGACCGAGTGCCTCGTGCAGGTCGGCGTGGTGGACGGCGATGTCCCAGACGACGGCCGGGCGCGGGTTGTCCACGGTAGAGGCCGCCGTCGCCTCGGTGTTCGCGCGCAGCTCGGCCACCAGCTCGCCGACGTCGCGCCCGGCGCGCTCGGCGACGTGCCGCGCGGTCCACTCCGGACCGGGGGCGCCCTCGGTGCGCCCCGTGAGGCTGTCCGCGGGTCCGCCGGCCAGGTGGGCGACCACCTCGCGGACGGTCCACTCCGGCGTCCCGGCCACCCGCGTCGCGAGCGTCGGCTCGTCGAGCCCGGTGGCGAGGGCCGCGACGGCGTCGACGTGGTCGCGGTAGAGCTGGGCCCAGTCGGTCATGCCCGGACTCTAGGAACTTCGAGGAATTTCGGAAAGGGTTGTCGTGTCCCGGCCCCGCCGTTCGTGGCGTTGTCGACGGGGCCGCACGGGCCCCCCAGCCAGGAGGAACCACCATGAGCCAGTACCTGCTGTCCGTCCACCACACCGCCGACGACCCGATGCTGAGCGCTCCCCTCGAGGAGATGCAGCCGGTCTTCGAGGCCGTCGGCCGCTTCAACGACCGGCTGATGGCGGAGGGTGCCTGGGTCTTCGCGGGCGGGCTGCACCCGATCGAGTCCGCGACCACGGTCGACAACACGGGTGCCGAGCCGATCGTCACCGACGGGCCGTTCGCCGAGTCCAAGGAGTGGATCGGCGGCTTCTGGATCATCGAGGCACCGGACCTGGACGCCGCGCTGGCCTGGGCCGCGGAGGGCTCGAAGGCCTGCGCCGGCAAGGTCGAGGTGCGGCCCTTCCAGGAGGAGCCCGCGTGAGCGGCGGCGCATGAGCGCGGCCCACGACGCGGTCGAGCGGATCTACCGCGAGGAGTACGGCCGGGTGGTCGCCTCGCTGGTGCGCCGCTTCGGTGACATCGACGTCGCCGAGGAGGCGGCCGGCGAGGCCCTCCTGACCGCCCTCGAGCGGTGGCCGGCCGACGGCGTCCCGCCCAACCCCGGTGGCTGGCTGACCACGACCGCCGCCCGCCGGGCGATCGACAAGCTGCGCCGCGAGTCCCGCCGCGACGCCAAGCACCAGGCGGCCCTGATGATCGACGACGACACCCCGCACGAGCCGACCGGCGTCGTCGAGGACGACCGGCTCCGAATGGTCTTCACCTGCTGCCACCCGGCACTCGCCCCCGAGGCCCGGGTGGCGCTGACCCTCAAGCTGCTCGGCGGCCTGACGGTCGCCGAGATCGCCCAGGCGTTCCTCGTGCCCGAGACGACGATGGCGCAGCGGATCACCCGCGCGAAGAAGAAGATCCGCGACGCCCACATCCCCTACCGGGTGCCGGCGCCGGCGGACCTGACCGCCCGGCTGGGCGGGGTGCTGGCCGTCGTCTACCTCGTCTTCAACGAGGGCTACCTCGCCAGCGCCGGCGACACCCCGGTCCGCGAGGAGCTCACCGGCGAGGCGATCCGGCTGGGCCGCGTGCTCCGCCAGCTGCTCCCCGACGTGCCGGAGGTGACCGGGCTGCTCGCCCTGATGCTGCTCACCGAGGCGCGCCGCCCGGTCCGCTTCGCCGGCGGCGAGCTGGTCCCCCTGCACGAGCAGGACCGCGGCGGCTGGGACCGCGCTCTCATCGCCGAGGGGCACGACCTGGTCCGCGCGTGCCTCGCGGCCGGCCGCCCGGGGCAGTACCAGCTGCTCGCCGCCGTCAACGCCGTGCACACCGACGCGCCGACCGCCGCCGACACCGACTGGGGGCAGATCGCGACGCTCTACGCCCAGCTCGAGACCATCGCGCCGAGCCCGGTCGTCTCCCTCAACCGGGCCGTCGCCGTCGCGGAGCTGGACGGGCCCGAGGTCGCCCTCGCCCTGGTCGACCGGCTCGACCTGACGGCGTACCACCCCTGGCACGCGACTCGCGCCGACCTGCTCCGCCGGGTCGGGCGCAGCGCTGAGGCGCGGGCGGCGTACGACGCGGCCATCGCCGCCACCGGCAACGACGCCGAGCGCGCCTACCTCGCCCGGAGGCGTGGCAGTCTGGCGCCATGAGCGACCTGCGCCCCCTCGCCCTGCCCGACCGCGACGCGATGCTGCCCTGGCTGCGGGAGCGCTTCGCGGCCCAGCTCGACGGGGCGCGCGAGCTCGCCGAGGGGCTGCGCACGGCGCCGCCGGCGGACGCCCTCGCCGTGCTGCGGCAGTGGGACGACCTGGGGCACCTGGTCGCGCAGGTGGGCGGGATGGCCTCGCTCGTGGCGAACGTCCACCCCGACGAGGAGGTGCGGACCCACTGCGAGCAGGCCGGCCAGGACGCCGACCGGCTCGGGACCGCGCTGCGGCAGGACCGCGCGCTGCACGACGTGCTCGCGGCCGTCGACCCGTCCGGCCTCGACGAGCAGGCGGCGCGGGTGCACGCCAAGGCCCTCAAGGACTTCCGCCGCGCGGGCGTGGACCTCGACGACGCGACCCGCGAGCGGCTGACCGCGATCAACGAGCGGCTCACCACGCTCGACCAGGACTTCAGCCGTGCGATCCGTGACGACGTGCGTACCGTGCGGGTCGAGCCCTGCCGGCTCGCCGGCCTGCCCGAGGACTGGCTCGAGGCGCACCCGGCCGGGGACGACGGCCTGGTCGCGGTCACCACGGACTACCCGGACCAGGTGCCGGTGCGGATGTTCGCCCACGACGCCGGCGTGCGCCGCGAGGTCACGGTCGCGGCCAACGAGCGCGGCTGGCCGCAGAACGACGCGCTGCTGCGCGAGCTCTTCGCGCTCCGCCACGAGCTGGCCGGGCTGGTCGGCTACGCCGACTGGCCGTCGTACGACGCGGACGTGAAGATGATCGGCGAGGGGCCGGCGATCCCGGCCTTCATCGACCGGATCGCCGCCGCCGCGGCCGAGCCGGCCGCGCGCGACCTCGCGGTGCTGCTCGAGCGCTTCCGCCAGGACGTGCCCGACGCGACCGCGATCGACAGCGCCGACGCCACGTACTACACCGAGCTGGTCCGCAAGGAGCAGCTCGACGTGGACGCCCAGCAGGTGCGGACCTACTTCGAGTTCGCGCGGGTTCGGCAGGGGCTGCTCGACGTGACCGGTCGGCTCTTCGGGCTGCGCTACGAGCCGGTCCCGGACGCGACGACCTGGCACGACGACGTCGCGGTCTACGACGTGCACGACACGTCCGCGGCGGCGGGGGCCGCCCCGGTCGGGCGGATCCACCTCGACCTGCACCCGCGCGAGGGGAAGTACAAGCACGCCGCGCAGTTCACCCTCGTCGACGGCATCGCCGGGCGCTCGCTGCCCGAGGGCGTGCTGGTCTGCAACTTCCCCCGCGGGCTGATGGAGCACCAGGAGGTCGTCACCCTCTTCCACGAGTTCGGCCACCTCGTGCACCACGTGCTCGGCGGGCGCACCGACTGGGCGCGCTTCTCCGGCGTCGCGACCGAGTGGGACTTCGTGGAGGCGCCGAGCCAGATGCTCGAGGAGTGGGCCTGGGACGCCGAGATCCTGGCGTCGTTCGCGACGAACGACGCCGGCGAGGCGATCCCGGCCGAGCTGGTGGCTCGGATGCGCGCCGCGCACGACTTCGGCCGGGGCCTGCAGGCGCGGATGCAGATGTTCTACGCGTCGGTGTCGTACTGGTTCCACGCCGAGCGGCCCGACGACCTCACCGCGCGGCTGCGGGAGCTGCAGGCGGCGTACGCGCCCTACCCCTACATCGAGGGCACCCACTTCTTCGCCAGCTTCGGCCACCTCGGCGGCTACTCCTCGGCGTACTACACCTACATGTGGTCGCTGGTGATCGCCAAGGACCTCTTCAGCGCCTTCGACGCCGACGACCTCTTCGACCCCGTCGTCGCGGGCCGCTACCGCGACCGGGTGCTCGCCCCCGGCGGCTCCCGCGACGCCGCCGACCTCGTCGCGGACTTCCTCGGCCGGCCCTACACCTTCGACGCGTACGCCGCCTGGCTGGCCGGGTCCGCCGGCTGAGGGTGCCGGTGGGGGTGGGGAAGTTTCACCGGGTACCCGGTGAATCCTGACGTTCTGTCAGGAAGCTTCCGCCGACAAGCGCCAGTTTCACCGGGTACCCGGTGAAACTGCCTTGCGTCGCGCCCACAGTCGGCGTACGCTCACGATATATCGCGAAACACTCGGCGACAGTCACAGACAGTCAGCGGCGTCAACCCGCCGGCCCGACGTCGGACAGACCGCCACCGCGATACCCACCAGACACAGCGACACGCACAGACAAGGAGTCCTGATCATGGGACGCAAGGAATTCAATCGACAGTTCGACCGGCAGTGGGTCCGGCCCGAGGACGAGTGGCACCAGCACCGCGGCCGCGGAGGCGGCGGCGGGCGGCCCTCGTGGGGCGGCTTCGGCGGCCCCGGTGGTCCGGGCGGCTTCGGCCGACCGGGCGGCCACGGCGGTCCGCCGCCGTGGGTGGCCGGCCTCTTCGGCCTCGCCCAGGGCGAGGGCCAGCGCGGGCCGCGGGTCCGCCGCGGCGACGTCCGCATGGCCATCCTCGACGTGGTCCGCACCGGCGGCTCGGGCGAGGGTGAGCATCTCAACGGCTACCAGGTGATCCAGGAGATCGCCGCCCGCAGCAACGACCAGTGGCGCCCGAGCCCCGGCTCGGTCTACCCGACCATCCAGCAGCTCCAGGACGAGGGCCTCGTCGAGACCGACGAGGGCCCGAGCCGCCGGGCGCTGCGCCTGACGCCGGAGGGTGAGGCGTACGTCGCCGAGCACGCCGACGAGCTCGACGCGGTGTGGAAGCCGTTCCGCTCCCGCCGCGAGCAGTCCTCGGACTTCGCCGGCCTCAAGCCCGAGATCGGCCAGGTGATGGGGGCGGTGTGGCAGATCGTCAGCACCGGCAGCGAGCAGCAGCGCCGCGCCGCGGTCGAGGTGCTCGTCGAGACCCGCCGCAAGCTCTACGGCATCCTCGCCGACGGCGAGCTCGACGAGGCCGACGAGGCCGACGAGGTCGACGAGACCGGCACGAGCGGCCCCGGCGCCGCGGGCAGCTGGGCCGCCGAGGGGGACGACCCGGCATGAACGAGCAGCACCTGCGGATGAGCGACGCGGAGCGCGAGCAGGCGGCGGCCGCCCTGGGGGAGCACTACGCCCAGGGCCGGCTGACCACCGACGAGCACGGCGAGCGCCTCGACCAGGTCTGGGCGGCGCGGACCCGGGGCGAGCTCGCCCCGGTGTTCCGCGACCTGCCCGGTCCCGCACCGATGGGCGCCGGCCAACCGTCCGCACCGGCGGGCCGGCCGCAGCGCACCCACGGCCACCCCCGCGGCTGGCACGGCCTGCCCGTGCCGCTGCTGGCGGTGCTCGCGGTCCTGGTGGTGCTGACCGTGGTCACGCACCTGCCGCTGGTGCTGCTCGGCCTGCTGGGCTGGTTCTTCCTGGTCGGCCGCCACCGCCGGCGCTCCGCCGTACGCCGCTGGTGAGGCGGCGACTCTCCGGTTTGGTCACGTGGTCTAGCGACGTGGACCAGATCACCGAGGCCGGGAGGGTCCGGCGGGACTAACCTGCGGATGCCGCAATGGGGTGCGTGCGCAGCCGACTCGGGCAACGGGAGTGATCCGTAGGACCTAGGAGAGCGGCCATGACCCCCCACCCCAGCAAGCCTCGCCACCGGCGCAGCCTCGCCGTCGCGACCGGGCTCCTCGCCCTGGTCGCCCCGCTGGCCGCCGTGGCCGTCTCGTCGGCCCCGGCCGAGGCGTCGAACACCAAGACCCACCACGTGAAGATGTACAAGGTGGAGGCGCAGGTCGACCTCGACGGGGAGTACCCCGACAACTCGACCCACACCCACCTGTCCTGCGGCGCGGGTGACTACGCCCTCGACGGCATGTGGCGCGTCGACTCCGTCGACCAGGCGAACCCCGACACCGACACGTTCGGTGACGAGCGCGACGTCGAGGTGACCGCGTCGTACGGCGACACCGCCGACATGACCAAGTGGCACTTCGAGATCACCAACCGGGCCGACGGCGACGCGCAGCTCAAGATCTTCCTCACCTGCCTGCAGGGCACGACGGAGGGCCAGCACGGCCACAGCCACGCCATCACCGTGACCAACAAGACCCTCCCCGCCTCCAACAACCAGGCGGACGGCGACTGGGAGAAGGAGTACACCGCGCAGTGCGCGGTCGGGCAGTACGCCGTCGCCCCGGGCTTCAAGATCGCCAACGGTTCGGCGCGGCCCTACGGCAGCTACATGACGACCGACTTCCGGGGCTGGAAGTGGGGATTCGTGAACTCGTCCACGCCGGACATCCAGCCCTACCTCCGCTGCCTGACCATCCGGACCGGCGCGGCCGGCGCCGGCGGCCACGTCCACAAGCTCTACGCCCAGTGGTTCCCGGGCTACGCCGGCGACATGGACTTCGTCCCGGTCAAGCACCAGACCGAGCGGCAGTACTCCTGCACGAACAAGTTCTACGACAAGGGCATGGTCGCCTCGTGGTGGATCAACGACCACCAGTACACCTACTGGCTGGGGATGGACCCGCGGCCCAAGACCCGGGCGTTCCGCTACTGGCGCGAGGCCGGCGGGGACGGCAAGACCTACATCGCCCTCCTCTGCATCGGGACGCGGACCAGCAAGCAGCAGGCGCCCTGATCGACCGACCCCGGGGTGTGACCCGAGAGCATGCCCCGGGGTCGTTCCAGGCCGGGGGACGCATCGCCCGGCTTCCCCGGAGCGGCTAGGGGGCGCCCTGGGGAAGCCGGGCGAGCAGCGCGTCCATCCAGGCGAAGCAGTCGGCCGACAGCGTGGCCGGGTCGCCGGCACCCGGCAGCAGCGCGGTCAGCCGCGCGGCGACGTCCGCGGGCAGGTCCTCGTGCCAGTAGCGCAGGCCGAAGTCGTGGCGCCACGGGCAGTGCTCGATCCGCACCAGCCGGACCAGCGGGACCAGGCCGAAGCCGAGGTAGAGGTGCAGCGCCTCGGCCGCGTGGCCGCGCCGGATCGCCCGGTTGACCAGCCACTCGGCGGTCGCCCGGCGCTGGCGGGCCTGGTCGAGGGTCTCGGCGATGGCGGCAGCCGTGGCCGCGGCGTCGTCCTCGCGCAGCACGACCAGGCCGTCGGGGTCGTGCAGCACGATCGGGGTGCCGTGACGGCGTACGTCGACGAAGCGGTGCGCGTCGGACAGTTCCGAGACGTGCAGGTCGACGATGCGGGTCGGCTCCTCGAGCGCACCCGGCCGCGCCTGGAGGTTGACGAAGCACTGGCGCCCGTCCGGCCAGGTGGCCCGGGGCAGCTCCCACACGTGGTCGACGGCGAAGTCGGTCCGCGCCCGCGCGACCAGCCGGTCGTGCACGGCGTCGGCCTCGCCCGGGGTGCACAGCAGGTCGACGTCGAGGTCGGACCAGTCGTCGTACCCGCCCGTCGCGGCGGAGCCGCCGACCCACACGACGCGCACGTCGGGGTCGGACTCGCCCTGGTGCGCGAGCCAGGTCGTCCAGTCGTCGTAGCGGGACAGGTCGGGGGTCATGGGCACCATCCTTTACCGGCGCTCGCTAGGAGCCGACCGCTCCCAGTGACTAGGGTCACTGCCGATCCCCTCGCGGGTCACAGTCTGCTCGCCACACTCGGAGGTGCACATGGCCGACGCTCCCGACCGCCAGCCCGGCGGTTCCACCCGAGGGCACTGGGCCCTCGTCTACCTGCTGCTCGCGCCGGCCCTCGTGGTGCCGCTGCTGGTGCCGATCTACGACCGCACGGACCCGGAGCTGTTCGGCTTCCCGTTCTTCTTCTGGTTCCAGTTCGCGCTGATCCTGGGAGCGGCGGCGCTGACGATCACGGCGTACGCCGTGGCCTCGCGCGCCGACGCGCAGGACCGTGCCACCCGCAGGGCGCGGCGCGACGCCGGGCGTGACGCGGGACGCGGCGCCGGGGGGTCGGGCCGATGAACGGCGTGGCGGTCGGCGTCTTCACCTTCCTCTTCCTGCTCGTCACGGTGCTCGGCTTCGCGGCCGCGCGCTGGCGGCGCGCGGACAACCTGGAAACCCTCGACGAGTGGGGCCTGGGCGGTCGCGGCTTCGGCACGTTCATCGCCTGGTTCCTCATCGGCGGCGACATCTACACGGCGTACACCTTCATCGCGGTCCCCGCGACGCTGTACGCCGGCAGCGTGGTCGGCTTCTTCGCGGTGCCGTACACGATCGTGGTCTACCCGCTGATCTTCCTGTTCCTGCCGCGGCTCTGGTCGGTCTCGCACCGCCACAGCTACGTCACCCCGGCCGACTTCGTCGGGGGCCGCTACGACTCCAAGGGCCTGGCCCTGGCCGTCGCGGTGACCGGGATCCTGGCGACGATGCCCTACATCGCGCTGCAGCTGGTCGGCATGCAGGTGGTGCTCGAGGTGATGGGCATCGGCACCGGCAGCGACAACTGGTTCGTCAAGGACATCCCGCTGTTCCTGGCGTTCATCGTGCTCGCGGCCTACACCTACTCCTCGGGCCTGCGCGCGCCCGCGCTGATCGCGTTCGTCAAGGACACGCTGATCTACCTCGTCATCATCGTCGCGGTGATCTACCTCCCCGGCCAGGTCGGCGGCTGGGGCCACATCTTCCAGGTGGCCCAGGACAGCTTCAACGCGAGCAACAAGGAGAACGCCGACGCGATCGCCGCCGGTGCGGCCCCCGCGAAGGGCGTCGTGCCACCCCCGGCGGCACAGTGGGCCTACGCCTCGCTGGCGCTCGGCTCGGCGCTGGCGCTGTTCATGTACCCCCACTCGATCACCGGCGTCCTCTCCACCCGCAGCCGCACGGTGATCCGCCGCAACGCGGCCCTGCTGCCGGCGTACTCCTTCCTGCTCGGGCTCCTCGCCCTGCTCGGCTTCGTCGCGATCGCGGCCGGGATCAAGGTCGAGAACGCCCAGCAGTCGGTGCCGCAGCTCTTCGAGCAGGAGTTCACGCCGTGGTTCGCGGGCGTCGCCTTCGCGGCGATCGTGATCGGGGCGCTGGTCCCGGCGGCGATCATGTCGATCGCGGCGGCGAACCTGTGGACGCGCAACATCTACAAGGCGTTCATCAAGCCCGACGCGACGCCGAAGCAGGAGGCCACCCAGAGCAAGCTGGTCTCGCTCGTGGTCAAGCTCGGGGCGCTGGTCTTCGTCCTCGCGTTCTCCAACCAGTTCGCGATCAACCTGCAGCTGCTCGGCGGGGTCTGGATCCTGCAGACGCTGCCGGCGATCGTGGTCGGCCTCTACACGCGCTGGTTCCACCGCACCGCGCTGCTGGTCGGCTGGGCGGTCGGGATGGCGTACGGCACCTGGCTGGCGTACGGCGTGCCTCTCCCGGGCCAGCCGGACAGCCACTTCGGCGGCCCGCTCGTGGTGTTCCCCGGCGCCGAGACGACCAAGGTCTACATCGCGCTCGTCGCGGTGCTGGCCAACCTGCTCGTCACCGTCGTGCTCACGCTGGTCTTCCGTGCGATCAAGCTCGACCCGGGCGTCGACCAGACCCACGCCGACGACTACGTCGTCGACGCGGGCGAGGAGGGCGTCGCCGAGGAGCTCGACCCGCACGCCCCGGTGCACGGCTGAGGCCGGCGGTACGGCGCTTGTAACGTCCGGTTATCGCATCTGGGGACCCGTTCGAACGGGTCCCCAGTGCCTATAACCGGGCGTTACAAGCGCGGGCGCGCGGGTACGGTCGCCCTCGTGACCACACCTTCCTTCGAGCTCGGCCAGGACCACCTCGACCTCCGCGACTGGGTGCACCAGTTCGCCGCCGACGTCGTCCGGCCGGCGGCGGCCGAGTGGGACGAGAAGGAGGAGTTCCCGTGGCCGGTGCTCGAGGAGGCCGCCAAGATCGGGCTCTACTCGATCGACTTCTTCGCCACCCAGAGCTTCGACGAGACCGGGCTCGGCATCCCGATCACCATGGAGGAGCTCTTCTGGGGTGACGCCGGCATCGGCCTCTCCATCGTCGGGACGGCGCTGGCCGCCGCGGGCGTGAGCTCCAACGGCACGCCCGAGCAGGTCGGCGAGTGGGTGCCGCAGATGTTCGGCTCCCCGGGCGACCTCAAGCTGGCGGCGTTCTGCTCCTCCGAGCCCGACGCGGGCAGCGACGTCGGCGCGATGCGCACCCGGGCGACGTACGACGAGGCCACCGACGAGTGGGTCCTCAACGGCACCAAGACCTGGGCCACGAACGGCGGGCTGGCCGACATCCACGTCGTGACCGCGGTCGTCGACCCCGACCTGCGGACCCGCGGGCAGGCCAGCTTCATCGTGCCGCCGGGGACGAAGGGGCTCAGCCAGGGGCAGAAGTTCCACAAGCACGGCATCCGCGCGAGCCACACCGCCGAGGTCGTGCTCGACCACGTCCGGGTGCCCGGCAGCTGCCTGCTCGGCGGCAAGGAGAAGCTCGACGCCCGGCTGGCCCGGGCCCGCGAGGGCGCGAGCTCCGGCGGCAGCAACGCCAGCATGGCGACCTTCGAGCGGACCCGCCCGGCCGTCGGCGCGCAGGCGATCGGCATCGCGCGCGCGGCGTACGAGGTGGCGCTCGACTACGCGAAGACGCGGGAGCAGTTCGGCAAGCCGATCATCGAGAACCAGGCGATCGCGTTCATGCTGGCCGACATGGCGATGTCGATCGAGGCGTCCCGCCTGCTCGTGTGGCGCGCGGCCTGGATGGCCAGCCAGGGCAAGCGCTTCGAGCAGGCCGAGGGCTCGATGTCGAAGCTGTTCGCGGGCGAGACCGCCGTGAAGGTGACCACGCAGGCGATGCAGATCCTGGGCGGCAACGGCTTCACGCGCGAGTACCCCGTCGAGCGCATGTCGCGCGACGCCAAGATCTACACGATCTTCGAGGGCACCTCCGAGATCCAGCGCCTGGTGATCGCACGCTCGATCTCCGGGGCGCCGATCCGCTGAACACCCCGAGCGTGTCCCGCGACGACGTCCGTCGCTGGGTGCACGAGAACGCGCGCGACCCGGTCTTCTGGACCGAGGTCATCCAGATCGTCAAGACCGTGGTCGCCGGGGTCATCTCGTGGGTGCTCGCCACCCACGTCCTGGACCTGCAGCAGTCGTTCCTGGCGCCGTGGGCGGCGATCCTGGTCGTGCACGCGACCGTCTACCGCACCTTCTCCCAGGGCGCCCGGCAGGTCGGTGCGACCGTCGTCGGCGTGCTGGTCGCCTGGGTGGTCGGCAACCTGCTCGGCCTGTCCCCGCTCGCGGTCGGCGTCGCGCTGCTGGCGGGGCTGGCGATCGGGGCGCTGCCGTGGTTCGAGGGCCAGGGCACCACGGCGGCCGCCACCGCGCTGGTGGTGCTGACGACCGGCTTCTCGACCAACGACAACGTGCTGGTCTCGCGGCTCGTCGACACCGCCGTCGGCGTGGTCGTGGGCCTGCTGGTGAACCTCGTCGTGTGGCCGCCCCTGCGCCGGCGTACGGCGATCCGCGCGCTCGACGCGCTGGACGACCGCATCGGCCGCCACCTCACCGCGATGGGCGAGGGCCTGGTGCGCGACCTCGACGACGAGGCCATCGACGACTGGGTCGACGAGATCCGCGACCTCGACGCCGAGCTCGACCAGACCTGGGCGCTGGTGCGCCAGGCCCGCGAGAGCGCGCGGCTGAACCCGCGCCGCCAGGCCAAGGAGTTCCGCGACCCCCGCCAGTGGACGACCCTGCTGCACGACCTCGAGCAGGCGATCGCCGAGTCGCTGAGCATCTGCCACACCGTCCGGCTCGCCACGCAGCAGGGCCAGCCCTGGCACGACGAGTTCCGCGACGCCTACGCCCAGGTGCTGTGCGCGGGCGGGCACGCGATCGAGGACGCCGACCGCGACGGCCTGCGCCGGTGCCGTGACGACCTCGACCAGGTGATCGAGATCGGCGCGCGCAGCGACCCGGACCCCTACCTCTGGCCGGTGTACGGCGCGCTCGTCGTCAACCTGCGCAACATCCTCGACGCGATGGACGAGGTGGCCGGCGCCAACCCGCTGCACCAGCCGCCGCTGCCGTTCCGCGGCCGCGGGGCTGCGGCGTCGTGACCCGGACGCGCTCGCGCTTCCACGGCGCGATCGCCGGCGTCGGCAGCACCAGCGGCGTCCGCGTGGTCGTCGGGCACTGGCACGACACCCCGCTCGGCCGGTTCTCCGACGCGATGGTGGAGACCCCCGACGGTCACCGGGTGCTGCTCGCCCCGCGCCGCGAGGTCGCCGACTTCATCGAGGCGACCTACTCCTTCGACGAGGTCCGGATCGAGCCGTTCGCGGTCGTGTCCTCGCCGACCGCTTGGCAGGTGCGCTCGCCGTCGCTGGTGCTCGACCTCGCCGTGGGAGGGCGGACGCCGCTCGGCCGGCTGCTCCGGCTGGTGCCCCGCGCGGTGGCGACGAGCCCGGCCTGGTGCACGCTGACCGACCCGGTCGCCCGGGTCGTGCTCCGCGGGGTGCGGACCCGCGGGACCGCCGGCAACGGCCGTCGGGAGTGGTACGGCGCCACCGGCACCCGCTCGGTCCGCTCCGTGTCCGGGAGCTTCGACGGCGCCGACCTCGGCACCCTCGCCCCGGTCGACCCATCGTGCCGCTTCGGCTTCTCCTCGACGCCGCGCCGCCCCTCCGTGACCGCCGTCGTCACCACCGTCGACGTGGGCTGAGCCGCCGCGCCCCGACCCGCGGCGTGTGCCCCACGACGCGCTCGGGCGCGTGCTCAGGCACACGAGGCGTGCGGCGGAGCAGGCCGGCCGCACCCGTGGGTGAGCAGCCCGTGCGTGCGCGGCGTGTGCCCCACGACGCGCCCGGGCGCGTCCTCAGGCACACGACGTCGACGGAGCGGTCTGCTCAGAACCCGGACCGGAGCCGCTCCACCAGCGGCCGGACGCGGGCCAGGTCCCGCTCGACCTGGGCCGGGTCCCAGCGCAGCACGTCCGCGTGCCCGGCCTCCATCAGCGCGTGGATCGCGAGCCGGAACGCCAGCGCCCGGGCCACCAGCGACGCCGGGTCGGGGCCGTCCAGCTCGTCGGCGAGGGAGGCGTCGGCGCCGTACCAGAGCACCGCGTCGACGACGACCTGCGCCGGCGCGAGCCCCGCGGGGCGCCAGGACGGGGACAGGTCGATGACCGCGGGCGGGAGCCCGTCGGCCCAGAGCAGGTTGCCCGCGATGTCGCCGTGCACGACCTGGCGCGGGGCGTGGTCGGGGCGGGCCTGGCCGACCAGCTCGGCGACCAGCTCGGCCGCGTCGCCCACCCCGGGCACGGCGAGCTCGCCCCACGCGATCCGGTCGGCGTCGGCGAACACGTCGGCGCGGGTGTCGGTGAACGACGGACGCGGCACCCGGGCCAGCGCGGCCGTGAAGCGGCGCGCCACCTCGACCCCGGCGGGCCAGTCGGCACCGGTGGTCCGGTGCACGCCGGGCAGCCAGCCCCAGGCGGACCAGCCGTCCACGGTCCAGCCGTCGTCGCAGCGCCAGTCCCGTGCCGGCAGCGGCCGGGCGACCCGGAAGCCGTCCTCGACCACGTCGCGCTGCACCCGCGCCAGCCAGGCGTCGACGGCCGCGTCGTCACCGTGGCGGACGACGGCGTCGCCCACGCGGTAGGCGCGGCCCTGGCCGCCGGGGAGCAGCACGGGCTCGCCGGCCAGGCCGTAGGCCCGGAGCACGTGCAGTGGCGGAGCCTCGAGGACCGTCACAGGTCGATCGCCCGGTTCACCCAGGTCGAGGTCACGACCATCCCGACCCGCTCGTAGATCGCGCGCGCGCCGGCCCGGGTGTCGGTCGAGAGGTAGCACCGCACCGCCCCGTGCTCCCGGGCCCGCGCGAAGGCGTCCACCAGCAGCGTCCGCGAGAGCCCGCGGCCGCGGTGGTCGGCGCGGACGGCCACGCGGGCGACGTACCCGCTGTCACCGGTGAGGTGGACGTGCGTCACCCCGACGAGCTCGCCGGCGGGGGAGAAGAGCAGCCGGAGGTTCCACGGCTCGAAGCCCGGGCGGCCCCAGACCAGCGCCCCCCAGTCCTCGAGGGAGTGGCGCTCGCGGTCCGACCACTCGAGGAAGGCGTCCTCGACGAGCGTCCACGCGGCCGCCCGGTCGGCCTCCGTCGCGTCGCGCAGCGTGGATCCGTCGCGCAGCGCGGGCGGCTCGATCTCGTGGCCCTCCGGCAGCTCGAGGTCCCACGCGGTCCACCGCAGCCGGTAGCCGAGGTCGGCCATCAGGCGGTCGGCCGCGCTGCCCTCGGGCACCTGGGTGCCGATCGTGGTCGAGCCGCGCTCCCGGGCGGCGCGCTGCAGCCAGTGCGCCAGGGCGGTGCCGATCCCCCGACCCTGGTGGGAAGGGAGGACGGCGGTGTACGCCGTGTCCGGGCCGGCCAGGTCGGCGTACCCGACGAGCAGGTCGCCGTCCAGGACCCCCACCGTGCTCGACGCGATGTCGTACGACGGCCGCTGCCAGTCGGCCACCACGTCCTCGAGCGTCATCTCGGCCTCGCCGAGGTCCACGACCTCCTCGGCGGCGATCGCGGCGTGCACGCCGGCGGCGTCCGCCGTCGTCAGCGGGCGCGCGGTCAGGCCGTCGGGCAGGCCGGGCAGGTCCATGGGCGCCATTGAAGCCCGAAATCGCCGACGGGGCCGCCGATTTCCATCGGAGGCCCCGTCGTGGGTGGGAGGTCGTGCCTCCCGGAGGATCAGGCGTTGCGGATCGCCGAGACGTCGAACTCGAGCTTGATCTTCTCGGAGACGAGGACGCCGCCGGTCTCGAGCGCGGCGTTCCAGGTGAGGTCCCAGTCCTTGCGGTTGATCGAGGTGCCGCCCTCGAAGCCGACGCGCAGGTTGCCGAACGGGTCGCGGGCCGAGCCGGTGGACTCGAAGGAGATCGTGACGGGCTTGGAGACACCCTTGATGGTCAGGTCGCCGGTGATGTCCCAGTCGTCGCCGTCGCGGGTCACGTTCGTCGAGACGAAGGTGATCTCCTTGTTGTTGTCGGCGTCGAAGAAGTCGGCCGAGCGCAGGTGGCCGTCGCGGTCCGCGACACCGGTGTCGACCGAGGCGGTCTGGATGACGAGGTTGACCGAGGACTGGCCCGGGTTCGCGGTGTCGATGTGCGCGGTGCCCGTGAAGTCGGTGAACTGGCCGCGGACGGTCGTGACCATCGCGTGGCGGGTGCTGAAGCCGAGACGCGTGTGCGTCTGGTCGATGGTGTAGTCGCCGGAGATGTCCTCGACGGCGGCGGTGGGGGCGTCGAAGACGTCCGTGGTGGTGGACTCGGACTTGCGGCTGAAGATGCTCATCGGGTGCTCCTGGCGGTGGTGGGTGTTTGTTCAAACTTCAACCACTTTAACCGGACTCGGGTCCGGATCATTCCCGTCAGGATGTGGGCTGGGTCACATTCGCCCCGCAGCTCGGGGTGCGCCCGGCCCCGGACATGCACGAGGGCCGCGATCCCCGTGGAATCGCGGCCCTGGTGGAAGGTCGGTGGTGCGGTGGTGCGGTGGTGCGGCGTCAGGCGGCGTGGGACGTCTGGGCGGGCGAGGTGCTGTGCGTCTCGTTCCCCCAGCGTGCCTCCATGTGGGTGCGCCCGCGGCTGTCCGTCACGCTCACCCAGTGCATCGTGAGCCCTGACGTCATCTCGTGGTCCCTCATGTGACACCTCCTGTTCATCTGCTGTTCACCAAGAGTAGCACCCATCCACCCGAGCGGGTGAAAACGCGGGAAATCGGTGACCGACGCTCCCCTGACGGCCCTGCGGCCGGGCGTGTCGGGGCCTGTCGCTCCACCCCACGCTCGGGGTCGACGACGACCGTCGGCGCCGCGGCTCGGCTCCCCACGCAGTGTTCCTGCCCGATTTCGGGCAGGAAGTGGCATGTCGCGGTCGGAGAGCGCACGATGACCGGGTGCCCAGCCGTCCCGACCCCGACCTGGTCGCCCACGTTGCCGCCAGCACCGGCCTCAGCGAGGCGGAGGCCGCGCGGGTCGTGCAGGACGTGGTCGCGTTCCACGCGGAGCCGGTCGAGGCGTACGTCCGGCGCCGGCACGCCCACCTGAAGACCTACGGGGCGAGGAACGACGAGATCTTCGCCCGGATCGCCGCGGAGCTGGCCACGCGTGTCGTGGCCGCCCCGGCACTCAGCGAGCGGCAGCTGCGCCGGCTCGTGTACGGCTAGACCACGGCAAGAGGAGACACCGGAACATGTGCGGAATCGTCGGCTACATCGGCGGCCAGCAGGCCGCCCCGCTCCTGCTCGAGGGGCTGGGCAGGCTCGAGCACCGTGGCTACGACTCGGCGGGGGTCGCCGTGCTCGGCGGCACCGGGCTGCGCGTGGCCAAGCAGGCCGGCCGGGTCCGGGACCTGGGTGAGCAGCTGCCGAAGCGGTTCGCCGGCAAGGTCGGCGTCGGTCACACCCGGTGGGCGACCCACGGGCCGGCGAACGACGTCAACGCCCACCCCCACACCGACGCCGCCGGCGAGGTCGCCGTCGTCCACAACGGGATCATCGACAACGCGGCGGCGCTGCGGCGCCGGCTCGCCGACGACGGGGTGGAGCTGGTGAGCGACACCGACACCGAGGTGCTCGCGCACCTGGTCGCCGGCTCGGACGCCGACACCCTGGAGGGCAAGGTGCGCGACGCCCTGGCCGCGATCGAGGGCACCTACGGGATCGCCGTGCTGCACGCGGCGTTCCCGGACCGGATCGTCGTGGCCCGCAACGGCAGCCCGCTGATCATCGGCGTGGGGGAGAAGGAGATGCACGTCGCCTCCGACCTCGCGGCGCTGGTCCGCTACACGACGACGGTCGCGCACCTCGACGACGGCGAGCTCGCCACCCTGACCGCCACGGGCTTCACGACCTACCGCGAGGACCTGTCGACCACGGACAAGGCCGCGCACACCGTGGACGTCGACCCGTCGTCGTACGACGCGGGCGAGCACGACTCCTTCATGCACAAGGAGATGGTGGAGCAGCCGGCCGCGGCCGAGCGGGTGCTGCGCGGGCGGCTCGACGAGCGCTTCGGCACGGCGCACCTCGGCGGGCTCGGGATGGATGCGCGCGAGACCCGGGCGATCCGCCGCGTCAAGATCCTCGGCTGCGGCTCGGCGTACTACGTCGGCCAGATGGGGGCGGCGCTCGTCGAGGAGCTGGCACGGATCCCGGCGGACGCGGAGGCGGCCAGCGAGTTCCGCTACCGCGACCCGATCATCGAGCCGGACACGCTGTACGTCGCCGTCAGCCAGTCCGGCGAGACCCTGGACACCCTGCTCGCGGTGCAGGAGGTGCGGCGCAAGGGCGGCCGCGTGATCGGCCTGGTCAACGTGGTCGGCAGCGCGATCGCGCGCGAGTGCGACGGCGGGATCTACCTCCACGCCGGCCCCGAGGTGGCGGTCGCGTCGACCAAGGCCCTCACCAACATGTTCCTCGGCTTCGCGCTGCTGGCGCTGCAGCTCGGCCGGGTCCGGGACCTGTCCATCGCCGACGGCAAGCGGCTGATCGCCGGGCTGCAGCGGATCCCCGAGCAGCTCGAGGCGGTCCTCGCCCGCGAGGACGAGATCGCCGGCGTCGCCGCCCGGCTGGCCGAGGCCGAGAGCCTTTTCTTCATCGGCCGCGTCCGCGGCTTCCCGGTGGCCCGGGAGGGGGCGCAGAAGTTCAAGGAGATCTCCTACCGGCACGCGGAGGCCTACCAGACCTCCGAGCTCAAGCACGGGCCGCTGGCGCTGATCTCGGAGGCGGTCCCGACCGTCGCCGTGGTGCCGTACGACGAGCTCACCGACCGCAACGTCGGGGCCCTGCACGAGATCGCGGCCCGGCGCGGCCCGCTGGTCGTGGTCACGCACGCGGACGTGGACCTCGGCGACGTCGACGCCGTCCGCATCGACGTCCCTCGCAACGAGCGCGAGCTCGACCCGATCCTGCTGACCCTGCCGCTGCAGCTGCTGGCGTACCACGCCGCCCTGCTGCTGGGCCACGACATCGACAAGCCCCGCAACCTCGCCAAGTCGGTCACGGTGGAGTGAGCACGCCCCACCCACCCCGGAAGGTGAGCAGGATCTCCGCGACCACGAATCGGACGTGAGCCGCAACACCCACTACCGTCGTGGGTTATGAGCAGCGACGAGACCGACACCACCCCCGAGGCCAGCCTGACCTTCGCGGACCTCGGTCTCGACGAATCCGTCCTCAAGGCGGTGCGGCAGATCGGCTACGAGACGCCGTCCGCGATCCAGGCCGCGACGATCCCGCCGCTGCTCGCGGGCCGCGACGTCGTCGGCCTCGCGCAGACCGGCACCGGCAAGACGGCGGCGTTCGCGCTGCCGATCCTCTCGCGCCTCGACCTGCGCCAGAAGAAGCCGCAGGCCCTCATCCTCGCGCCGACCCGCGAGCTCGCGCTCCAGGTCTGCGAGGCGTTCGAGAAGTACGCCGCGCACCTCAAGGGCGTGCACGTGCTGCCGGTGTACGGCGGGCAGGGCTACGGCGTCCAGCTCAGCGCCCTGCGGCGCGGCGTGCACATCGTCGTCGGCACCCCCGGCCGGATCATGGACCACCTCGACAAGGGCACGCTCGACCTGACCGAGCTGCGCTTCCTGGTGCTCGACGAGGCCGACGAGATGCTCAACATGGGCTTCGCCGAGGACGTCGAGACGATCCTCGCCGACACCCCGGCGGACAAGAACGTCGCGCTGTTCTCCGCGACGATGCCCAGCCAGATCCGGCGGATCTCGAAGAAGTACCTCAACGACCCGCAGGAGATCACGGTCAAGAACAAGACCGCGACCGCCGCGAACATCACGCAGCGCTACCTCACGGTCTCCTACCCCCAGAAGGTCGACGCCCTCACCCGCATCCTCGAGGTCGAGAACTTCGAGGGGATGATCGTCTTCGTCCGCACCAAGAACGAGACCGAGACGCTGGCCGAGAAGCTGCGCGCCCGCGGCTTCTCCGCGATGGCGATCAACGGTGACGTCGTCCAGGCCCAGCGCGAGCGGACCGTCAACCAGCTCAAGTCCGGCAAGCTCGACATCCTCGTCGCCACCGACGTCGCGGCCCGCGGCCTCGACGTCGAGCGGATCAGCCACGTCGTCAACTACGACGTGCCGACCGACCCCGAGTCCTACGTGCACCGCATCGGCCGCACCGGCCGCGCCGGCCGCAGCGGCGACGCGATCTCCTTCATCACCCCGCGCGAGCGCTACCTGCTCAAGTCGATCGAGAAGACCACGCGCCAGCCGATGACGCAGATGCAGCTGCCGACGGTCGACGACGTCAACACGACCCGGCTCGCGCGCTTCGACGACGCGATCACCCAGGCGCTCACGCAGACGGCGCGGATCGACCAGTTCCGCGACATCGTCGCGCACTACGTCCGGGCCAACGACGTGCCCGAGGCCGACGTCGCCGCCGCCCTCGCCGTGGTCATGGAGGGCGACACCCCGCTGCTCCTCGACCCGGCCAAGGAGCGCGCGGTCCGCCCGGAGCGCACCTACGACGACGAGCGCGGCCCCAAGCCCCGCAAGGAGTTCAAGGAGCGTCCGCCGCGCAAGCCGCGCGGTCGCACCGACGTCCCCATGGCGACGTACCGCATCTCCGTCGGCAAGCGCCACAAGGTCGAGCCGCGCCAGATCGTCGGCGCCATCGCCAACGAGGGCGGCCTGTCGCGCCAGGACTTCGGGCACATCGACATCAAGGGCGACCACTCGCTGGTCGAGCTGCCAGCGGACCTGCCCGGCGACGCCTGGTCGAAGCTGTCCGGCACCCGGATCTCCGGCAAGCTGATCGAGCTCAGCCTGGACACCGAGGGCGGCTCGTCGTCGTACGACGACCGCAAGCCGCGCTCCAAGCCGCGGCACTGACCGCGGGCGGGACCCTCAGAAGACGTCGTCGTCGCGTCGCGGACCGGGCACGGTCAGCGTCGCGATGACGGTGGTGAGCGGGACCGCCAGCACCAGACCGATGCTGCTGGCCAGCGCGCGCACGACCTCCTGGCCGATGTCCTCGGTCACGAGCAGGTCGAGCAGCGGCTGGTCGTAGAGCTGGATGACGAGCAGCACGGTGAGCGCGGTCCCGGCGTAGGCGAAGACGATCGTGTAGATCGTCGAGGCGATGTGGTCGCGGCCGATCCGCATGCCGCGGGCGAAGAGCTGGGCGCGGGTCAGCGTCGGCGCCGCCCCGCGGAGCTCCCACACCGCCGACGCCTGGGTGATCGTGACGTCGTTCAGCACGCCGAGCCCGGCGATCACGATCGCGCAGGTGAGCAGGCCCTGGAAGTCGAGGCCGCCGGTGAAGCTGGACAGCACGCTGCCGCTCTCGTCCCCCGCCCCGGTCAGGTGCGTCCCGCCGACCGCCAGCAGACCGGTGGCGGCGGTGATCGCCACGCCGGCCAGGGTGCCGGCGAGGGCTGCGCTGGTGCGCATCGAGAAGCCGTGGGTCGTGTAGAGGACGACGTACATGATGGCCGCGGAGGCGACCAGGCCCACCAGCAGCGCGGACTCGCCGGCGAGCAGTGCGGGCAGCACGAACTGCCAGATCACCACGCCGCTGAAGGCGAGGCCGACGATCGCGAGCACGCCGCGGAGGCGGGCGACCGCGACCACGACCAGCACGAAGGCGCCGAGCAGCCACCACAGGGCGCCCGAGCGCTCGGTGCCGAAGTAGGAGTAGGCGACCGGCTGGTCGGGCGCCGCCGCCGGAGGGGCGAGCAGGCGGACGCCGTCGCCGGGCTCGAGCCCGGAGGCCAGCACCTGGGGGGCGACCTGGACGGTCGCCCGGGCGCCGCGGTCCGGGCCGCTGGTCACCTCGACCTCGAGCGCGTTGCACTCCCCGCTCCCGGCGCCGGGCCCCGGGGCCGTCGTGCAGACGGGGGCGACCTTGCGGACGACGGCGTCGGGGAAGGTGACGCCCGGCGCCGCGAACTCCACCGACCGGCGGACGTCGTCGACCTTGCCGCCGTCCGGCCAGAGCCAGACCAGGCCGCCGACCGTGGTCGCCGCGAGCAGGCCCAGCACGGCGAGCAGCACCACCCGGGGGACCCGGGCGACCTCGACGTCGTCCTCGTCGTGGCGGTGCGCGCGGTGGGAGTGGCCGTGACCCATGGGGTCATCCTGACGGACCGGTGGCTGGGCCGGTGGCTGGGCGGTCGGGCGAGCCCGGTCCGGACCTGTCCGTCCGGCCACTGGTCAGCGGTCCGCGCCGGGCCCTAGTTTGTGACGGCGGTCACAGCAGTGGTCGCGTCCACCGTTCTCGGAGGTTCGATGCGTCCTCTCTCGCGTGCCCGGCTCGCCCGGGCCGGCGGCACCCCTGCCGGTGTCCTGGCCGCCGCCGCTCTCGTCACCCTCAGCACCCTGCTCGCCCCGCTGGCCCCGGCCCAGGCGGCCGTCGCTCCGTCGTACGTCGCCCTCGGCGACTCCTACTCGTCCGGCACCGGCACCCGCAGCTACCTCAACGACGGCACCTCCTGCCAGCGCTCGACGTACGCCTACCCCAGCCTGATCGCCGCCGCACGCGGCTACGCCCTGAACTTCCGTGCCTGCTCGGGCGCGAAGATCCCGGACGTCACCAACACCCAGCTCAGCGCGCTCTCGACGGCGACGAAGTACGTCACGATCTCCGTCGGCGGCAACGACGCCGGGTTCGCGGACGTGCTCACCGAGTGCGCGCAGCCCGGGTGGGCGAGCAACTGCGACGGGGCGATCAACACCGCGCAGGCCTACATCACCAACACCCTGCCGTCCGCGCTGTCGACGCTGTACGCCGCGATCCGCAGCCGCGCCACCACCGCGAAGGTGGTCGTGGTGGGCTACCCGCGCGTGTTCATGGGCGAGGACTGCAACGCGTTCACGTGGTTCTCCCCGGCCGAGGAGACCCGCCTCAACGCGACCGCGGACCTGCTCAACAGCAAGCTGTCGAGCGCGGCCGCCGCGAAGGGCTTCGCGTTCGCGAACCCCACCAGCCGCTTCACCGGGCACGCGGTGTGCGACGACCCCGAGTGGCTCAACGGCCTGTCGAACCCGGTCAGCGAGAGCTACCACCCGAACCGGCTCGGCCACTCCTCCGGCTACACGCCGCTGGTCAGCGCGCTGCTCACCGGCGCCACGCTGACCGCGTCCGCCGCGACGCTGCGGACCGCCGCGGCGTCCGGGCCGGCGCTGGCCGCGCAGCAGCGGGAGTACGCCGCCGCCGACCGCTCGATCAGGCCGCAGGTCTTCCGGGCGCCCGACCTGACCAGTCACCGGATGCGGGTGGCGGCGCAGCGGGCCGGGATCGACCTCGACCGGTGGATCGCCCGGCACTGACGCGCCGCTGTCACCGCGGGCTGGTAGAACCGGGGCCATGCGACGACCCGGCACCCTGACCGCGATCGCCCCGCTGGTGCTGCTGACGGGGCTGGTCACCGGTTGCGACTCCGTCGCGGAGGTGACCAGCCCCGGCCCCGACCCGGACGACACCGTGGCGGCGCTGGCGACCGCGCTGGCGTCCGGGTCCTTCGACGACGTCGCCCTCGCCGGCGACGACCCGGCCCGGGTCGGCCGGCAGTGGCAGGCGATCACCGAGGGGATGGGGGACGTCGAGCCCACCGTCACCGCCGGGAACGTCCAGGAGGACGGCGACCGTGCCACGGCGACGTACTCCTGGTCCTGGCCGCTCGGCGCCCAGGACTGGACCTACGAGACCACCGCGGACCTGACCCGCGTCGACGACGAGTGGCAGGTGGCCTGGGAGCCGGCCCTGGTCGAGCCGAGCCTCGAGGCCGACACGGTGCTCACCGCCACCTCGGTGGCGGCGCGGCGCGGCGAGATCACCGGTCGCGGGGGCGCGGCGATCGTCAGCGAGCGTCCGGTCGTCCGCTTCGGGATCGACCGCCAGAAGGTGCCCTCGCCCGACGCGGGCAGCTCCGCCCGCCGGCTCGCGCGGCTCGTCGGCATCGACGCCGCCGCCTACGCCAAGCGGGTCGAGGCCGCCGGGCCGCGGGCCTTCGTCGAGGCGATCGTCTACCGCCGGGGCGACGCACCGTCGGCGGTCGCGGCGTACGACACCATCCGCGGCGCGGTCGCGCTGCCGGACGAGCTGCCGCTGGCCCCCACGCGCGAGTTCGCCGCCCCGATCCTCGGGACCGTCGGCGACGTCACCGCGGAGATGATCGAGAAGGACCCGGACGCCTACCGCGTCGGAGACCAGGCCGGGCTCTCCGGGCTCGAGGCCCGCTACGACGACCAGCTGCGCGGGACGCCCGGCGTGGTCGTGGACACCGTGGCGGAGGGCGGCGAGGAGCGCGAGGTGTTCCGGGTCGACGCGACCGACGGGGAGCCGCTCGCGCTCACCCTCGACGTGGACCTCCAGCAGACCGCCGAGCGGCTGCTCGCCGACGTCGGCCCCGCCAGCGCGATCGTCGCGGTCAAGCCGTCGACCGGCGACCTGCTCGTGGCCGCCAACGGGCCGGGGAACGACGGCTACAACATCGCGACCTACGGTCAGCTCGCGCCGGGCTCGACCTTCAAGAGTGTCAGCGGGCTGGCGCTGCTGCGCGCCGGGCTCACTCCGGACTCCGTGGTCCCCTGCACCACCTCGATCACGGTCGACGGCAAGACCTTCACCAACTACTCCGACTACCCGGCCGGCGCGACTGGGCGGATCCCCTTCCGGACGGCGCTGGCCAACTCGTGCAACACCGCCTTCATCTCGCAGGCCGGGCGGCTCGGGGACGGCGACCTCGCCGACGCGGCCGCGTCGCTGGGCCTCGGGATCGACCACGACCTCGGCTTCCCGGCGTACTTCGGCAGCGTGGCGCCGCCCGCCTCCGAGACCGAGGCGGCCGCCGACATGATCGGCCAGGGCGCGATCCTGGCCTCGCCGATGGCGATGGCGGCGGTGATCGGGTCGGTGCAGGCGGGCACGGCGGTGGTGCCCCGGCTGATCACCTCGCTCGACGTCGAGAAGCAGGACGCCGACGCGCTGACGCCGTCGGAGGCCACCCAGCTGCGGGCGCTGCTGCGTGGCGTCGTGACCAGCGGGAGCGGCCGCGGCCTCCTGGACGTCCCCGGGCCGCCGGTCATCGCGAAGACCGGCACCGCGGAGTTCGAGCGCGACGGCAAGGTGCTCACCCACGCCTGGATGATCGGGGCGCAGGGCGACCTGGCCGTGGCGGTGTTCGTCGACGTCGGCTCGTCCGGCTCCGGCACGGCCGGGCCGATCCTGGAGGCGTTCCTGCGGGCGGCCCGCTGAGCGGGCGCCACCGACGTGCTCCCGCCGGCACGCGGGGGTCCCGGCACAGGACCCCCGCGTGCGGTGCGCCTGGGATCCGTCACATGGGGACGGGCCGGATCCCGACAGGGGTGAACCCCTCACTGCATGGGGTCAGCAAGGGGTTCATGCCGACGACAAGGTGCTCCCTCCGAAGTCGACGTGCCAAGAATCCCACAGCGCTCCGCGCCATGTCCCCGGTTTCCTGCAACCGCTCGGGGTGACAAGGTTGGTGCATGGAACCCCTCGACCTGCTGGCCCCCGACCACCGCGGACTGCTCATCGGAGGGGCCTGGCGAGCGGCCGACGGCGACGACCGGTTCGAGGTGACCGACCCCGCCGACGGGTCCGTGATCACCGACGTCGCGAACGCCTCCGTCGCCGACGCCGTGGAGGCCCTGGACGCCGCCGTCGAGGCGCAGGCCGCGTGGGCGCGGACGGCGCCCCGCGAGCGCGGGGAGATCCTGCGGACGGCGTTCGAGCTGGTCACCGAGCGGGCCGACGACTTCGCCCGGCTGATGAGCCTGGAGATGGGCAAGACGGTCGCGGAGGCGCGCGGCGAGGTCGGCTACGGCATCGAGTTCTTCCGCTGGTACGCCGAGGAGGCGGTCCGCATCCACGGTCGCTGGATGCAGGCGCCGGCCGGCGGCAGCCGGCTGCTCACGATCAAGAAGCCGGTCGGCCCGTGCCTGTTCGTGACGCCGTGGAACTTCCCGCTCGCCATGGGCACCCGCAAGATCGGGCCCGCCATCGCGGCCGGCTGCACGATGGTGGTCAAGCCCGCGCACCAGACCCCGCTGACGATGCTGGCGCTGGCCGCCGTGCTCGCCGAGGCCGGGCTGCCCGACGGCGTGCTCAACGTCGTCCCGAGCACCCGCGCCGGCGAGATCAGCGAGGCGCTGATGGGCGACGACCGGCTCCGCAAGGTCAGCTTCACCGGCTCCACCAACGTCGGCAAGGTGCTGGTGCGCCAGTCCGCCGACCAGCTCCAGCGGGTCTCGATGGAGCTCGGCGGCAACGCGCCGTTCCTCGTCTTCGAGGACGCCGACGTCGACGCCGCCGTGGACGGCGCGATGGTCGCGAAGATGCGCAACATGGGGGAGGCCTGCACGGCCGCCAACCGGTTCCTCGTGCACTCCTCGCTCGCGGGCGAGTTCGCCGAGAAGCTCGGCGCGCGGATGTCGGCGCTCACCCTCGGTCGCGGCCAGGACGAGGGCGTCGACGTCGGCCCGCTCATCGACGAGAAGGCCGTCGACAACGTCGGTCGGCTGGTGGCCGACGCCGTGCAGGACGGGGCGACGGTCGTCTGCGGCGGCGAGAAGCCGGACGGGCCGGGGTGGTTCTACCCGCCGACGGTCCTGCTGGACGTCCCGGTCGACGCCGCGATCAACGTCGAGGAGATCTTCGGCCCGGTCGCGCCGATCACGACCTTCGACACCGAGGACGAGGCGGTCGCCCGGGCGAACGCAACGGAGTACGGCCTGGCGTCGTACGTCTACACCCGCGACCTCGCCCGCACGATCCGGATGGCCGAGGCGCTCGACTTCGGCATGGTCGGCATCAACACCGGCCTGATCTCCAACCCGGCCGCGCCGTTCGGTGGCGTGAAGGCGAGCGGCTTCGGCCGCGAGGGCGGCTTCGAGGGCATCGAGGAGTACCTCGAGACGACGTACGTCGCGCTGCCGGCCGGCTGAGTCGCCGACCGGCGCTGCCGCCGGTCAGCGGGCGGCGAGGTCGGCGCCCGCGCCGTCCGGTCCCGACGTGGCCGCGGCCGTCGTCGCGGGTGTGCTGCCGATCCCGGTCACCGCACCCTCGACGGCCCGCTTGATCAGCGCCTCGAGGTCCAGACCGGTCGTCGTCTTGAGCATCGACAGGGTCTGCACGACGTTGTCGGTGACCTGACGGGGGATCGCGCCGGCCCCGTCGGAGGAGATGACCGTCAGCTGGTCGATGGCGGCGATGGGGGCGGCCACCTCCCGGGCGATCTGGGGCAGCACCTCGATCAGCATCTGCAGGACGGCGGCGTCGTTGTAGTTCGCGAACGCCTCGGCCCGCTTGTCCATGGCCTCCGCCTCGGCCTGGCCGATCGCGAGCGTCGAGGCCGCCTGCGCCTCGCCCTCGGCCCGGGTCGCCTCGGCCTCGGCGGTACGGCGGGCCCGCTCGGCCTCACCGCGCTTGGTGCCCTCGATCGCCTCGGCCTCAGCCAGCGCGGCGCGACGGGACTTCTCGGACTCACCGCTCAGCCGGGTCTCCTCGGCCTTGGCCTGGGCGTTGGCGATCGAGGCCGCCTTGCGGGCCTCGGCGGCCGCGATCTCGGAGTTCCGGTTGGCCTCGGCCTCCTGCTCGACCTTGTACCGCGCAGCGTCGGCCGGCTTGCGGACCTGGGTCTCGAGCTGGCGCTCGGTCAGGGCGGCCTGGCGCACGGCGACCTTCTCCTGCTCGAGCAGGATCGCCTGGTCGCGATCGGCCTGGGCGAGCGGACCGGACGCGGCAGCGGTCGCGGAGGCGGCATCGGTCTCGGCCTTGATGCCGGCTTGGCGCAGGGCCAGCGCCCGCTGCGCGACCGCGATCTCCTCCTCGGACTTGATCCGGGCCTGCTCGGCCGCCTGTCGGGCGTTGGCCTCGGCGATCGCCGCGGCCTGACCGATGCGCGCGGCCTCGGGGCGCCCGAGGTCGGCGAGGTAGTTGCCGTCGTCGGTCACGTCCTGGATCTGGAAGGTGTCGAGGATCAGCCCCTGACCGGTCAGGGAGTTCTCGGACTCGTCGGCGACGCGCTGGGCGAAGGCCGCGCGGTCCCGGATGATCTGCTCGACGGTGAGCCCGCCGACGATCGAGCGGAGCGCGCCGGCCAGCACCTCCTGGGTGAACGGTTCGACCTCGTCCTGCTGGCTGAGGAAGCGCTGCGCGGCGAGCCGGATCTGGTCGGCGTTGCCGCCGACCTTGACGATGGCCACGCCCTCGACGTTCAGCTTGATGCCCTGCCCCGAGACGGCGCCGCGGATCTGGACCGAGATGCGACGGCTGGACAGGTCGAGGGTGGCGAGCTTCTGGACGAACGGGATCACGAAGGTCCCGCCGCCGAGGATCACCTTCTGGCCGGACAGGTCGGTCGTCAGCGCCCCGGTCTCGGGGTTGCGGACCGCCTGGCCCTTGCGGCCCGTGACGATGTAGGCCTCGTTGGGGCCGGCGACCTTGTAGCGACTGGTCACGAGCAGCACGATCAGTACCAGCAGGACGACGAAGCCGATGACCGGCACGAGCAGGGAGTCCAGCACGAGAAGGGCCTTTCCGAGAGGGTGGGAGGGTCAGTCGAGCTCGAGGTCGTTCCACACGGGGGCCACCGTGACCGCCGTCGGGGAGAGCACGCCGGTGACGTGGACCTGCGTCCCGGTGACGAGGGCGCGCTCGGCCCGGGCGTTGAGGCGCAGGGTGTGCCCACCGATCTGGAGGCGTACGACGCCGAAGCCGTCGCCCGGGATGTCGGTGATCACGGTGGCGTCGTGCCCGATGGTGTCGTCGGTCGTGGGCGTCGCGTCGCTGGACCCGTCGCGCACGAGGCGGGTGAGCCAGGAGGCGAACCAGCCGAAGCCGGCGCCGGCAACGACGCCCACCGGGACGGCGATGACGGTCGGCGCTCCCGCGGCCTGGGCCAGGGCGCCACCGAAGCCGAAGGCGGCGACGAACCCGGCGACGACGGCGCTCGAGAACCAGTCGGCCGTCAGGGCGTCGCCGAGGCCGTCGAGGGCGCTGCCGACGAGGTCGCCGACGAGCAGCGAGAGGCCGAGCAGGACCAGCCCGGCGATGCCGATCACGAGGAACGTCGTCACACTGCTGCCCCCGGTGCTGTGGGCGGTCCTCCCCCGACGGGGACCACGTCGCCACCCTAGTGCGCGGCGGCGCCCGCCGGGGAGGGATCGGGGCGTTGGCGACCGTCAGCCGGCGGCGCCGGCGAGCGCGACGAGCCAGCGGTCCCAGTGCCGGTCGAGCCGGTCCCGGCCGTGGACCGGGCGGTGGTCGGAGACCCAGAAGCCGAACACGTCGTCGCCGGCCGGGGTGTCGTGGCGCAGCTGGAGCCAGACCGGCCGGGCGTCCGGGGCGCGCGGGGCGTCCCCCACGCCGACGGCGGCCAGCGCGGCCCGGGCGAGCGGGCGCAGGTCCTCGGCGTACCTCTCCGTCGTGAGCCGCGCGGGCTCGACCTGCTCCGGGAGGCCGACCTCGAGCGCGAGCAGGACGTGGTCGCGCCGACGCTCGAGGCGCCAGGACGTGGCCGCCACCGGCAGCTCGGACGACACCGTGCTGCGCTGGACCCGCTGCAGCATCTCGACGTCCGCATGCGCGACGCGGCCGGTGACCAGCACCGCCGAGGGGCCCGAGGTGAAGCGCCAGGTGGTCCCGGCGCCGCCGTACCCGATCCGGCTCGCCTCCGTGGCGTCGTGCAGGAGCCCGCCGTCGGAGGCGACCGCGATCGTCTCCGTCCCGTCCTCGACGGTGTAGGTCACCGGCCCGAGCAGCGCCTGGGTCACGGCCTGCCAGCTCTCCAGCACGGCGAGCTCGTCGTCGCGCCCGGCGAACGTGTCGTCGACGACGAGGACGTCCCCCTCCTCGTCGGCCGGCTCGAGCTCGAGGCGGTGGCTCGGGTAGTCGTCGCGGACCGTCACCTTGCCGACCGCCCGCAGGAGCAGCACCAGGTCGGCGGCCGTCAGGTCGGGGTCGACGGTCAGCTCGATCCGCGGCGCCTCGGCGTCCGAGGGGGCGGTGACGTCCGCGCTGAGCACGCCGTCGACGCGGCCCAGCCGGGTCTGCACGCTGTGCGCCAGGTCGACGCCCTCCGAGCACCCGGCCAGCAGGCAGGACGACAGCAGCAGCGCCGCGGCCGTGGCCGCCGCCGTCGCCGCCGTCGTCCGGACACGGCGCAGCCCGGTCCCCCCAGGTCCCATGGCCCAAGGCTCCCGCACCGTGCGTCGCGGGGGTGGCGGAACCACGAGACCTTGAGGGGATCGTGAGAATGGCGGCATGGAGCTCTGGACCGGAGTGGTGGAGCAGTACGCCGAGTTCGCGGACTACGCGCGCGGCGACTCGCCGTGCTTCGAGGCGTGGGCGCGCGGGGTGGCCGACGACCCCGAGGTGGTCGCCTGGATCGCGACCCTGCCCGAGATCAAGCAGCAGCCGAACCTCGTCTTCGCCGCGGCCCGGTGGCACGGGGTGGCCGCGCCGGCGGCGTACGCCGTGCTGCGGGAGGCCCTGCTCGCCGACGGCGCCGGCGAGCCCGGCGAGCCCGGCGACCCCGGCGGTATCGGCCCGATCCGGTCGACGATCCTGGCGCGGGCGACGCAGACCAACGAGGTCGGCCGGCTCGCGACGCTGGTGCCGGCCTTCGCGCAGCTGGGCGGCGGCGTGCCGCTGTCACTGCTGGAGGTGGGGGCGAGCGCCGGGCTGTGCCTCTACCCCGACCGCTGGTCCTACGCGTGGTCGGCCGGCCCGGCCGGGTCGGACGTGGTGGAGGTGGGTGCGCCGGGCGCGGCCGGTCCGCTGCGCGCCGAGGTGGACGGGCCGGTGCCGTTCCCGACCGCGCCGCCCGCGGTGGCCTGGCGCGGTGGCGTGGACCTGAACCCGCTCGACGTGCGCGACCCCGACGACACGGGCTGGCTCGAGACGCTGGTCTGGCCCGAGCACGACGACCGTCGGGCGCTGCTGCGTGAGGCGGTCGGGGTGGCGGCCGCGGACCCGCCCGAGCTGGTCCGGGGCGACCTCCTGGAGGAGCTGCCGGGGCTGGTGGAGCGCGCGTCCGAGCACGGCCCGGTGGTGGTCTTCCACAGCGCGGTCATCGCCTACCTCGAGCCGGACGACCGGCGGCGCTTCGCCGCGATGATGCGCGACCTGGTCGCGGCCGGCCGCTGCCACTGGGTCAGCAACGAGGGGCGCAGCGTCCTGCCCGAGGTGAGCGCGACCTGGCCGCAGGAGGCTCCGTCGGGACGGTTCGTGCTCGGCGTCGACGGGCAGGCGGTGGCCTGGACCCACGGCCACGGCCGGTCGATGACCTGGCTGCGCGGCTGAGCCCGGCGGTTCCTCAGTCGGGCACGCCCAGCGACCCGGCCAGCCCGCTGCGGGAGCGGATGCCGAGCTTGCGGTAGACGTGCGAGAGGTGCCACTCGACGGCCTTGACGCTGACCTCGAGCTCCTCGGCGACCTGGCGGTTGGTGCGCCCGAGGGCGGCCAGCCGCGCGACCCGGCGCTCGGAGACGGTGAGGGTGGCGAGCGCCTCGCTCTGCACGGGGCGTGGCTGCTCGCCGAGGCGTTCGAGGAGTCGCCGGACCCGCGCCGTGAGCGGCCACAGGTCCTGGCGACCGGCGTAGGCCTCCGCCGCGCGCAGCAGCACGAGCGCCTCCGTGGCCCGGCCCTGCAGGACCAGCAGCCCGGCGAGGTCGGTGTCGACCTGGGCGGCCAGCCGGCCGGCCCGGATCCCCGCCAGGGTGTCCCGCGCCCGGCGCAGCAGCGCGAGCTGCTCGGTCCCGGTGCCGGTGGTCGCCACCGTGCGGAGCGCCAGCGCGACGGCGTACGGCGTGGTGGCGAGGTCCAGCTGCTCGCGGGCCAGCCGGGTGGCCTCGCTGCGGCGGCCCAGGCGCAGCGCGGCGAGGGCGGCCCCGACCCGCCAGGGCGCCAGGTCGTCGGGCAGCCGGCCAGAGGCGTCGGCCAGGAGGACGCCCGCCGTGGCGAAGTGGCCGGCCGCCGGCTCCGGCTCGTGCAGGGCGGTGGCCAGCTCCCCGCGGGCGTGGTGCGCGAGCGCCCCGCGCAGGCCGTCCGCGGCGAGGTGGACCTCCAGCTCCTCGCCGAGGACCAGGGCCTCACCGACGTCGCCACGGGCCAGCCGGCAGTCGAGGCCGACGGCGAGCAGCATCGCCGTGTCGGCGGAGTCGGGCTCGAGCACGGCCAGGACCCGCAGTGAGTCGAGGTCGCCCAGCGCGGCGTTGACCTCGCCCGCGCGGGCCTGCTCCCACGCCCGCAGCAGGGCCGGGTGGGTGGTCGGCGGGTGGTGCGCCCGCACGACGGTGAGGGGCGCGGTGTGCGCGGGGCCCCGCGTCCGGGTGCCGGGGGCCGCCGACGGTTCCGACTCGGGTCCTCGCATGCCGCACAGGCTAGGAAGCGACGCCCGGGGTCGTGCCCCGATTGCCCCGAACCCGTCCGGGTGGACCAGTCAGGTGTCGGCCCAGGAAGGCCAGCAGCTGGACGTCGTACGACGTCCCGACCGCGGTCGGCCGGGGGCTGTCGAAGCGGCGGCCGCGGTCGCTCGGGTCGACGACCGTGCGGGCCACGGCGAGCAGCATCCGGGCCAGGTCGTCGGGGATGGGGGCGTCGCGCCCGGTGCTCTGGCCGACGTCCCAGCCGTGCACCGTGATCTCGAGGGCCGCGGTGGCGACCAGCAGCGGGGCCGCGAGGTCCAGGTCGCCGACCCGGACCCCGGCCCGCGCGACGGGCGCGGCCCGCGTCCAGGCGCCGAGCAGTGCGCACGCCTTCTGCTGCAGCACGTCCGTGCGGGCGTGTGCCGGGCCGGGGCGGTCGACCTCGACGAGTCCCTCGGCCGCCTCGGCGAACGCGTCGAGCGCGTCCTCCATGTGGGCGAGCAGGTCGTCGAGCGACCAGCCGGCGCACGGCGTCGGCAGGTCGAGGTGGTGGTCGGTGACGTCGGCGAGCACGACGCGGGTGTAGCCCAGGGCCCGGTCGAGGAGCTCGACGGCACCGTCGAGCGCCGCGGTCACCGCGGGGCCGGGGCGTTCTCGGTGCTGGCCGGGACGTAGTCCGCCGGGAGCCGGTCGGGCAGGCCGAAGGTCGCGAAGAGCCGGGCGTCGAAGAACGCGCTGACGTGGCGCACCTGGTCGCCGTCGAGGTCGAGCACCTGCAGCTGGAACGGCACGAAGTCGCCGGCCTCGGTGCGCATGTAGAGGCCGAACGCGGGCTGCCCGTTGGCCTCGGTCGCGATCATCGGCATGTCGTGCGAGCCGCCGGGGCACTCGGTGCCGATCAGCCACCCGATCGCCTCGGACCCGCGGAACCAGCTGGTGAACGGCGGCATCTCCCACGTGGCCTCGGCCGTGAGCAGGCTGACGATCGTGTCGATGTCCTTCTTCCAGAAGGCGTCGACGTAGCGGTCCAGCAGCGAGCGCTGGGCGTCGGTCAGGTCCGGGCGCACCGTCTCCTCGCTGAGCCCGCGGTCGGCGAGCTGCGCGTGTGCGCGCTGGAGGGCGGAGTTGACCGCCGCGGTGGTGGTGTCGAGCGCCTCGGCGACCTCGGCGGCCGACCAGCGGAGCACGTCGCGCAGGATCAGCACGGCGCGCTGCCGGGCCGGCAGGTGCTGCAGCGCGGCGACGAAGGCCAGCCGGATCGAGTCGCGCTCGGCGACGACGACCGCGGCGTCCGGGACCGGCTCGAGCCAGGCGATCTCCGGGTCCTGCTCGAGCGCGTCGCCCATGGTGGCGTCGGACGTGCCGAGCCCGGTCGGCAGCGGCCGGCGCGGCCGGCTCTCGAGGTTGGTCAGGCAGACGTTCGTGGCGATCCGGTAGAGCCAGGTCCGCACCGAGGACCGGCCCTGGAAGTCGCCCGAGGCCTTCCAGGCGCGCAGGAAGGTCTCCTGCACGAGGTCCTCGGCCTCGTGGACCGAGCCGCTCATCCGGTAGCAGTGCGCCAGCAGCTCGCGCTGGTAGCGCTGCGTGAGCGTCGGGAAGTCGTCCAGCTCGGTCGTGCCGTCCGTGCCCTGCGCGCTCGTCACCGTGGTCGTCCCTCGTGCCGTCATCGGGTGCCCCTCGTCGTCCGTCCAGTGTGCCTGCTGGTGCAGACCGGCGTCGACCGCGGAACTCATCGGTGGGGTGGCCGCGCCTGCTGCAACGCGGTGTCCACGTCACTGGCGCGGTGCTACGACGGCGGTTTCGCTACGTGGACACCGCGTTACAGCTCCGACCCGGCCGCGCGCACCAGCGCCAGCGCCCGCTCGGCGGCCGGCACGGCGAGGGCGCGGTCGGCGGGGACCAGGCCGACACGGGTACGCCGGTCGAGGAGGTCGTCGACGTCGTGGGCCCCCTCGTGCGTGATCGCGAAGACCAGCTCGGCCAGGGTGACCGGCACGGTCGGGGCGACCGGCGCCAGCAGCTCCTCGTCGGTGAGCCCGGTGACCTCGCGGGCGCTGGTGAGCACGAGCTCGGCGTCGGTGCCGTAGCGCCGCACCAGGCGTGCGGGCTGCTCGAGCCCGGCGAGCACGGGCCGCGGGGCGGCCCCGCTGATCGGCAGCCGCCGGGTCCGGCACGGGCCGGCCGCGAGCCCCGACCGCGCCAGCGCGGCGTCGACGGCGTCCTCGGCCATCTGGCGGTACGTCGTGAGCTTGCCGCCCACGATCGTGACGACGCCCGTCCGGCTGGTGAGAACCGCGTGCTTGCGCGACAGGTCGGCGGTCGAGCCGTCGCCGGCGTCGATGAGGGGACGCAGGCCGGCGAAGGCGCCGACGACGTCGTCGCGGTGCAGCTGGCGCGCGAACGCGGCCGAGACCACGTCGAGGAGGAAGCCGATCTCGGGCTCGGACGGCTCGGGCACGTCCGGGACGTCGCCCTCGACCGGCTCGTCGGTGAGCCCGACGTACACCGTCCCGTCGGGCTGCGGCAGCACCAGCACGAAGCGGTTGGTCTCGCCCGGCACCGGGGCGAAGACCGAGACCTGCAGGCCGGGCAGGCTGTCGGCGCGCAGCACCAGGTGGGTGCCGCGGCTCGGGCGCAGCGTGACCTCCTCGACCAGGTCGCCCGCCCAGACCCCGGCGGCGTTGACGACGGACCCGGCGCGCACGTGCGTGACGGCGCCGGTCAGCTCGTCGCGCAGCTCGACCCCGGTGCCGGTCGCGGAGAGGACGCGGGCACGGGTGCGGACGTGGGCGCCGTACGACGCCGCCGTGCGCGCGATCGTCGTGACCAGGCGGGCGTCGTCCTCGAGCTGGCCGTCCCACGAGAGCAGCCCGCCGCGGAGGCCGGCGGAGCGCAGCGGCGGTGCCAGCTGGAGCGCCTCGGTGGCGGAGAGCCGGCGCGGCTTCGGGAGCGTCTCGGCGTCGGTGCGGGCACCGCGACGGAGCACGTCGCCGGCCAGCAGCCCGGCGCGGGTGACGCCGGCCTGGAGGCGGGTGACGCTGGAGTTGAGCGGGACGAGCATCGGCATCGCGTGGCTGAGGTGCGGTGCGGTCGTCTCCATCAGGATGCCGCGCTCGACGGCGCTCTCGTGCGCGACGCCGACCTGGCCCTTGGCGAGGTAGCGCAGCCCGCCGTGCACCATCTTCGAGCTCCAGCGCGAGGTGCCGAAGGCGAGGTCGTGGGCGTCCACGGCGAGCACGCTCAGGCCGCGGGTCACGGCGTCCAGGGCGACCCCGACGCCGGTGATCCCGAGCCCGATGACGACCAGGTCGACCTGGTCGGGCGCGCCGGCGAGGCCGGGCGTGATGCGGGTGGGCGTGGGTGCGGTGCTCACGGGGCCAGCGCCCGGGTCAGCAGCGTGGTCAGCTCGGCGTCCAGCTCGTCCTCGGTCACGTCGTCGTCGACCATCGTGTGCGCGGACAGCACGAACCCGTGGGCGGCCAGCAGCAGCCCGCGGGCGATGGCGACCGGATTGCCGGCGCGGATCGTGCCCTCGGCCTGGCCGGCGCGGACCTGCTCGGTGGTCAGCGCCAGGATCGCGTCCTGCGAGCGCCCGCGCCGGGACAGCAGGTAGGGCAGCAGCAGCTCGGGGTCGAGCTCGACGATCCGCACGAACAGCTCGTTCTCCCGCAGCGAGCGCACCGTGCCGACGACGTCGGCGACCAGCCGGTCGACGGTCGGGGCGTCGGGGTCCTCGCCCGCGACGGTGGCCGCCACGACGCCGGCCCACTCGCGGGTCATCAGGTCGCCGAGCAGCTTCGGCATGTCGGCCCAGGTGCGGTAGATCGTCATCCGCGAGACCCCGGCCCGGCGGGCGACCTCGGTGAGCGTCGTCCGTCGCCAGCCGACGTCGAGGATGCAGGCGCGGGCGGCGTCGAGGTAGCCGTCGCGGGGGCTGTCGGGCTGGGTGCCGGGCTGGGTGTCGGTCTGGTCCGGCTTCTCGGGACCGTTGTGACGAAGTGACGTCATGTGTCACACTGTAACACATGGACGCTCACCAAGACCCGCCCCGCACGGCCGTCGAGATGAACCCCACCGGCTGGGGTGACGCCGCCGCCGCGACCGCCCTCCCCGACGCCGCGCGCGGCCTGATCGAGATGGTGTTCGGGCTCGACGACCGCCCGGCCACCACCTCCGTCGAGCTGCCCGCCCCGGGTCTGGCCCCGGAGCTGCTGGACGGCCTGCGCGACCTGCTCGGGGCCGAGCACGTGCGCACCGACGACGAGACGCGGCGGCTGCGGACCCGCGGCAAGTCGACGCCCGACCTGCTCAAGGCCCGCGCCGGCGACCTCTCCGACGCACCCGACGCGGTGGTGCGGCCCGGCACCCACGACGACGTCACGGCGCTGCTGGCGTACGCCGTCGAGCACCACCTCGCGGTCGTCCCGTTCGGCGGCGGCACCTCGGTGACGGGTGGGCTCGCCGCACGGCGGGAGGGGTACGCCGGCCTGCTCAGCCTCGACCTGATCCGGATGAAGCGGCTGCTCGCCGTCGACCACGAGTCGATGACCGCGACCCTCGAGCCCGGCCTGCGCGGCCCGGAGGCCGAGGCGCTGCTGGCGGCGGAGGGGCTGACGCTGGGGCACTACCCGCAGTCGTTCGAGTACGCCTCCATCGGCGGCTTCGCCGCGACCCGCTCCAGCGGCCAGTCCAGCGCCGGCTACGGCCGCTTCGACGCCCTGGTCGTCGGCCTCACCGTCGCCACCCCGCAGGGCGAGCTCACCCTGGGCAGCGCCCCCGCCAACGCCGCCGGCCCCGACCTGCGCCAGCTGGTGCTCGGCTCGGAGGGCGCCTTCGGCGTGATCACCTCGGTGACCGTCCGGGTCCGCCGGCTCCCCGCCGTCAAGGTCTACGAGGGCTGGCGCTGGCCGTCCTTCGACGACGGCGCCGCGGCGATGCGCACGCTGGCCCAGGCCGGCCTGCTCCCGACCGTCATCCGGCTCTCCGACGAGTCCGAGACCGCGATCAACCTGGCCCGCCCCGACGAGATCGGCGGCGAGAGCGCCGGCGGCTGCATGATGATCACCGGCTACGAGGGCGAGCAGGAGGCGGTCGACGCCAAGCGGGCGGCCGTCACCGCCGTGCTCACCGGCCTGGGCGGCGACCCGCTGGGCGAGGAGCCCGGCCGGTCCTGGGCGCACGGCCGCTTCAACGCGCCGTACCTCCGCGACGCGCTGCTCGACGTCGGCGTCCTCGTCGAGACCCTCGAGACCGCGACGTTCTGGTCCAACCGCGACCGCCTCTACGCGGACGTGAAGGCCGCGCTGACCGCCAGCCTGGGCGAGGGCACGATCGTGCTCTGCCACATCTCGCACGTCTACGAGACCGGCTGCTCGCTCTACTTCACCGTGGCCGCCAAGGAGGGCGCCGACCCGCTGGCGCAGTGGCAGGTCGCCAAGGCCGCCGCGAGCGACGCGATGATCGGCGCCGGCGCGACGATCACCCACCACCACGCCGTCGGCACCGACCACAAGCCGTGGTTCGCGCAGGAGATCGGCCCGGTCGGGGTCTCGATCCTGCGCGCGGTCAAGGCCGACCTCGACCCGACCGGCATCCTCAACCCGGGGGTGATGGTGCCGTGAGGGCCTTCACGTTCCTGGTCAACCCGGCCTCCGGCGGCGGGGCCGCCCCCGACGCCGTGGTGCCGGTCGCCCGGCTGCTGCGCGAGGCCGGGGCCACCGTCGACGTCACCTACTCGCCCGGCCCGAAGGCGATGGGCGCGCTGGTCGACGTCGCGATCGCCCGCGGCGACGTGGTCGTCTCGGTCGGCGGCGACGGGATGCTCTCCTCGCTGGCCGGCAGCGTGTCGGTCGCCGGCGGCACCCTCGCGGTGCTGCCCGCGGGCCGAGGCAACGACTTCGCGCGGATGCTCGGGCTGCCCGAGGACCCCGCCGCCCAGGCCCGACTCCTGCTCGAGGGCGCCGTACGCCGGGTGGACCTCATCTCCTGGACGCTGCCCGGCGGCGCCCCGCGGCTGGTCGCCGGCTCGGTCTACTCCGGGGTCGACGCGCGCGCCTCGGAGATCGTCGACGGGGCTCACTGGCTGCCGAAGAAGGCGCAGTACCCCTACGCCGCCCTGCGCTCGCTCGCGACCTACCAGCCGGGTCGCTTCCGCGTCTCCGTCGACGGGGTCGAGCACGAGTACTCCGCCGCGACCGTGGTCGTCGCCAACTCGGCGTACTACGGCAAGGGGATGAAGATCGCCCCCGCCGCCGTGCTCGACGACGGCCTGCTCGACATCGTCGTGATCGAGGCCGCCTCCAAGCTGGAGCTGATGCGCTCGCTGCCGACGGTGTACGACGGCGCGCACGTCACCCGGCCCGAGGTGACCGTGCTGACGGGTCGGCGCGTCGAGCTCCGCGGCCGCGGCCGGACCCCGATCCCGGTCGGCGGGGACGGCGAGCCGCTCGGTGCGCTGCCCGGTCTGGACGGCCCGCCCGCCGTCGCCGAGGTGCGACCGGGGGCGCTCGCGGTCATCGCCTGAGCCCGCTCAGGCCTCGAGCTCCCAGACCAGCAGCTCGGTGGGGACGGCGGCCGTCACGACGAGACCGGGCCGGTCGGTGATCCGGTAGCCGTCGCCCTCGTGGAGCGGCTCCGCCAGCGACGAGCGCTGCAGCGCCCCGCGCGCGACATAGACGTGCACGAGCCCCTGCTCGGGCAGCAGCAGCGTCGCTCCGGCGGGGAGCCGGGCGACCGAGAACGTCGCGCCCGGCGTCGCCAGCCGGACCGCGCCGGCGCCCTCGCGGGACGACGCGACCGGCACCAGCTCACCGTCCGGCAGGGTCACCGGCGCGACGTCGTACGACGGCACGGCGGCCGGCTCGGCGCCCGCGAGCCAGACCTGGACGAACCGCACGGGACCGGCGGAGGGGTCGGCGCGCTCGGCGTGCACGACGCCGGAGCCGGTGCCCAGCACCTGCACCTCGCCCCGGCCGACCCGGCCCTCGTGGACCTCGCCGCCCGACGCCGGGTCGGTGTGGGTGTGCAGGAGGGCGCCGGTGAGCACCCAGGTGACGATCTCCAGGTCGCTGTGCGGGTGGTCCTCGAAGCCCTGGTCGCTGCCCAGCAGGTGGTCGTCGTGGCAGACGATCGGGCCGAAGCGCAGGTTGTCCGGGTCGTAGTGGTCACCGAACGAGAACGAGTGCCGGGTGGACCGGCCGCGCTCGCGGGTGACGAAGGAAGGGGAAGCCCGACGGATCTCGACAGTCACGGGCATCATTGTGCCCGTGCTTCCACAGCTCCCTCCCGGCTTCCGCTTCGGCACCAGCACCGCGTCGTACCAGATCGAGGGCGCCGCGACCGAGGACGGCAAGGGCCCCAGCATCTGGGACACCTTCACCTCCCAGCCCGGCCGCATCGTCGACGGCTCGAGCGGGGAGGTCGCCTGCGACCACTTCCACCGCTATCCCGAGGACATCGCGCTGATGAAGCGGCTCGGCGCGGGCGGCTACCGCTTCTCGCTGTCGTGGCCGCGGATCCAGCCGACCGGGGCCGGGGCGCCGAACGAGAAGGGGCTGGAGTTCTACGACCGGCTCCTCGACGGGCTGCTCGAGGCCGGCGTGCAGCCGATGGTCACGCTCTACCACTGGGACCTCCCACAGGCGCTCGAAGACGACGGCGGCTGGCTCAACCGGGCCACGATCGACCGGTTCGCGGACTTCGCCGCGATCGTGGGGGAGCGGTTCGCCGACCGCGTGGAGCACTGGATCCCGGTCAACGAGCCGAACGTCGTCACGATGCTCGGCTACTCCACGGGCATGCACGCACCGGGCCGCACCCTGATGTTCGACGCGCTCCCGGTCGCCCACCACCTGCTGCTCGCCCACGGCCGCGCCGCGATCGCCCTGCGCGCCGCCGGCGCGACGAGCGTCGGCTGCGCCAACAACCACGCCCCGATCTGGCCGGCCAGCGACGACGCCGCCGACGTCGGTGCCTCGAAGCTCTTCGACGCGCTGTGGAACGGCATGTACGTCGAGCCGATGCTGCTCGGCCGCTACCCCGCCGACCTCGCGCCGCTGCTCGAGGACGTGGTCCGCGACGGCGACCTCGCGACGATCCGCCAGCCGCTCGACTTCTACGGCGTCAACTACTACAACCCGATGAAGATCGCGGCCGCCGGCGAGGAGTCGGAGATGCCGTTCGAGTTCCGCGAGCTGGTCGGCTACCCCACGACCGACTTCGGCTGGCCGGTCGTCCCCGACGGCCTGCGCGAGTGGCTGATCACCCTGCGCGCCCGCTTCCGCGCCGCGCTGCCGCCGCTGATGATCACCGAGTCCGGCTGCTCCTACGCCATGGGCCCGGACGCCGACGGGGTGGTCGACGACCAGCCGCGCATCGACTACCACGAGGCGCACCTGCGCGCGATCGCCACGGCGATCCAGCGCGGCGTCGACGTCCGCGGCTACTACGCTTGGTCGCTGCTCGACAACTTCGAGTGGGCCGAGGGCTACACCCAGCGCTTCGGCCTCGTGCACGTCGACTACGAGACCCAGGTCCGCACCCCCAAGCGGTCCTTCGAGTGGTTCGCCGCGCTCATCGCCGCCCAGGCGCAGCACCCGGGCTGAGGCGAGCCCGGGGCGGTCCGGCGAGCGCGCGATCGGGCATGTAACGCCCGGTTATGGGTTCCAGGGACCCGTTCGAACGGGTGCCAAGCCCCCATAACCGGGCGTTACATGCGCCATCAGCCCAGCGCCGCCGCCAGCCGGTCGACCATCAGCCCCAGCCGCTCCGGCGAGGTCGCGACGTTCATCCGGACGTGGCCGGTGAGCCCCTGGTGGTAGTCGCCGCCCGGGGAGAGGCGCACCCCGTGGGCGAGCGCCGCCGCGGCCGGGTCGTCGACGGCGTACGCGCGCAGGTCGAGCCAGGCGAGGTACGTCGCCTGCAGCGGCCGCATCCGCGCGGCCGGGAACCGGTCGGCCAGGAGCCGCGTCAGCAGCCGGCGCTGGTCGTCGAGCCGCGCGACGAGGGCGGCGTTCCACGCGTCGCAGTCGGTCCAGGCGACCCGCGCGGCGAGCATCCCGAGCGGTGAGTAGGCGTGGTTCTGCGGCAGCGGCACTCCGCGCAGCCGCGCCTGGTCCGCGGGGTCGAGGGCGGTCACGTGCGCCGTGTGCAGGCCGGCGGTGTTGAAGGTCTTGGAGGGGCTGGTGACGAGGATGCCGCGCGGGTCGACCGAGAGGTACGGCGTGAACGTCGCGCCCGGGAGCACCAGCGGGCCGTGGATCTCGTCGGCGACCACGCGGGCGTCGTACCGCTCGGCGAGCGCCGCCAGGTCCGCCAGCTCGGTGCGGCTCGCGACCCGGCCCAGCGGGTTGTGCGGGTTGCAGAGCAGCAGCGTGCGGGCGCCTGCGCGGAAGGCGTCCTCGACGGCGCCCAGGTCGAGCGCGGCGTCCTCGGCGTCCGGGTCGACCTCGACGGTGACGAGCTCACGGCCGGTCAGCGCCACGATGTCGCGGAACGGCGGGTAGCACGGCAGCGGCACCACGACCGGCCCCGGCGGGCAGAGCGTCTCGATCGCGAGCCGGATGCCGCCGATGACGTCGCCGACGACCGCCGTGGCGTCCTCCGGCGGCTGCCAGGACCAGTGCCGCCCGGCGTACGCCGCGAAGGCCGCGCCGATCCCGCCGTCGCCGAACGGCGGGTAGCCGGTCGTCCCGCGCGCCACCGCCGCGGTCAGCGCGTCGACGAGCGGCGGCGCCAGCGCGTAGTCCATCTCCGCCACCCAGCCGGGCACCACCCCGGGCTCGACGGTGCCCCACTTCAGCGGCAGGGCGGCTCGGGCTTCGTCGTCGGTCAGGTCCACGATCACGTGGCCGAACCTAGCGGGCCGCCTCAGAGACCCGCCGCCACCCGCGTCCCCTGCTCGATGGCGCGCTTGGCGTCGAGCTCGGCGGCGACGTCGGCGCCGCCGATCAGGTGCACGCCCAGCTCGTGGCCCGGGGCCGGCTCGGCGTGGGCGACGAGGTCGTCGTACACGCACCGCACCGACTCCTGCCCGGCGCACAGCACCACGTGGTCGACGTCGAGGACGTGGTCGACCCCGTCGAGCGTGTAGTGCAGGCCGGCGTCGTCGACGCGGGTGTACGTCGCGCCGCTGACCTGGGTGATGCCGGACTGCTTGAGCACCGCGCGGTGCGCCCAGCCCGACGTCTTGCCGAGCCCGATGCCGATCGGGGTGGTCTTGCGCTGGAGGAGCGTCACCTCGCGGACCGGCGTGCGCGGCTTGCGCTCGGTCAGGCCGCCCGGGTGCAGGGACGGGTCGCCGACGCCCCAGTGCGCCATCCAGTCGTCGAGCGTGTCGGCCGGGTCGTGGGTCAGGAAGTGGCTGACGTCCACGCCGATCCCGCCGGCGCCGATCACCGCCACCCGCTTGCCGGGCACGACCGCGCCGCTGAGCACGTCGGCGTACGACACGACCTTGTCGTGGTCGATCCCCTCGAGGTCCGGGACCCGGCCGACGACGCCGGTCGCCACGACCACCTCGTCGTACGCCGTCAGGTCGGGGGCCGTGGCCACCGTCCCGAGCCGGACCTCGACGCCGAGCACCTCGAGGCGGCGCGTGTAGTAGCGCAGCGTCTCGCGGAAGTCCTCCTTGCCGGGCACCTGCATCGCGAGGCGGAACTGGCCGCCGAGGCTGTCGGACTTCTCGAAGAGCGTGACCGCCAAGCCGCGCTCGGCCGCGGAGACGGCGGCGGACAGCCCGGCCGGGCCGGCGCCGACGACCGCGACCGTGCCCGCGCGCTTCGTCGGACCGAGCACGAGCGTGGTCTCGCGGCAGGCGCGGGGGTTGACCAGGCAGGACGCCTTCTTGTTCTCGAACACGTGGTCCAGGCAGGCCTGGTTGCAGGCGATGCAGGTGTTGATCTCGTCGGCGCGGCCGGCCGCCGCCTTGGCGACGAAGTCGGGGTCGGCGAGCAGCGGGCGCGCCATCGAGACCAGGTCGGCCTCGCCGGCGGCCAGGATCGACTCGGCCAGCTCGGGGGTGTTGATCCGGTTCGAGGCGCACACCGGGACGGACACCTCGGCCTTGAGGCGGGCGGTCGCGGAGCGCCACGCGCCGGGCGGGACCTGGGTGATGATCGTGGGCACCCGGGCCTCGTGCCAGCCGATGCCGGTGTTGAGGACGGTCACGCCGGCCTCCTCGAGCAGGTGCGCCAGCGTGACGACCTCCTCCCACGTCTGGCCGCCCTCGACCAGGTCGAGCAGCGAGATCCGGTAGACGATCGGGAAGTCCGCGCCGACCAGGTCGCGGGCGCGGCGGACGACCTCGAGGGGGAAGCGCATCCGCTTCTCCGCGGTGCCGCCCCACGCGTCGGTGCGGTCGTTGGTGCGTACGGCGAGGAACTGGTTGATGAGGTACCCCTCCGAGCCCATCACCTCGACGGCGTCGTACTCCGCCTTCACGGCCAGCGCGACGGTCTGCGCGAAGTCGGTCGCGGTGCGGTCCACGGCCTTCGTGGACAGGGCGCTCGGGCGGAACGGCGTGATCGGCGACTTCCTGCTCGACGCGCTGACGCTCAGCGGGTGGTAGCCGTAGCGGCCCGCGTGCAGCACCTGCAGCGCGATCGCGCCGCCCTCGGCGTGCACCGCCCCGGTGACCTCGCGGTGCCGCATCGCCTGCAGCCGCGTGGTCAGCTCGGAGGCGAGCGGCTTGAGCCAGCCGCGCTTGTTGGGGGCGTAGCCGCCCGTGACGATGAGGCCGACGCCGCCGCGGGCGCGCTCGGCGAAGTACGCCGCCAGGGCCGGCAGGTCGCGCGCGCTGTCCTCGAGGCCGGTGTGCATCGAGCCCATCACCACGCGGTTGCGCAGCCGGAGCCCCGACGGGCCGCCCAGGGTGATCGGGCTCAGCAGGTGGGGGTAGTCGCTCATCGTTCCGCCTTCTCGTGGGCATGGAGGTACTCGCCGAGCCACTCGACCCAGAACCGCTCCGTGCGGATGCCCCCGCGCAGGACGAGGTACTGGTCGAGGGCGTGCCCGGTGAGGGTCTCGGGGGTGGGGTGCTCGCGCTTCGCGAGCCGTTCGTAGTGGTCGAGGCGCACCTGGTGGTCGACCAGGGTGGCGCGGACGACGTCGAGGACGGCCGCGCGGTCGCCGTACGACGCCCCGCGCATCTTGACCGCGAGCTCGCTGCGCAGCGGCTCCGTCGGGGTGGGGGCCGCCAGCCAGTCGGCGAGGACGCCCTCGCCGGCGGCGGAGACGGCGTACACCTTCTTGTCGGGCTTGCCGCTCTGCGCGACCGCGGTGGCGGTGACCCAGCCGTCGGCGTCCATCCGGCCGAGCACCTTGTAGATCTGCTGGTGCGTGGCGTGCCAGAAGTAGCCGATGGAGCGCTCGAAGCGCCTCGCCAGCTCGAGCCCGGAGGCCGGCTGCTCGCGCAGCGCGACGAGGAGGGCGTGCTCGAGGGCCATGCCGTTAATGGTGGCGCACCTATGCAACGAGTTGCAAGAGTGCGTGGCCCGGGTCACTCATGGGCTCTTGATCGATACCCCTAGGGGGTATAGCGTGAGCGCATGGACTCGACGTGGAGGATGGCCGCGACCGCGACGCTGCACTGCCTGACCGGCTGTGCGATCGGCGAGGTGCTGGGCATGGTGCTGGCGACCTGGTGGGGCTGGAGCAACGGCGCGAGCATCGTGCTCTCGGTGGCCCTGGCGTTCTTCTTCGGCTACCTGCTGACCTTCCGTGGCGTGCGCACCGCCGGTCTGGACGTCCGGGCCGCGGTGCGCACCGCGCTCGCCGCCGACACCGTCTCGATCCTCACGATGGAGGTCGTCGACAACGGCACCCTGCTGGTCTGGCCGAGCGCGATGGCGGCCACGCTGGCCGACGTCCTGTTCTGGGCCAGCCTGGTCGTGAGCCTCGCCGTCGCGTTCGTGCTGACCGTCCCGGTGAACCGCTGGATGATCGGGCGAGGCCGAGGTCACGCCGTCGTCCACGAGATGCACCACCACGAAGCCCACTGAAACCGTACGATTTGCCCATGCGCCTGCGTGGATCCGTTGCCGTCCTGCCCCTCGTCCTGCCGATCCTGGCCTTCTCGGCCTGTGCGCCGGTGGACGACGCCCCCTCCTCGACGGCGAACACCTCGTCCGGCAGCGGCTCGGCCGCGCCCGACGACTGCGCGGTCGACAGCCTCCCGCTGCGCACGGCCGGGACGCTGACCGTGGGCACCGACTCCCCGGCGTACGACCCGTGGTTCCGCAAGAACGACCCCACCAACGGCCAGGGCTACGAGTCGGCGGTGGCCTACGCCGTTGCCGAGCAGCTCGGTTTCTCGCGGGACCAGGTCACCTGGGTCAAGGTGCCGTTCAACTCGTCGTACAAGCCCGGTGCCAAGGACTTCGACTTCGACATCAACCAGATCTCGATCACCCCCGCGCGGGCGCAGGTCGTCGACTTCTCCGACGGCTACTACTCCGCGTCGCAGGCGGTCGTCGCCCTGAAGGGCTCCGCCGGCGCGGAGGCGACCAGCCTGGCCGACCTCAAGGGCCTGCGCCTCGGCGCGCAGACCGGCACCACCTCGCTGACCGCGATCCGCGACGACATCCAGCCCGACACCGACCCGGTCGTCTTCGAGGACACCAACGCCGCCAAGCAGGCGCTGCAGAACGACCAGGTCGACGCGATCCTGGCCGACCTGCCGACCGCGCTCTACATCAGCGCCGTCGAGATCCCCGACAGCACGCTGGTCGGGCAGTTCCAGGTGTCGTCGGGTGACGCCGAGGAGTTCGGCATGCTCTTCGAGAAGGGCAGCGGGCTGGTCTCCTGCGTCAACCAGGCGCTCGCGACGCTGCAGGACGACGGCACCCTCGACCAGCTCCAGCAGAAGTGGCTCTACGACGCCGCGGACGTCCCCGAGCTCCAGTGAGCGGGCCCTCGGCCCCGCCGTCCGCCGGTGCCGCCTGGACGCCGTCGCCGCGGGAGGTCGAGCGGCGCGAGCAGCGCCGCCGGCTGAGGCTGCGCTCGATCCTGATCGCCACGATCGCCCTGGTCGTCGTGTTCGTCGGCCTCGGGCTGCTGGTCGTGACGTCGCCCGGCTGGGACCGGGTGAGGGTGTCGTTCTTCAACGGGTTCCACGCGAAGGCATCGTTGCCGGACATCGCGCGGGCGTTCTGGATCAACGTGAAGATGTTCCTGATCGCCGAGCCGCTGATCCTGGTGGCGGGGCTGGCGATCGCGCTCGCGCGCGGCGCCCGCTCCCCGTGGCTCGTGCCGCTGCGGGTCTTCGCCGTTGCCTACACCGACGTCATCCGCGGCGTCCCCACGATCCTGCTCATCCTGCTGCTCGGCTTCGGCATGCCCGGGCTGCGGCTCCAGGGCGTCCCGAACAGCGCGTTCTTCTGGGCGACGACCGCGCTGGTGATCTCCTACAGCGCCTACGTCGCCGAGGTGTTCCGCTCCGGCATCGAGTCGATCCACCCCTCGCAGCTCGCGAGCGCCGAGGCGCTGGGGCTCTCGCGCGGCCAGACGATGCGCTTCGTGGTCGTGCCGCAGGCCGTACGCCGCGTGGTGCCACCGCTGCTGAACGACTTCGTCTCCCTGCAGAAGGACACCGCCCTGGCCTCGACGCTCGGCGTCTTCGAAGCGGTCTTCGTGGCGCGCGACTACACCAACTACAACTTCAACTACACGCCGTACGTCGTGGTCGCGGCGTTCTTCGTGGCGCTGACCATCCCGCTGGCGCGCTTCACCGACTGGCTCGGCCGGCGCTACGCCGAGCGCGAGCGGGCGGGTGCGCGATGAGCGCCCTGCTGGAGGCCGTGGACGTCCGCAAGGCGTACGGCGACAAGGTGGTGCTCCGCGACGTCTCCCTGGCGTTGCAGCCGCACGACGTGGTGTGCCTGATCGGCTCGTCCGGCTCGGGCAAGTCGACGCTGCTGCGCTGCCTGAACCTGCTCGAGGACGTCGACGACGGCGTGATCCGCTTCGAGGGCCGCGAGATCTCCGACCCCCGCGTCGACCGGCGCGCGGTGCACGGGCGGATGGGGATGGTCTTCCAGGCGTACAACCTCTTCCCGCACCTCTCGGTCCTGGACAACTGCACCCTCGCACCCCGGCGGGTGCACGGCGTCCCGCGCGCCGAGGCCGAGGCCCGGGCCCGTGACCTGCTCGGCCAGTTCGGGCTCGCCGACCAGGCCCTCAAGCACCCCGACCGCCTGTCCGGCGGCCAGCAGCAGCGCGCCGCCCTGGTCCGGGCGCTCTGCACGCAGCCCACCCTGCTGCTGCTCGACGAGATCACCGCCGCCCTCGACCCCGAGCTCGTCGGCGACGTCCTCACCATCGTCCGCGACCTCGCCGAGCAGGGCACCACCATGGTGCTCGCCACCCACGAGATGGCCTTCGCCCGCGAGGTCGCCACCACCGTCTGCTTCCTCCACGAGGGCCGGATCCTCGAGCAGGGCCCGCCCTCCCAGATCTTCACCGAGCCGCGCGAGGAGCGGACGCGGCAGTTCCTGCGGCGCGTGCTCTGACCTCGCCGGCGGGCGGGCGGGCCCAGCGGTGAGCCTGCCACCTAAAGGGTCACCACGACGGTGGCTGGGGCACCGCTGACGTCGGTGCCTCGCGCGGAGCGGTGAGCCTGCCACGGAGTCGGCGTCCCGGAGGGTGGCCAGCTCACCGCCGGGCGACTGGCGCTTCGACATCCGTCGGGTGACGTCGAGGTCCGAGCGCCGTGCTGACCCGCGCGAAGAGCAGCTCCCACTGGCTGCCGAACGAAGGGGGAGGCCCGTCGTAGCCGGCGTCCACCAGCGCGCGGAACACCTCTCCGACAAGAGTCTTGCGGTGGTCCAGCTTCTCGCGGGTGACCTGGACGTAGGGGATGTCGGCGCTGCGCAGGAGGGCGTAGCGACCGAGGTCCTGGAGGTACTGGGCGCGGTCGTCCTGGTGGTGGGCGCCTTCGTACTCGACCACGACTCCCCACGCTCGGTAGAGCAGGTCGGCGAGGACGACGACATCCTCGCGCACGTCGACCGACACGTTCGCCTCGGCGGGTGGCAGCCCGGCGAAGTCGAGCACGCACCGTGTCTCCGACTCCTTCAGTGACCTGGCGCGGTGGTTGAGATGCTCCAGCAGCCACACGGCCTCCTGCGCGCCGTCCCGCCAGAGCGCTGACAGAGCAAGCTCCTCGAGCTCGTCGAGCGTCATGTGCCCGTGGTGCAGCAGCCAGTCACCGACCTTGATCGCGTCGATGGTCCGCGCGCGAGCGACGTAAGAGACGTACGCAGCGGCTGGCGTGACGCACAGGTCGTCCGAGCTAGGCGGAAGCCGCCGGGTGCGGTGGAGGAAGACGCCAGGAAGGGCGAGATGCAGGTCTCCCTGGACCACGAAGCGCACGGGCGACCGGGGCCCGAAGTCGAGGCCGAGTCGTTGAATGCGGCTGATCCCGGTCAGCCTGGCCGCCGCGGGCAGTGCCAGGGCGGCCGCCTGGATGCGGTCCTCCGGGCTCAGTGGGTGTCCGCGCTCGCACCACACCCGGGGATGGAGCCGGACGAATCGTCGGCCCTCGAGCATGCGCGAGGACACGCCCGAGGCGATGGCCTCGTCGCGGGTGAACGGTCTACCCAGCAGCTCGGTCGGGATGGGGCGCATGACGCCATCGAAGGCGGCCGAGGAGGCCGTCGGCGGCGCGGAATGCCTCTCCTGTGGACGAAGCTGCTCCCGGGCTGTCCTGTGCATGGTTGTCGGCTGCTCTGCAGGCCGACGGGCGATGGCGGGCGGTGGACTGGCCACCGATCCAACCGTGGGAACGGTGGCTGAGACACCGCTGGTGGGCAAGGCTTCAGCTCAGCGGTGACGAGGCCACCGTTTGCCGGCGCGAATCGGTGGCCAGCTCACCGCTCGCTCGCCAGCCAGCGCCTCCGACACCCCCTACAACCCTGACAGTGAACCTGTCACAATCGCGCCATGACGACAGAACTCGGACAGGGCACGGGACCGCTCGCAGGCGTCAGGGTCGTCGAGATCGCGGGGATCGGGCCGGGTCCGCACGCGTGCATGATCCTGGCCGACCTGGGGGCGGACGTGATCCGGATCGAGCGGCCGGGCGGGCAGCTGCTGGCAGGGGGCCCGCACAACCTGCTCAACCGGGGGCGGCCGAGCGTGGCGCTCGACCTCAAGCGGCCCGAGGCGATCGCGACCGTCCTCGAGCTCACGAAGGACGCCGACCTGCTGGTCGAGGGGATGCGGCCCGGCGTCGCGGAGCGGCTCGGGCTCGGCCCGGACGACGTGCACGCGACGAACCCGCGGCTCGTCTACGGCCGGATGACCGGCTGGGGCCAGACCGGGCCGCTGGCGAGCGCCGCGGGGCACGACATGAACTACATCGCGATCACCGGGGCCCTGCACGGCCTGGGCCAGGACAAGGCCCGACCGCACTTCCCGGCCAACCTGGTCGGGGACTTCGGCGGCGGCTCGACGTACCTCGTCATCGGCCTGCTCGCGGCGCTCCTCGAGGCCCGCGTCTCCGGCCGCGGCCAGGTGGTCGACGCGGCGATCGTCGACGGCACCGCCCACCTCAACGCGATGACCGCGGCCTTCCTCGCCGCGGGCACCTTCACCGAGGAGCGCGCGAGCAACCTGCTCGACGGCGGGGTGCCGTTCTACGACGTCTACGAGACCTCCGACGGCCGGCACATGTCGGTCGGTGCGCTGGAGCCGCAGTTCTTCGCGACCTTCGTCCGGCTGCTCGGCATCGAGGACGAGGCGCCCGGCCAGCACGAGCCCGAGCGGTACGACGAGCTCCGCGTCCTCATCGAGACCACCTTCCGGCAGCAGACGCAGCAGCACTGGGTCGAGGTCTTCGAGGGCACCGATGCCTGCGTCGCCGGCATCATCCCGATCAGCGAGGCGGCCGAGCACCCGCACATGGCTGCGCGCGAGGTCTTCGTGGAGCGCGACGGCCTGCTGCAGCCGAGCCCGGCGCCGCGCTTCTCGCGCACCGCGGCGACGCTCACGACGCCGCCGTCGGCCGAGGCCGGCGCCCAGACCCGCGAGGCGCTGACCGCCTGGGGGATCGACGGCGTCGACGAGCTGATCGCCAGCGGCGTCGCCGTCCAGGTGTGATGCATCCCGCTTGCTGAATATCTGTCAATAAGAACGGAACTCGGCTAGCGTTCCCACCATGACCGAACACGTCGACGTCCTCATCGTGGGTGCCGGGCTCTCCGGCATCGGCGCCGCCTGCCGCATCCGCGAGGAGCACCCCGAGCGCAGCGTGGCCGTGCTCGAGGGCCGCGACCGCAGCGGCGGCACCTGGGACCTGTTCCGCTACCCGGGCGTGCGCTCCGACTCCGACATGTACACCCTGGGCTACCAGTGGCGTCCGTGGCGCGGCGACAAGGCGCTGGCCGACGGTCCGTCGATCCTGGCCTACGTCCGCCAGGTCGCGGAGGAGTACGGCGTGGACGCGCTGATCCGCTACGACCACCGCGTCGTGGCCGCCTCCTGGGACACCGGCACCGCGCGCTGGACCGTGGACGTCGAGGTCGGCGGCGAGCGCCGGCAGCTGACCGCGGGCTTCCTGTGGGGCTGCTCCGGCTACTACGACTACGACCAGGGCTACGCCCCGGAGTTCCCGGGGCAGGAGAACTTCGCGGGCCAGGTCGTGCACCCGCAGCACTGGCCCGAGGACCTGGACTACAGCGGCAAGAAGGTCGTCGTCATCGGATCCGGCGCGACCGCGGTGACGCTGGTCCCCGCGATGGCGGACCGGACCGAGCACATCACCATGCTGCAGCGCTCCCCGACGTACGTCCTGTCGATGCCGGGCCGCGACCCCCTCGCGCAGAAGCTGTCGAAGCTGCCCGAGAAGGTCGCCTTCCCGATCGTGCGGTGGAAGAGCATCCTCGTCGCGATGGCGAGCTACGGCCTGAGCCGCAAGCGCCCCGACGTGCTGCGCGGCTTCATCCGCAAGAACACCGAGCGGATGCTCCCCGACCACATCGACGTCGACACGCACTTCAAGCCGACCTACGACCCGTGGGACCAGCGCCTGTGCCTGGTGCCCGACGGCGACCTGTTCCGCGCGTTCCGCAAGGGCACCGCCTCGATCGTCACCGACACCATCGAGACCTTCACCGAGACCGGCATCCGGCTCACCTCGGGCCAGGAGCTCGAGGCGGACATCATCGTCACGGCGACGGGCCTGAACCTCAAGGCGTTCGGCGGCATCGACCTGACCGTCGACGGCGAGCCCGTGAAGGTGTCGCAGACGATGGCCTACAAGGCCCTGATGCTCAGCGGCGTGCCGAACTTCGCCTTCACGATCGGCTACACCAACGCCTCGTGGACGCTCAAGGCCGACCTGGTCGCCGACTACGTCTGCCGGCTGCTGCGCCACCTCGACGAGAACGGGCTGCGGTACGCCGTCCCCGTGGCCGACCCGGGGATGGCCCAGGAGCCGTTCATGGACTTCCAGTCCGGCTACGTCCTGCGCGCCCTCGACACCCTGCCCAAGCAGGGTGACCGGGCGCCGTGGAAGCTCAAGCAGAACTACCTGACCGACCTCCGCACGATCCGCAAGACGGACATCGACGACGGCGTCCTGGAGATGGCCTGACGGTCGCCGGAGGGGGTTTGCCACGCCCCGGATCGGGCACGTGAGCAGGACCTGCGCCGCACCGGCGACGCGCCCCACTCACGGAGGAACCCATGAGCATCGGTGACAAGCTGAGCAACAAGGCCGAGGACCTCGGCGGCAAGGCCAAGGAGGGCACCGGCAAGGCGACCGGTGACCGCAGCCTCGAGGCCGAGGGCAAGACCGACCAGTCGAAGGCCTCCCTCAAGGACGCCGGCGAGAAGGTCAAGGACGCGGCCAAGGACGTCAAGGACGGCCTGACCAAGTAGTCCAGCCGAACCCCAGCACCACCACCAGCACCACCAGGAACGCCGGCCCGGGGCCGGTACGCCGACCGGCGCCCGTGCGCCGATTGTCGCCGTACCGGCCCCGTCCCGTACGCTGGAGGCACGAACCCGCCCAGTCTTGCCTCGGGTTCCTGCGCACGGCCCCAGCCCTCTCGGAGCTGACGAGCCGACGCCCCTCCTTCGTGAGGTCCGCTTCCCCAGTCACGTCGCCGACGTGGCCAGCGTGGTGAGACAGCCACACGTGAGTGAATTGTCTTGTCTTCTGACACCCGTTCCACCGTCCCCTCCTTCGCCGAGCTCGGCGTTCCCGCCTCCCTGACCGCGCTCCTGACCGCGCAGGGCATCACCACCCCGACCCCCATCCAGGCAGCGACGCTGCCCGACTCGCTGGCCGGACGCGACGTCCTCGGCCGGGGCCGCACCGGCTCCGGCAAGACCTATGCCTTCCTGCTGCCGCTCGTCGCCCGCCTCGTGGCCTCCGGCCGCCCGGCGAGCAAGAACCAGCCCCGCGCGCTGATCATGGCGCCGACCCGCGAGCTCGTCGGCCAGATCCACGCCGCGCTCAAGCCGCTCGCCGAGTCCGCCGGGCTCACCTCGATGACCATCTTCGGTGGCGTGGGCCAGAACCCCCAGGTCGCGAACCTGCGCCGCGGCGCCGACATCGTGCTCGCCTGCCCCGGCCGGCTCGAGGACCTGATGCAGCAGGGTCACTGCGACCTGCGCAACATCGAGATCACCGTGCTCGACGAGGCCGACCACATGGCCGACCTGGGCTTCCTGCCCGCCGTCCGCCGGATCATGGACCGCACCCCGCAGGAGGGCCAGCGCCTGCTGTTCTCCGCGACGCTCGACAACGCGATCAACGTGCTGCTCAAGCGCTTCCTGCACTCCCCGGTGACCCACGAGGCCGACTCGGCGCAGTCGCCGGTCGGCACGATGGACCACCACGTCCTGCACATCGGCCGCGAGCACCGCGTCGGCGTGCTGGTCGACCTGACCAGCGCCCCCGGCCGCACGGTCGTCTTCACCCGCACCAAGCACGGCGCCAAGGCGCTCACCCGCCAGCTCAACAAGAGCGGCGTCCCCACGGTCGAGCTGCACGGCAACCTCAGCCAGAACGCCCGCACCCGCAACATGGACGCCTTCCACGCCGGCACCGCCTCGACCCTGGTCGCGACCGACATCGCCGCGCGCGGCATCCACGTCGACGACGTGGCGCTCGTCGTGCACGCCGACCCGCCGGTCGAGCACAAGGCCTACCTGCACCGCTCGGGCCGTACGGCGCGCGCCGGTGCCGCGGGCACCGTCATCACCCTGATGACCGACGACCAGGTGCGCGACGTGCGCGACCTGACCCGGGCGGCCGGCATCAAGGCGACCACCACCAAGTTCACCGGCTCCAGCCACCCGGTCCTGGCCCAGCTCGCCCCCGGCGAGCGGGTGCTCGTGCCCGGCGGCCTCGTCGTCGAGGGCTCCGGTGCCTCGGAGTCCAACCAGCGGGGCAACGGCTCCGGTGGCGGCCAGTCACGGGGCGGCTCGCGCCGCGGTCGCGGGGGCGCGGGCGGCGGTGCGGCCAAGGCCGCGTCGAAGTCCGGCAAGCCCGGCGGCAAGGGTGGCCAGCAGCGTTCGCAGGGCCAGTCCGGCGGTCCGTCCACCGGTGGGCAGGGGCGCTCGCGCCGCCGCCCGGCCGGCGTGGCCACCTCGGGTGGGAGCACGCACACCGCGGCGAGCTTCAGCTCGGGTCGTCGCTGACCCTCTGAGGTCGGCTGGGAGGCCGTCCGTACAGTCGATCGAGTCCTGCTCGAGCGAAGGAGTGATCCGGTGCGCACTTGGCTACAGCGGGCCCTGTGGGACGTCGTCCCCCGGGACCACCGCGAGAGCGCACCGGCGCTCCAACGCCGCCAGCTCGTCACGATCGGGTTCGTGGTGCTGGGCGGGCTGGTCCTCGGCTTCTCGCTGAGGATCGAGCCCGGCAGCAACTGGTTCTACGTCTCGACGATGGTCCTGGCGGCGGTCTGGACGGTGGGCGCGTTCGCCTCCGGGCCGCTGCACCTGGGCCGGATCGCCTACCCGTCCGGTGAGCGCCGCCCGGTCGTCACCCCGATCCTGCTGGGCCTCGGCCTCGCCGGGGTGTTCCTGCTCGGCGGGCTCGTCGTGCGGCAGATCCCGTTCCTCTACGACCAGGTCCAGTCGGTCCTCGACCACGCGGACGCCGGCTCGGTGCCGCTGCTGGTCGTCATCACCGTCGTCAACGGGATCGCCGAGGAGCTGTTCTTCCGCGGCGCGGCGTACGCCGCCACCACGCGCTACCCGGTGCCGGTCACCACGGTGGCCTACGCCATCGCGACGCTCGCGACCGGCAACGTGATGCTCTCCTTCGCCGCGCTGCTGCTCGGCGTGGTCGTCGGCCTGCAGCGCCGGGCGTCCGGGGGCATCCTCGGTCCCGTGCTCACGCACGTCACCTGGAGCGTCGCGATGCTGTTCCTGCTGCCCTGGCTCTTCGGCTGAGCGGCTACTTCGCGTCGCCCTCGGCGAGCGCGCGGCGCACCGCCTCCTCGTAGGACAGCGGCGCACCCGGCACGATCTCCTGGATCGAGCGGTCGGTGACGACCACCTCGACCCCCATCGAGTCGATCAGGTTGCGCCCGGTCGTCACGTCGACGTCGGTGACGAGGGCGAGCCAGTACGACGACAGCCGCGGCGTCAGCACCGGCACCTTCACGATCGCGACCTTCCGGCCGTTCATCTGCTGCGCCGCGACCTGGAGCATCTCGAGGTAGGTCATCGCCTCGGGACCGCCGATCTCGAAGACGCGGGAGTACGCCGCCTCCTCGCCCACGACGCCCGCGAGGTAGCGGACCACGTCGTCGAGCGCGATCGGCTGCGTGCGGGTGCCGACCCACTTGGGGACGACCATCGCCGGCAGGTTCTTGACCAGCTGGCGGGTGAGCTCCCACGAGATGCCGCCGGCGCCGACGACGATCGCGGCGCGGAGCACCGTGACGGGCACGCCGGCCTCGCCGAGCAGGCCCTCGACGTCGCGGCGCGAGCGCAGGTGCGCGGACAGGTCGTCGTCCTCGGCGCCGAGCCCGCCCATGTAGACGATCTGCTGCACCCCGGCCGCCGCGGCCGCGGCGCCGAAGCTGCGGGCCGCGTCGGCGTCCTTGCGCTCGAAGTCGGGGTCGTCGAGCGAGTGCACGAGGTAGATCGCGACGTCCGCGCCCGCCAGCGCCGCGTCCAGCGACGCCCGGTCACCCACGTCCGCACCGACCGCGGTCCCGGGGCCGTCGTACGACTCGGGCCGGCGCGTCATCGCCCGAACTTCCAGGCCCCGCTCGACGAGCTCGGGGACCAGGCGGCGTCCGATGAAGCCGGTGGCGCCGGTGACCAGCACGGTGCGGGAGTCGCTCATGGCGCCAGCGTAGGGGCAGGCACCCCACGGCGGGTGCGCTCCGCGATGCCTTCCCGCTTGGTCTCGTCCATGGCGCTCTCGTAGGCCTGCACGAGGCTCGCGATCGAGAGCGGCTTGAGCCGCTCGACGACCTCACGCACCCGCTCCGGCGAGGTGCCGGACTCCTTGTAGACCGGCCACGCCTTCGTGCGGAACACCTCGTAGAGCTCCTCGGCGATCGCGCGGCCGTGCGCGGCGTACACGTCGGCCGCGGCGAGCGCCGCCTCGGTCGGGAAGCCGAGGTCGAGCAGGCCGAGGCCGACCGAGAGCTGGGAGACCGCGACCTGGAAGCGCCCGCGGCGCACGGGGAAGACGACCCCGAGGGCGGCCAGCGTCGTCAGGTCCTCGTCGGTCAGCGGGCGGCCGGCGCGCTTGTCGAGGTCCGCGCGCGACATCTCGATCGGCGCCTCGTGCTGCCAGGGCGCCAGCATCGCGCGCTGGAGCGCGATGTCCTCGGGGGTCGCGTCGCGCGGGATGTTGGCGACGTACGTCGAGATCGCGGACAGCGTGAAGCCGTGGCTCTGCAGCTCCTGGACCAGCTCGAGCCGGGCCACGTGGTCGGGCGTGTAGTAGCCCGAGCGACCGCGCCGGATCGGCGGCGGCACCAGCCCCTTGGTCGTGTAGAAGCGGATGTTGCGCACGCTCATGCCGACGCGGTTGGTCAGCTCGTCGAGGGTGAGCAGCTCGCGCAGCGCGTCGACGCTCTCGTCGTCCATGGGCACTCCTTCTCGTGGCCGCGTCACCGTGGTGACCCAGACCACATCCACCCCGTCCTTGACCGTGACACCAATAGTGTCACAATCGATCTCGATACGGTCGCTGCGCGACCTACTCGATCACCGAAACGGGACGGTCCCTGCGACCTGCTCGATCACCGAAACGGGACGGTCGCTGCGCGACCTCCCGGTCTCCGAACCAACGCTAGGACGGTCATGGCAGAAGCATTCGTGTACGACCACATCCGCACGCCGCGCGGCAAGGGCAAGGCCGTCGGCACGCTGCACGAGGTCAAGCCCGTCGACCTCGTCGTCGGCCTGCTCGACGAGATCCAGGTCCGCAACCCCTCGCTCGACACGAACCGCATCGACGACGTCGTCCTGGGCGTCGTGTCGCCGGTCAGCGAGCAGGGTGGCGACATCGCCAAGACCGCCGCGCTGAAGGCGGGCTACCCCGAGACCGTGGCCGGCGTGCAGCTGAACCGCTTCTGCGCCTCCGGCCTCGAGGCCGTCAACCAGGCCGCCTCCCGCGTCCGCGGCGGCTTCGAGGACCTGATCCTCGCCGGCGGCGTCGAGTCGATGAGCCGCGTCCCGATGGGCTCCGACGGCGGCGCCTGGGCGTCCGACCCGGCCACCGCGCTGGCCACCGGCTTCGTGCCGCAGGGCATCGGCGCCGACCTGATCGCGACGCTCGGCGGCTGGAGCCGCAGCGACGTCGACGCGTACGCCGCGGAGTCGCACCACCGCGCCGCGAAGGCCTGGGCCAACGGCTACTTCGCCGACGCGGTCATCCCGGTCAGGGACCTCAACGGCCTCGTCGTGCTCGACCACGACGAGACGATCCGCCCCGACACCAGCCCCGAGGGCCTCGCCGGCCTCAAGCCGTCGTTCGCCGACATCGGCAAGGGTGCGGGCTTCGACGACGTGGCGCTGGAGAAGTACCACTGGGTCGAGCGGATCGACCACGTCCACCACGCCGGCAACTCCTCCGGCATTGTCGACGGCGCCGCGATCATGGCGATCGGCTCCGAGCAGGTCGGCACCGACCTCGGCCTGACCCCGCGCGCCCGGATCATCGCGACCGCCGTCTCCGGCGCCGACCCGACGATCATGCTGACCGGCCCCGCCCCGGCGGCCCGCAAGGCGCTGGCCAAGGCCGGCCTCGGCGTCGAGGACATCGACCTGTTCGAGATCAACGAGGCCTTCGCGGCCGTGGCCATGCGCTTCATGCAGGACATGGGCATCAGCCACGACATCACCAACGTCAACGGGGGCGCGATCGCGATGGGCCACCCGCTCGGCGCGACCGGCGCGATGATCCTCGGCACCCTCATCGACGAGCTCCAGCGCCGTGACCTGCGCCGCGGCCTCGCCACGCTCTGCGTCGGCGGCGGCATGGGCATCGCCACCATCGTCGAGCTCGTCTGAAAGCGAAGGACCCACCATGACCGAGACCCAGACCCAGAGCGCCGTCCGCTACGACCGTGACGCCGACGGCATCGTCACCCTCACGCTCGACGACCCGACGTCGAGCGCCAACACCATGAACGAGCTGTACCTCGACTCGATGAAGGCCGCGGTCGACCGGCTGTACGACGAGGAGGCCGACGTCACGGGCGTCGTCATCGCGAGCGCGAAGAAGACCTTCTTCGCCGGCGGCAACCTCAAGAACATGGTCCAGGCGACCAAGGACGACGCCGCCCAGATCTTCGCGATGGGCCAGGGCGTCAAGGACGGCCTGCGCCGCCTCGAGAAGTTCCCGAGGCCCGTGGTGGCCGCGATCAACGGCGCCGCGCTCGGCGGCGGCCTCGAGATCTGCCTGGCCTGCAACCACCGGATCCTCGTCGACGACAACAAGGTCGAGGTCGGCCTGCCCGAGGCGTCGCTCGGCCTGCTGCCCGGCGGCGGCGGGGTCACCCGCGTCGTCCGGATGCTCGGCATCCAGTCCGCGCTGATGGACGTGCTGCTCCAGGGCAGCCGCTTCAAGCCGGCCGCCGCGCTCGAGAAGGGCCTGGTCGACGAGCTCGTCGCCACCCGCGAGGAGCTCGTCCCCGCGGCCAAGGCGTGGATCAAGGCCAACCCCGACGCGGCCCAGAACCCGTGGGACGTCCAGGGCTACAAGATGCCCGGCGGCACGCCGAGCCACCCCAAGCTGGCGGCGTTCCTCCCGGCGTTCCCGGCGCTGCTGCGCCAGCAGACCAAGGGCGCGGTCTACCCGGCCCAGCGGGCGATCCTCTCGGCCGCGGTCGAGGGTGCCCAGGTCGACTTCGACACCGCCTCGCGGATCGAGTCGCGCTACCTGACGAACCTGATCGTCAACCAGAACTCCAAGAACATGATCCAGGCGTTCTTCTTCGACCTGCAGGCGATCAACTCCGGCTCGCTGCGGCCCGACGGCATCCCGCCGTACAAGGCCGTCAAGGTCGGCGTGCTCGGCGCCGGGATGATGGGCGCCGGCATCGCCTACTCCTGCGCCCGTGCGGGCATGCAGGTCGTGCTCAAGGACGTGGCCCAGGAGAGCGCCGACAAGGGCAAGGCCTACACCGAGAAGCTCAACGCCAAGGGCATCGAGCGCGGCAAGCTGACGCAGGAGAAGGCCGACGAGCTGCTCGGCCGGATCACCGCGACCGCCGACCCGGCGGACCTCGCCGGCTGCGACCTGGTGATCGAGGCTGTCTTCGAGGACCCGGCGCTCAAGGCCAAGGTCTTCGCCGAGATCGCGCCGTTCGTGAACCCGGACGCGCTGCTGTGCTCGAACACCTCGACGCTGCCGATCACCGAGCTCGCGACCGGCGTGGACCGGCCGAAGGACTTCATCGGACTGCACTTCTTCAGCCCGGTCGACAAGATGCCGCTCGTCGAGATCATCCGCGGCGCGGAGACGTCCGACGAGGCGCTGGCCAAGGCGTACGACGTCGTGCAGCAGATTCGCAAGACGCCGATCGTCGTCAACGACAGCCGTGGCTTCTACACCTCGCGGGTCATCGGGACGATGGTCAACGAGGGCCTCGCGATGCTCGCCGAGGGCGTGCACCCGGTGTCGCTCGAGCGGGCGGCGACCCAGGACGGCTACCCCGTCGGCACTCTGCAGCTCGCCGACGAGCTGAACATGGAGCTCTTCCAGAAGATCGCCAAGGCGTCGAAGGACGCCGTCGAGCGCGACGGCGGCACCTACACGCCGCACCCGGCCGAGGCCGTCGTGGCCACGATGGTCGACGGCGGTCGCCCGTCGCGGCTCAAGGGCGCGGGCTTCTACGAGTACGACGAGGCCGGCAAGCGCCAGGGCCTGTGGAAGGGCCTCGCCGAGACCTTCCCGGTCGCCGAGGAGCAGATCCCGTTCGAGGACGTCAAGGAGCGGCTGCTGTTCGTCGAGGCGCTCGAGACGGCCAAGTGCTTCGAGGAGGGCGTGCTCACCTCGGCCGCCGCCGCGAACATCGGCTCGATCATGGGCATCGGCTTCCCGCCGAACACCGGTGGTGCCGCACAGTTCATGACCGGCTACGAGGGTGCGGACGGCACCATCGGCCTCGCCGCGTTCGTCGCCCGGGCCGACGAGCTCGCCGCGTCGTACGGCGAGCGCTTCCAGGCGACGGCGTACCTCCGCGACCTCGCGTCGTCGGGGGGCTCCTTCCCTGCCTGACCGGTCACAGGATCGCCGAGTCGGCGCATCTGCAGACGGGCATCACCTCGAGTCGGCGCATCTGCCTCTGCAGATGCGCCGACTCGGCGTCGGGGCTGGGGCAGGATGAGCCCGTGAACTCGGGCAACTCGTCGCCGCAGCCGGCCGTCCCCCCGCCGGCCGCCCCCGTGCCGGTCGTCGACGTCCGCGGCCTGCACGTCCGGTTCGGCCAGGTCGAGGCGGTGGCGGGCATTGACCTCGCGGCGTACGCCGGCCAGGCGACCGCCCTGCTGGGCCGCAACGGCGCCGGCAAGTCCACGACGATGCGGGTGCTCGCCGGGGTGGTGCCGCCGACGGCCGGGTCGGTCACGCTGGCCGGGCACGACCTGGTGACCGCGACGCTGGCGGCCAAGCAGGCCAGCGGCTACTGCCCCGACGTCGGCGGGCTGGTGCCGCGCGCGACCGCCTGGGAGCACCTGCAGCTCTCGGCGCGGCTGCGACGCCTCACCGGCTGGGAGGAGCGCGGGCGCGACCTGCTCGAGCGCTTCGAGCTCGGCGACGCGGCGCACCGGGTGACCGGCGGCTACTCGCACGGGATGGGGCGCCGGCTGTCGGTCGTGCTCGCCGCCCTGCACGAGCCCGAGGTGCTGCTGCTCGACGAGCCCTTCGACGGCGTCGACCCGATCGGCGTCGAGGCGACCTTCGAGGTGATCGCCGACGCCCGCGCCCGCGGCGCCTGCGTGCTGGTCTCCACCCACCTGCGCGAGCTCGCGATCCAGGCCTGCGCCACGGTGCTCGTGCTCCGCGGCGGCTCCCGGGTCGCGACCCTCGACGCCGACGCCATGGTCGGCGAGGAGGGCGCGCGTGCCTACCGCAGCCTCCTCGACTGACCGGCTCGCACCGACCCGCCGCGCGGTCGCGGACGTCGGGCACCTGCTGCGCTTCCGCGCCCGGGCCGTACGCCGACGGGCGAGCGTCGTCCTGCTGGCCGCGACGTTCCTGGCCGTCACCGCGGCCGCCGCGGTGGTCCCGGCGCTCGTCCCGGGCGCCGCGGACGGGCCGCACGCGAGCGACGTGCGCCTGCTCCTGCCCAGCGGCCTCGCTGGCTTCCTCGCGCTGGCCGTGGTGTCGGCGGTCGCGTCGGGCGGCGGGCGCGAGCTGATCGCCCACGAGCACGCGGTCGTGCACCCGGTCAGCCCCACCACCGACCACCTCGGGGCGCTGCTGCTGGCCCCGCTCAACATCGCGTGGCTGCTGCAGGGCTGGCTGCTGCTCGGCAGCACGGCGTACGCCTTCGGGCCGGGCCGGCTCCTCCCCGCCCAGCTCGGCACCCTGCTGTGGCTCGCCGCCGCGACGGCGGTCGCGCAGGTCGTCGCGTGGAGCGTCGAGTGGGTGCGCCGCGGCCCGCACGGCGTCGCCACCGTCCGGGTGGCCGGGGTCGTGGTCGCGGCCGCGGTGCTGGTGCTCCAGGTGACCGGCCGGCTGACGGCCGTCCTGGACCGGATGCCGACGGTGGCGGTCGTGGCCGGCTACGTCGACGGGTTCTCGTGGCGCTGGCTCGCCACCGTCGGCGCCGAGGTCGCGCTCCTCGGCGCGGCCGTCGTGCTCGGCGCCGTGCCCGCCCATGCCGCGGCGCGCCGCACCCCCCGCGACGAGCTGCGTCTCGAGAGCGACCTCCACCCGGCCCGGCCGATGCCGCGCTCGCTTCTGGGTGCACTGCTGCGGACCGACCGGGCGTCGGTCTGGCGGGCGGTGCCGATGCGGCGCGGGCTCGCGGTGCTCGCGGTCGGGCCCGGCGTCGTGGCCATCATCGGCGACCTGCCGTGGCACGCGATGACCGTGCTGCCCGGGCTGGTCGCGTCGGGTGGCGCGCTGCTGTTCGGGGTGAACGCCTGGTGCCTCGACGGCCGCGGCGGCCTGTGGCGCGAGAGCCTCCCGGTCCCGGCGTCGACGGTGTTCGCTGCCCGCTCGCTCGTGCTCGGCGAGTTCCTGCTCGCCGCCTCGGCGGTGACGATCGCGCTGTCCTCGCTGCGCGCCGGCGTGCCGACGCCCAGCGAGGCGGCCGCGATGCTCGCCACCTCGGTCGTCGTGCTGGTCCAGGTCGTGGCCGCGGCGATGCGCTGGTCGGACCGTCGCCCGCTGGCCGTCGACCTGCGCTCGGCGCGCGCGACCCCGGCCCCGCCGCTGGCGATGGTCGGCTACTCGACCCGGCTGGCCGTCAGCACCACCGTCACGGGGCTGGTCTTCTCCGGCCTCGCCCGGGTCGACGACTGGTGGGTCGCCCCGCTCGTCGCCGTCACGTTCGTGGCCTGGTCGACCGCCCGCCTGCTCCGCACCCGGCGGCGCTGGCTCGACCCGGTCGCCCGGTCCCGGGTCGTCACCACCGTCGCCGCCTGAGCCGTGGAGACGCGACGGGTCGGCGTCAGGCCGACTCGAACCAGGGGTGCCGCAGGTCGAGGAACATCGCGCCGGCCATCGCCGTCTCGAGCGTCGAGCGCAGGTCGTCGGGCATCTGGGCGGCCATCACCTGCTCGCCCTGCCGGGCGCTCTCCTCGTCGGTGAAGGCGACGGTCTCGGTGAACGTGCCGTCGTCCTCGACCGCGAGCGTCGCGCCGAGGATCTCGGGGCGCATCTGGTGCAGCAGGTCGGCGTCGGTCATCAGGGCCTTGAGCCGCTCCGGCTCGTCGACGCGGCCGCGGATCACCTGGACGAAGCCGGCCGTGTCGGAGCCGCCGCCCATCATCAGGGTGACGTCGTCGCAGTCGTGGAACTCGACCGGCCCGTCCATCAGCGCCATCATCCGCTCGGCCCACACCCCCTGCTCCGGCCGCGCGGAGTTCCGCATCGCGGCCTCACGCGACTCGAACCGCACCACCCCGACGAACAGGTCGTCGTCGGTGAAGCCGTAGGTCCCGCCGAGCCAGCCGTCCGCGCTGGGCCCGAGCTCGTCGCGCCACCGCTCCGCCATCGCGCGGAGCTCGTCCTGCCTGGTGCACCTGCCCTGGATGATCTGGATGAACACGGTCGCCTCCCTGGTCCGCGGGCCGGTGGCGACCCGACCTTCCGACGCTAGGACCGGCCCCGCCGAGCGTCCATGACCCCTTCGGGCTGGCCCGACCGGCTCAGCGGGACAGGGACTCCCGGGCGCACGAGGTCTGCGCCTGCGTGAAGCGCTCCACCGCGGCCGCGCCGAAGTCGCCCTCGAGCGTCGCGACCTGCGCCGCCCGCAGCTCGTCGTCGGAGAGCGCGTCGCGCAGGCAGGCGGCGTACCCCTCGGTGTCGATCGCGCCGTGCGTCACCTTCGCCTGCGCACGGGCCGAGGCGTCCACCAGGTCCACGCAGCCGGCCTGGGCGTCCACCCAGGTCTCGGCCATCGGCTCCGGGAGGGCCGGGAGCGTGGTCACGACGGCGTACGACGCGTCGAGCACGCCCGCGTCCCGCAGCTGCTCCGGGGTGGCGCGGGCGGCCAGCTCGCGCGCGAAGCACGCACCGTCCTCGCGGTCCTGCGCGCTGGGGTGGTCGCCGGCGAAGAGCGCCGCCAGGCCCGTCCGGATCGCCTCCCGGTCGGCGCCCCCACCGTCAGCGGGGGAGGAAGCAGGGGAAGCAGCGGAAGCCGCCGGCGTGGCCGGGGCGTCGTCACCGCCGCCGCACCCGCCCACGAGCAGGACCAGCAGCAGGAGCGGTGCGAGCAGGCGGGTCACCCGCCCAGCATCCCATCGCGCTCCCACTACTGTGCCCGACATGGACTTCTCCCCTTCCCCGCGCGCCGCCGACCTGACCGCCCGGGTGGCGGCGTTCCTGCGCGAGGAGGTCGAGCCGGTCGAGGCGGCCTACCACCACGACCTCGCCGAGCTCCGCCGCACGGGCGACCCGTGGCGGCCGCTCCCGGTGCTCGAGGAGCTCAAGGCGAAGGCCCGCGCGCAGGGCCTGTGGAACCTCTTCCTGCCCGCCGAGCACGCGGGGGAGTACGCCGCCCGCTTCGGCACCGACGGCGGGGTCGGGCTGAGCAACGTCGACTACGCCCCGATCGCCGAGCTGACCGGTCGCTCCGCGATTGCCCCGCTCGTCCTCAACTGCAACGCCCCGGACACCGGCAACATGGAGGTGCTGCTGCGCTACGGCTCGGACGCCCAGCGCGAGCAGTGGCTCGAGCCGCTGCTCGACGGCCGGATCCGCTCGGCCTTCGCGATGACCGAGCCCGGCGTCGCGTCCTCCGACGCCACCAACATGGAGGCGACCGCGGTCGTCGACGGCGACGAGATGGTCGTCAACGGGCGCAAGTGGTGGTCGACCGGCGTCGGCAACCCCGACTGCAAGGTCCTGGTGTTCATGGGGCTCACGAACCCCGACGCCGACCGCCACCACCGGCACTCGATGGTGCTGGTGCCGATGGACGCCCCCGGCGTGAAGGTCGAGCGGCTGCTCAACACGATGGGGCTGTACGACGAGCCCCTCGGCCACGGCGAGCTGTCCTTCACCGACGTCCGGGTGCCGCTGGACAACGTCATCAGCGGGCCGGGCATGGCCTTCGAGATCGCCCAGGGGCGGCTGGGTCCGGGCCGGGTCCACCACTGCATGCGGCTGATCGGCCTGGCCGAGCTCGCCCTCGAGCTGGCCTGCACGCGGGCCCTGGGCCGGTCGGCGTTCGGCAAGCCGATCGCCAACCTCGGGGGCAACCGCGAGCGGATCGCGGACGCCCGGATCGCCATCGACCAGGCCCGGCTGCTGGTGCTGAACGCCGCCTGGAAGCTCGACGTCGGCGGCTCCCCCCACGCGCTCTCCGAGGTCTCGCAGATCAAGGTCGCGGTGCCGAACATGGCCCAGCAGGTCATCGACATGGCCATGCAGATCCACGGCGGCGGCGGGCTCTCCGACGACTTCCCGCTGGCCGGCGCCTGGACCGCGGCCCGCTCGCTGCGGCTGGCCGACGGGCCCGACGAGGTGCACCGCGGCGTGGTCGCCCGCCTCGAGCTCGGCAAGTACGGCGCGACCCGATGAGCGACGCCGGGAGCCGCCCCACCGACGCCGGCAACCCCGCCAGGCCTGTCCGCGACGAGGACGCCTTCGATGTCGAGGCGGTCGCGGCCTGGCTGCGCGAGCACGCCACGGCGTACCACGACGACCTCGTCGGCACCCCCGAGGTCCGCCAGTTCCCCGGCGGGGCGTCCAACCTGACCTACCTCCTGCGGTACCCCACCCGCGACCTGATCCTGCGCCGCCCGCCCCGGGGCGCGAAGGCGAGGAGCGCGCACGACATGGGTCGCGAGTTCCGCATCCAGTCGGCCCTCGCCCCGGTCTTCCCCTACGTCCCGGCGATGGTCGGCTACTGCCAGGACGAGTCGGTCATCGGCTCGGACTTCTACGTCATGGAGCGCATCGACGGCACCATCCTCCGCCACGACCTGCCCGCGCCGATGACCCCCGAGGAGGCGTCGACGCTGTGCCAGCACGCCCTCGACGTGCTCGTCGCCCTGCACGAGGTGGACGTCGAGGCCCACGAGGAGCTGGCCGCGCTCGGCCGCGGCGAGGGGTACGTCGCACGTCAGGTCGCCGGCTGGACCGACCGCTTCGCGAAGGCCCGCACCGACGACACCGGCGACTGGTCGGACATCGTGGCCTGGCTCGAGGAGCACCGGCCCGACGACGTCGCACAGGTGCTGATCCACAACGACTTCCGCCTCGACAACATGGTGCTCGACCCCGAGGACCGGCTCACCGTGATCGGGGTCCTCGACTGGGAGATGGCCACGGTCGGCGACCCGCTGACCGACCTCGGCGGGATGCTGTCCTACTGGGTCGAGGCCGGCGACGACGAGTTCTTCCAGATGTTCCGCCGCCAGCCGTCGACCGAGCCGGGCATGTGGACGCGCCAGGAGTTCGTCGAGCGCTACTGCGCCCGCACCGGCCACGTCGTCACCCCCGAGCAGTGGCGCTTCTACGAGGTGCTGGGGCTGTTCCGGCTCGCGGTGATCGCCCAGCAGATCTGGTACCGCTACGCCCACGGCCAGACCACGAACGAGGCGTACGCCGTGTTCGGACCCGCCGTGGCCGTGCTCGAGGCCCGGTGCCGCTCGCGGATCGCCGGCGCCGACGGGGCGGGCGCCTGATGGGCGTCGTGCTGCTGGTCCGCCACGGCCAGGCGTCCTTCGGGGCCGAGGACTACGACGTGCTCTCGGAGACCGGCTGGGAGCAGGCCCGCCTGCTCGGCCGGCACCTCGCCGCGGCCGGGGTCCGTCCGGACGCGGTCGTGCGCGGCGGGATGCGCCGGCACCGCGAGACCGCCGAGGGGCTGCTCGAGGGCGCGGGCTGGACGACGCCGCCCGAGGAGGACACCGACTGGGACGAGTTCGACCACCTCGGGGTCGTGGCGGCGTACCCCGACCTCCCCACCCACGAGCTGGACCGCCGCGAGTTCCAGCACGTCTTCGAGCTCGCGACGGCGCGCTGGACCAGCGGCGAGCACGACGCGGACTACCCGGAGCCGTTCGGCGGCTTCAGCGGTCGCGTCGGCGCCGCCCTCGCCCGCGCGCAGGAGCGGGCCGGCTCGGGGAGGACCGTGGTGGTGATCAGCTCCGGCGGCCCGATCGCCGCCTGCTGCGGGGCCCTCGTCGCCCCGGAGCCGACCGGGGAGCCCGACCCGGCCCTCACCTGGGCGCTCTGGGGCCGCTTCAACACCGTCGTGGTCAACACCTCGGTCACCCGCGTGGTCGTCGGCTCGACCGGCGCCCGGCTGCTCACCTTCAACGAGCACGCCCACCTCGCGGGCGACACCCTCACCTACCGCTAGGACCCGATGACGACGCTCCGCACCTTCGGCCGCCTGCTGCTCGCGACGATCCTGCTCGTCGCCGGCGTCGCCCACCTCGTCGACACCGCCGAGTTCCTCGGCCAGGTGCCCGGCCGGCTGCCCGCCCGCGACGCGGTCGTGGTGGTCTCGGGGCTGGTCGAGATCGTCCTGGGCGCCGCGCTGGCCGGCGCCCGTGGCCGCACCCTCGCGTGCGTCGGCGTCGTGGTCGCGGCGTTCTTCGTGCTGGTGTTCCCCGGCAACATCAACCAGTACGTCGTGGGCTCGGACTCGTTCGGCCTCGACACCGACGCGAAGCGGCTCGCGCGGCTGCCGTTCCAGGTGTCGCTGGTCGCGCTGGCGCTGGCGACGACCGGTGCCTGGGGGCTGCTCCGCGAGCGGTGGCAGCGCCGGCGCTGAGCCGTCCGCCGCTAGACCATCCGCCGGAAGAGCGGCAGCGGCGCGTGCTTCATCACGACCGACAGCGGCGCCCACGGCAGGGCCGGGACGCAGGCCGAGGCCTTCTCCTTCTCGATGGCGTCGACCATCGCGCGCACACCCTTCTCGGTCGAGACCATCATCGGCTGCTCGGAGGGGACCTGGTCGTTCATCTCCGAGGCGATGTACCCGGGGTAGATGACCGTCACCGAGATCGGCTTCCCGTGCAGCTCGTGGCGCAGCCCCTCGGCGAGGTGCGCGACGCCGGCCTTGGTGGCGGCGTACGTCGTCATCGACTTCGGCAGCCCGCGCATCGCCGACATCGAGGAGATCATCACGAAGTGGCCGGCGTTCTGGGCGCGGAAGATCTCCATCGCGGCCTCCGACTGCGTCAGGGCGGCGACGAAGTTGGTCATCGCCGTCTCCCGGTTGGCGGCGTGGCCGCCGGTGCCGAGCGGGGCGCCCTTGCCGAGGCCCGCGTTGACGATGATCCGGTCGAGCGTGCCGAAGTCGTCGCGGAAGGCCCGGAAGACCGCGAAGACCTCCTCGTCGTCGTTGACGTCGAGCGCGCGGATCTCCACCCGTCGGTCGGGGTGCGCGGCGAGGATCTCGGCGCGCAGCTCCTCGAGCCGCTCGAGGCGCCGGGCGCAGAGGGCGAGGTCGTGGCCGGCGGCGGCGAACTGGCGGGCCATCTCGGCACCCAGCCCGGCGGAGGCCCCGGTGATCAGGATCGTCTTCGACATGCCCCGAGTCTGACGCAGGCCGGTGCGGAACGCCGCAGGGGCGCCGCGGCCATGGCCACGACGCCCCTGCGGGAGGTGCGGGAGGAGCGGGTCAGCCCTTGGGCTGGTTGACCACGACCGTGCCGAGGACCTTGTCGGCGAACGTCTGCCGCTTGGAGTCCCACAGCGGCCACAGGTAGCCGATGTAGCAGGGGATCGAGTCGAGGATGTGCGCGATGTAGCGGACGAACGCCATGCCGGCGCCGATCGGCTGACCGGTGTCGGCCTTGACCAGCTTGATGCCGAGGACGCCCTTGCCGATCGAGTAGCCGGTCTTGCCGCCCTTGAGGCAGGTGTTCCAGATGAAGAAGCCGAGGCCGGTGAGGAGCCCGATCAGGATCAGGATCGTGGAGCCCGCGCCGCCGTTCATCGTCGTCGTCGTGAGGCCGGTGTTCGGGTCCCGCGTCGTCTCGGCCGAGCCGGCCAGGATGCCGTAGCCGATCCAGGCGGGGATCGCGGCGAGCGAGGTCAGGATGCCGTCGACCAGGTAGGCGCCCACGCGCTTGGGCCAGCCGGCGTAGTCGAAGCCGGTCGTGGCGGCGCCGTAGCCCTGCGCGCCGTACGCCGGCGGCTGGCCGTACGGGTTGGCGTTCGGGTCGGGCTGCTGGCCGTATGGGTTCGGCTGGGCGTTGGGGTCCTGCGGCGGATTCCCGTAGTCGGACATGTGCTCCCCCTTCAAGGGTGGTTCAGGTGGGCGTCAGCGTAGTGATGCCGAGGCGCTGGGGTGATGCCCTCGGCGCGAACCGGCAAACGTGTCGACCGGGCATTTCTGGGCGACGGGGGATGCATACGTGGTATACATACTCGGTATCCACCGCCACGGGGGCGGTGGATACCCAGACGGGGAGGACCCAGATGTCGGTCAAGCAGGCACTCCTGGCGCTGCTCGAGCAGGGGCCGATGTACGGCTACCAGCTGCGCGCCGAGTTCGAGCAGCGGACGGGGGCGACCTGGCCCCTCAACATCGGGCAGGTCTACACCACGCTCACCCGCCTCGAGCGGGACGGCTTCGTCGAGGCGGTCCCCGAGGAGGACGGCGGGGCCGGCACCAGCCACGGGGCGATCTACCGGGTGACCGACGCGGGCCGGGGCGAGGTGGCGGCCTGGTTCACCACCCCGGTGGAGCGCACCCAGCCGCCGCGCGACGAGCTGGCGATCAAGCTGGCCCTCGCGGTGACCGTGCCCGGCGTGGACGTCGGGCGGGTGATCCAGCAGCAGCGCACGGCGACGATGGCCGCGCTGCAGGACTACACCCGGCTCAAGCGCGGCGGCCGGGCCGCCGCCCCGGTCGAGCCGGGCGACATGGCCTGGAGCCTGGTCCTGGACTCGCTCGTCTTCGCGGCCGAGGCCGAGGTGCGGTGGCTGGACCACTGCGAGGCCCGGCTGCGCCGTGCGGCGCTCGAGCGGTCCTCGCAGCCCGGGACCGCCCCCGTCGCCGACCCGGCGGCCCCGCGTCCCGAGGGGAGCGTCCGATGAGCACCCCGACGAGCACCCCGGTCCTGCAGCTGCGCGACGTCACCCGGATCCACGGCGAGGGCGCCACCGAGGTGCACGCGCTGCGCTCGGTGTCGTTCAGCGCCCGGCCCGGCGAGCTGGTCGCGATCATGGGCCCGTCGGGCTCCGGCAAGTCCACCCTGCTCACCCTCGCCGGCGGCCTCGACGAGCCGACCTCCGGCACCGTCGCGGTCGAGGGCGTCGACCTCGCCTCGCTCGGCGCCCGCGGTCGCGCGCGGATGCGGCGTACGTCGCTGGGCTACGTCTTCCAGGACTTCAACCTGATCCCCGCCCTCACGGCCGCCGAGAACGTCGCCCTGCCCGCCGAGCTCGACGGCACCCGGCCGCGGGCCGCCCGCGCGGCTGCCCGGCTGGCCCTGGAGGAGGTCGGGATCGCCGACCTCGCCGACCGGTTCCCCGACCACATGTCGGGCGGCCAGCAGCAGCGCGTCGCGATCGCCCGCGCGATCGTGGGGGAGCGGCGGTTGATCCTCGCGGACGAGCCGACCGGCGCCCTCGACACGGAGACCGGCGAGGAGATCCTGCGGCTGCTGCGCGCCCGCTGCGATGCCGGTGCCGCCGGCGTCCTGGTCACGCACGAGGCGCGGCACGCCGCGTGGGCCGACCGGGTGGTGTTCCTGCGCGACGGCGTCGTCGTCGACGAGTCCGGCGCCGACCCCGCCGACGTGCTGCTCGAGTCGGGCCACCGGTGAACCGCTGGCTCGCGGGCTGGCGGCTCTCCCTACGGCTGGCCCGCCGTGACGCGCTGCGCGCCCGCGGACGCAGCCTGCTCGTGCTCGTGATGATCGCGCTGCCCGTGCTCGCCGTGACCGCCGCCGACGTCGTGCTGCAGACCCAGGACGTCTCGTCCGCGGAGTCGCTGGACCGCCGGCTCGGCGCCGCGACCGCGCAGGTGACGGTGCAGAAGGGGATCGAGCGGATCGTCCAGGCCCCCGACCCCGACCAGGCCAGCAGCTCCGTCGGCGCCGACGAGGGCTCCGCGCCGGCGACCGAGAGCCAGGTCGCGACCCTGCTCGGGGACCCCCGCCTGGTCGAGATCCGCACCGGCGAGGCCGACGTCGTCACGGACAAGGGCAAGGCCTACACCGAGGGCACCGAGGTGGACCTGCACGACCCGGCCGCGCGGGGCCTGTTCCGCCTCACGTCCGGCCGGCTGCCGGACGCCGTCGACGAGGTCGTGGTGAACCAGGCGCTGGCGGACAAGGGGTACGCCATCGGCGACGCCCTCGACCTCGCGGACGAGGGACGCACCGACCCGCGGATCGTCGGCATCGCCGAGTCCGCCACGATCCGCGACTCGCCCGCGGTCGCCGGCCCGGTCGGGAGCCTCCACGTGGCGACGTACGGCGCCCGCTCGTGGCTCGTGGACGGCGCGCCCGTCCCGTGGAGCACGGTCCTGCGGCTGAACCAGGTCGGTGCGACGGTGCTGTCCCGCGAGGTCGTGCTGGACCCGCCGCCGCTGCCGCCGGAGGTGCAGCAGTACCTCTCCGACTCGTCCGGCGACGTGATCGCGGTGATCGTGCTGATCGTCGTGATGGCGCTGATCGAGGTCGTCCTGCTGGCCGGTCCGGCCTTCGCGGTCGGCGCTCGCCGGCAGGCGCGGAGCCTCGCGCTGATGGCGTCCGCCGGCGGCACCCCGCCGCAGACGCGCCGCGTGGTGCTGGCCGGCGCGGTCGTGCTGGGCGGCGTCGCCTCCGTCCTCGGCGTGGTCGTCGGGATCGGGCTCGGCCGGGCCCTGGTGCCCCTGCTGCAGCAGCGGAGCGGGTCGTGGTTCGGCCCGTTCGAGGTGCCGTGGCTGCACCTGCTTGGCGTCGCCGGCTTCGGCCTGCTCAGCGCCCTGCTCGCCGCCGTCGTGCCGGCCACCATCGCCTCGCGCCAGGACGTCGTGGCCGTGCTGGCCGGGCGTCGTGGCGACCGCAAGCCGTCGCTGCGCTCGCCGATCCTCGGCACGGTGCTGCTCGGACTCGGCGTCGCCGGTGCCGCGGTCGGCTCGCGCAGCAGCGACGTCAACGGCGCCTACTTCATCGCCGGTGCCGCGATCTCCTCCGTGCTCGGCATGGTGCTGCTGGTGCCGCTGGTCCTGGTGCTGGTCTCACGGCTGTCGTCCGCCCTGCCGCTCACGCTGCGCTACGCCGCCCGCGACGCGGCCCGGCACCGGACGCGCACGGTCCCGGCCGTGGCCGCGGTCGCCGCCACCGTGGCCGGGGTGGTCGCGCTCGGGATCGCGCTGGCCAGCGACGAGGCCCAGAACGAGGCGGAGTACACCCCGTCGTTCGCCTCCGGCGTCGGCGTCGTGACCGGCGCGGGCGACTACGCGACGTACGCCCGCCTCGTGCAGCGCGAGATCCCCGGCGCCACGGTGACGCCGGTGCTCGGCGTGCCCTACCCGGACGGCGGCTTCCGCGACGTGTCGATCACGACGGCCGGGTCCGACCGCGAGGCGCTGCTGACGTCGTACGGCGCGAGCTTCGGCTCCGACGTGCTCGTGTCCGACGGCGCGCTCCCGACCGGGCTGCTCGGCCTGGACACCGCGTCGCGCCGCGCCGCCGAGGCCGCCCTCGCGGACGGGCGCTCGGTCGTGTTCACCGACACCGGGGTCGCGGCGGACGAGGCCCGGATCGCCGTCACCACCTTCAAGGCCAGCAGCAAGAAGGCCGGGCCCGCGGTGCGCGAGCGGCTGCCGGTCGTCACCGTGCCGGTGAGCGTCGGGGCCGGACCGCAGGCGATCCTGTCCGCCGACGCCGCGGCGGCGCTGGACCTGCCGGTGGCACCGGTGGGGCTGACCGTCAGCGGGACGAGCCTGACGAAGGCCGACGAGAGCGCCGTGACCGAGGCGCTCGCCGGGTCGTCCGAGGCCGCGTCGTTCACGGTCGAGCGGGGCTACCAGGCCGACAGCGCCACGGTCATCACCCAGCTGGTGCTGGCGGGTCTCGGGGCGGTGCTGATGCTGGGGGGCACGCTGACCGCGACCTTCCTCGCGCTCTCCGACGCGCGGCCCGACCTGGCCACGCTGTCGGCGATCGGGGCGTCCCCGCGGCGCCGGCGCGGGATCGCGGCGGCCTACGCCGTCGTCGTGGGCATGGTCGGCGCCCTGCTGGGGGTGGTGGTCGGGTTCATCCCGGGGATCGCGATCACCTATCCGCTCACCTCGACCGGGGGCGACACCTGCTCGGTCGCCAGCGGGAGCGGCTACTGCGAGGCGACGGGGGTGTCGTCGGGTCCGTTCCTCGACATCCCGTGGCTGCTGATCCTCGGGCTGGTCGTCGTGCTGCCGCTGCTCACCGCGCTGGTGGTGGGGGCGGCGGTCCGCTCGCGGCTGCCGCTGGTGGCCCGGCTGGTCTGACGGGTCGCGCCGCCGTACGAACAAAAAGTCAGGCTTGACTGTTTGTTCGTACGGCGGCATGCTGGCCGCGTGACGACCCAGACCGCCCCGGCGGCGAGCGCGAGCGCGCGCGTGCCGCAGGAGGAGCGGACCCGGCTGATGCGGGCGCGGCTGCTGGAGGCGACGGTCGACTGCCTGGTGGAGCGGGGCTTCGGGGGCACCTCGACGACGCTGGTCTCGGAGCGCGCCGGCGTCAGCCGCGGTGCCCAGCTGCACCACTTCCCGACCAAGAACGCCCTCGTCCTGGCGGCCGTCGAGCACCTCACCGAGGTGCGCGGCGCCGAGCTCGCGGCGGCCGCTGCCCGGCTGCCTGGCGGCCCGCGCCGGACCCGCGCGGTGCTGCGGATGCTCGGCGACCACTTCGCCAGCCCGGTCTTCACCGCCGCCCTCGAGCTGTGGGTGGCGGCCCGCACCGACGAGCACCTGATGGCGGCCGTCGCGCCGCTGGAGCAGCGGGTCGGCCGCGAGACGCACCGGATGACCGTCGAGCTGCTCGGCGCCGACGAGTCGGTCCCCGGCGTCCGCGAGCTCGTGCAGGCGACCCTCGACCTCGTGCGCGGCCTGGGCCTCGCCAACACCATCTCCGACGACGCCCGGCGCCGCGGGCGGATCCTCGACCAGTGGGCCGACACGCTCGACGCCGCGCTCGCCGGCTCCCCGTCCGCGACCGAAGGCAAGGCCTCCTGATGACGCTGCTCGACGACCTGCTCGCCGACCTCGACGCCGAGGGCGACCTGCTCTGGAACGCTGTCGCCGCCCTCGACGCCGACGGCTGGGCGACGCCGACGCCGGCCGCCGGCTGGGACGTGTCGACCCAGGTCGCGCACCTGCTCTGGACCGACGAGGTCGCGGTCGCCGCCGCCACCGACAAGGAGGCCTGGGACGCGCTGGTCGTGGCCGCGATCAACGACCCGACCGGGTACGTCGACCAGGCCGCCCTCGAGGTCGCCCGGCTCGCCCCGCAGGCGCTGCTCGCCCGCTGGGGCGCGGCCCGCACCGCCCTCGCCGCCGCCCTGCGCGGGCTGCCCGAGGGGCAGAAGATGCCGTGGTTCGGCCCGCCGATGTCGGCAGCCTCGATGGCGACCGCCCGCTTCATGGAGACCTGGGCGCACTCGCTCGACGTGCACGAGGCGCTCGGCCTCGAGCCCACCGTCACCGACCGGATCCGGCACGTCGCCCACCTGGGCGTCCGCACCCGCAACTTCGCCTTCGGCGTGCACGAGCTGACCCCGCCCGCCGAGGAGTTCCGCATCGAGCTGACCGCGCCGTCGGGCGCGACGTGGGCCTGGGGTCCCGAGGCCGCCGCCCAGTCGGTCCGCGGGCCGGCGTACGACTTCTGCCTGCTGGTCACCCAGCGGGTCCACCGCGACGACACCGCGCTCGTCGCGACCGGCGCGGACGCCGAGCAGTGGCTGGCGATCGCCCAGGCCTTCGCCGGCCCGGCCGGCGAGGGGCGGGCGCCGCGATGAGCGGGTCCGACGCGGGCGTGCTGCGGATCGGCAACTGCTCGGGCTTCTACGGCGACCGCCTCGCCGCGATGCGCCAGATGCTGGAGGGCAGCGCGGACGGCCACGGCCTCGACGTGCTGACCGGCGACTACCTCGCCGAGCTGACCATGCTGATCCTCGGCAAGGACACGATGAAGGACCCGGCGCTCGGCTACGCCCGCACCTTCGTGCGCCAGGCCGAGGACTGCCTCGGGCTCGCGCTGGAGCGCGGCGTGCGGATCGTCGCCAACGCCGGCGGCCTCAACCCCGCCGGGCTGGCCGACAGGCTGCGCGAGGTGGCGCAGGGGCTCGGCCTCGACGCCGCGGTCGCGCACGTCGAGGGCGACGACCTGCGGGACCGTGCCTCCGAGCTCGGCTTCGAGGGGGCGCTCACCGCCAACGCCTACCTCGGCGGCTTCGGCATCGCCCGGGCGCTCGAGCAGGGCGCCGACGTCGTGGTCACCGGCCGCGTCACCGACGCCTCCCTCGTGGTCGGACCCGGGATCGCGCACTTCGGCTGGACCCCCACGTCGTACGACGCCCTGGCCGGTGCGGTGGTCGCAGGGCACGTGCTCGAGTGTGGGACGCAGGCGACGGGCGGCAACTTCTCGGGCTTCCGGTCGCTGCGGCACGACGGCTCGCCCCTCGGCTTCCCCCTCGCCGAGCTCTCGTCCGACGGGTCCTGCGTCGTCACCAAGCAGGACGGCACCGGCGGCGCGGTCACGGTCGACACCGTCACCGCCCAGCTGGTCTACGAGATCCAGACGACCCGCTACCTCGGCCCCGACGTCACCACCGAGCTCGACTCGATCGCGCTCGAGCAGGTCGGCGAGGACCGGGTCGCGATCACCGGCGTCCGCGGCCAGGCGCCCCCCGAGCAGCTCAAGGTCTGCGTCAACGAGCTGGGCGGCTTCCGCAACTCCCTCGAGCTGGTGCTGACCGGCCTCGACATCGAGGAGAAGGCCGAGTGGGTCCGCGCCCAGCTGACGCCCTCCCTCACGGCCGAGACCGTCAGTTGGACCCGCACCGCCCTGCCCGGCCCGAATGCCGACACCGAGGAGGGCGCCTCCTGCCTGCTCCGGTGCACGGTGATGGACCCGCGCCCCGAGCCCGTCGCCAAGGCCTTCACCGGCCCCGCCGTCGAGCTCGCGCTGGCGTCCTACCCCGGCTTCACGATGACCGCCCCGCCGGGCCCGCCCACGCCGTACGGCGTCTACCGGCCGGCGTACGTCCCCCGCGACGCCGTCGCCCACACCGTCGTGCACGCCGACGGCAGCCGCGAGGTCGTCGCCGACCCGACCGACTTCGGGACCCACGAGCCTGACGCGGGCCGTCGCCCCTCGCCGTACCCCGCGCCCGCCGACTCCCTCAACCGCCGGATGCCGCTCGGCACCTTCGTGCACGCCCGCTCGGGCGACAAGGGCGGCGACGCCAACCTCGGCCTGTGGGTCGCGCACGACGACTCCGGGAAGTACGACGCCCGCGTGACGTGGCTGGCCAAGCTGATCACCCCCAAGAAGGTGCGCGAGCTCGTCCCCGAGGCGGCCGACCTCGAGGTCGAGGTGTTCGTGCTGCCGAACCTCGGTGCCGTCAACGTGCTCATCCACGGCCTGCTCGGCCAGGGGGTCGCGGCCTCCACCCGCTTCGACCCGCAGGCCAAGGGCCTCGGCGAGTGGGTCCGGTCGCGGACCGTGCACATCCAGGAGAAGCTGCTGTGAGCGACGACCGCGAGGCACTGAAGGCGACCGCCCGCGAGTTCGTCCGCCGCGAGATCGCCCCGCACCTGCAGGAGTGGGAGGACGCCCAGACGGTGCCGCGCGAGCTGCACGTGGCCGCCGCCCGGCAGGGACTGCTCGGCGTCTCCTTCCCCGAGAGCCTTGGGGGCGAGGGCGGTGACCTGCTCGACTCGGTCGCGCTCCAGGAGGGCTTCTTCGAGGCCGGCGCGTCCAGCGGCCTGATGGCCGCCCTCTTCACCGGCGGGATCGCGCTGCCGCACCTCGCCGCCAACGGCTCGCCCGACCTCGTCGACGGCTTCGTCCGCCCGACGCTCGCCGGCGAGCTGATCGGCTCGCTCGCGATCACCGAGCCGGGCGGCGGCTCCGACGTCGCCGGGATCCGCACGACCGCGCGCCGCGACGGCGAGCACTACGTCGTCAACGGCACCAAGACCTTCATCACCAGCGGCGTCCGCGCCGACTTCGTCACCACCGCGGTGCGTACCGGCGGCCCCGGCCACGCCGGCATCAGCCTGCTCGTCGTCGAGAAGGGCACGCCCGGCTTCACCGTCGACCGGACCCTGTCCAAGATGGGCTGGCACTGCTCGGACACCGCGGAGCTGTCGTACGTCGACGTCCGCGTCCCGGTCGCGCACCTGGTCGGCGAGGAGAACGCCGGTTTCTACCAGATCGCCGAGCAGTTCGTCGTCGAGCGGATCGGCCTCGCCGTCCACGCGTACGGCATCGCCGCCCGCTCGCTCGAGCTGGCCGCCGACTACTGCCGCACCCGCGAGACCTTCGGCCGTCCGCTCGTCGCCAACCAGGTGGTGCGGCACAGGCTGGTCGAGATGCGCCGCCAGGTCGAGGTGGCCCGGGCCTACACCCACGCGGTCGCCGCCCGCCACGTCGCGGGGGAGTCGGTCATCGCCGAGGCCTGCCTCGCGAAGCAGACCGCGTGCGACACCGCGACCTACGTCTGTGACCAGGCCGTCCAGCTGCACGGCGGGACCGGCTACCTGCACGGGACCGAGGTGGAGCGGCACTACCGCGACGCCCGGATCCTGCCGATCGGAGGAGGTGCGACCGAGGTGCTCACGGATCTCGCCGCCAAGCTGTTGGGGTACGCCTCATGAATCTCGATACGGGCGCTGCGCGCCCTACTCGATCACCGATCCCTGAGGGCGTTACTCGATCACCGAACGCCGAGGCGATGCTCGAGAAGATCGCCGCGCTCGACGCCGAGCAGGCCAAGGCCGTCGCCGGTGGCGGGGAGAAGTACGTCGCCCGCCACCACGACCGCGGCAAGCTGATGCCCCGGGAGCGGATCGAGCTGCTCATCGACGAGGGCTCCGCCTTCCTCGAGCTCAGCCCGCTGGCCGGGTGGGGCTCGGACTTCGCGGTCGGTGCGTCGGTGGTGACCGGCATCGGCGTGGTCGAGGGCGTCGAGGTGATGATCACCGCCAATGACCCCTCGGTGAAGGGCGGCGCGAGCAACCCGTGGACGGTCAAGAAGATCTTCCGGGCCTCCCAGATCGCCGAGGAGAACCGCCTCCCCACGATCGCCCTGGTCGAGTCCGGGGGTGCCGACCTCCCGACCCAGAAGGAGATCTTCATCCCGGGCGGCAAGCTCTTCCGCGACATCACCCGCTCCAGCGCGGCCAAGGTGCCCACCGTCGCCCTGGTCTTCGGCAACAGCACCGCCGGTGGCGCCTACGTCCCCGGCATGAGCGACTACACCGTGATGGTGCGCGAGCAGGCCAAGGTCTTCCTCGGCGGCCCGCCGCTGGTGAAGATGGCCACCGGCGAGGAGTCCGACGACGAGTCGCTCGGCGGCGCCGAGATGCACGCCCGCACCTCCGGGCTGGCCGACTACCTCGCCGAGGACGAGCGCGACGCGATCCGGATCGGCCGGCGGATCGTCGCCCGGCTGAACTGGCGCAAGGCGGTCTCGAGGGGTGGTTTCGAGACAGGACTTCGTCCTTCCTCAACCACCAGGGAGCTTCGTGCCTCGACCAACGAGAACGCGTACGCCGAGCCCGACGAGGACCCCGAGGGCCTGCTCGACCTGGTCCCGACCGACCTCAAGGAGCCCTTCGACCCGCGCGAGGTGGTCGCCCGGATCTGCGACGGCGTCAGCGCGACGAACGGCCAGGTCTTCGACGAGTTCAAGCCGCTCTACGGCACCTCGCTGGTCACCGGCTGGGCGAAGCTGCACGGCCGCCCGATCGGCATCCTCGCCAACGCCCAGGGCGTGCTGTTCTCGCAGGAGGCGCAGAAGGCCACGCAGTTCGTGCAGCTCGCGAACCAGACCGACACCCCGCTGCTGTTCCTGCACAACACCACCGGCTACATGGTCGGCAAGGAGTACGAGCAGGGCGGCATCATCAAGCACGGCGCGATGATGATCAACGCGATCAGCAACTCCACGGTCCCGCACCTCAGCGTGGTCATGGGGGCGTCGTACGGCGCCGGCAACTACGGCATGAACGGCCGCGCCTTCGACCCGCGCTTCCTCTTCACCTGGCCCTCGGCGAAGTCCGCCGTGATGGGGCCGGCGCAGCTCGCCGGCGTCCTCGAGATCGTGGCCCAGCAGTCCGCGGAGTCCAAGGGCCAGCCCTTCGACGCCGAGGGCTTCAAGGGCATCAAGGAGATCGTCGAGGCGCAGATCGAGGAGCAGTCGCTGCCGCACTTCCTCTCCGGGATGTTGTACGACGACGGCGTCATCGACCCGCGCGACACCCGCACCGTCCTGGGCATCTGCCTGTCCGTGATCGACAACGTGCCCGTCGAGGGCACCGACCGCTTCGGCGTCTTCAGGATGTGAGGGCACCATGACGATCCAGAGACTCCTCGTCGCCAACCGCGGCGAGATCGCCCGACGCGTCTTCGCGACCTGCCGCCGCCTCGGCATCGAGACCGTGGCCGTCCACTCCGACGCCGACGCGGGGCTGTCGTTCGTGCACGAGGCCGACCACGTCGTCCGCCTGCCCGGGAACACCCCCGCCGAGACCTACCTGCGCGCCGACCTGGTCCTCGAGGCCGCCCGTCGCACGGGCGCCGACGCGGTCCACCCCGGCTACGGCTTCCTGTCCGAGAACGCCGACTTCGCCCGGGCCGTCCTCGACGCCGGTCTGACCTGGGTCGGCCCGGCGCCGGAGTCCATCGAGTCGATGGGCTCCAAGATCGAGTCCAAGAAGCTGATGGAGGCCGCCGGCGTCCCGGTGCTGGGCAACCTCACCCCGGACACCGCGACCGAGGCCGACCTCCCGCTGCTCGTCAAGGCGTCCGCGGGCGGTGGCGGTCGCGGCATGCGCATCGTCCGCGCCCTGGTCGACCTGCCCGGCGAGATCGACAAGGCCTCGGCCGAGGCCGCGTCGGCGTTCGGCGACGGCACCGTCTTCGTGGAGCCGTACGTCGAGCACGGCCGCCACGTCGAGGTCCAGGTCGTGGGTCACGTCGAGGGCGTCCTCGTCCTCGGCGAGCGGGACTGCTCGGTCCAGCGCCGGCACCAGAAGGTCGTCGAGGAGACGCCGGCCCCGCTGCTGCCGGACGCCACCCGCGCGGCCCTCCACGAGGCCGCCCGGGCGGCCGCCGCCGCGATCGACTACCGCGGCGCCGGGACCGTCGAGTTCCTGTACGACGCGGACGCGGACCGCTTCTTCTTCCTGGAGATGAACACCCGCCTCCAGGTCGAGCACCCCGTCACCGAGCTCGTGCACGGCGTCGACCTGGTCGAGCTCCAGCTGACGGTGGCCGAGGAGCGGCCGCTGGACGTCCGCGCGATCGGCGAGACCTACGGCCACGCGATCGAGGTGCGGCTCTACGCCGAGGACCCGGCCGCCGACTGGCAGCCCCAGAGCGGGACCCTCGACCTCTTCGAGATCCCCGGGGTCACCGCCGAGTTCGACCTGCTCAACCGGCCCGGCGTCCGCCTCGACACCGGCTTCGTGTCGGGCGACGAGGTCTCGACGCACTACGACGCGATGCTCGCCAAGGTGATCGCCTGGGCGCCCACCCGCGACCAAGCGGCCCGGCGGCTCGCCGACGCGCTCGCCAAGGCCCGGCTGCACGGCCTGGTCACCAACCGCGACCTGCTCGTCGACATCCTGCGCGACCCGGTCTTCCTGTCCGGCGAGGTCAGCACCCACTTCCTCGTCGACCGGCCGGCCCCGTCCGCCTTGGAGGACCCGGGCGCCGCCCTGGCCGCGACCCACGCCCTCCTGCGCGACACCGACGACCGGCGCACCGTCCAGCGCGGCATCCCGACGGGGTGGCGCAACGTGCGCAGCGCCCCGCCCACGGTGACGTGGCGCCGGGGCGAGGACGAGCAGGTCGTCGCCTGGTCCGGCGGCCGCGACGGGATCGGCTTCCCCGACGTCGACGCCGAGGTGCTCGCCGACGGCCCCGGCTGGGTCCGGCTTCGCGTGGAGCAGGACGTGACGACGTACGCCGTGGTCCTCGGCGCCGGCGGGAGCGCCGACGTCGACTCCCCGCGCGGGCACGTCCGGCTGACCCGGGTCCCGCGGTTCACCGACCCGGCGGACGCCGTCGGCAGCGGCAGCCTCCTGGCGCCGATGCCCGGCACCGTGGTCAGCGTGGCCGTCGAGGTCGGGACCGAGGTGGCCGCCGGCCAGCCGGTGCTGGTGCTCGAGGCGATGAAGATGCAGCACACCGTGAGCGCGCCGCACGCCGGCACGGTCACCCAGATCGAGGTGCGCCCCGGGGCCCAGGTGGCCGCCGGTGAAGTCCTGGCCGTCGTCGAAGGAGAAGAGTCATGACCCAGATCCCGTTCAGCGAGACCGAGGAGCGCCAGGAGCTGCGCAAGCAGGTCGCGAAGCTGGCCGGCAAGTACGGCCGCGAGTACTTCACGGCCCAGGCGCGCAGCGGCGGCAAGACCACCGACCTCTGGCTGGAGATCGGCAAGAACGGCTACCTCGGGATCAACATCCCCGAGGAGTACGGCGGCGGGGGCGGCGGGATCGGCGACATCGCCGCCGTCTGCGAGGAGCTCGCGGCCCAGGGCTGCCCGCTGCTGCTGATGGTCGTCAGCCCGGCGATCTGCGGCACCATCATCACCCGCTACGGCACCCCGGAGCAGAAGCAGAAGTGGCTGCCCGGCCTCGCCGACGGCACCGGCACGATGGCCTTCGCGATCACCGAGCCGGACGCCGGCACCAACTCCCACAACATCACCACGACCGCGCGCCGCGACGGCGACGGCTGGGTGCTGAACGGTCGCAAGATCTGGATCTCGGGCATCGACGAGGCCGAGAACGTCCTGGTCGTCTCGCGCACCGAGGACGCCCGCACCGGCAAGCTCAAGCCCTGCCTGTTCGTCGTCCCGACCGATGCCGAGGGATTCGAGGCGAACCCGATCCCGATGGAGATCGTCTCGCCGGAGAAGCAGTTCCAGGTCTTCCTCGACGACGTGCGGCTGCCGGCGGACGCTCTGGTCGGCGACGAGGACGGCGGGCTCGTCCAGCTGTTCGCGGGGCTCAACCCGGAGCGCATCATGGCCGCGGCGTTCTCCCTGGGCCTGGCCCGCTTCGCGCTGGAGAAGGCGACGGCGTACGCCAAGGAGCGCACGGTCTTCCAGACGCCCATCGGCGCCCACCAGGCGATCGCCCACCCGTTGGCCCAGTCGCACATCGAGATCGAGCTGGCCCGGCTGATGAACCAGAAGGCCGCCGCCCTCTACGACGCCGGCGACGACATGGCCGCCGGCGAGGCCGCGAACATGGCGAAGTACGCCGCCGCCGAGGCGGCCTGCGACGTGGTCGACCGCGCGGTGCAGACGCACGGCGGCAACGGCATCAGCCAGGAGTACGGCATGGCCGGCCTCCTCGTCGCGACCCGCGCCGGGCGGATCGCGCCGGTGAGCCGGGAGATGATCCTGAACTTCGTCGCGATGCACTCGCTGGGCCTGCCGAAGTCGTACTGATCCGCGCCTCGACGCCGGTCCGGGGATTCCGGACCGGCGTCGTCGGCCCGGTACCCTCGGCCGCGTGGGGAACGTGGTCGACGGCGCCGACAGGCTGCAGCGCCGGACCCCGTGGCTGGCGGCGCCGATCGCCGTCATCTACAAGTTCTTCGACGACCAGAGCAACTACCTGGCCGCGATCATCACCTACTACGCGTTCGTGGCGATCTTCCCGCTGCTCCTGCTCGCCTCGTCGATCTTCGGCTTCTTCCTGCAGGGCAACCCCGCGCTCCAGCAGCGGCTGCTGAACACCACCCTCGCGCAGTTCCCGATCATCGGCGACCAGCTCGGCCGCCCCGAGGGCCTGCAGGGCTCCACCGTCGGCGTGGTCGTCGGTGGCCTCGCCGCGCTCTACGGCTCGCTCGGCCTCGGGCAGGCGATCCAGAACGCGATGAACATCGCCTGGTCGGTGCCGCGCAACAGCCGGCCCAACCCGATCCTGATGCGGGTCAAGAGCCTGCTGATCCTGCTGAGCGCCGGCCTCGCGGTCATCGCGGTCTCGATCCTCTCGGCCGTCGGGTCCGGCACGAAGGTGCTCGGCCAGGACACCGGCTCCGCGCTGCGCTGGTTGATCACCCTCGTGACCGTGCTCCTGGTGGGCGGCGTGCTGAGCCTGCTCTTCCGCTTCACGGTGTCGCGCAAGCTCAGCTTCCGCGAGGCGGCCCCGGGCGCCTTCGTCGTCGCCATCCTGTGGCAGGGCCTGCAGTTCATCGGCACCTACTACGCCACCCACGTGCTCACCGAGACCAGCAACATGAACAAGACCTTCGGCCTGGTTCTCGGCCTGATCGGGATCATCTACGTCGCGTCGGTGATGGCGCTGATCGGCATCCAGGTCAACGTCGTGCTCGTGCGGCACCTGTGGCCGCGCGCCCTGCTCACGCCGTTCACCGACGCCGTCGAGCTGACCGAGGCCGACCGGCGCGCCTACACCGGCTACGCGCGCGCCCAGCGCCACAAGGGCTTCGAGACCGTCGACGTCACCTTCGACGGCCTGCCGAGCGTCCCCCAGGAGGCCGCGGCCCCGGGCGACACCGGCGACGCCGACGAGCCCACCCCCGAGGCGGACCGCAAGGCCGGACGCGCCTGAGGCTTTCCCGGGACAGATCGACCGGGATCGCGCACACTTCTCGCGTGATCAAGCTCGATCTTCTCGTGGGCGTCGTGTCCTTCGCCCTGCTCGTCTTCTGCCTCGTCGAGGTCATCAGCACCCCGGAGAGCCGGATCCGCAACCTCCCCAAGGTCGCCTGGGTCCTGCTCGTGCTGCTCTTCCCGCTGGTCGGCTCGATCGCCTGGCTGGTCGCCGGCCGACCCGAGACCAACGCTCCGCGCTCGTCGACCGGCGCCGCGCCCGGCTTCCCGGAGTACGAACGCCCCGGCCGCGCCGCCCCCGCCGACGCCGCCAAGGACGAGGAGTTCCTGCGGCAGGTCCGCGAGCGCGCGGAGCAGCAGCGCCGCGCCCACGACCTCGCCCGCCGCGAGCGCGAGCGGCTCGCCGAGGAGGAGCGCGAGCGCTTCCGCAAGGGGCGCCGCGAGGGTGACGCGCCCGAGCAGCCCTGACGTGACGACGGCTGGGTTCTGCGCGTGACGATCCTGGAGACGAACTACCTGGTGCCCTCGGCCGGCTTCGTCCTGCTGCTCGTCGCGTACGCCGTGGTCTTCGTCCTCTGGCCGCTGTGGCAGGCGCTGCGCGCCGGGCAGCTGCTGTGGGCGCTGGTGATCTTCTTCCTCTCGCCCCTGGGTGCGATCGCGTGGTACCTCCTCGGCCGGGACCGTCGCCGGTCATGACTCGCCCCCGCTCCTGGCTCCTCGCGCTCGTGGCCTTCGGGGTCCCGGTCGCGTTCCTGTTCTCCCTGGTCTTCGTCGTCATGGAGGCCCTGAGCCAGCCCGTGCTCGTCGGTCGTCGCCGCGACCTGGCGTCCGTCGGCTTCGGCCGGCCCCTGGTCTGGGTGCACCAGGACCTGACCTCGACCGACCCGCCGTTGCCCGGCACAGTGGGTCTGGACTCACCCTGGGAGCACCCCGTGCAGGTGCACGGGGTCGCGTTCCTGCTCGACCTGATGATCGTCTTCGCCGTGGTGGCGGTCGTCGTGCTGGTGGTCGCCGCGGCGCTGGTGGCGTTCCGCCGACGCGTCGTGCCACTACGTGGTCGATCCGGTTCACCAGGTGAACCGGATCCACCACACAGTCAGCTGAATCGCCTGTGCGAGCCCGCCCGGCCGCGGGCCTAGCCCGCGTCGAGCACGCGCTGCAGGAACCGCCGGGTCCGCTCCTCGCGGGGGTCGGTGAGCACCTCGGCGCCCCCGCGCTCGGCGACGACGCCGCCGTCGAGGAAGAGCACCTGGTCGGCGACGTCGCGGGCGAAGCGGACCTCGTGGGTCACGATCAGCAGCGTCCACCCCTCGCGCGCGAGGTCGCGGATGACACCGAGCACCTCGCCGACCAGCTCGGGGTCGAGGGCGGAGGTCGGCTCGTCGAGGAGCAGCACCTCGGGCTGCAGGGCGAGCGCCCGGGCGATCCCGACCCGCTGCTGCTGGCCGCCGGAGAGCTGCGAGGGGTAGGCGTCCTCGCGGCCGGCCAGGCCGACCTGCTCGAGCAGCACCCGGGCCGCCGCGGCCGCCTCGTCGGGGTCGCGCTTCTGCACCTGCACCGGCCCCTCGACGAGGTTGCCCAGGACGGTCCGGTGGGGGAAGAGGTTGTGGGACTGGAAGACCATCCCGCTGCGGGCGCGCAGCTCCGCGACGGCCTGCCGCCGGGCCGCCTTGTCGCCGGTGAGGGGGAACTCCAGGGCGGTCGGGCCGACGCGCACGAGCCCGGCGTCCGGCGTCTCGAGCACGTTCAGCGAGCGCAACACGGTCGTCTTGCCCGAGCCCGAGGGACCGAGCAAGACGGTCGCCGTGCCCGCCGTGGCGGTGAAGTCGACGTCGCGCAGCACCGGGGTGTCGCCGAAGGACTTCCGCAGGCCGCGGACCTCGATCAGGTCGGCTGCGGGGGCGTCGGCCGGGGGGACGTCGGCCGGGGGGACGTCGGGAGGAGTGCTCATGCGGTGTACCTGCCCAGTCGTCGCTCGAGCGGGCCCTGGGCCAGCGTGATGAGGTAGCAGACCACCCAGTAGTACAGGGCGGCCAGCGCGTACAGCGGGAGGTACTCCGTGCTCAGCGCCGCCGCGATCTGCGCCTCGTGGAACAGCTCCGGGACCAGCACCAGCGAGGCCAGCGAGGTGTCCTTGACCAGCGAGAGCAGCGTGTTCGAGAGCGGGGGTACGGCGATCCGCGCGGCCTGCGGCAGCACGATGCGGCGCATCGACTGCCAGGAGTCCATGCCGATGACGGTCGCGGCCTCGTACTGCCCGCGCGACACCGAGAGGATCGCCGCGCGCAGGATCTCGGCGGCGTACCCGCCGACGTTCAGGCTGAAGGCGATCCCGGCGGCGACGTAGGGGTCGAGCTTGATCCCGACCTGCGGCAGCCCGAAGAAGATGAGGAACAGCTGCACCAGCAGCGGGGTGCCGCGGATGATCGAGATGTAGCCGCGGGCGGCCGCCCGCAGCGGCCGCACCGACGAGATCCGCGCCAGCGCCACGGCGAGCGCGATCGCGAGGCCGAGCACGAAGCACACGACCGTGAGCGGGACGGTGCCGACGAGCAGGCCCCGCAGCATCGGCCAGGCGGTGTCCTGCACGACCTGCCAGGTGGAGCGGGAGGTGTCGGAGCCCTTGACCGAGACGTCGCCCGAGCCCTTCTCGACCGTGACGTCGGCCTTGAAGTACTTCTCCGAGATCGCGGCGAGCCGGCCGTCCTTCGCCAGCGCCGCGAGCGCCTGGTCGGCCTCCTGCTGCAGCGCGGGGTCGGACTGCCGGAAGGTCAACGCCTGCTGGAGCGTCTCGTCCCCGGCGTCGCCGGCGATCTTGACCTGGTCGTTGCCGGACGAGGCGAGGTAGTCCAGCACCGCGATGTTGTCGTTGACGATGGCGTCGACGCGTCCCTGGACCAGCAGCTCGACCCCGGGGCCGAAGTCCTGGACGTACTGCACCTTGGCGCCGGCCTCGCGGGCCACCTGCGCCCAGTTGCTGCTGGACGTCTGCGCGGTCGTGCGGCCCTTCAGGTCCGCCAGCGTGGTGATGTCGTCGGTGCCCTTGGCCGTGACGATGACGCCGTGGGAGTAGGTGTACGGCGTGCTGAAGAGGTAGCGCGCGCTGCGCTCGGGGTTGATCGTGACCTGGTTGGCGATCACGTCGATGCGCTTCGCGTCGAGCGCGGGGAAGAGCGAGTCGAACGGCGCCTCGACGAAGCGCACGTCCCAGCCGGCCTGCTCGCCGACGGCCTTCATGACCTCGATGTCGAAGCCGGTGAGCTGGTCGGTGGCGGGGTCGCGGTAGGTGAAGGGCGGGTAGGTGCCCTCGGTCCCGACCCGGACGACGCGCGGGGTGTCGTCGCGGGACGCGGCCGACGCCGGCGAGGCGAGACCGACCAGCACCGCCCAGCCCACGAGGAGGAGGACGAGCAGTCGGGTCAGGCGCACCGAGCCACCGTACCCAGCAGGGTCGGCTCAACGCCTCCGGGGCGGCAGCGGGAAGAACATCGACGTACGGCGGGCGTACTCGGGGTAGCCGTCGCGCTGCATCATCGTCCGCTCCAGCAGCCGGGCGCCGGTGGCGAACACCAGGAAGTACGTCATCGCGATCGGGGCGACGAGCGTCAGCAGGCCGGGCAGCCAGCCGGAGGCGAGGCCGCCGGCGAGCCAGATGCCCCACCAGACGCAGGCGTCGCCGAAGTAGTTCGGGTGCCGGGTCCAGCCCCACAGACCGCGGTCCATGACCGGGCCGCGGTCCGGGTCGGCCTTGTACGCCGCCAGCTGGGCGTCACCGACGGACTCGAAGACGATGCCGACGAGCCAGACGACCGAGCCGACGACGACCAGCGGCCACCACCGGACCTCGAGGGCCGCGCCCACCTGGACCGGCAGCGAGATCAGCCACAGGGCGAAGCCCTGGACCAGGAAGACCTTGCGGACCGCCACGCCCAGGCCGACCTCGGAGAGACGGCCACCGAGGAGCTCCTCGTAGCGCGGGTCCTCCCCGTGGCCCACGGCCCGGCGGCGGATGTGCCAGGCGAGGCGGAACCCCCATAGAACCACCAGCGCCAGCACGACCCACCGCCGAGCCGCTCCTTCATTCGCCGCGAGCGCCGTCGTGGCAGCGATCGCGACGAAACCCAGTCCCCACGCGATGTCGACCACGGCGACGCGGTCGACGGCGCGGGCGATCAGTGCGGTCACGGCCATCAGCCCCGCGGCCGTGGCCAGGGCGACGAGCAGGACCTGCAGGACGTCGTTCACCAGGTCCGCACGGCCGGGAGCGTGTGGGCGGCACCGGGACGCACCATGAGGATCTGGTCGACGCCCATCCGGCCGTCGCGGAAGGCCATCGCGCCGCCGACGAGGTAGAGGCGCCACACGCGGACGACCTCCTCGCCGACGAGCTCGGTGAGCCGCTCGACGTTGGCCTCGAAGCGCTCGAGCCAGCCGGCGACGGTCAGCACGTAGTGCTCCCGCAGGCCGTGCACGTCGCGGACCTCGAGCCCCCCACGCTCGAGGTACGCGACGGTCTCGCCGACCGGGCGCATGTACATGTCCGGCGCGATGAACGACTCGATGAACGGGCCGCCACCGGGCCACCGGCCGCTGCGGGACATCTGCTGGATCAGGACCCGGCCGCCGGGGCGGACCGAGCGGTGCAGGACCTCGGCGTACGTCGGGTAGTTCTTCTCGCCGACGTGCTCGCCCATCTCGATCGAGGAGACGGCGTCGAAGGTGCCGCGCTCGGGCACCTCGCGGTAGTCCTGCAGCCGGATCTCGACGCGGTCCTGCAGGCCGCGCTCGGCGATCCGGGCGTCGATGAACTTCTTCTGCTCGGCGGCGATCGTGACGCCGGTGACCTGCGCGCCGAAGTGCTCGGCGGCGTGCAGCGAGAGCGAGCCCCAGCCGCAGCCGACGTCGAGCAGGGTCATGCCCTCCTCGAGGCCGAGCTTGGTGCAGATCAGGTCCAGCTTGGCCTTCTGCGCCTCCTCCAGGGAGACGTCCGGCGTGACGTGGTAGCCGCAGGAGTAGGCCATCGACTGCTCGAGGATCAGCGAGTAGAACTCGTTCGAGAGGTCGTAGTGGTGGCTGATCGCGCGGCGGTCGCGCAGCGCGCTGTGCAGGCGACCCTTGATGTTGGCCTGGGAGGCCGGGGGAGCCGGTGGGCGGCCGAGTGCACCAATGCCGACGGCCGTGCGTACCGCCTGGACGACGGCCGCGGGGGTCGGTCGCCCACCGCTCAGTCCCCGGTCGCGAGCGACCGAGAACGCATGGGTGAGGGCGGAGTCGAGCGTCCAGCCCCCCTGGTCGTGGACCTCGAGCTCGCCCGTGACGTAGGCCTGCGCGGCCCCGAGCTCGCCCGGGTGCCAGAGCAGACGGCGTACGGCGTCGGCGGAGGTGAGCTCGACGAGCGGAGCGTCCACGGGGCCGGTCTCGGAGCCGTCCCAGGCGCGCAGCCGCACCGGCAGGTCGCCGCCGACGAAGGGGCGCACCGCCTCGGCGAGCTGGTGGGCGACGCCGACCGCGGTGGGCGTCGTCGTGCGCTGGTCGGTCGTCGTCATCGGGCGCTCTCCTCGTCAGGGCGGGTGAAGGTCAGCTGGTTGACGTCGATGTAGCCCGACGCGAAGCCGCCGCGGGAGTACTCCAGGTAGAAGTGCCACATCCGCAGGAAGGTCTCGTCGAAGCCGAGCTCGACGACCCGGTCGTGGGCGGACTCGAAGGCCTCGTCCCACAGCCGCAGCGTCTCGGCGTAGTGCGCGCCCATCGAGAGCCGGCCGGTCAGCCGCAGCCCGGTGTGCTCGCGGGTGATCTCGTCGAGCACCTGCACCGACGGCAGGAAGCCGCCGGGGAAGATGTACTTGTTGATCCAGGTGTAGGTGTTCTTGGTGGCGCGCATCCGGTCGTGCGGCATGGTGATCGCCTGGATGCCGACCTTGCCGCCGGGCGCGAGCACCCGGTCGATGGTCTCGAAGTAGGTCTGCCAGTACTGCCAGCCCACGGCCTCGATCATCTCGACGGAGACCACGGCGTCGTAGCTGCCGGTGACGTCGCGGTAGTCGCAGAGCCGGACCTCGACCTGGTCGGCGAACCCGGCGTCGGCGATGCGGGCGTCGGCGAGCGCCTTCTGCTCGGTCGACAGCGTGATCGTCACGACGGTGGCACCCCGGCGCGCGGCGCGGATGGCGAGCTCGCCCCAGCCGGAGCCGATCTCGAGCACGCGGGAGCCGTCGGTGACGCCGGCCTGGTCGAGCAGCCGCTCGATCTTGCGGGCCTGGGCCTCCTCGAAGACCTCCGGCGTGGCGGCGTACGGCGCCTCCGCGACGAGCAGGTCGCCGGTGCGGTCGTGGGCCGGGACGACGGCGCCGTCGAAGAGCGCCGAGGAGTAGCTCAGCGTCGGGTCGAGGAAGAGCTCGAAGAGGTCGTTCGACAGGTCGTAGTGGTGCGCGATGTTCCCGCGGGTGTTCGTGGTGCTGTTGCGGTGGTAGCGCGGCGGCCGCGAGACGACCAGGGCCCGGAGCTTCTGGAGGTTCTGCGGGATCAGGTCCGCGACCTCGGAGGCCAGCACGGTGAGGAACTCGCCGAGCTCGGCGGAGTCCCACGACCCGGTGAGGTAGGCCTCGCCGAAGCCGATCAGCTGGGCACGGCCCAGGCGCGCGAAGAACTCGTCGGGACGGTGCACGGTCGCGACCGGGCCGCCGCGGCCGAGGGTCTCGGCCGGCGAGGACGCGCCGGCCGCCACCTCGACGGTGACGTCGAGGCGGTTGACCGCGGAGCGGAAGAGCCGGCGGGCGATGCGGGCGGAGACGGCGGCCCGCGGACCGGACGGGATGACGTCCAGGCCGGGCCAGTAGTTCGCCGAGGGTCGGGCGGGAGCGAGGGTCATCGCACGCCTTCCTGTGAGTGGGCCGGTCGGGGGCGGACCGGCAGTCGACGGGCCCACAGCACGATGCCGTGGACGCGGATGAGCAAGGACCCGAGAAGTGCGGAGGGCGCCGCGCGCCAGCCGTCGCGGCGGTCGCCGCCCGAGGAGCGGGTGCCGCTGAGCGAGGCGCTGAAGACCGCGCCGTCGTCGGTGCGGAGGCTGACCGCGATGTGGAGCCGGGCGTCGGGGAGCGCGGATGGCACGGGGACGGCCAGGTCGTAGGTGCCGTCGGTGCCGTGGAAGGGCGAGACGTACATCGCCTTCGGCGTGGTGGCCCGGCCCTGCTCGTCCGGGTGGACAAGGTAGGCGTGCCGGTCGCCGTAGGTGTTGTGCACCTCGACGACGGTGGCGACGGGCGCCCCGCCGGCCGAGAAGCACCAGAAGACGCTGATCGGGTTGAAGCAGTAGCCGAACGCGCGGGCGTGCGCGGCCATCACGATCCGGCCGCCCTGGAGGTCGAGGCCCTCCTCCTGCGCGAGGAACGCCTCGACGTTCTCCCGGATGCTGCGCGACGGGTCGCCGAGGTGGTCGCGCGCCTCGAAGCTGCCGAGCACCGGGGCCAGCCGGCCGTGGCGGGGCAGGTCGTCGAGGTCGACGAGCCAGGTCCGCGAGCGGTTCGTGAAGGTGCGCTCGAAGGGCCGGCGGCGGACGTGGCTGATCGTGGTGTCGTAGACGCCCGTGGGCACGGTCGTCGCGACGTCCTCCTCGGTCGACCACAGGAAGCCGAGGTGCTCCACCGCGGCGAGCCCGGAGCGCGCGCCGTCCTCGTGGAAGCCCCAGCCGTGGTAGGCGCCGGCGAAGGCGATCCGCCCGGTGTTCAGCTCGGGCAGCCTGGCCTGGGCCGCGACCGAGACCGGGTTGTAGAGCGGGTGCTCGTACTCCATCCGGTCGATCACGGTCGCGGGGTCGACGAGGTGCTCGCCGCCCAGCGTGACGAGGTAGTGCGTCTTGGTGTCGAGCCGCTGGAGGCGGGTCAGGTCGTAGGTGACCGTGACGCCCTCACCGGCCCGCTCGGGGCGCAGGAAGTTCCACGACGCGCGGGCGTTCTCCGCGCGGGGCAGCAGCGAGGTGTCGGTGTGCAGCAGCGCCGTGTTGGGGGAGTACGGCATGGCGCCGAGCAGCTCGCGGTGCAGGTCGGTCGGCTCGGCCAGCATCGTGAGGGCGTGGCCGGGGTGCGTGGCGATGACGACGGCGTCGTACGTCGCGGTCGTGCCGTTGCCGTCGGTGACCTCGACCCCGTCGGAGGTCTCGAGCACGGACGTCACCTTGGTGCCGGTGCGGACGTCGTGGATGCCGGCGCCGACACGGCGGACGTACTCGTGCGAGCCGCCGGTCACGGTGCGCCAGGTCGGCGAGCCGAAGATGCTGAGCATCCCGTGGTGCTGGAGGAAGGAGAAGAGGTAGCGCGCGGGGTAGTCGAGGGCGACCTCGGGGTCGCACGACCAGACGGCCGCGACGACCGGCTCCATGAAGTGCCGGGTGAAGTACGGCGTGAACCCGCCGGCCTCGATGAACTCGCGCAGCGTGGTGTCCGGGCCGTCCGCGCCCTGCGCCAGCACGGCCTTGGCACGGCGGTGGAAGCGCGGGATCTCTGTCAGCATCCGGAGGTACGCCGGGCGCGAGAGGTTGTCGCGGGTGGGGAAGACGCCCTTGCGGCCGAGCGCGCCGGCCCACTCCAGGCCGGTGCCGTCGTCGCGGATCGACATCGACATCTCGGACTCCTGGGTCGCGACGCCGAGCTCGGCGAAGAGGCGCAGGAGCACCGGGTAGGTGCGCCGGTTGTGCACGATGAAGCCGGTGTCGATGCCGAGGACGTGCTCGGTGCCGTCGGGCCGGGTCTCGGTGACCCGGTGCGTGTCGGCGTGGCCGCCCAGGCGCTCGTCGGCCTCGTAGAGGGTGACGGACGCGGTGCGCGAGGCGACGTGGGCAGCGGTCAGCCCGGCAACGCCGGACCCGACGACCGCGACCCGCCGTGACGGGTGGCGTCCCATCAGGCGTTCTCGAAGCTGAACTCGGCGATGGGCGTCGTGGTCGGCACGTGCGAGCCCCCGGCGGGCTCGACGGTGATCCCGGCACCGGTGGCGTTCTGGATGTCGCCGTCGAGGACGACGGTGGCGTCCTCCGCGGTCATCAGCCCGGCCTTGACCATGCCCTTCTGGGCGTCGCGGATCCACATCTCGTAGATCTGGTCGTCGGTGAGCGGGGGGAGGTTCTTGGTCATCACGACGATCTTGTTGAGCGACCGGGACGCGACGACGGTGGCCTCGCCGCCCTGGCCGAGCTTCTGGGTACGCGTCACGGCGTCGGGGGAGGCGAGCACCTGCTCGGCCGCCGACAGGGTGGGCGGCACCTGGCTGGTGTCGTCGCCCGCGAGCTGGTCCCACACGATGCCGCCGGCACCGAGCGTGGCGACGACCGCGGCGGCGGCCACGAGGCCGCGCAGCCAGGGACGACCCGGACGCGAGGAGCGGGCGGTGCCGGACGTGGCCGCGGCGGGGTGCGCGGGGACGACCGGGGCCAGCGGGCGGACCGTGGCGATCTCGGCCAGCACGCGCTGACGCAGGGCGCCGGAGGGCGTCAGGGTCGTGAGCTCGGGCAGCATCGCGGCTGCCTCGCGGAGGCTGTCGACCTCGGCCTGGCACTCGCTGCACTCCGCCAGGTGGCGGGCGAAGCGGGCACGCTCGAGGTCGTCCAGCGCGTCGACGGCGTAGGCGCCGGACAGTGCGTGGATGTCGCCGTTGAGGTCGCTCATGCGCCTACTCCCATCGCGTCTCGGAGACGGATCAGTCCGTCTCGTATTCGTGTCTTGGCGGTGCCGACCGGGAGGTCGAGCATGCTCGCCACTTCTGTGTGCGTGTAGCCGCCGAAGTAGGCCAGCTCGAGTGCCTGGCGCTGGACGTCCGTGAGGGTCTGCAGCGCGCCGCGCACCCGGCGGGCCTCGAAGGAGGCCTGGACGGCTTCCGCCGTCGTGTCGTGCTCCGTGGGTTGGTTCTTGTGGTGGTACGACGTGTCCCGCCGCGTGGACGCCTCGGCCGAGCGGACCCGGTCGACCGCCTTGCGGTGGACGATCGTGAACAGCCACGCCAGGGCACTGCCCTTGGCGGCGTCGTAGCGGGAGGCGGTCTTCCAGATCTCCAGGAAGGCCTCCTGGCAGACCTCCTCGGCCTGCGCGGGATCCCGGACCACCCGGACCGCGAGTCCGAAGACCCGGGCCGAGGTGGCGTCGTACAGCCGGGCGAAGGCAGCCTCGTCCCCGCGCCCGCTGAGCTTCAGCAGCTCGGCGAGCTCGGGCGCCACCGGTGCCCCCTCCGAGGAGGGGGCACCGGGGGCAACAGGTCGGATCGGGTCCACGACGTCAATCCTCTCCTGTCCGAGGCTCATTGGCGACTATCAGGCAGCCGGCATGAGCACGGTGTCGATGACGTACACCGTGGCGTTCGCGGTCGGGATGTTGCCGCAGAGGACCTTGGCGTTGTCACCGGCGACGGTGAAGTTGTCGCCCGAGCCCTCGACCTTGAGGGTGTCGCCCGCGAGGGTGTCGTGCTCACCGGCGATCTGGTCCGGGCCGAGCTGGCCGGCGATCACGTGGTGGGTCAGGATCTTGGTGAGCGTCTTCTTGTCGGCGAGCACCGCGTTGAGCGTCTTCGTGGGGATCTTCGCGAAGGCGTCGTCGGTCGGGGCGAACACCGTGAGGGCGTCGGCCGAGTTCAGCGTGTCCACGAGGCCGGCCTTGGTGACGGCGGCGACGAGGGTCTTGAGGAGCGGGTTGGCGCTCGCGGCGGTGGCGACCGGGGCGGTGGCCATGCCGTTGAAGGAGCCGTCGCCCTCGGTGGGGATGGCGGAGCAGCCCGGGCCGAAGGTGTCGGCGCCGGCGTCGGTCGCGGCCGAGGAGGACTCCTCGGTCGGGGACGGCGCGGCAGCGGACGACGAGGTGTCGTCCGAAGCGGTGGTGGAGCTGTCGTCACTGCTGCAGGCGGCGAGGCCGAACGACAGGCTCAGCGCCGCGGCGGCGAGGCCGGTGTTGCGGATGGTGGTGTTGAGCTTCATGAGGGTTGGACCTTCCGTTGTGGTGACTTACACGAGTGATTCGGGGCGGGGACCGCTCCGGATTGGGCGGATCTGAGGTTTCTCAGGAGATTTGGGGTGACTCAGGCCACAGTGACGACGATTTCCTGGATGCCGCTCGAGCCGTCGGGGAACGGCGTCGCCCGGGCGGCGGTCTGCTTCTCGTCGTCGCCGCTGATCGCGCGGACCGCGAGCGAGTGCTGGCCCTTCTCGGCCGTCCAGGGGAGGTACCACTGGCGCCAGTAGTCCTGGCCGCCCGTCGGACCCATCCGGGCCTCCTGCCAGGCGCCGCCGTCGACGCGGACCTCGACCTTGGAGATGCCGCCCTGGTGCTGGGCCCAGGCGAGACCGCCGATGACGGTGCGACCGGGGTCGATCGTGGACAGCGGCTTGGGGGTGTCGATCCGGCTGGAGATCTTGATGGGGGCGTCGGTGGCCCAGTCCTTCTTGGTCCAGTACGAGTCCTGCTCGGCGTACGTCGTCAGCGTCATTCGGGTGATCCACTTGGTCGCGCTGACGAAGCCGTAGAGGCCGGGGACGATCATCCGGGCCGGGAAGCCGTGCTCGCGCGGCAGCGGTGCGCCGTTCATGCCCACGGCGATCATCGAGTCGCGACCGTCGAGCGCCACGTCGAGCGGGGTGCCGATGGTCATGCCGTCGACGTCCGTGCTGAGCAGCTGGTCGGCCTTGGTGCTGTCGATGCCGGCCTTGTCGAGCAGGTCCTTGAGCGGGACCCCGAGCCAGCGGGCAGCGCCGAGGTACTTCCCGCCGACGTCGTTCGAGACACAGGTGAGCGTGATGTCGCGCTCCATCAGGTCCATCGCGAGCAGGTCGTCGTAGCTGAACGACACCTCGTTGTCGACGTCGCCGTCGATGGTCAGCGACCAGCCCTGGCTGGTGACGACGGGCAGCGTGAGCCGGGTGTCGACGCGGTAGAAGTCCTTGGTCGGCGTGCGGAACGGCGAGATGCCGGGGACCTTCTCGTCCAGGCCGGCCGGGAGCTTCGGGGCCGGGTCCTTCGCGGCGGGGAGGTCGATGTTCTCCGGACGCGTGCGGTACGACGTGATCCAGCGGCCCGCGCCGCCGAGGACGGCCGCGGCGGCCGCGAGGGCGCCGGCGGCGACGAGGACGCCGCGGCGGCTGGCGCCCCGGGCCTCGCCGTGGGTGTCCTCGCTCGGGGCGGAGCCGGTGAGGGGGGCGCGACGCCAGGTCCGGTCGAGCAGCCACAGGGCGCCCACGCCGACGACCGCGGTGGCCAGGGCGGGGATCGCGTCCTGGACGCCGGCGGCCGGGCGCGAGAGGGCGGTGTAGCCGGCGATCGCGACGAGCAGCACGAGCAGCGCGGCGCCGAGCACGAAGCGCTTGCGGGCGAGCAGGCCGCCGATCGCGGCGAAGACCAGCACGCCGAGGAAGACGCTGCCCACGAGGATCGTCTTGTCGTGGGTGCCGAACTGCCGGATCGCCCACTCCTTCATCGGGGTGGGCGTCAGGTCGATGACCTGGGAGCCGACCGCGAGGACCGGGGAGGACGACGGGTTCAGCAGGGAGGCGACGAAGTGGCCCGTGGCGACCCCGACGAGGGTGGCCAGGATGCCGAAGCCGGCGTAGGCGAAGCGATTTCTCATACCGGTGGTTCGGAGCGGGCGGCCTTCCGGATGTGTCCGGGGCGGTCCTGGGGCAGGATGGCGGCCATGTCCGAGACCCCCGCCGAGCTCGTCCACTACGGCACCGCCGACGCGGTGGCCACGATCACCTTCGACTCGCAGCACAACCGCAACGCGCTCTCGCGCCAGCTCGTGACGGAGCTGATCGCGCACCTCGAGGCCGCCGAGGCCGACGACGCGGTGCGCGTGGTGCTGGTGCGGGCCGAGGGGAAGGTGTTCTGCTCCGGGGCCGACCTGTCCGAGGCGAGCACCGAGGGCATGGAGGTCGGCGCGAGGCGGATCGTCGACCTGCAGCGCCTGGTCGCCACGATGGCCAAGCCGGTCGTGGTGCGGGTGCACGGGGCGGTGCGCGCGGGCGGGATCGGCATCGTGGCCGCGTCCGACGTCGCGATCGCCGCGGAGGACGCGACCTTCGCGCTCACCGAGGTCAAGTTGGGGCTGGCAGCGGCGATCATCTCGCTCACGGTCCACCACCGGATGAACCCGCGCGCGGCGGCGCTGACGACGCTCGGCGGCGAGGTGTTCGGCGGCCGCGACGCCGCGGCGTACGGCCTGGTCACCGCCGCGGTGCCGGCCGACGAGCTGGACGCGCGGGTCGAGGAGGTCTGCGCCTCGCTCGCGACCGGCGCGCCGCAGGGGCTGCGGGAGTCCAAGCGGATCCTCAACCGCGACCTCGTGGCGCGGATCGACGCGCACGGCGAGGAGATGGCGGCGCTCAGCGCGCGGCTGTTCGCCTCGGACGAGGCCCGCGAGGCGATGACGGCCTTCCTCAACCGCCCGAAGAAGAAGTAGCGCGACCGGGCAACCCTTTCCGGCGCCCGCCGGGTCACTACGGGCATGACAGCACTGGCCGGGCCCTCGGGAGCCCTGACCGCCACGGGGGGACCGGTGGGCGACAGCGGGAGCGGCGACGCCGTCGGGTTCGACGAGTTCGTCGCGGCCCGCTCGGGCGGACTGCTCCGCACGGCGTACCTCCTCACCCACGACCACGCCCTCGCCGAGGACCTCCTCCAGACCGCGCTGGCCAAGGCGTGGTTCGCCTGGTCGCGGATCGAGGGGCGCCCCGAGCCGTACGTCCGCAAGGTGCTGGTCAACACCTACGCCTCCTGGTGGCGGCGGCGCTGGAACGGCGAGCTCGCGACCGAGGAGCTGCCCGAGCGCGGCGGCGGGGCCGACGGGACCGACACGGCCGACGCGGGGCACGACCTGTGGCGGGCGATGGAGCGGCTGCCGCGGCGGATGCGGGCGGTCGTGGTGCTCCGTTACTTCGAGGACCTGACCGAGGCCGAGACGGCGCGGCTGCTCGGCTGCTCCGTCGGGACGGTCAAGAGCCAGACGAGCAAGGCCTTCGCCAAGCTGCGGATCGACCCCGCGCTGGCCCGCGACGACGACCAGGGGGACCTGCGATGAGCAGCATCGACGACCTGCGCAGCACGCTCGAGCGGCACGCCGACGGCCTCGCCGACCACGACCTCCACGTCCGGCCGGTCGCCGTGCGGGCCCGGGTCCGGGCCGTGCGGCGTCGCCGCCGGTCGGTCCTGGGCGGCGTGGCCGCCGCGGTCGTGGCGGCCGCCGTCGCGACCACGCTGGCGGTCGGTGCGGACCGGTCGGCACCGGTGGCGGACCGGACGCTGGCCGGCCACGTCGCGCCGGCCTCGCTGACCTCGCTGGGCTACACCTACGCCTTCGACCGGGCGCGCCAGGGCGACGGCCGGGCCGTGCTCGACCTGCCGGAGTCGGAGCGGCCGCGGCTGCTGTCGTGGGCGACTGAGGGCACGGACGACCGTGTGGTGCTGCGGGCGCCCGGCGAGGAGCCGCGGGTGCTCGAGGCCGACGACTTCGGCGACTTCACCTTCGTGCCGCCGCGCTCGGGCGGGCGCTTCACGCTGACCGGCACCGGGCCGGTCGCGCTGGCGGCGTACGACCTCACCGACGCGGTGCCGGCCGGGGCCACGGCGTACGGCGTGACCTTCCGCGACGAGGTGGCCGGGCAGCGCCTGGCCGGTGTCGCGATCGGCGACCCCGGGGACGCGGACGTCGCCTTCGTCGGCAGCCGGGATGCCGGTCCGATCCAGGTGTCCTACGTGTGCGCCGGCGGGCCGAAGGGTGCCTGGATCCACATCTCGCAGAACGGCGAGCAGCTCGTCTTCGGCGGCGGCTGCGACGACCCGCTCTTCGACCCGGCCGGTCGCGGCGGCTACGGCTCCACCCTCGGCCGCAGCGACGCGTCGGACCTGACCCTGCGGATGTGGGTGACCGACGGCGAGCACGGGCCGGTGGTCGAGGACCCGGACCTGCGCATCGGCGTGGCGGCGTACACCCCGGCGCCGGCGGTCGAGAAGCTCGCCGGGACCGCGGTCGCCCGGACCGTGGAGCACGACGGGCACCTGTGGACGCTCGTCGACACGACGAGCAACGAGCCCGGTGCCCGGACGCTCGAGGTGGCCGGCGTCGACGGCCGGGAGACGCTCGCGGTGCTGGCCTTCGGGCGCACCGGCCGCGGGGTCGTCCGCACGCTCGCCGACGGTCGGCCCGGGGCGGGGACGTTCGCGGCCGGCGGGTCCGGCTCGACCGAGCAGCTCATCCCCGCCGGCGACCACACCGTCGGCCTGCGGGCGACCGGCGCGCGCCTGCGGCCGGACCTGCGGCTCGGGGTGGCGCGCTACGTCCGGGCGGAGTGAGGCGCGGCACCCCGAAGGGTGAAGGCGCGGAATGCCGGCTCGACGGGGACCCGCAGCAGGTAGGCTTCTTCACTCGCCCGCGCGCTCCGCGTGCCGGCATCCGGGGGAAGTTTCGGGTCTGAGGGGAAGTCGCACGTGGCAGAAGAGCTCGTCGAGCGCGAGGTCGCCCAGGAGCAGGCCTTTGTCGACAAGGTCTACGTCCAGCTCGAGTCGTCCGCTCGCGCCGCCCAGCAGCTGGCGCGCGAGGGCCACGAGCGCGGCCGCCTCGGCCACGAGGGCGGCCTCGTCGAGCGCGACGCCATGGTCTTCCAGGCCGCGAAGCGGATCGCCCAGCTCGACGCCGCCCACGAGGGCCTGGTCTTCGGCCGTCTCGACCTGAACCCCGAGCTCGACGCGGAGCCGCGCTACGTCGGCCGGATCGGCCTGCGCGACGGCAACCGCGACTCCCTGCTGATCGACTGGCGGGCGCCCGCCGCCGCCGTGTTCTACCAGGCCACCGCGGCCGAGCCGCACCACGTCGTACGCCGTCGGGTGCTGCGCTGCGTCGGCCCGGACGTCGTGGGCGTCGAGGACGAGCTGCTCGACCCGACCGTCGAGGGCGCCGACCAGCTGCCGATCGTCGGCGAGGGCGCGCTGATGGCCCAGCTGTCGCGGGCCCGCGACCGGTCCATGCACTCGATCGTCGCGACGATCCAGGCCGAGCAGGACAAGGCGATCCGTGCGCCCGGCAAGGGCGTCGTGGCGATCTCCGGCGGCCCCGGGACGGGCAAGACCGTCGTGGCGCTGCACCGGGCGGCGTACCTCCTCTACACCGACCGCCGCCGCTACGAGCGCGGTGGCGTGCTCGTGGTCGGGCCGAGCGGCGTCTTCATGCGCTACATCGAGCGGGTGCTGCCGAGCCTCGGCGAGACCGCGGTCGCGCTGCGCAGCCTCGGCGAGGTCGTCGACGGCGTCCGCGCGACGCGGCACGACGAGCCGGCCGTGGCCGACGTCAAGGGCTCGGAGCGGATGGCCGAGCTGATGCGGCGCACCTCGCGCCAGCAGGCGCCGGGCAGCCCGCAGGAGTTCCGCATCTTCTGGCGCGACGACACGATCGTGCTCGACCGCGGCACGCTGGGCCGGCTGCGCCGCCAGCTGATGTCGCAGGGCCGCCGCAACCGTCAGCTGCCCCGCGTCGCCCCGACCCTGCTCGACGCGATGTGGCGCCAGGTGCGCGGCGAGCGCGGTCGCGACCGGGGCCGTGAGGCGTTCAACGACGAGATGCTCGGCGACCACCGGTTCGTGGACTTCGCGGTGGCCTGGTGGCCGCCGCTCGACGCGCCGCAGGTCCTGGACTGGCTGCGCGAGCCCGAGTTCCTCTCCCGCGTCGCCGACGGCCTGCTGACAGCCGAGGAGCAGCGGCTGCTCGCGAAGTCGTGGAGCGGCAGTCCGTCGCTGTCGGTCGGGGACGTGCCGCTGCTCGACGAGCTGCGCTACGCCCTGGGCGACGTCCCCGCCAAGACCGAGGACGAGCGCGACCTCGACGACACGATGTCCCTCGCCGAGGGCGGCGTCGACATGCAGGAGCTGGTGACGGCCGCCGACCGCGAGTACGCCCCCACCGGCCGTGCCTGGGCACCGCCCACCCACCGCATCGAGGACGACCCGTTCTCGCACGTGCTCATCGACGAGGCGCAGGACCTCACACCGATGCAGTGGCGGATGGTCGGCCGCCGCGGCCGGACCGCGTCCTGGACGATCGTCGGCGACCCGGCCCAGTCGTCGTGGCCGGTGCCCGCGGAGTCCGCCGCCGCCCGGGCGGCCGCGCTCGAGGGCAAGGTCGTGCACGAGTTCCACCTGTCCACGAACTACCGCAACAGCTCCGAGATCTACGAGTACGCCGCGGCGTACGCCCAGCGCGTCGGCCTCGACGCCGACCTCCCCACCGCCGTGCGGTCGACGGGGGTCTCACCCCGCGAGGTCACCGGGGTCTCGGACCTCGAGGCCGCCACCCGCGAGGCGGTCGTCGAGATCGCCGGCCAGGTCGGCGGCACCGTCGGCATCGTCGTCCCGGTCGCGCGGCGCTCCGAGGTCAACGCCTGGCTGGCGTCGTGGCCGGAGGTCGCCGACGACGCCTCGCACGCCCGGGCCGCGGTCGACTCGTCGGTCACGCCGTCCGGCGAGGACCGGATCGTCGTGCTGACCGGTCTCGACACCAAGGGCCTGGAGTTCGACGGGATCGTCGTCGTGCGGCCGCAGGAGATCGAGGACGAGTCCGCCACCGGGCGGGCGACGCTCTACGTCGTGCTCACCCGCGCCACGCAGCTGCTGACGATCCTGTCCTGACGGCCGGCCTGCCGTGGGGGAGTCGTCGACGGGCCGGGTGCGGGTCTGGCACGCCGGGGACGGCTGGGGCGTCCTCGACTCCGACGCGACGCCGGGCGGGTGCTGGGCGCACTACTCGTCCGTGCTGGTGCCGGGCTACCGGTCGTTGAGCGCCGGGCAGGCGGTGGGGTTCACCTTCGAGGCGCCCGGCCAGGACGGGTTCGACTTCCGTGCGGTCGAGGTGTGGCCGCTCGACTCGGGGCGGGGTGAGGCGGTTGTCGAGGCGGCCGGGCCGGGGGGCGCGGCGTACTCGTCGACGCTCGACCTGTCGTTCGAGGACGGGTCGAGCGGCGGCCCGGAGCTCAGAGCCTGAGCCGGTCGACGACCTGCCCGGCGGCCTGCGCGGGTGTGAGGTCGGTCGTGTCGACCACCTCGGCGGCGGCGTGGAGCCACGTGCGTGAGGCCTCGGCGTACGCCTCGACGTGGGCGTGGCGGAACGGCGAGGGCCCGAGGGTGGTGTCGCCGTCGATCCGCCGGCGCAGGGTGGCCTCGTCGGCGTGCAGCACGACGTGGCGGACGCCGATCCCGTGGTCCGCGAGGCCGGTGCTGATCTCGTTCCAGTAGGCCTCGACGAGCACGGTCATCGGCATCACCAAGGTGCCGCCGGTGTAGGCGAGCACGTGGCGCGCGGTCTCGACCACGAGGGGCCGCCATGGCGGCCAGTGCTGGAAGTTGCCCAGCTCCGGCAGCCCCGGCGTGATGTCCATGAGCGCCTCGCCGACCTTCTCGGCGTCGAAGATCCGCGCATCGGGCAGCAGTCGCTGCACGTGGATGCTCGTCGCGGTCTTCCCTGCGCCGTGGGTGCCGTTGAGCCAGACGATCACGCGGCGACGGTAGCCCGTCGCGGGCGCGGGCAGTTTCTCGCTCGCGGGAGATTGTGCCTCTAACCTTGTATTCGAACAGATACTCGATTATCATGAGACGTGGCCATCCTCCCGATCGACGACCTCGATGCCGGCGACACGCTCGCTGCGCTCGAGTCGGGGGTGCGCCGGCGCCGGGCGGCCGAGGTGGAGGACCTGCTGCTGGTCGCCCACTGGGCGGACCTCCACGCGAGCGACCCCCGGTGGGATCCGCGGCCGGTGCCGGGGATGCCGCGGCCGCCCGGCAGCGACCGCCTCGTCCGGGTCGGGGGTGAGGGCACTCCCGCGGTGCGGGAGCTGACGCTGGTCGAGCTCGGTGTCGCCCGGAGCGTCCACACCCTCGCGGCCCGGTCGACCGTCGCGGACGTGCTCGACCTCCGGCACCGGCTGCCCCGGCTCTGGTCGCTGGTCCGTTCGCTCGAGGCCGAGCCCTGGCTCGCGTGCAAGGTGGCCACGAAGTCCCGGCAGCTCTCCGCCGAGGTCGTGCACCTCGTCGACGACGCCGTCGCGGCCGCGATCACCGGCGAGAGCCCGTCGCGGGTCCTCGCGATCGCGGACGCCAAGGTCATCGAGGCCGACCTCGAGTCCCACGAGCTGCGGCGCCGTGCCGAGGAGCAGCGCCGCCACGTGACCCTGCTCCGCACCGACCCGCACGGCCTGCGCTCGATCGTCGCCCGGGTGAGCGCCGGCGACGCCGTGTGGATCGATGCCACGGTCACCCGCGTCGCCGAGATCCTCGCGAGCCGACCCGAGCACGCGGACATGCCGCGCGACGTCCTCCGCTCGATCGCGATGGGCTGGCTGGCCCGCCCCGCGGACCTCCTGGTCCTCATGCTCGAGTCCGCTGACGTGCCGGCGCCCGACGCGCCCGAGGCTCCCGAACCCGAGGATGCCTCTTCGCCGTCCCGCGCCCTGGCGGTGCCCGCCGACCTGCTCGACACCCTGCGCACCGTGGACCCCGCGAGGCTGCGGCCCCGCGGGTGCGTCTACGTGCACGTGCACGAGACCACCCTGGCCGGGATGTCCGGCGTCGCCCGGGTCGAGGACATCGGCCCGCATACCCTCGCCCAGGTCCGCGACCTGCTCGCCCACGCCCAGGTCACCGTGAAGCCGGTCATCGACCTCGCCGACCGGGTCAGCGTGAACGGCTACGAGCACCCCGAGTGGCTCAAGGAGCGGATCCACCTGCTCCGCCCGGTCGACGCCTTCCCCCACGCCACCCGGACCTCACGCCACGTCGACCACGACCACCCGGTGCCCTACGACCCCAACGGTCCGCCGGGGCAGACCCACTCCCACACCTCACAGCCACTCGGCCGCACCGCCCACCGGGCCAAGACCCACCTGGGCTACACCGCCACGCCCCTGCCCACCGGCGAGATCGTCTGGCGTACGCCGAACGGCTGCTTCCGCATCGTCGACCACACCGGCACGCATCCGCTCGACGAGGCGGACTACCGCGCCCTGGTCGGCGACGACCCCGACGAGCCGTAGGTCCGGCGAGACTCGAGCTGGTGGATGGCGACCTGGGTCAGTCGGTGCCCACCGCCACTACCCCTCGGCGCTCACGGTCCGGACCTCCACCCGTCCGAGCGAAGCCGCTCCCCGGCTCCGGCGCAGGAGGTGGTCCAGCGCCTTCCGGTCAGACGCCGCGACGGCGATCTCCATCGGGCCGTCGCTCGAGACCTCCACTCCCAGCAGCCGGAAGCGCGCGGCGAGACGGCGGGTGAGACGCATCCGCTCCTCGTAGAGCCGCGTGGACCCGTTGGCGGTGTCCAGGCTCAGCCGGTAGGGCCCGGCGGCGACGTCGAAGGCTTCGATCTCCTCGAGGGCGGCGTACCGGTCCGCGACCGCCACGACCTCGTCCAGGGTCGCGGTGTCGTCGAGCCGGATGCTGGCGTTCGGCAGCACGGGGTAGGCCTCCCGGCGGAAGCGGACGACTCCGGCGTCGCGCTGGGCGGCCACGAGGTCGTCGACCATGGTCCGGTCGGCGTGGATGCCCGCGCCGGTGGCCAGGGTCGCGTGCCGCGACCCCTCGAGGGTGACCTCGACGGACTCGACGCTGCCGTCGTCGATCTCGCCGCCGTAGGCGTCGAAGACGTCCATGACCTGGGCCGCGGACGCGTCCGCCGTCATCGTGATCGTGAGGTACTTCGGGATCTCCGCGAACGGGATGTCGTCGTCACCGTCGTTCTCCTGGGCCCGGACCCTGACGACGCCCGGCAGGTCGGCGGTCGCCCGCTCGAGCGAGGCCGGGGAGGTGGAGCACGCCACGAGCAGCGCGCTCGCCGTCGCGGTGGCGACCGTGCCCGCCAGCAGCCGAGTCATGGCGGGACCCTAGACCCGGCCGGCGGGTCACGGGGTGGGAACGCAGCGGTCAGCCCGACGCGTCCAAGGCGTCCAGGGCGTCCCGCACCGTGTGCGCGACGCGGTCCGGCATGCCGGCGACGTCGAGCGCGGCGCGGCCCGCGACCTGGCGCGGGATGAACTCCTGCCACTCGACGTCGAAGCACAGCAGCGAGCGCAGGTCGGCGCGGCGGTCGACGGGCGCGCCGGCCGCGCGCTCGTACGCCGTGAGGTGGCCGGCCGCGGCCTGCGGCCCGAGCAGGACCGCCAGGTTCAGGCGGCAGTGACCGACGTCGGTCCCGCGGCTGGCGACGCCGGCGTGCGGCCAGTCGACGACGCCGGTCAGCCGGCCGTCGAGCCACAGCACGTTGAAGTGCTGGAAGTCGCCGTGCACGAACGCGAGGTCGTCACGGGGCGGCGGGCCGTCGGCGGCCTGGCGGGCGGCCTCGCGGAGGCCACGGTCGGCGATCCAGTCCAGGGCGCGGGGTCGGTCCTCGTACCGGTCGGCGGCGGCCCGCGGGTTCGCGGGGAGCGGGGTGACGGTGTGGACCGCGGCCTGCGCGGCCGCGAGCTGCGCCAGCCACGAGGCCGGGTCGGCGGGCGCCAGGTCGGGCTCGCCGGCGAGCGCCGTCGTGAGCGTGCGCCGCGGGCCCGTCGCCACCAGCTCGGGGACGGGGACGCCGTGTCCCGGACTGGCGGCCAGCGCCGTGAGGGCCGCGGCCTCGCGCACGACCAGGTCGGTCGTCCCGTCCTCGTCGGCCCAGCGCCGCAGCACCACCTCGACGTCGCGGCCGGGCAGCGAGACCGTGAGCCGGTCCATGTCGGCGGTGATCCCGCCGACCAGCCGCTCGACGGCCACCACGCGGCCGCCGGGACCCACCTCGCCGCCGACCCACGCCAGCAGGTCCGGGCTCGGGGCGGCGTACTCGCGAGGCACGACACCAGTCTGCCAGCGGTGCCAGACTGGGCGCATGGAGCGCAGGACGTACGACGTGGTGCCGCTCGACGAGTCGAGCTGGCCCCTCTTCGAGGCGCTCGTCGAGGCCAACAACGGCGTCTTCGGCGGCTGCTGGTGCATCGGCTTCCACCCCGAGGGTCCCCGGGCGAGCGCCGAGGTCAACCGTGAGCGGAAGCGCCAGCGGGTGCTCGACGGCACGACCCACGCGGCGCTGGTCCTCGACGACGGCGCCTGCGTCGGCTGGGCCCAGTTCGGCACGCCCGAGGACCTGCCCCGGATCAAGAACCGTCCGGCGTACGAGAAGGAGCTCACCGAGCTGCCGGACTGGCGCATCGCCTGCTGCTACGTCGGCAAGGGCCACCGCCGCCAGGGCGTCAGCACCGCCGCCATCGCCGGCGTCCTCGACCTCGTCGCGCAGCGCGGCGGCGGCCGGGTCGAGGGCTACCCGGAGGCCGCCGGGGACGTCGCGGCCGGCTTCCTCTTCCACGGCGCGCTCTCGACCTACGAGCAGCTCGGCTTCACCCGCGAGCGCAAGATCGGGAAGCACCGCTGGGTCGTCTCCACGGTGGTCACCCCGGCCTGAGGGACGCGCGGCCTCACTAGACTCGCGCCATGCCTGAGACCCCCGATGCCCGGACCGCGATCGAGGCGCTCCAGGGGCACGAGGCGTGGGCGATCATCCGGCGCTCGACGCGGGCGGGCGACAAGGACACGGTCGGGCTGATCGGCGGTCGTCGCAGCGTCGTCGACTCGCTGCTCGACGTGCCGCTCGAGGAGGGCGTCCCGGCCGAGGGGCACATCGCCGACCGGCTGCTGGCGATCCCGTTCCGCCAGGTCCGCGAGCGCGGTTTCGAGGCGCACGACGACGGGACGCCGCTGGTCGTGGTCGACATCGAGTCCGAGCTGGAGTTCTCGGTCGCCGAGGTGATCGCGGCGATCGACGACACCGGGATCGAGTTCGCCGACCGCGGCGGCTTCGAGACCGACGACGCGACGTACGGCGAGCTCGTCGACGCGATCATCCGGGACGAGATCGGCCAGGGGGAGGGTGCGAACCTCGTCGTCGGCCGGCACTACCGCGCCCGGGTCGCCGACTGGGACGCCGGCAAGGCGCTGACCGTCCTCAAGCGGCTGCTCGAGCGCGAGCGCGGTGCCTACTGGACCTACGTCGTCTTCACCGGCGACCGCTACCTGATCGGCGCGAGCCCCGAGCGGCACGTCTCGATCCACGGCGGGGACGTCCGGATGAACCCGATCAGCGGCACCTTCCGGATCCCGCCGGACGGCGATACGAAGGCCCAGCTCCTCGACTTCCTCCACGACGAGAAGGAGATCTACGAGCTCTTCATGGTCGTCGACGAGGAGCTCAAGATGATGTGCGACATCTGCAACGAGGGCGGCCAGGTCCTCGGGCCCTTCCTCAAGCCGATGAGCCGCCTCGTGCACACGGAGTACCTCCTCGCCGGCCGCACCAGCCGCGACCCGCGCGAGGTGCTGCGCGACACGATGTACGCCGCCACGGTGACCGGCTCGCCGGTCGAGAACGCCTGCCGGCTGATCAAGGAGTACGAGCAGTCCGGCCGCGGCTACTACGGCGCCGCGCTCGCGATCCTGGGCCGCGACGCCCAGGGCGGCCCGGTCGTCGACAGCCCCATCGTGATCCGCACCGCCGACGTGGGGCTCGACGGCTCGCTGACGGTCACCGCCGGGGCGACCCTGGTGCGCGACTCGGACGCGGCGTACGAGGTCGCCGAGACGCACGCCAAGGCCGGCGGCATCCTGAGCGCCTTCGGCCTGGTGCCCGCGGCGCCGGTGCCGACGACCGACATCGCCGGGCTGGTGCTCGACGAGGACGTCCTGCTCGCGCTGAACGCCCGCAACCGGCGGCTCAGCCGCTTCTGGCTCACCGACCAGGGCGGCTCGCCGCCGGACCCGCGCCTGCGCGGCCGCAGCGTGGTGATCCTCGACGGCGAGGACGACTTCGTGAACATGCTGCGCCACGTCCTCGGCGTACTCGGCATGACCAGCGAGGTCGTGCGGCACGAGGAGTACGCCCCCGGCGCGCTCGACGGCTTCGACCTCGTCATCGTCGGGCCCGGCCCGGGCGACCCCCGCGACGGCGACGACCCCAAGATGGCCCAGCTCCGGGCCGCGGTCGCCGAGCTGATGGCGCAGGGCCAGCCGTTCCTCGCGGTCTGCCTCGGGCACCAGGCGCTGTGCCACCACCTCGGCATCGAGCTGGCCTACAAGGACATCGTCTTCCAGGGCACCCAGTCGCCGGTCAGCATCGACGGCCGCACCGAGCGGGTCGGCTTCTACAACACGTTCGTGGGGCGGGCCCCGACCGACGCGCGCCTCGACGGCGACGTCCACGTCGAGGCGGACCCGGAGACGCGGGACATCCACCTGGTCCGCGGGCCGCACTACGCCGGTATCCAGTTCCACGCCGAGTCCATCCTCACCGAGCACGGCTACGACCTCCTTCACGAAATCGTGACCAGCCTGCTGCTGGAAGACGCCGCGCCCCCTTCCGCAGCGGAGTAGCGTGGAGGACGTGGCCATGGGCCCGATGGAGACTGCCCCCCAGCTTCATCGGGCCCACCCGCATTTCCCGGGCCTCGACGTCGTCGTGGTCGACCACCACGACTCCTACACGTGGAACCTCGTCCACCTCGTCGCCGCCGTCACCGGCACCCTCCCGCGCGTCGTCCAGCACGACCGGGTGGAGGCCGCCGACCTGCTCGGCCACTCCCACGTCGTGCTCTCGCCCGGCCCCGGCCACCCCGACGACCACGCCGACTTCGCGGTCGGCCGCGCGGTCCTGCTCGCCGGCACCCGGCCGGTGCTGGGCGTGTGCCTGGGCATGCAGGGCCTCGTGACGGCGTACGGCGGCAGGGTGGGTCGGGTCCGGCCCGCCCACGGTGAGGTCGCGACGGTGCACCACGACGGCCGCGGCGTCCTCGCCGGGCTGCCCCAGGACTTCGCGGCGGTCCGCTACCACTCGCTGGCCGCCCTCGAGGTGCCCGACTGCCTGGAGGTCTCGGCCACCAGCGAGGACGGCGTGGTGATGGGCGTCCGGCACCGGACCCTCCCGCTCGAGGGCGTGCAGTTCCACCCCGAGTCGATCCTGTCCGAGCACGGGCTGGCCCTGGTCGCGAACTTCCTCGGGGCCGGGCGTGACTGACCCCGCGGCGTACTTCCGCGACGTCGCCGCCACCCACCCCCGCTGCTTCTGGCTCGACGGCGGCGGAGCGCGCGAGTGGTCGGGGCGGCGCTCGCTCGTCGGGTGGCTCGACGAGGACGACGTCTCGCTGAGCTTCGACGCGGCGGCCCGCGAGGTCCGGCGGCACGCCGGCGGCGGCTCCGAGGTCGTGGGCGACGACGTCTTCGCGGTGCTCGAGGCCGAGCTCGCGGCCGGCGACGCGGGGGACCAGTGGTTCGGCTACCTCGGCTACGCCTGCCGCACCGACCTCCCCGGGCGGCCGTCGGCGGACCTGCCCGACGCCGTCTGGATGCGGGCGTCGCACGTGCGGCTGTTCGAGCACGAGGTCACGGACGTGCGGGGTGGTTTCGAGACGGTCGCTGCGCGACCTCCTCAACCACCGGATGCGGCCTACTCCGACGCGTTCGCCCGGGTCCGCGAGGAGCTGCTCGCGGGCAACTCCTACGAGGTCAACCTGACCTACCGCCGGGCGGTGGCGTCCGGGCTGGACCCGGTCACGGCCTACCTCCGGCTGCGCGACCTCAACCCCGCGCCGTACGCCGGCTTCCTCCAGCACGACGTGCTGGGTGCGCGCGGGTGGCTGCTGAGCAGCTCGCCGGAGCGCTACGCGCTGGTGACCGCGGACCGGGTGCTGGAGACCAAGCCGATCAAGGGCACCACCCTGCGCTCGGCGGACCCCGTCGCGGACGAGGCGGCGCGCGCCGACCTGGCCGGCGAGCCGCGCTTTCGCGCCGAGAACCTGATGATCGTCGACCTGCTGCGCAACGACCTGTCGATGGTCTGCGCGCCGGGGACGGTGGAGGTGCCGGTGCTGATGGAGGTCGAGTCGTACGCCACCGTCCACCAGCTCGTGTCGACCGTGCGCGGCCGGCTGCGCGACGACGTGACCACCGTCGGGGCGCTGCGCGCGCTCTTCCCGGCCGGCTCGATGACCGGGGCGCCGAAGCTGCGGACGATGGAGATCGTCGACGCGGTCGAGGCGACGCCGCGGGGGGTGTACGCCGGCGCCTTCGGCTGGGTGTCCGGCGACGGCCGCGCGGACCTCGGCGTGGTCATCCGGTCGCTGACCACGACGGGCGACGGGACCTGGCGGCTCGGCACCGGCGGCGGGATCACCGTGCACTCGGAGGTGGGCGACGAGCACGCGGAGTCGCGGTGGAAGGCGGAGCGGTTGCTGTCGGTCTTCGCCGACGGGATCTTCCCCGACGAGACAGGTCGGCAATACGGTGGCAACACCTCATGACTACCGTCGACGACATGGAACAACCGCACGTGATCGTGCTCTTCGGTGCGACGGGCGACCTGGCCCGCCGCAAGCTGCTGCCTGGGCTGCTGCGCCTCTTCGAGGCCGGCCTGCTGGAGGACGCCCGGATCGTCGGCACCTCGCTCGAGGACGTCGACACCGAGCACTTCGTGGCGTTCGCGCGTGAGGCGTGCGAGGAGTTCGGCAAGGGGGACGTCACCGACGAGCGCTGGGCGCCGTTCGGCTCGACGCTGTCCTACGTCTCCCAGTCGGCCGGGCCGTCGGCGCTGGCGGCCGCGGTCAAGGAGGCCGAGGACAGCCTCGACGTCGACGCCGCGGAGATCAGCCGGCTGCACTACCTCAGCGTGCCGCCGAAGGCCGCGCTCGACGTGCTCCGCCAGCTCGACGAGGCCGGCCTGGTCGAGCGCTCGCGGATCATCATGGAGAAGCCGTTCGGCACCGACCTCGCGTCGGCGCAGAAGCTCAACCACCGGGTGCACGAGGTCTTCGACGAGAGCCAGGTCTTCCGGATCGACCACTTCCTCGGCAAGGAGGCGGCGCAGAACATCCTGGCCTTCCGGTTCGCCAACGGGCTCTTCGAGCCGATCTGGAACCGCAACTTCATCGACCACGTGCAGATCGACGTGCCCGAGACGCTCGGGCTCGAGGGTCGCGAGAAGTTCTACGAGTCGACCGGCGCCTATCGCGACATGGTCGTGACGCACCTGATGCAGGTGCTGGCGTTCATGGCGATGGAGCCGCCGACGTCGCTGGCGCCCGGGCCGATCAGCGACGAGAAGCTCAAGGTGTTCCGCTCGATGCGGCCGATCGAGCCGCACAACGTCGTGCGCGGGCAGTACGCCGGCTACCGCGGCAAGCCGGACGTCTCCGACGAGTCCGACACCGACACCTTCGTCGCGCTCAAGGTCGAGATCGACAACTGGCGCTGGGCCGGCGTGCCGTTCTTCCTCCGCACCGGCAAGAAGCTGGCCGAGGGTGCCCGGGTCATCTCGATCGCGTTCAAGGAGCCGCCGCTGGCGATGTTCCCCGCGGGCTCGAACGCCGGCATGCAGGGGCCCGACCACCTGACCTTCGACCTGGCCGACCAGTCCCGGATGTCGCTGTCGTTCTACGGCAAGCGGCCGGGCCCGGGGATGAAGCTCGAGAAGCTGTCGATGCAGTTCGCGACCCACGACACCGCGTCGTCGAGCGGCGTGCTCGAGGCCTACGAGCGGTTGATCCACGACGCGATGCGCGGTGACCACACGCTCTTCACGACCGCGGCCGGCATCGAGACGCTCTGGGACCTGTCCCGCCCGCTGCTCGCCGACCCGCCGCCGGTGCGGTCCTACGCGCCCGGCAGCTGGGGGCCGAACGCCATCCACCAGCTGATCGCGCCGCACGCGTGGCGGCTGCCGTTCGAGCGGTCCTGGCGCGACCCGAACGCCACGGCCCAGTAGGGCCGGGCGGCTCAGGCGGCCGGGGCCTTCTTCGCCAGCGTCGCCATCACGTCGCGGGTCGTGCCGACCACGGCGTCGCGGTCGTACGGCGCCAGCATGATCGCGTTGACCGTCTCGATCAGCCCGTTGACCTGGACGAAGCCGGTCACCAGCACCGCCTTCCGGCGGGTGTTGACGACCAGCCGGGCGGCGCCCGCCTCCGGGAGGTCGACGTCGGTGACGGTGCCGTCGAGCTGGCCCATCGAGTCCCACGCGTCCTCGAAGTCGCCGGTGAACACCCCGTAGGTGACGTTGAGCGTCGGCCCGCCCTTGCGCACGGGCAGGAACGCGCAGCGCGGGTTGTCCGGGGAGCCGGTCTCCTTCGTGACCTCGGCGCCGAGCGCCCGGCCGACCCGCCCCGCGGCCAGGTCGCGGCACGGGTTGAAGGCCGGTGCGGTGCTCGCCGAGGTGCTCGCCGACGGGGAGGCGGACGGCTCGGGCGAGGCCGCGGCACCCGGCTGCGAGTCCTCGGAGCTGCACGAGGCCAGCGCGAGCGGCAGCAGCAGGGCCAGCGTGGCGGCGTACGCCCTCACGAGGGCTGCACCGGGGCGGGGTCGCCGGGCAGCCGCATCGTCAGCCGCGCGCCGCCGGAGGGCGAGTCGCCGGCGACCACGCTGCCGGCGTGCCGGGTGGCGACCTGGTGGGCGATCGAGAGGCCGAGGCCGGAGCCGGGCATCGAGCGGGACTCCTGGGAGCGGTAGAAGCGGTTGAACACGTGCGGCAGGTCCTCCTCGGCGATGCCGGTGCCCTCGTCGTCGACGGTCAGCACGCCGCCCGTGAGCCGGACCCGGACGGTGCCGTCGGGCGGGCTCCACTTGGCGGCGTTGTCGAGCAGGTTGGTGAAGGCGCGCTCGAGGGCGGCCGGCTCGCCGATCACCCACCACGGCTCGGCGTCGACGTCGAAGGTGACGCCGGGCGCCCGGCGGCGGACCCGGACCACGGCGCGGTCGACGATCTCGGAGAGGTCGACGGACTCGACGACGTGGGTGAGCGGCTCGTCGCGGGCGAGCTCGACCAGGTCGCCGATCAGCGTGGTCAGCTCCTCGGTCTGGGCACGGACGTCCTCGAGCAGCTCGGCGCGGGCCTCGGGCGGCAGCCCGCCGGCCAGGTCGGCCTGGGCGAGCAGGTCGATGTTCGTGCGCAGCGAGGTGAGCGGGGTGCGCAGCTCGTGGCCGGCGTCCGCGACCAGCTGGCGCTGCCGGTCCCGCGAGGCGGCCAGCGCGAGCAGCATCTGGTTGAAGGCCCCGGCGAGCCGGGCGATCTCGTCGGCCCCCTCGACGGGCAGCGGCGTGAGGTCCTCGGTCCGGGCGATGTGCTCGACCGACGTCGTCAGCCGGCGGACCGGGCGCAGGCCGTTGCGGGCCACCGCCCAGCCGGCCATCGCCGCGGCGATCACGCCGGCGAGGCCGAAGAGGAGCATGACGACGCCGAGCTTGGCGAGCACCTGTTCCTGCGGGTCGAGGGACTGCGCGATGACCAGGGCCTTGCCCTCGCCGGAGGGCACGGTCGCGACCCGCCAGTGCGTGCCGTCGGCGGTCACGGTGCGGATCGAGTGGGTGGAGCGGCCCTCGAGCACGGCGGTCTCGGGCGCGCCGAGGTCGAGCGTGGGACCGCGGTCGGCGCTGACCGCCTCGTCGCTGCCGACCGAGAGGAAGAGGATGCGCACGTCGGCCGCGCCGAGCACCCCGGACGGGATGCCCCCGCGGCCCGCGGTGCTGGCCAGCAGACCGGCGTCGGCGGCCTGCTCGGCACGCTCGATGAGGGACTGGTCCAGCGTGGACTCGAGCTGCATCTTCACGGTGATGAAGGCGCCGGCGGCGACGAACGCCACGGCCAGGCCGACCGCCATCGTCGTGAGCAGCGTGACCCGGCTGGCCAGCGAGCGGCGGTAGTGCCAGCCCTGGCCCTGGCCCGGCCCCTCGACGGTGTCGGTCATGACTCCTTCAGGACGTAGCCGACGCCCCGCACGGTGTGCAGCAGCCGCGGCTCGTCCTCGGCCTCGGTCTTGCGGCGCAGGTAGCCGACGTAGACCTCGAGAGAGTTCGCGGTGGTCGGGAAGTCGTAGCCCCAGACCTCCTCGAGGATGAAGGAGCGCTCCAGCACCCGGCGGGGCCGGCGCAGGAACATCTCCAGCAGCGTGAACTCCGTGCGGGTCAGCTCGATGGAGCGGCCTGCCCGCCGGACCTCGCGGGTGGCGACGTCCATCGACAGGTCGGAGAACGCCAGCGTCTCGTCGGGGGCGTCGTGCGGGACGACGCGGCGCAGCAGGGCGCGCAGCCGCGCCAGCAGCTCCTGGAGGGCGAACGGCTTGGTGAGGTAGTCGTCGGCGCCCGCGTCGAGGCCCTCGACCCGGTCACCCACGGCGTCGCGGGCGGTCAGCACCAGGATCGGGACGTCGTTGCCCGCCGAGCGCAGCGCGCGGGTCGCCTCGATCCCGTCGAGGCGGGGCATCATCACGTCCATCACGACGACGTCGGGAGCGGCCCCCGCGATCCCCGCGAGCGCCTCCGCGCCGTCGGTGGCCAGGCTGACGTCGTACCCGTTGAACTCGAGGGAGCGGCGCAGGGACTCCCGGACGGCCTTGTCGTCGTCGACGACGAGGACGCGGGGCTTGGCGGGGGTCCCCGGAGCGCTGCTGATCACGCCCCCACTGTGCCAGTCGAGCCTGAAACCCGACTGAGAGAGCCCGCGGCGGCGTAGGGTCGGCCGCGGTGCGGCGGGGGTTCGCACCCTGGGGGGATGCCGTGCGCACGCAGCTGCTCGGGCCGGTGCTCGTCGGAGCGCTCCTGGCCACCGTCCTCGTCCCGGCGCCCTGGGCCACCGCGCACGAGAAGCACGCGCCGCTCCTGCCCGACCGCTTCCGCGACCAGGTCGTCATCGGCGGCCTCGACCAGCCGACCGCGATGGCCTTCGCGCCGGACGGGCGGGTGTTCGTGGCCGAGAAGACCGGGGTGATCAAGGTCTTCGACGGCCTCGACGACACCGACGCCGACGTCTTCGCCGACCTGAACGTGAACGTCGAGAACTTCTACGACCGGGGCCTGCTCGGGCTGACCCTGGACCCCGAATTCCCGGCGCGCCCGTACGTCTACGTGAGCTACGCCTACAACCACGTCCTCGGCGACCCGGCGCCCGCGCCGCGGTGGGGGGAGCCGGGCCAGTACTACGACGACTGCCCCGACCCGCCCGGCGCCGACGACCAGGGCTGCGTGGTCAGCGGCCGGGTGTCCCGGCTGACCGCCGACGGCAACCAGGTGACCGGCGAGGAGCAGGTGCTCGTCGAGGACTACTGCCTGCAGTTCCCCAGCCACGCGACGGGCACGGTCGCCTTCGGCCCCGACGGCGCGCTCTACGCCAGCGCGGGCGAGGGTGCCAACTACAACTACGAGGACTACGGCCAGACCGGCAACCCGTGCGGCGACCCGGTCGACGAGGGCGGCGCGCTGCGCGCCCAGGACCTCCGCACCGGCGGCGACCCGGTCGGCCTCAACGGCACCGTGATCCGGATCGACCCGGACACCGGCCTGGGGGCGCCCGGCAACCCGCTGGCGTCGAGCCCGGACCTCAACGCCCGGCGGATCATCGCCGACGGCTTCCGCAACCCGTTCCGCTTCGCGTTCCGCCCCGGCACCAGCCAGGTGGTCGTGGGCGACGTCGGCAGCTTCCAGTACGAGGAGCTCAACACCCTGCCCACGACGACGCCCGACCAGGTCGTCGACTTCGGCTGGCCCTGCTACGAGGGCGCGGGGCGCAACCCGGGCTGGGACGTGCTCGACAAGCCCGTGTGCGAGGACCTGTACGCCGAGGGCTCGGCGCGCAGCCCGACCTTCCAGTACGACGCCCGCGGCGGCGAGGTCGCCCCCGACGAGAGCTGCCCGGTGGGCTCCTCGGCGATCTCCGGGGTGGCCTTCCCGACGGCGTCGTCGTACCCCGCCCGCTTCCGCGACGCGCTCGTCTTCTCCGACTACGCCCGCGGCTGCATCTGGGCCCTGGGCAAGAAGAAGGACGGCTCGCCGGACCCCGGCACCGTGCGGATCCTGGTCGAGGGCGCGAGCAGCCCGGTGAACCTCGTGACCGGACCCGGCGGCGACCTGTTCTACGCCGAGCTGGGGGTCAACGGCCTGGGCTACCCGGCCGTGGGCGCCGGTGCGATCCACCGGATCCACTACTACCGCGGCAACCAGCCGCCGGTGGTCGACCTGACCACCGACCGGGTCTCGGGTCCGCTGCGGCTGGCCGTCCAGCTCGACGCCTCCGGCTCCACCGACCCCGACGGGGACGCGCTGTCCTACGCCTGGGACCTCGACGGCGACGGCCAGTTCGACGACGCGACCGGCGCGAAGGTCACCCGCACCTTCACGCGGGAGATCAACTACCGCGTCGGCGTGCGGGTCTCGGACCCGAGCGGGGCGTCCGACACCGCGCTCGTCACGGTGTACGCCGGGGACACCGCCCCGACCCTCACGGTCGCGTCACCGGCCGCCTCCCTGAGGTGGTCCGTCGGCCAGTCGATCCACCTCGAGGCGTCCGCCACCGACCCCGAGGAGGACGGCGGCGTGGTCCCCGAGGAGCGGATGGCCTGGCACCTCACGATCCGGCACTGCCCGGCGATCTGCCACAGCCACCCGACCGACCAGTGGATCGGCCAGTCGGTGGTCGACGTCGAGGCACCGGACCACGAGTACCCCTCCTACCTCCTCGTCACCGCCTCCGCGACGGACTCCCGCGGCCTCACCACCACCCGCTCGATCCAGCTCAGCCCGCGCAAGGCCCGGCTCGGGTTCACCACGAAGCCCGTGGGCCTGCGGGTCAGCGTCGCGGGTGCCCGGGAGCGGGCGCCGCTGCACCGGACCTTCATCCGGGGCGGGCACTTCACGCTGTCGGCGCCGAAGAAGCAGAGGTGGCACGGGCACCGCTACCGCTTCGTGCGCTGGTCCGACGGCCGGGCCCGCACGCACGTCGTGGTCGCGGAGCCGGGCGCGCGGGACTACCGGGCGGTCTACCGCCGGGTGCGCTGACCGGTCAGCCGAACGGCTTGGCGGCCGCGGCCGCCCGGGCGCCGTAGCCGCCGCCGAAGAGGCAGGCGTGCACGAGCAGCGGGAAGAGCTGGTGCACCCCGACGCGGTCCTGCCAGTCGTCGGCCAGCGGGGCGACCTCGGCGTAGGCCTCGAGCACGCGGGGCAGGTGCGGCAGCCCGAAGAGCGACAGCATCGCCAGGTCGCTCTCGCGGTGCCCGCCGTGCGCGGCCGGGTCGATCACCCAGGCCTGGCCGTCGAGGCCCCAGAGCACGTTGCCGTTCCAGAGGTCGCCGTGCAGCCGCGCCGGCGGCTCCTCGGGGACCAGCTCGGCCAGCCGCGGGACGACCCGCTCGATGGTCGCGACCTCGGCGTCGGTGACCGCGCCGCGGTCGTGGGCCAGCTTGAGGTACGGCAGCACCCGGCGTACGGCGTAGAACTCCGCCCAGGTGTCGGCCGCCCGGTTGGGCAGCGGCAGCTTGCCGACGTACCCCTCGTGGTCCAGGCCGTACGACGGCGCGCCCGCCCCGTGGGTCGTGGCCAGCGCGCGCCCGAACGCGGCGGCGCCGTCGGCGGTGTTCTTGCCGGGCTCGACCCAGCGCAGGATCAGGCACTCGTGGTCGACCGCGAGCACCTCGGGGACCTGGATGCCGCCGGCGTCCGCGAGCCAGCGCAGCCCGGCCGCCTCGGCCTCGAAGAAGTCGGGGGGCGCGTGCGGGTGCGTCTTCATCAGCGCGGTGGTGCCGTTGCTGAGCCGCAGCCGGGTCGCGGTGGAGATGTCGCCTCCGGCGACGGGGGCCGTGGCCACCACCGCCGACCCGAGGAGCTCCTCGGCACGGCGGGCGACCAGCGGCAGGCGGGTCACCGCTGCTGGTCCCGCAGCTCGTCACTCAGCTGGGCGACGATCGTCGCCGCAGTGCGCTCGACCATGGCGAGCACCTCCTCGAATCCGGCGTCCCCACCGTAGTACGGGTCCGGCACCTCGCCACCCGGATCGACCGGATCGAAGTCGCGGAACAGCCGCACCCGGTCGTCGTCGGCCCCGCTCGTCACGTCGGCCAGGTTCTGCGCGTCCATGGCGAGGACCAGGTCGAGGCCCCTGAGGTCGGCGGGGTCGAACTGGTGCGCCCGGTGCGCCGTGGGGTCGTACCCGGCCGCCGTCAGGGTGGCCGCCGCGCGCCGGTCCATCGGGTTCCCGACGTGCCAGCCGCCGGTGCCGGAGCTCGACACCTCGACGCGGCCGGCGAGCCCGGCCTCGTCGACGCGCTCGCTCAGCACGACGTCGGCCATCGGCGAGCGGCAGATGTTGCCGAGGCACACCAGGGCGATCCGGTAGGGGCCGTCGGCCGAGCGCGGCGCGGGGAGCCGGGTCATCGACGCTCGTCGGGGCCGATCAGGCGGTCGACCACCCAGGTGACCAGGGTGATCACGATCGCGCCGCCGACCGCGGTCCAGAAGCCGCGGACGTGGAAGCCGATGCCGAGGCCGTCGGCCAGCCAGCCGGTCAGGCCGAGCATCGCCGCGTTGATCACCACGAGGAACAGGCCCAGCGTCAGGACGATGAACGGGATCGACACGATCTTGAGCAGCGGCTTCACCGTCGCCGAGACCAGGCCGAGGATCAGTGCGACGAGCAGCAGCGGGAGCAGCTTGTGCTTGATCTCCGCCGAGCCGTGGATCGGGCCGGTGAACCGGATCCCGTCGAACACCCACGCGGCCACGGCGAGCGCGATCGCGGTGGTCACCAACCAGGTCAGGAAGCGCATGGCCCCATCCTGACAGGCGTCAGGAGGGCGGGCACCCCGCCGGCAGCGCGAAGGTGCGGTCGGTGCCGCCCTCGTCGGGCTCGGCGAGCACCACCCGGCCCTTCTTGTACGCGTGCGCGTCGACCACGTCCGCGCAGGCCACGACCGTGCGCAGCGTGATCACGGCCTTGCGGTGGGCCGGCGGCGGGCAGGAGGCGCAGTCGCTGACGTAGACGCCGCGGCCGACGGCCTTCTCGGTGCCCCAGTGCTTCCAGGTGATCTTCTTCAGGTAGGGCCCGCTGTTCGCGGTGAGGAAGATCCGACGCGGCTCCTTGCGGCCGTGGGCGTACATGTCGAAGTAGAGGACGTCGTCGACGGTGCGCGCGGCGTGCGAGCCGGGGTGGGCCGCGGGGTGGTGGGCCGCCTGCCCGGACGCCGGCCAGAGCCCGGTGACCATGGTGACGACGAGGGCGAGGGCTGCCAGGCCAGCGGGCAGGGCACGGCGGACGGTCATGCGGTCCACGGTAGGAGCCGTGCGTGGCTCCCGAGCCGGAATCGGCGGGAGCGGCGCGACCCGACCAGACCGGCTTGCGTGGCGCCGCTCGGTAGCCTTCGCGACGTGTTCCCCGTGGGTGGTGTCGGCGTGATGTTGGTGGGTGCTGCCCTCACGGGGCTGCTCTGCGGGCTGCTCGGCCTGGCGCTGCGACGGACCTTCGGGCCGGTCACGGCGTTCGCCCTGGCGGGCCTGGCCTGGTCGGTGCTCGTGATCGCCTGCGTGACCCTGATCCCCGCGAACGGCGCGCCCGGCATCGTGTCCGCGGAGGGCCGGCTGGCCACGTGCTCGTTCGACATCGGCGGGCCGGCGCCCGACGGCTTCTGGATCTTCGAGAGCGGCCAGCGGCTGCTCAACACCGTGCTCTTCGTGCCGTCGGGGGCCCTCCTGGTCCTCGCCGCCGCGCGGTGGCGGGCCGCGTGGGTCACGGTGCCGCTCGGGCTGGTCGGGCTGGCGGCGTACTCCGCCGCGATCGAGAAGACCCAGCTCGAGCTCGCGCGCATCGACCGGGCCTGCGACGTCACGGACATCATCGACAACGTCACCGGCGCGCTCGTGGGCGTCGCGATCGGGCTGCTGCTCGCCCTGGTGCTGCGGCCCTGGCGGCACCGCCCGGACGCCCGCTACTAACCTGCGAGGCATGACCACGCCGCAGCCCCGCTCGAACACTCCGCAACCGCGATCGAACATCGGCGACATCCCGCCGTACGTCGCGGGGAAGCCGCCGACGGTGCGGCCCGGCATGACGTCGTACAAGCTCTCCTCGAACGAGAACCCCTACCCGCCGCTGCCCGGCGTGGTGGAGGCGGCGCAGGCGGCGGTCGGGCAGATGAACCGCTACCCCGACATGGGCGCGACCGCGCTGTACGCCGCGCTCGGTGAGCGGTTCGGCGTGCCGGTCGGCGACCTGTCCGTGGCGACCGGCTCGGTCGGCCTGATCTACCAGCTCGTCCAGGCGTTCTGCGACCCCGGCGACGAGGTCGTCTTCGCGTGGCGCTCCTTCGAGGCCTACCCGATCGCGATCACCGCGGCCGGGGCCGCGTCGGTGCGGGTGCCGGTGCTGGCCGACGGCCGCCACGACCTGGACGCGATGGTCGACGCGATCACCGACCGCACCAAGGTGGTGCTCGTCTGCACCCCGAACAACCCCACCGGCCCGTCGGTGACCCAGACCGAGCTCGACGCCTTCCTCGCCCGGGTGCCGTCGCACGTGCTGGTCGTCGTGGACGAGGCCTACGTCGAGTTCGTCCGGATGGACGACGCCGTCGACGGGATCGCGACCTACCGCGCGCACGAGAACGTCGTGCTGACGCGCACCTTCTCCAAGGCCTACGGCCTGGCCGGCTTCCGGGTGGGGTACGCCGTCGCGCCGGCCCCGATCGCCGCGGCCCTGCGCGCGGTGTCGCTGCCGTTCGGCGTCTCGACCGTGGCCCAGGCCGCGGCGATCGCCTCGCTGGAGAGCGAGGCGGCGCTGCTGGAGCGCGTCGACGCGCTGGTCGCCGAGCGCTCTCGTGTGGTGGCTGGCCTGCGGGCCGCGGGCTGGGACGTCCCCGACGCCCAGGGCAACTTCGTCTGGTTCGAGCTGGGCGACCGGACCGCCGACTTCGCCGCCGCCGCCGACGAGCTCGGCATCGTGGTGCGTCCGTTCGCCGGCGAGGGCGCCCGCGTGTCCATCGGCGAGACCGAGGCTAACGACCGGCTGCTTCAGCTGGCGGGGGCGTTCGCCAGGTCCTGAGAGGCCGGCGCCGGCCGGCGGTCGATCTCGCGCCACTTCGGGTCGACGGCGGGCAGCATCGTGACGAGGAAGTACGCCGACCCGGCGACCAGCATCGCGACCGCCAGCCCGGCGCCGCTGACGAGCGTGCCGCCGAGCAGCGGGCCGATCGGCATCAGCGCGAAGCACAGCGCGGTGATGAGCGACGACACGCGGCCGACGAGCGGGGCGGGGATGCGCTCGTAGATCACCGCGCCGAGGATCGGGTTGATGAAGCCCGAGCCGAAGCCGGAGGCCGCCGCGATCGCGAGCACCGCCCACAGCGGGTTGTCCCACGCGAGGACGAAGAAGCGGGGCGACCCGCAGACCAGGAACGTCACGAGGTACGTCGCGTAGCGCGGCAGCCGCGCGCCCCAGGTGGCCGCGCAGATCGCGCCGAGCGCCGCGAAGCCGCCGAAGACCGCGAACACCACGCCCAGCGCGGCGGGGCCACCGCCCCAGGTGCGGGCCCACACCGGCATCAGCACCGAGGTGTAGGCCGCGTCGATCATGTTGGTCAGCGCGACCATGAAGGCGATCCCGAGCAGCACCCGGTCGCCGCGCAGGAAGTGCCAGCCGGCCGCGAGCTGGGCGCGGTAGGGCAGCGCGTCGGCCTCCTCCTCGGCACCGTCGGCCCCCTGACCGGACGAGCGGGACGGGCGCCGCATCGACGCCGTCGCCCAGGCCAGCACCAGGGCCGAGAGGCCGAAGCTGGCCGCGTCGACGAGCAGCGCGTTGGCCGCCCCGACGACGGCGACCAGGCTGCCGGCGATGATCGCGCCCAGCATCGTGGCGGTCCGCTCGACGGTGGCGTGCAGGCCGGTCGCGCGCTCCATCGGGACCTGCGCCGAGGCGACCAGCGCCGGCACGATCGCGCTCTTCGCGGCGTCGCCCGGCCCGCGCAGCGCGCCCGCGAGCGCCACCAGGGCCAGCAGCGCCCCGAAGCGCAGCAGGCCGGCGTCGTACAGCAGCGGGATCGAGCCGACGACGACCAGCGAGCCCACGTCGCAGGTGATGCTGACGCGGCGGGCGCCGACGCGGTCGATGATCGGGCCGCCGAGCACCTTGAGCACGATCAGCGGGACCATCTCGAAGAGCGCCACCAGGCCGGTCCTCACGGGGGAGTCGGTGGTGACGAGGACGAAGTAGGGCAGCGCGAGCATCGAGACCCGGGTGCCGGTCAGCGAGACCGCCTCGGAGACGAGCCAGCCGTAGAGCGGGCGCCTCACGACGGGTCACCCGTCACGGTGCCGGGCCGCGGGAAGGCGGTCAGCTGGACGACGAAGTCCGCGGCGTCGTCGGAGTCGTCCTCCTCCTGGCCGAGCAGGATCTCGTCGAGGTGGTCCATCAGGGCCTTGGCCCGGGCGGGCGTCAACCGGATCCCGAAGTCGCTGAACTCCGAGGCGGCGCGCCACGCGTCGGGGAGCAGCGCGCGCTCCTCGACGGCCCGCTGCAGCTGCTCGGTGAGCACGGTGACGACCGACTGCAGGTAGGCGTCGAGCGTCTCGCGGGCCTCGTCGTCCGGCGGCGCCTCGCGGCCGGTCATGGTGGCCTGGTGCGCGGCCTTCCACCAGCGGTCGCGGCCGTTGCCGCGCTCCTCGTCGTCGGTGATGAAGCCGTGCGTGGCCAGCTGGCGCAGGTGGTACGACGTCGCGCCGCTGTTCAGGCCCAGCCGGGTCGCCAGCTGGGTGGCCGTGGCGGACCCCTCGACCCGCAGCAGCCCGAGCATCCGCAGCCGCACGGGGTGGGTCAGCGCCTTGAGCGCCTGCGGGGTCGGGGTGATCGAGGTCAGGTCCATGGCAGGAGCGTAGAACTGCAAAGGATCATTTGCAAACATGTCTTTGCAGTCTGTCATTCGGCGGAACGGTTACCCCGCCGCAACGTGCGTGGGGGAGGCTAGGGCCCATGTCGATCAAGGTCGCGCTCGAGCACCGCACCACCTACGACTTCGAGCGCCCCATCGCCGTGGCCCCGCACGTGGTCCGGCTGCGGCCGGCCCCGCACTGCCGCACCCCGATCGAGGCCTACTCCCTGCAGGTCGAGCCGAAGAACCACTTCGTCAACTGGCAGCAGGACCCGTTCGGCAACTGGCTGGCGCGCCTGGTCTTCCCGGAGCCGGTGAAGACCCTCGACATCACGGTCGGGCTGGTCGCGGACCTGATGGTGATCAACCCGTTCGACTTCTTCGTGGAGGAGTACGCCGAGCGCTTCCCCTTCACCTACGAGCCCGCCCTGGCGGCCGACCTGGCGCCGTACCTCCGCCCCGTCGACGACAGCGCCGAGGCCGCCGCGTGGAAGGACCGCCTGCCGCCGCTGCCCGCGGACGGCACGCCCACCGTCGACTTCCTCGCGAACCTCAACAGCGCCGTCAACCGCGACATCGCCTACTCCGTGCGGATGGAGGCCGGGGTCCAGACGCCCGACGAGACCCTGCGCCTGGCCATCGGCTCCTGCCGCGACAGCGCGTGGCTGCTGGTCAGCCTGCTGCGGCAGTACGGCCTGGCCGCCCGCTTCGTCTCCGGCTACCTCGTCCAGCTCACCGCCGACGAGAAGGCGCTGGACGGGCCGAGCGGCCCGGAGCAGGACTTCACCGACCTGCACGCGTGGGCCGAGGTGTTCGTCCCCGGCGCCGGCTGGATCGGCCTGGACCCGACCAGCGCGCTCTTCGCCGGCGAGGGCCACATCCCGCTCTCGGCGACCCCGCACCCCAGCGCCGCCGCGCCGATCGAGGGCGCGACCGAGCCGACCGAGGTGACCTTCTCCTTCCACAACGAGGTCCGCCGCATCCACGAGGACCCGCGCGTCACCAAGCCCTACACCGACGACGCCTGGGCCCGCATCGACGCGCTCGGCGAGGCCGTCGACAAGCGGCTCGAGGCCGGGGACGTCCGGCTCACCATGGGCGGCGAGCCGACCTTCGTCTCGCTCGACGACATGACCTCGGCGCAGTGGAACACCGCCGCCGACGGCCCCGAGAAGCGGCTACTGGCCAACGAGCTCGCGGAGCGGCTGCGGGAGACGTACGCCGCCGGCGGGGTCGTGCAACGCAGCCAGGGCAAGTGGTACCCCGGCGAGCCGCTCCCGCGCTGGCAGGTCGTGCTCCAGTGGCGCGCCGACGGGGAGCCGCTCTGGCAGGACCCCGCGCTGTTCGCGGACCCCTGGGGCGGCGCGGCCGCGGAGGGCGACGAGGACGGTTCCTCGCAGGCCGCGCACGCGCTGGCCGAGCGGATCACGCGGTCGCTCGGGCTGCCCGCGCACCTGCTGCACCCGGCGTACGAGGACCCGCTCGTGGTCCTCACCGCGGACGTCCGCAAGCCGCAGGGCGACCCGCCGCGGGTCGCCGAGGGCGAGATCGACGCCGACAGCCTCGCGCACCTCGACGCGGACGTGACCGAGCCGGTCGCCTGGGTGCTGCCGCTCGTCACCGGCGAGGACTGGACCGTCCCCGCGTGGTCGTTCCGCCGCGGCCGGCTGGTGCTGGCGCCGGGCACGTCCCCGGCCGGGCTCCGGCTGCCGCTGGACTCGATCGCCTGGGAGGCCGCGGAGCCGCCGGTCGACCCGTCGTACCTCCAGGCCGGGCCGCCGCTCGAGCCGAAGGTCCCGGCCGTGACGGTCGTCGACCCGAAGGACGTGCCGACCACCGCGCTGGTCATCGAGGCGCGCGACGGCTTCGTGCACGTCTTCCTGCCGCCGACCGAGCGGCTCGAGGACTACGCCGACCTGCTGCGGCTCGTCGAGGTCGCCGTGCGCCGGCTGGCGCAGCCGATCGTGCTCGAGGGCTACGGCCCGCCGCCCGACCCGCGCCTGACCCAGCTCAGCGTCACGCCCGACCCCGGCGTCATCGAGGTCAACGTGCAGCCGACCGCGAGCTGGGCCGAGCAGCGCGCGCTCACCGAGACGCTGTACGCCGCCGCGCGGGAGTCCCGGCTGACGACCGAGAAGTTCGACCTGGACGGGCTCCACACCGGGACCGGCGGCGGCAACCACATCACCCTGGGCGGCACCCAGCCGGTCGACTCGCCCCTGCTGCGGCGCCCCGACCTGCTGGTCAGCCTGATCACCTACTGGCAGCGCCACCCGTCCCTGTCCTACCTCTTCTCCGGCCGCTTCATCGGCCCCACCAGCCAGGCGCCGCGCTTCGACGAGGGCCGCCCGGAGGCGGTCTACGAGATGGAGATCGCGTTCGCCGAGATCGCCCGGCTGACCGCCGAGCAGGGGGACGAGCCCCGTCCCTGGCTGGTCGACCGCGCGCTGCGGCACCTGCTCACCGACCTGACCGGCAACACCCACCGCGCCGAGTTCTGCGTCGACAAGTTGTACAGCCCCGACTCCTCGCGCGGGCGGCTCGGCCTGCTCGAGCTGCGGGGCTTCGAGATGCCGCCGCACCCGCAGATGGCGCTGGTCCAGGCGCTGCTGGTGCGGAGCCTGGTCGCGATGTTCTGGGAGCGGCCGCTCACCGCCCCCCTGGTGCGCTGGGGCACCGCCCTGCACGAGGACTTCCTGCTGCCGCAGGGCGTGATCCGCGACATCGGGGAGGTCGTCGACGACCTGCGCGCGCACGGCCTGGACTTCGAGTCCTCGTGGCTGGACCCGTTCACCGAGTTCCGCTTCCCGCGGATCGGGATGACCCGGGTGGGGGACGTCGAGCTCGAGCTGCGGGCCGCCATCGAGCCCTGGCACGTGCTCGGCGAGGAGGCGACCGGCGCCGGCACCTCGCGCTTCGTCGACTCCTCGGTCGAGCGGCTCCAGGTCACCGTCCGCGGGCTCGACCCGCACCGGCACCTGGTGACCTGCCAGGGCGTGCCGGTGCCGCTGACCCCGACCGGGGTGAGCGGCGAGTTCTACGCCGGCGTGCGCTACCGCGCCTGGCAGCCGTGGTCGGCCCTGCACCCGTCGATCGAGGTGCACGCGCCGCTCCACGTCGAGGTCGTCGACGTCGCCTCCGCGACGTCGCTCGGCGGCGCGACGTACCGCACCGTCCACCCCGGCGGCCGGAGCTACGACACCCCGCCGATCAACGCCAATGAGGCCGAGGCCCGGCGGGCCAGCCGGTTCGAGGCGCGCGGGCACACCCCGGGGGCGATCGACGTCGCCGCGCTGCGCGAGGCCGGCCGGCGTGCCGCCAGCGAGGAGTACCCACACACGCTCGACCTCCGGCGGGTCCCGCCGACCCGGCCGACGAGCAGCCCGTGACGGTCCTCCGGGACTACGCCGCCACGGTCACGCAGGGCACGCTCGGCGCCGAGGGGGAGCAGGCCCGCTACGACGAGGTCGTCAACCCCGACGGCTCGCTGCGCCCGGCGTGGAAGGGCCTCGCCGAGGTCGCGGTCGCCCTGACCGCGCGCGACCTGCTGCGCGTCGACGGGGACATCCGCCGCTTCCTCGCCGACGACGGCGTCACCTACGCCCGCCCCGGCACCGGCGTCGGGCCGTGGCGCCTCGACCCGGTCCCGCTCGTCATCGACGCCGCCGCCTGGACGCCGCTCGAGGTCGGCCTCGCCCAGCGGGCCGAGCTCCTCAACGCCGTCCTCGCCGACCTGTACGGCGACCAGACGCTGCTCACCTCCGGGGCGCTCCCGGCCGCGGTGGTGCTCGGGCACAGCGGCTTCGTCCGCAGCGTCGCCCGGGCGTCGGCCACCGACCCGCGGCCGCTGGTCGTCAGCGCCACGGACCTGGGCCGCACCGTCTCCGGCGAGTGGCGGGTGCTCGCCGACCGGGCGCAGGCGCCGTCCGGGCTCGGCTACGCGATGGAGAACCGCCGCGTGGTCTCCCGGGTGATGCCGGAGCTCTACCGCGAGGCCGGGCTGCACCGGATGGAGCCGTACTTCTCGGCGCTCCGCTCCGCCCTCATCCAGTCCGCCCCCGGTGACCCCGCCGACCCGCGCGTGGTCGTCCTGTCGCCGGGGACGGCCAGCGAGACGGCGTACGACCAGGCGAACCTGTCCTCGATGCTCGGCTTCCCGCTCGTCCAGGGCAGCGACCTGCTGATGCGCGACGGCGCGATCTTCCTCAAGGTGCCCGGGCGGCTCGAGCGCGTGCACGTGATCCTGCGCCGCGTCGACGCCGCGTGGAGCGACCCCCTCGAGCTGCGCGGCGACTCGCAGCTCGGCGTCGCCGGGCTCACCGAGGCCGTGCGCCGCGGCACCGTCCGCGTCGTCAACGGCCTGGGCGCCGGGGTGCTCGAGAACCCGGCCCTGCTGCCCTACCTGCCCGCGCTCTGCGAGCGGCTGCTGGGCGAGCCGCTCCGGCTGCCGTCGGTGCCCACCTGGTGGTGCGGCGACCCGGACGGCCTCGCCCACGTGCTCGCCCACCTCGACACGCTGGCGGTCCGCGCGATCGACGGCGAGGCCGAGGAGCTGGCCGGGCGGGGGCCCGACGAGCTGCGCGCGCTGGTGCAGGCCGCGCCGTACCGCTTCGTCGGGCAGGAGCGGCTCGCGCTCTCGCAGTCGCCGACGCTGCGCTACGGCCAGGTGCGACCGCAGACGGTGACGCTGCGGGCCTTCACGCTGCGCTACGGCTCGGCCTACCGCCCGCTCGTCGGCGGGCTCGCGAACGTCCTCGAGGGCGGGCGCAGCACCGCCGGCCGCACGCTCACCACCAAGGACGTGTGGGTGCTCAAGGCGGCCCCGGACGCCCCCGACCAGGGCCTCGCGGACGTGCTGCCGCTGACCCGGACCCGCTCGATCTCCGCGCTCGTCCCGCGCGTGCTGGAGGACATGTTCTGGGTCGGGCGCTACGCCGAGCGCGCCGAGGACCTGCTCCGCCTCGTCATCACGACCCACGCGCTCGCCGACGACCAGCAGGTCCGGCCGGTGCTCATGGACGCCGTACGCCGGCTGGCTGGCTCGCGCTTCGACGAGACCGAGCTCGACCGCGAGTTCCGCTCGCTCGTGCTGGACCCGCACCGCTCCGGCTCGGTCGCCCACGCGCTCGCCGGGCTGCGCGACGCGGGCATGGGCGTGCGCGACCAGCTCTCGCCGGACACCTGGCGGGTCTTCGGCGTCGTGGACCGGGCCCGCGAGGCGCTGGAGTCCTCCCAGCACAGCCACCAGGTCGCCGAGAGCGCCGGGCGGATGCTGACCGGGATCCTCTCGCTGCAGGGCGTGACCGCGAGCATGATCCGCGACCCCGGCTGGCACATGATCGGCGCCGGGCGCGCGCTCGAGCGGGCCGTGCAGCTGTGCCACCTGCTGCGCGCCACGACGACCGTGCGCCGGGGCATCGACGTGGACCGGGGCGTGCTCAACGCGGTGCTGGCCGCCTCCGAGAGCGCGGTCACCCACCGGCGCCGCTACCGCGGCTACGTCCGGCCGGCCAGCGTCCTCGACCTGCTGCTGATGGACCCGGAGAACCCGCGCTCGCTGGCGTTCAGCCTCGCCGAGGCGTCGACCCACCTGGCCGCGATGCCGGCCTCGACCGGGTCCGCCCGTCCCGAGCGGCTGCTCGACGACCTCCGCGGCCAGCTCGCCGCCACCGACGTGGCCGCGCTGGTCACGATCGGCGGCACCGAGCGTCCCAACCTCGAGGCCTTCCTCGACGCGTTCCTGCTCCAGCTCGGCCGGCTCGCCGACGCCGTCGCCGAGCTGCACTTCGCCAGCGGCCCGGCGCCGCGGACCTTCGGCTCGGCGCTCCTGGCGCCGTCCGCGCCCGTCACTCCCGTGGAGGTCCGATGAGGTACCTCGTGCGCCACGTGACGACGTACACCTACGACGACGACGTCACCGACAGCCTCGGCATCGCCCACCTGGTCCCGCGCTCGCTGCCGTGGCAGGTGGTGGGGGAGCACCGGCTCGTCGTCGACCCCGAGCCCGGCGACCTGTCGCAGGACGTGGACTACCACGGCAACACCGCCACCTACTTCCAGGTGACCCGCCCGCACCGGGTCCTCGAGGTCACCGCCACGACCGAGGTCGACGTCGTGCCCACGGCGTACGACGACGGCGCGCTCGCGACGCCGTGGGAGGACCTCCGCCCGCTGCTCGACCCGGTGCGGCCGGGCGCGGCCGGCGCGGCGGACTTCGCGCTGCCCTCGGCCCAGGTGGTGCTGACCCCGGCGACGCGGGACTACGCGGCCGCGTCGCTGCGGCCGGGACGACCGGTGGGGGAGGCGGTCACCGACCTGGTGCAGCGGATCCACCGCGACTTCGAGTACGACAAGACCGCGACGACGGTGACCTCCACCATCGACGACATCGTCGCGTCGCGCGCGGGGGTCTGCCAGGACTTCGCGCACCTGCTGCTGTCCTGCCTGCGTGGGCACGGCCTGGCCGGTCGCTACGTCAGCGGCTACCTCGCCACGGAGCCGGCGCCCGGGCAGGAGCGGCTCGTCGGCGCGGACGCCTCGCACGCGTGGGTGGCGGTCTGGCTCGGCGGCGACGCCTGGCTGGCCGTCGACCCGACCAACGACCAGCGCGCCGACGACCGCTACGTCACGGTCGCGTGGGGGCGCGACTACGGCGACGTGCCGCCGGTGAAGGGCGTGATCTTCACCGAGGCGACGACCTCCACGCTGCTCGTCTCCGTCGACGTGGCGCCCGTCACCGGCTGAGCGCGTCCACCGACACTCTCGGGTGAGCCCCGGCTCCCGGCGCTGTGCGAGGCTTTCGCGGTGAAGGCCTTCCGCTGCCGGGTGTGCGACAACCCCCTCTACTTCGAGAACTCCGTCTGCGTCTCCTGCGGGAGCAGCCTCGGCTTCTCCCGCGAGGAGCGTGCGATCGTCCCGGTCGACGAGAACGGGCGGTACGTCGACGCGTCCGGCGCCGGCTGGTTCGTCTGCGCGAGCCTCAACCTGAGCGGCTGCACCTGGCTCACGCCGGTGCAGGGCGGGCTCTGCTCGTGCTGCCGGCTGACCCGGACCCGGCCCAGCGACGACGACGTCGAGGGCCTCGAGAACTTCCCGGCGGCCGAGCAGGCCAAGCGGCACCTGGTCTTCGAGCTCGACACCCTCGGCTTCCCGGTCATCGGCAAGGACCAGGACGAGGTGAACGGCCTGGCCTTCGACCTGCTGAGCAGCGTCGAGGAGAACGTCGTCATCGGGCACGAGAACGGCGTCATCACGATCGACCTCGCGGAGAGCGACGACGCCTACCGCGAGAAGGTCCGCGCGCAGCTCGCCGAGCCGTACCGCACGATGCTCGGCCACTTCCGGCACGAGGTCGGCCACTACTACGAGTGGCAGCTGGTCCAGGGTGACGAGCGGTTCAACCGCTGCCGCGAGCTCTTCGGCGACGAGTCGAAGGACTACCAGGCCGAGATCGACCGGCACTACGAGGAGGGTCCCCCGGCGGGCTGGGAGGAGGAGTACATCTCCACCTACGCGACGATGCACCCCTTCGAGGACTTCGCCGAGACCTGGGCGCACTACCTCCACATCTGCGACACCATCGAGAGCGCCGGCGAGTACGGCCTCACCGCCGTCAGCTCCCCGCGCCTGTTCTCCAACTTCCGCGACCTCGTCGTCGGGGTCTGGGTGCCGCTGTCGATCGCGCTCAACATGATCAACCGCAGCATGGGCAAGGAGGACCTCTACCCCTTCGTGATCCCCGCCCCGGTCCTCGACAAGCTCGACTTCGTCGCGTCGCTCGCCGCCGATCCGCAAGATGGTTGATCGTTCACCTAGAGTGACGGGATGAGCGACGAGACCGAGTCCCCGACGTACGTCGACGAGGGCAAGGAGTTCACCCGGGACACGAACTACATCCCGGACCGGATCACCCGCGACAGCGAGGAGTGGCCGGTCGAGCCCGGCCGCTACCGGCTGATCGCCGCGCCGGCCTGCCCGTGGGCGAACCGCGCGCTGATCGTGCACCGGCTGCTCGGGCTCGAGGACGTCATCTCCGTCGGCCGCCCCGGCCCCACGCACGACGCGCGCAGCTGGACCTTCGACCGCGACCCCGGCGGCGTCGACCCGGTGCTCGGCATCGAGCGGCTCCAGGAGGCGTACTTCGCCCGGTTCCCCGGCTACGAGCGCGGCATCACGGTGCCGGCGATCGTCGAGGTCGCGACCGGCAAGGTCGTCACCAACGACTTCCCGTGGATCACCCACGACCTCGCCACCGAGTGGACCGAGCACCACCGCCCCGGTGCCCCCGACCTGTGGCCGGCCGACCTCCGCGAGGAGATGGACGAGGTCATGCAGCGGGTGTTCACCGAGGTGAACAACGGCGTCTACCGGTGCGGCTTCGCGGGCTCGCAGGAGGCCTACGAGGCGGCGTACGACCGGCTCTGGACCGCCCTGGACTGGCTCGAGGAGCGGCTCACCGACCGGCGCTTCCTGATGGGGGACCGGATCACCGAGGCCGACGTCCGCCTCTTCACGACGCTGGCGCGCTTCGACGCGGTCTACCACGGCCACTTCAAGTGCAACCGGCAGAAGCTGACCGAGCTGCCCGCGCTGTGGGGCTACGCGCGCGACCTCTTCCAGACGCCCGGCTTCGGCGAGACGATCGACTTCGAGCAGATCAAGGCGCACTACTACGTCGTGCACACCGACATCAATCCCACCGGGATCGTCCCGGTCGGGCCGGACCCGGCCGTCTGGGAGAAGCCGCACGGGCGCGAGGCGCTCGGCGGCGAGACGATCGCTCCCTGGTAGTCCCTCCACCGGGGACAATGGGTCGCATGGGTCAGGGGCACGGGCACGATCACGCCCACGCGGTCGGCCGCGCGGAGGACCGTGCCCGCCTGCGGCTGGTACTGGCGATCACCTGCACGGTGCTGGTCGTCGAGCTCGTCGGTGCCTGGGTCGCGGGCTCGCTCGCGCTGCTCGCGGACGCCGGCCACATGGCCACCGACGCGGCCGCGATCGGGCTGGCGCTGGGAGCGTCGTACGTCGCCACCCTCCCCGGCGGTCCGCGCTCGACCTTCGGCTACCACCGCGCCGAGATCCTCGCGGCGATGGCGAACGCCGTGGTGTTGCTCGTGGTCTGCGGCTACCTCGCCTACGCCGGGCTCGCGCGGCTCGGTGACCCCGAGACGGTCCGGCCGGTGCCGCTCGTCCTCTTCGCCGCGGTCGGCCTGGTCGCGAACGGCGTCTCGATGCTGGTGCTGCGCGGCTCGGACACCGGCTCGCTCAACCTGCGCGGCGCCGCGACCGAGGTGTTCGCCGACCTGCTCGGGTCGCTGATGGCGCTCGTCGCCGGGGTCGTGATCTGGACGACCGGCTTCCAGCGCGCCGACCCGATCGCCTCGCTGCTGATCGCCCTGATGATCCTGCCGCGCTCGCTGGTGCTGCTGCGCGACTCGGCCGCCGTGCTGCTCGAGATCGCGCCGGCCGGCCTGGACCTCGAGGACGTGCGGCGGCACCTCGCCGAGGTGCCCGGCGTCGTCGAGGTGCACGACCTGCACGCCTGGACCATCACGAGCGGGATGCCCTCGCTCTCGGCCCACGTCACCGTCACCGACGCCGCCCTCGACGAGCACGGCGTCGGCGCGATCCTGGACCGGCTCTGCGCGTGCACGGCTGCGCACTTCGGCGTCCAGCACGCGACCTTCCAGGTCGAGCCCGAGAGCCACCGCGAGCACGAGGACCTCGGGCACGCGCACTGACGCGCTGGCCCGGGCCCGCGCCGCCGTCGTCAGGCCTGCTCGACCTCGCTGCGGAGCTTGAGGACCTTCGCGCCGTCGTCCTGCTCGATGAGGTACGCCGGGTCGTCGTCGCTGCCGTTGCGGGTGATCTCGCTGCCCTTGATGGTGCGGGTGACGCTCTCCCGGTGGATCTCGGTGACCTTCCCGGTGGCGCTGCCGTTCCCCCAGGACCAGCTGACCTCGGTGCCTTCGCGGATGCTCATGGTGGTGAGCGTACGAGCGGGCTGGTGGGGTGGCGGCCTCGTGCGGCGGTGAGCTGGCCACCGTCTGAGCCGCCGGAATGGTGGGTGGGTCACCGCTGGGTGGTGGCGGCCCAGTGCTGCAGCGGTGGGTCATCAACCTCTGGGCGCGGGGAAATGGTTGACAGGTCACCGCCTGGTGGTGGCGGTGAGCCAGGCACGGTCTGATGCAGCGAAACGGTGGGCCACTCACCGCCGGGGCCGGCGGTCTCGGTGCGGCGGTGAGTCATCAACCTCCCGACGCGCGGAAACGGTTGACAGGTCACCGCCCGGTGGCGGCGGCCTCCAGCTTCACGAGCGTCGCCTCGACGGCGCGCTGGGTGCGGGCGCGGTACAGCGCGTTGAGCACCCACCGCCCGGGCGGCGGGTAGGCGCTGAGGTCCCACGTCTCGGTGACGAGGGTCGAGCCTTCCTCCTGGGGCGCGAGCTCGTAGCGCCAGCGGTGCAGGCCGACGTGGCGCCACGCGATCAGGCGGCCCTCCTCGAACTCCACGACGCGGTTCCTGATCTTGTACGGCGCCCCGAGGCGCATGTCCATGCCGAAGCGGGAGTCCAGGCGCAGCCGGTCCGGCCCGGAGATCGAGGCGCGGACCGAGCCGGAGCCGTCGATCAGCGGGTGCTGGCGCGGGTCGGCCAGGATCGCGAAGATCCGGTCGGCGGGGGCGGCGATGGTGCGGCTCGCGGTCACGCGGGAGGAGCTCATGCGCCGAGCCTACGGACCGCCCTACGGCGAGCTGATCGTCGGCGTGACCGGCCCGCTGGGCTGGTCGATCGTGCCGCCGGGGTCCTCGGTGGTGGCGTCCTCCGAGGGCAGTGCCGACTCGGACGCGGACGGCGACGACGACGGCGAGGCCGAGGCGGAGGGGGCGGCCGACGCGTCGGGGTCGCCCTCGCCGGCGTACAGGAACACCGCCCGTCCGGAGTAGACGACCACCCCGCCGTAGTAGTTGACCCCGACCGGGCCCGCCCCGGTGTCGCCCGCGACGTCGCGGCCGGTCGCGGCGTCGAGGACGACGCCCTGGCCCGAGTCGAGCAGCCCGTAGACCAGGCCGCGCGTCACCACGCTCACGATCGGCGCGAAGCGCCCGTCCGTCGGCAGTTCCCACGCCTCGCGGTTGCGGGCGACGTCCCAGCCCACGACCTGCGCGCCGGGCTGGTCGGGCTCGCCGATCGTGCAGACGGCGATGTCGTACGCCGGGGAGCAGTCCCAGTCCCAGGCGTCGGTGGTCCGCGGCTTGCCGGCGGCGCCGGTCGCCAGGTCCAGGGACGTGATCGTGGGCTGGGTGAAGACCTCGTCGGTGCGCACCACCAGCACGGAGTCGTCGGTGGTCCCGATCGCGCGGGCGCCGAGCGTGCCGGGCAGCGCCGACCAGCGGGTCAGGCCGCGCGCGAGCGTCAGCGCGCGGATCCGGCCGGCCTCGTCGGGCGTGCCGGTGTCGACGACCACGGCGTCGCTGGTCGCGGTCAGCACCTGCGCCGGTCGGGCCGACCAGGCGACGTCCTCGGTCCGCAGGTCCATCGCGACCGCGGTGTGCGCGGCGCGGCTGTTCGGGACGGAGGAGTCGATGACGACCGTGTCGTCCTGCACGGCGGCGATCTCGCCGGTGACGTCCTCGGCGGGTGCGCGGGGGTCCTGGTCGACGTCGCCGATCGCGGCCTCGCTGATCTCGCCGGTCTCCAGGTCGAAGCGCTGGACGACGTACCGCTGCGTGCCGACCTCCGTGCCCTCGCCGGGCTCCGTGCGGACCTCGAGGGTGTAGCCGGTGCGCGCCTGGTCGTCGACCCAGAGGTCGGTGAAGCTGCCGTCGTCGGAGGTGAGGGAGTACGCCGTGTCGAGGTCCGGTAGCGAGCGCGCGACCACCCGCCCGGCGGTCATCGTGAGGACCACGTCGGTGCCCACGGCGGCGTCGATGACGTCCTCCTCCGGGAACGACGCGGTCGCGTCCGACAGGAAGAGCGTCGGCATCGCCGTCGGGTCGGCCGTGGCGGTCGACGACGGCTCGGTGGCCGCGTCCGGGTCCCCCTGGCGCTGGGCGGCCGGGTCCTTGATCCAGCTGCAGCCGGCACCGAGCGTCAGCACCAGCCCCGTCGCGGCGCCGGCAGACAGGACTCGGCGCAGGGACGGACTCACGCGGACACGATAGGGGAGGGCCTGGAGGAGGACCGGATTGGCGAGCCGCCCCCGGCCGCGGGTAGGTTGTCCGCTGCACGATGTGGTGCCGATCACAGCCGTCCCCGGACTGCTGGGCTCCCCGTCGTGGCGCCCACGCAGATGGATCGGGCCCGGCAGCGGAACACCCACTCGCCTCGCCGTCCCGGCTCCCCCAGCGGCATGCGGAGACCCCGCGGAGCCGGTGAACCGAAGGAGTGCACGTGACCCAGCAGCCCCATGACCAAGGCAGCTTCGGCCCCGACCTGGTGGAGGTCTTCGGACCCTCCCAGCGTGACGGCGGCCCCGACCTCGTCCAGCTTCTGACGCCGGAGGGCGAGCGTGTCCACCACGCGGAGTTCGACCACGACTTCTCCGCCGAGGACCTGCGCGGCTTCTACCGCGACATGGTGCTGACCCGGCGGATCGACACCGAGGCCACCGCCCTGCAGCGGCACGGCGAGCTCGGCATCTGGGCCCAGCTGCTCGGCCAGGAGGCCGCGCAGATCGGCGCCGGCCGCGCGCTGCGCCCGCAGGACTACGTCTTCCCGACCTACCGCGAGCACGGCGTCGCCTACTGCCGCGGCGTCGACCCGCTCAACCTGCTGGGCCTCTTCCGCGGGGTGGACCACGGTGCGTGGAACCCCAACGACAACAACTTCGGCCTCTACACGATCGTGATCGGCGCCCAGGCGCTGCACGCGACCGGCTACGCCATGGGCATCCAGCGCGACGGCGACGTCGGCACCGGCGACCCCGAGCGCGACGCCGCGGTCATCGCGCACTTCGGTGACGGCGCGTCGAGCCAGGGCGACGTCAACGAGGCGTTCATCTTCGCCGCGTCGTACAACGCCCCGGTCGTGTTCTTCTGCCAGAACAACCAGTGGGCGATCTCGGAGCCGATCGAGCGCCAGACCCGGATCCCGCTCTACCAGCGCGCCCTCGGCTTCGGCTTCCCCGGCGTCCGCGTCGACGGGAACGACGTGCTCGCGACGTACGCCGTCACGCAGGCTGCGCTGCAGCGCGCCCGCGACGGCCAGGGCCCGACGCTGGTCGAGGCGTACACCTACCGGATGGGCGCCCACACCACCACCGACGACCCGACCCGCTACCGGCTCAACGACGACGTCGAGCACTGGAAGCTCAAGGACCCGATCGCCCGCGTGAAGGTCTACCTCAGCCGCAACGGCCTGGCCGACGACGCGTTCTACGACGGCGTCCAGCAGGAGGCCGACGAGCTCGGCCACCACCTGCGCGAGGGCTGCAAGGCGCTGCCGGACCCGGCGCCGATGACGATGTTCGACCACGTGTACGCCGAGGAGACCGACGAGCTGCGCGCCCAGCGCGAGGGCTACGCCGCCTACCTCGAGACCTTCGAGGGGGCGCGCTGATGAGCACGCAGAAGATCACGCTGGCCAAGGGCCTCAACATGGGCCTGCGCAAGGCGATGGAGGACGACCCCAAGGTCCTCATCATGGGTGAGGACGTCGGCAAGCTCGGCGGCGTCTTCCGGATCACCGACGGCCTGCAGAAGGACTTCGGCGAGGACCGCGTCATCGACAGCCCGCTGGCGGAGTCCGGCATCGTCGGCACCGCGGTCGGCATGGCCCTGCGCGGCTACCGCCCGGTCGTCGAGATCCAGTTCGACGGCTTCGTCTACCCGGCGTACGACCAGATCGTGTGCCAGGTCGCGAAGATGCGCTACCGCTCCAAGGGCCGCTCCCCGATGCCGATGGTCATCCGGATCCCGTTCGGTGGCGGCATCGGCGCGGTCGAGCACCACTCGGAGTCCCCGGAGGCGCAGTTCGCCCACACGCCCGGCCTCAAGGTCGTCGCGTGCTCGAACCCGGTCGACGGCTACTGGATGATCCAGCAGGCCATCGCCTCCGACGACCCGGTCATCTTCCTCGAGCCCAAGCGGCAGTACCACGCCGACAAGCTCGAGCTCGACGAGTCCGCCCAGCCCGACCCGCTCTTCACCTCGCGCGTGGTCCGGCAGGGCACGGACCTGACGCTGATCTCCTACGGCCCGATGGTCAAGACGGCGCTCAAGGCCGCCGAGGCCGCCGCCGGCGAGGGCAAGTCGATCGAGGTCATCGACCTGCGCACGCTGTCGCCGCTGGACATGGGCCCGGTGCTCGAGTCGGTGCAGCGCACCGGCCGCGCCGTCGTCACCCACGAGGCGCACGTCAACCTCGGCATGGGTGCCGAGGTGTCCGCCCGGATCACCGAGGAGTGCTTCTACCACCTCGAGTCCCCGGTCCTGCGCGTCGGCGGCTTCGACACCCCCTACCCCGCCTCGCGGATCGAGGAGGACTTCCTCCCCGACCTCGACCGGGTGCTGGACGCCGTCGACCGCTCGCTGAGCTTCTGAGAGGCCTGCATGTCTGAGTTCAAGCTGCCCGACGTCGGCGAGGGCCTCACCGAGGCCGAGATCGTGTCCTGGAAGGTCAAGGTCGGCGACGTCATCGCGATCAACGACATCATCGTCGAGATCGAGACCGCCAAGTCCCTGGTCGAGCTGCCGTCGCCGTACGCCGGCACGGTGCTCGCCCTGATGGTCGCCGAGGGCGAGATGGTCGACGTCGGCACGCCGATCATCTCGGTCGGCGACCCGAACGACGCCCCCGCGCCGGCGCCGCAGACCGAGTCCGACCCCTACCTCGGCATGGCCGAGAAGGCCGGGGCCGCCGAGCAGGCGCCGATGGAGATCGACCTGTCCAACCCGGCCGCCTCCGGCGGCGGGGAGGGCGAGAGCCTGGTCGGCCGCAACAAGGCCGACCGCGGCCCGATCCGGCGCGCCCGCAAGGGCCCCGCGTCGCCCGGGACCGAGGCCGGCGCCAACACCCAGCTGCAGCTGCAGGGCGCCTTCGCGGCCGGTGGCGCGCAGTCGAGCGAGGTCGCCGCGGCCGACGAGCCCGCCGTCCCCGCCACCTCCGCGCTGGAGCCCGACCGGGCCCCCGTGTCGGAGTTCGTGCCGGCGTCGGCCACCTCGCCGTCCACCGCGCGGGCGCTGGCGAAGCCACCGGTGCGCAAGCTCGCCAAGGACCTCGGGGTCGACCTGGCCTCGTGCGCCGCGTCCGGGCCGCACGGCTCCGTGACGCGGGCGGACGTCGAGGCCGCTGCCGCTCTCGGTGGTCGAGCCACCCCCGAAGCTCTCGTTGGTCGAGTAGGGGCGAGGAACGAGCCCCGTATCGAGACCCGCGAGACCCGCGAGCCGATCAAGGGCGTGCGCAAGATGATGGCGAACGCCATGGTCGGCTCGGCCTTCACGGCCCCGCACGTCACCGAGTGGATCACCGTCGACGTGACGGCCACGATGGCGTTCGTCGAGCGGCTCAAGAAGCGTCGCGAGTTCAAGGACGTCAAGGTCTCGCCGCTGCTGGTGCTCTCACGGGCGGTCATGCTCGCGATGCGTCGTACGCCCGAGATCAACTCGTTCTGGGACGACGCCGCGCAGGAGGTCGTGCTCAAGCACTACGTGAACCTCGGCATCGCGGCCGCGACCCCCCGTGGCCTGGTCGTCCCGAACGTCAAGGACGCCGACGCCCTGTCGCTGCTCGAGCTGGCGGGTGCGCTCAACCAGCTCACCGCCACCGCGCGCGACGGCAAGACGCAGCCGGCGGAGATGAGCGGCGGCACGTTCACGATCACGAACGTCGGCGTCTTCGGCGTCGACGCCGGCACCCCGATCATCAACCCCGGCGAGTCCGCGATCCTGTGCTTCGGCGCGGTCCGCAAGCAGCCCTGGGTCGTGACGACGGACGGGGTCGACGAGATCGTGCCGCGCCAGATCACCACGCTGGCGCTGTCGTTCGACCACCGCCACATCGACGGGGAGAAGGGCTCGCGCTTCCTCGCCGACGTCGCCGGCCTCCTCGAGGACCCGGCGTCCGCGCTGCTGTTCTGATCGCCAGAGGCGGCGTGAGGGTCCCCGTCGTGGGGACCTTCACGCCGTCGCGGCTTTTCAGGGCCGTCACGGCGGGTAGGAAGGGATCGTGAACGCTGCGGGGTACCCCACCACCGGGGAGATGATGGGCGCCTTCCGCGTCGGCCGCCGGATCGGCGGCGGCGGGATGGGCGTCGTCTTCGAGGCGTACGACGAGGGCCTGGCCCGCCGGGTCGCGCTCAAGGTGATCTCGCCGCACCTCGCCGACGACCCCGCCTTCCGTGCCCGGTTCACCCGGGAGGCGCAGGCGCAGGCCTCGCTCGACTCCGCCCACGTCGTGCACGTCTACGCGCACGGCGAGGCCGACGGCCGGCTGTACATCGCGACCCAGCTCGTCCCCGACGGCGACCTCGGCATGATGGTCCGGGCGCACGGGGGCGCCCCGCTGCGCACGGCCGTCGACCTGATCGCCCAGGTCGCCTCGGGCCTCGCCGACGCGCACGCCGCCGGCCTGATCCACCGCGACATCAAGCCCGCGAACGTCCTCCTCCGGCGGCGCGACTCCGGGCTGCACGCCTACCTCGGCGACTTCGGCATCGCCCGCGAGATCGGCGCCGACCAGACCCTGACCGCGGCCGGGACCGTCGGCACGCCGAGCTACATGGCGCCCGAGCTCCACACGGGGGGGTGCCGCCGGGGTGGCCAGCGACGTGTACTCCCTGGGCTGCCTGCTCTGGGCGACCCTCAGCGGGCAGGCGCCGTACGCCGGCACGTCGGACTTCCAGGTCGTCACCGCGCACCTCGAGCAGCCGGTGCCGCAGCTGGACGGCTCGTCGCCGCTGGTGACCGCCGTGAACCGCGTCCTGCGGACCGCGATGGCCAAGGACCCCGCTGAGCGTCACCCCTCGGCCGCTGCGATGGGCGCCGAGCTGCGGGCCGCGCTGGCGCTGCCGGACGTGGGGCCGCCGGAGGTTCCGTCGGAGGTGGCGCGTGCTGCTGCTCCGGCTCCTGCGCCTGCCGGCTCGGCGGGGCGCGGCCGGCTCGCGCTGGTGGCCGGGCTGGTCGCGCTCGTGCTGCTGGCCGGTGGCGGACTGGCGTACGCCCTCACCCGTGGCGGCGACAGCGACCGGGCGGCGACCCCCGCGAGCCCGCGTCCCTCGGCGTCCGGCGTCACGACCCCCGCGGAGCCGTCGGCGTCGTCCTCGTCGTCGGGGGTGGCTCCGAGCACGAACCAGCGGACCGCGATCGACAACTTCTCGCGCCAGCTCGCGGCGTCGAGCGTGATGTCGCAGGAGCAGTCGAACTGCGTGGCGACCTCGGTGGTCAACCAGCTCGGGCTGTCGAAGCTGGTCGCGGACGGCTTCTTCGCGGAGGACCTGACCTTCCTCGACCCGGACCTGGCCGACCTCCCCGACGAGAAGGCCGCGCTGTCGCAGGCGACGCTCTCCTGCCTGACGCTGGACTGACCGCCGGGCTGGCCGGTCGCACCTACATCCCGTGCGGCTCGCGCGGGTGCATCATCGCGTCGGTGCCGCCGTCGACGAACAGGACGGAGCCGACGACGAGGCTCGCGGCCTCGGAGAGCAGGAAGCCGATGGCGGCGGCGACCTCGTCGGGGCGGCCGGGGCGGCCGATCGCGGTGGGGTACGCGTCGGCGAACACCCCCAGCTCCGGGTCCTCGCGCAGCCGGTCGGTCATGGGTGTCGCGATCAGCCCGGGCGCGACCGCGTTGAGGCGGATGCCGGCACCGATCCAGTGGGGGAGGACGCCCTCGCGCCGCACCCACCAGGCCAGCGCGGCCTTGGTGGCGGGATAGACGTGCACCGCCTCGACACCGCGTGCCGCCGCCCGCGCCGCCGCCTCGTCACCAGCCAGGCACGCGTCAGCGACCGGCAGGCGCCAGCCGGGCTGCGCGGTGATCGAGTTCGAGGCGATGAGCACGACGGCGGCACCCTCGGCACCCCCGGCCGCCAGCAGCGGCCGTAGCCCCTCGGCGAGCGCGACGGCGCCGAAGTAGTTCACCGACACCACGAGCTCCGGGTCCACCCCGGTCAGCCCGGCGATCCCGGCGCAGGGCACCAGCCCGTGGACGACGTCGGTCAGGCCCGCCACGGCGTCGACCGCGGCCTGGCGTCCCGACGACGTCGACAGGTCGGCCACCACGTCGGCGTCGCGCTGGTCGACGGTGACCACCCGGTGCCCGGAGGACCGCAGCAGCGCGGTGGTCGCGGCCCCGATGCCGGAGGCGGCGCCGGTGACGACGTACGTCCTCATCAGGCGTACCGCGCCGCGCGGTCGGCGGGCGACCGCGGCCCGGAGTCCAGCAGCGCGGCCAGCTCGTGCTCGAGGACGGCGCCGACCCGCTGGCAGAAGGCCTCGGGCTCGTCGGCGGCGTCCGGCTTCTCGGCGACGATCCGGTCCACGATGCCGAGCGCGTGCAGGTCGAGCGCGCGGACCCGCTGGGCGCGGGCCATCTCGGGGGCGTGGTCGAGGTCGCGGTGCACGATCGCGCTGGCCCCCTCGGGCGGCAGCGGCGAGAGCCAGGCGTGCTGGGCGGCGACGACGCGGTCGGCGGGCAGCAGGGCGAGCGCGCCCCCGCCGTTCCCCTCGCCGAGCATCAGGCACAGCGTCGGCGCGTCGAGGGTGACCAGGTCGGCCAGGCAGCGGGCGATCTCGCCGGCGAGCCCGCCGTTCTCGGCGTCGGGGGAGAGAGCGGCGCCCTGGGTGTCGATGACGGTGACCAGCGGCAGTCCGAGCTCGGAGGCCAGCCGCATCCCGCGCCGGGCCTCGCGCAGCGCCTCGGGCCCCATCGGGTGGTCGGCGGTCTGGCCGCGCCGGTCCTGGCCGAGGAACACGCACGGCGCCTGGCCGAAGCGCACCAGCGCGATCAGCAGCCCGGGGTCGTGCTCGCCCTGGCCGGTGCCGTTGAGGGGGACGACGTCGGTGGCGGCGTACTTCAGCAGCCGGCGTACGCCGGGGCGGTCCGGGCGCCGCGAGCGCGTCACGGCGTCCCAGGTGTCGACGTCGGGGAGCGGCGTCAGCGGGATCGGTGCCGGGACGGGCTCGATGCCGTGCCGCGGTGCGAGCAGGATCGTCAGCGCCCGGTCCAGGATCCCCGCGATCTCCTCGGGCGGCAGGACCGCGTCGATGATGCCGCGGGCGTAGAGGTTCTCCGACGTCTGGACGCCCTCGGGGAACTCCTTGCCGTACAGCGCCGAGTAGACCCGCGGCCCCAGGAAGCCGACCAGCGCGCCCGGCTCGGCGACGGTCACGTGGCCGAGCGAGCCCCACGACGCCATCACGCCGCCGGTGGTGGGGTGGCGGAGGTAGACGAGGTACGGCAGCCCGGCCGTCTTGTGCGCCATCACCGCCTCCGAGATCCGCACCATCTGCACGAACGCGGGCGTGCCCTCCTGCATCCGGGTGCCGCCGCTGATCGGGGCGGCCAGCAGCGGGAGGCCCTCCCGGGTGGCGCGCTGGATCGCGGCGACCAGCCGGTCGGCGGACGCGCGGCCGATGGATCCGGCGAGGAAGCCGAACTCACCGACCACGACGGCGACCCGGCGCCCGTGCATCAGGCCCTCGCCGCTCAGGACCGACTCGTCGACGCCGCTCTTCTCCGCGGCCGCGGCCAGCTCGGCGGCGTACGCCTCGGAGACCTCGCCCCGCACCGGCGGCACGTCCCACGACGACCAGGACCCCTCATCGAGGACGAGGGCGATCAGCTCGGCGGCGTTGAGGCGCGTCATCGGGGCAGCGTATTGCCCCCGGCCGGCCGTGAGCGGGAATACCCCGGACGCCGCAGGGGCTGGCCCCGGGTGACCACCGAGACCCTGCCTGCCCTGACGCCGCTGCTGCGGGAGCGCCGCAGCATCCGGACGTACGACGACACGCACGTGCTCGCCGACGCCGACCTCCGGCTGCTGCTCGAGGCGGCGCGCTGGTCGGCCTCCGCCGGCAACTCGCAGCCGTGGGCCTTCCTCGTGGGGCGGCGCGGCGACGCGGCGCACCGGGGGTTCGTGGAGCTGCTGTCGCGGGGCAACACGTCGTGGGCGCCGCGGGCCAGCGCGCTCCTCTTCTCGCTGCACCAGGTGGCGACCGGGCCGGAGGAGGACGCGCTGACCTACTCCGACTACGCGGCCTACGACCTCGGGCAGTCGGTCGCGCAGCTGGGCGTCCAGGCGGCCGCGCTCGGGCTCTCGATCCACCAGTTCGCCGGCTTCGACCACGACGCCCTCGCGGCCGCGGCCGGCGTCCCGCCGCACTGGAGGGTCACCACCGGCATCGCCGTCGGGCTCGCCCTGCCCGACGGGCCCGAGGCCGACGCGCTCCTCCGCGAGCGGGACCACCGCCCGCGGGTGCGCAAGCCGCTCGCCGAGGTGGCGTACGGCGGCACGTTCGGTGCCGCGCTGGAGCTCTGAGCCGGGTCGGACCCGGTGCCCCGGGGGCTGCCGGAGGCATGCGGTTTGGTCACCAACCGCAGGTTCGGGGGCCGAAAACGTGCGGTTGGTGACCAAACGTCGCGTTCCGGACCTACCCTCGGCCCGTGAGCACCACCACGACCGCGCCCGACGTCGCCGGGCCCGGTGCCGCGGCTCGCACCTGGAACCGTCCCCGGTGGGCGGCCATCGGGGTGCTCCTGGTGCTGGGGGCCGTGGGTGCCGCATGGTGGTCGGCGTCCTCCTCCGCCATCGACGAGGTGGAGGTGACGACCCGGACGCCGCAGTGCACCGGCACCTCGCTGACCCACCGGGCGACGGCCCCCACCATCGATGCGGTCGCGGGCATGCGCTGCACGTTCACGGTCGAGGTGCGCAACGGCAGCGGTCGTGACGTCGACCTGGCCAGGGCCGTCGTGCCGGGCGGCGCGCAGGACACGGGCGCCGTCGTGCGGGTGGCCTCGATCGCCGGGCGGACGCCGGACTCCGACCCCGCCTCGATCAACGGGTTCGCGCCGCTGGACCACCGGCTCGCGTCCGGTGACTCCTTCACCTTCGACATCGTGCTGGTGTTCAAGCCGTCCGGGTGCAACGCCGGGACCACGGCCTCGCTCGGCGACTGGCCCCAGGTCGAGGTGCGGTCCTGGGGTCGCACCGTCAGTCGCCCCAGCAGCGGTGAGCTCCGATTCCACCGGAAGGGCACCACTCCCGGCTGCCGGAGCTGAGGCTCCTCAGCCCCGCTCGCGCCACGCGGCCAGCACGGCCGCCTCGTCCTCGCGCGACCACCCGGTCACGACGGCGTCGGGGGTCTCCTGCAGCCACCGGATCGTGTCGGCCGCGGTCTCGGAGAGCGGGCGGGTGACCAGGCCGGCGTCGTACGACGCGGTGACGTCGTGGGCCATCAGGCCGAGGTACTCCTGAGCCGGGGGCGGACCCGGCGCCCGGGGGCTGCCGGAGGCATGCGGTTTGGTCACCAACCGCAGGTTCGGGGGCCGAAAACGTGCGGTTGGTGACCAAACGTCGCGTTCCGGACCTACCCTCGGCCCGTGAGCACCACCACGACCGCGCCCGACGTCGCCGGCGCGCGCAGCCCGCGTCGGCGCCTGGTCACGATGCTGGTGCCGATGCTGCTCGTGGCGGCAGTGGCCCCCGGCGTGGTCGGGTTCCGCTGGTGGACCCACCCGGACCTCTTCGCGGACCAGGGCTCGTCGCTCCGGGCCGCCCCGGCACCGCTCGGCCGGTCCACCCTCAGTGCGGCCGTGACCTTCCCGAGACGGGGTGAGAGCGGCACCATCACCTTCCGGAGCGCGACGGCGCACCTGGCGGAGGACACCGCGGCGGCCGACGTGTCGCTGGCCGTGTGCCATCGGGACGCCGGCCAGGACCCGGTGGGTGGCGTCCGCGGTGAGCCGGGGCCCGCCTGCAGAGAGCTGACGCCGATCGTCGACGGCACCCGGATGACGGTCGGCGGCGGCCCGGAGCGGGGCGACTACGTCGTCGCCGTCATCACGCCCACCCGGCCCGGCACGTCACGCCTGACCCGGGTCGACCTCGACTACACCCTCGGTCGCGCCGGGTGGTGGCGCCACGGTACCGACACCGTCCGCCTCGACCTCACGGTCCGGGCGCGCTGAGGCTCCTCAGCCCCGCTCGCGCCACGCGGCCAGCACGGCCGCCTCGTCCTCGCGCGACCACCCGGACACGACGGCGTCGGGGGTCTCCTGCAGCCACCGGATCGTGTCGGCCGCGGTCTCGGAGAGCGGGCGGGTGACCAGGCCGGCGTCGTACGACGCGGTGACGTCGTGGGCCATCAGGCCGAGGTACTCCGGCAGCGGCAGCCACACCGGCACCGAGCGCGGTCCCATCCACGGCTCGACGTCGTGCTCGAGCAGGAAGTCCTGCGGCACGGCGGTGAAGGTGACCGCGGTCGGGTCGAGCAGCTCCAGGTCGCGGGCCGCCGCCGCGACCGCGTCGGTGAACGCGGCCCGGCTCATCGGGCGGGCGGTGCCGTCGAAGGTGCCGGTCGTACGCCGCTCGCAGGCGCCGACCAGCCAGGTCGCGAGGTCCCGCACGTCGATCACCTGGACCTGGTCGTTGGCGTCGCCCGGGACCAGCACCTCGGGGTGCGTGGCGGTGTCGGCGAGCCGGGCCGGCCAGTAGGTGAAGCGGCCGGTCGGGTCGCCCGGGCCCACGATCAGCCCGGGCCGCACGACGATCGCGGACGGGGCGCCGTCCAGGACGGCCTGCTCGCAGGCGACCTTCATCGGGCCGTAGGCCTCGGGGTCCTCGCGCAGGTCGCGGTCCTCGGTGACGGGCTCGTGCAGCGGCAGGTTCTCCGGGCCGCCGCGGGGCGTCGCGTCGTCGGCGTACACGTTGATCGTCGAGACGAAGGCCCAGTGCGCCGACGGCCAGGCCGCCACGGCCGCGCGGACCCACGAGGGGTGCCGGGCCACGTCGACGACCGCGTCGAACTCCTCGGCGGCCAGCTCCGCGGGCACGGGGCCGCTCCGGTCCCACGCCACGTGCCGCACGCCGTCGGGCACCGACCCGGACTCGCCCCGGCACGCGCAGACGACCTCGTGCCCGCGTCGTACGGCCTCCTCCGCCGTCGCGCGCGAGAGGAACACCGTGCCGCCCAGAACCAGGAGTCTCATGGGCACAGCCGACAGGAGGGGGCGGTCGCGGGCAAGGGTGTTCGCTCTGGGCGCACCCCAAAGACAAGTGAGCCACTAGACTAGATCTAGTATCGGCGTGGGGGGAGCGGCGCCCGGGTCCCGACGCCCGGTGACGACTGTGGTGGTCCGTCACCGGGTCTCCGGGCCCGGGCGCCGACCGGGTCGGCGTCAGGAGCGCTTCGGGGTGGTGGCGCCGTTGAGCCAGGCGTCGAAGAACGAGGTCAGGTCCAGCCCGGTCTGCTCGGACCACCAGCCGGTGATGTCGTCGTAGTCGGCGTTGGCGTACTGGTGCACCGTCGGCCACTCGCGGACCAGCCGCCAGAACTCCGCGTCGCCGATCCGCTGGCGCAGCTCGTGCCACATCAGGGCGGGGCCGTAGTAGATGTTGCCCTCGCCGAAGGTCGCGGGGTCGTAGTCGTGCGGCGGACCGGACTCGCGCCGCATCCGCGGCTCGAAGGTCGCCCAGTAGTCCATGAGCTCGTCGACCGTCTGGCCGGAGGTCTCGGCCTGGTAGACGCCCTGGAGGTACATCGCCATGCCCTCGTTCATCCACACGTCGCGCCAGTCCGCGGGGGTGACCTCGTCGCCGTACCACTGGTGCACGATCTCGTGGACGATCACCTCGGGCGACGTGGTGTAGTCGGTCGTCCCGAGCGTGATCATCGTCTGCGTCTCCATGCCGCTGCGCGAGTCGACGAGCAGGATGCCGAGCGAGTCGAAGGGGTAGGGCCCGAGCTTGCCCTCGACCCAGTCCAGCGCGTCCGCGGTCTGGCGCAGGCCCTTGACGGTGAACGGCGCGCTGCGCGGGGTCCAGTACGACAGCGGGACGCCGTTCCCGGACCGGTCCTTGGTCCGGTCGTAGTCGCCGATCGCGATCGTGACGAGGTACGACGCCGCCGGCCGGTCCAGCTCCCAGCGGGTGACCGTGGTGCCGCGCTCGGTGGTGCGGGAGGTCAGCTCGCCGTTGGCGACGCCGACCATCGGCGACGGCGCCGCGATCGTGAAGGAGTAGAACGCCTTGTCGCCGGGCTGGTCGTTGACGGCGTACCAGCTGTAGGCGCCGAACGGCTCCTGCATCGTCCAGACGCCGTCGTCGCTGTCGACCGTCCAGCCGGTGGTGCTGAAGTCGGAGCGGGTCGTGGGCGCGGCGACCGGACGCGGGACGCCGGCGTAGGAGATCTCGAGGACGTAGCGCTCGTCGGCGCCGACGTCGGTGTGGATGACGAGGTCCTTGCCGGGGTGGTCGTACGTCGCGTCCTCGCCGTCGACGGTCACGGCCGAGACCTCCAGCGGCTTGGCGAGGTCCAGCTGCAGGTGGTCGGCGTCCGCCGTGGCCCGCACGACCACGGTCTCGACGGCGGTGAGCAGGTGCGTCCTCGGGGTCCAGGCGAGGTCGAGGTCGTAGGACAGCGCGTCCACGCCGGGGTCGCCGACCCGGGGGTAGACCCGGTCCTCGGTCGTGTCGCTGACGGCGGCGTCGAGCCGCGGGTCGTCGGCCTCGGGCGTCGGGGTGCCGCCGGCGGGGACCACCGTCCCCGCGGCCGTCGCGTCGTTCCCGGCCGGGGCGCTCGACGGGTCGGCCGAGGGGTCGTCGTTCCCGTCCGAGGTGCAGCCGCCGAGCAGCAGCGCCGCGACGACCAGCCCGGCAGCGGTGGGGCGCAGCCTCACTCGGAGCCCCGCAGCAGCGGCCGGGCGAGCTTGCGGCCGTGGTGGATCTGCGCCTTGATCGTGCCGAGCGGCGCGCCCACCTGCTCGGCGATCTCCTCGTAGGACATGCCGTAGACGTCGCGCAGCAGCAGCGGCTCGACGAACTGCGGATGGTCGCGCTCGATGCTCTCCATCGCCTCGAGCAGGTCGAGGCGGGTGCCGGCGATGACGCTGGTCGTGCGCGGGTCGGGCCGCTCGTGCGAGCCGGTGGCCTGCGGGTCGGCGGGGACGGCCTGGTTCTTCATCCGGCGGTACGTCGTCCGCGCGCTGTTGACCGCGACGACGTGCATCCAGGTGGTGAAGCGGCCGCGACCGCCCCACGAGCCGATCTTGTTGGCGATGTTGAGCAGCGCCTCCTGGCAGGCGTCCTCGGCGTCGGGCGTGTAGGGCAGCACCCCGCGGCAGACGTTGAGGGCCCGCGGCCGGATCGCGCCGAGCAGCAGCTCGAGCGCGTCGCGGTCGCCGTCCTGGGCCCGCCGCGCCAACGCGTCGATCCCGTCGGGCGTCGTGGCCTCGGCGTACGTGTCCCCGGTCATGCTGCGCTGCTCATGCGTGTGGTTCCTTTCCCCGTGCCGGCGACACTAGTCGAGCGCTCCGGGGACCTGGCCTCCGGAGCGCTCGACGTTGGGGGATCGTTATCAGCCGCCGTCGGCGGCTACTTCACCTCGGAGCGGAGCAGCATCCACACGCCGACCGTGAGCGGCGCGAGCAGCCACAGCACCCCGGTGACGCCGAGGTGGGCCCACTGCTCCCCGGTCAGGGACCCGTCGAACAGCGCGGTCTGCGTGAAGTTGAAGTCCACCCACGGCTGCAGGTCGCGGAACCACGCCTGGCTGTTCGCCAGCACCATCGCCAGGGTCGGGACCACGAACGAGTAGACGAAGTAGGCCACGATCGCGCCGGGGCTGTTGCGGATCACCACGCCGAGCATGAAGCCGACCAGCAGGCCGAGCACGTTCGCGAGCACAATGTGCAGGAGCACCACGACGCTGTCGTCCCAGACCGTCGGAACCCCGGCGATCGCGCTGCCGGCGATGTTGCCGAGCGCCCCGATCGCCATCGCGACGACCATCGAGACGACCCCGATGGCGACGGCGACGATGCCCTTGGCGAGCACGGTCCGGCCGCGGTGCGGCACGAGCGTGAACGTCGTCAGCCCGCTGCGCTGGCTCCACTCGCTCGTGACCGACAGGATCGCGACGATCGGCAGCAGGATCGACATGGGGACGCCGATGGCGGCGGCGAACGAGTCGAAGGTGAGCTGGTCGCGAGGGGCCCAGAGGAGCACGGCGCCGGTCGCGAGCAGCGCGGTGATGCCGATGCTCGCGAGCAGCCAGAAGCCCGACCGGGTGTCGAAGCTCTTGCGAGCCTCGACGGCGACGATCCGCGACAGCGGGATGGGGCGTCGTACGACGGCGGGCGCGGCGGTGCCCGTGCGGGGCTCGGCCGCGACCGGACTGACCAGGGTGCTCATGCTGCTGCTCCTTCTCGTTGGGTGTCGGCGGTGAGCTCGAGGAACATCTCCTCGAGCCCGGCGCCCTCGGCGGCGCGGAGCTCGGCGAGCGCCAGACCCGCGCGTTGGGCGACCACCCCGACGGCGGCGGGGTCGGCGTCGACGCGCAGGGCGTCGGTGCCGCCGGTGGCGGTGCTGGGGACGAAGCCGAGCCCGGCCGCGGTCAGGGCCGTGGCCAGCGCCGGGACGTCGGCGGTGCGGACGACGGTGCCGGCGGAGCGCAGGAGCTCGGCCTTGGTGCCCTGGGCGACGATCCGGCCCTGGCCGATGACGACGAGGTCGTCGGCGATGACCTCGATCTCGTGCAGGAGGTGGCTGGAGAGCAGCACGGTGCCGCCGCCGTCGGCGTACCCCCGCAGCAGGTCGCGCATCCAGCGGATACCGGCCGGGTCGAGCCCGTTGGCGGGCTCGTCGAGGATCAGCACGCCGGGGTCGCCGAGCAGGGCGGTGGCGATGCCGAGCCGCTGGCGCATGCCGAGCGAGTAGTGCCGGACCCGGCGGTTCGCCTCGGTCTCGGTGAGGCTCACCAGGTCGAGGATCTCGTCGACGCGGCGGGCCGGGAGGCCCATCATCCGCTGCGCGACGGTGAGGATCTCGCGACCGGTGCGGCCCGCGTGCTGGGCGGAGGCGTCGAGGAGGACGCCGACGTCGAGGCCCGGGTTGGGGAGGTCGGCGAACCGCTGCCCGTTGATCTCGACGCGGCCGGAGGTGGCCGGCGTGAGGCCGACCATGATCCGCATCGTCGTGGACTTGCCGGCGCCGTTGGGACCGAGGAAGCCGGTCACGCGACCCGCCTCGGCCGTGAAGGTGATGTCGTCGACGGCGGTGAAGGCGCCGTACGTCCTGGTGAGTGAGTCGACCGTGATCATGCCGAGAAGCCTCGCGGCGACGGGGCTCCGGGCACATCGGGGAAGTCGCTGAGACGGACCCCGGCCGGCCCCCCGGCCCGACCCCGCCCCGACCCCGGGACGCGTCTCGGGGTCGACCCCGGGGACCCGTCCGGGGGCCTCACCCATAATGCAGGCATGTCCATGCCCGCCCGTCTCGGTCGCTACGCCGTGCGCCGACGCATCGGGTCGGGCGGTTTCGCCACCGTGTGGCTGGCCTACGACGAGCAGCTCGACTCGCCGGTCGCGGTCAAGGTGCTGGCGGACAACTGGACCGAGGACCACCACGTGCGGCAGCGGTTCCTCGAGGAGGGCCGCTACCTGCGCAAGGTCGAGTCGCCGCACGTCGTGTCGGTCTACGACGCGGGCGAGCTCGAGGACGGCCGGCCCTACCTCGTCATGTCGTACGCCGACCAGGGCACCCTCGCGGACCGCCTCGAGGTCGAGGGGCTGACCCCGGCTCAGGCGATGGAGGTCGTGCGCCAGGTGGGCGCCGGGCTCCACGCACTGCACCAGCGCGGCATCCTGCACCGGGACGTGAAGCCCGCCAACGTCCTCTTCCGCACCGTGGACGGCGAGGTGCGGGCGATGGTCGGCGACCTCGGCCTCGGCAAGGCCCTGGACATGTCGTCGCGGCTGACGATGATCGCGGGCACCCCGTCGTTCGTCGCGCCCGAGCAGGCGCAGGGCGAGGCCCTCGACGCGCGCGCCGACCAGTACTCCCTGGCCGCCCTGGCCTTCCTGCTGCTGGCCGGCCGGGCGCCGTACGCCCACGCCTCGCTGGCCGCGGCCGCCGAGCCCGGCCCGCCGCCGTCGCTGTCGACGGACGACCGGCCGTTCCCGCGCGAGGTGGAGGACGTCGTACGCCGTGGCCTCGCGCCCGGGCGCGACGACCGCTGGCCGGACGTGACGGCGTTCGTCGACGCGCTCGCGCGCTCGCTCGGGTCCGGCGCCCAGGTGCCGATCGCGGAGCCGTGGATGCCGGTCGACCCGAACCTCACCCAGCCCGGCGCCGCGCCGTCGCGTCGTCCTGCCTCGGGCGACCTCGGCGAGCTCGGCGAGCCGGTGCCGCCGGCCGCGGCCCCCCGGCGCCGGACGGGACGCGTCGTCGTCGCGGCGCTCGTCGGCCTGGCGGCCCTGGCGGTGGGGGCGGGGGTCGGCTACGCCTACGAGCAGCGCTCCGAGACCACCGCGACCCTCACCGACGCCGACGGGAACCTCACCGTCACCGTGCCCGAGACGTGGCAGCGGACGGTCGCGCCGGACGGGTGGAAGCCGCCGAACGACCGCGGCGAGTTCCCCGCGCTGTCGGTCGGCACGTCGGCCGACTGGACCGCGACGGACTCCAGCGCGCAGGGCGTCTTCCTCGGCATCCTGCCCGGCACCGAGCTGCCGCAGCAGGTCCCGCAGCACCCCGAGTGCGGGAGCGCCGCCGAGCCGGTCGAGGACAACCTCGACGGCGACGCGGCCGTGACCGTCGTCTACTCCTCGTGCCCCGGCGGCGTCACCGTCGAGCGGGTCGTGCAGGTGGCCGTGAACCGGCTGCTGTGGGTGCAGGTGCGCAGCGCGTCGCGCGCCACGGCCAACGCCGTCCTGGACTCGGTGGACACGTCCGGGATCTGAGCCGGGACCTGAGCGGGCCTACTGCACCTTGGCGACGCTGTTGCCGACCTTCTCGAGCAGGTCCTCGAGACCGTCCTGGTCGACGGCGCGGCCGACGACCGACATCTCGAACTTCGCCTCGCTCTCGCCGGGGATGCTGAACCAGCGGAACGAGTTGAAGCGCTGCGTGTTGCGGGTCGGGTCGCGGTAGCTGAACGACAGCAGGTCACCGGTCTGCCCCAGCACCTCGACGTCGGCGTAGCCCGCGTCCATCGCCGCGAGCTTCTGCGCGACCATCGCCTCGCGGGTCTTGTGCTCCGTCGAGAGCTTCACGCGGAGGCTGAAGCCACCGATCTCGGGCTCGCCCTTGGGTCGCCAGCGGATCTCGTCGAGGTTCTCGACGGTCGGCTTCCAGCCCTTCGGCACCTGGTAGGCCCACTCGTACGGCGCCTCGCCCAGCGTGACCTTGCGGTAGTCGAGCCCGGCCTGCAGCGGCGGGTAGGGGATGTCGGCGGCGAACGGCTTCTCCGGGTCGACGGGGTACGACGGGTTGCGCGCCGGGACCGGCGCGGCCGACGCGAGGGTCGTCGGCTGGTCCCGGGTGAGGTGCCCGACGGCGTACCCCCCGGCCAGCCCGAGCAGGGCGAGCACGAGCGCCGCCCCGAGTCCCCGCATGCCCATGCGGGCCACGGTATCCGGCGCACCCGGTGAGAGTTGCGTCACCCGTGGCCGAGGCGCTTGTGTGGGCGCCATGACTTCCGGGACCACGCACCTCCTCGACCAGCACCGCGCCCGCCTCGACGCCGCGGTGGCCGCCTGCGCGAGCCGCGGCTACCACTCCGCCTTCGACGAGTCGCCGTCGCCGCGCGTGTACGGCGAGAGCGCGGCCGCCGACGGCCGGGCGGCCTACGACGCGCTGCTGGACGCGCCCTTCCCGGTCGAGACCCCGGGCGCCGAGGGGACCGTGGGCGGCGAGCGCTCGCCGTACGGCGTGGACCTGGGCGTGACCTACCCGCTGGTGACCGCGGCGGGCGTCGACGCGCTGCTCGCGGCGGCCGGTGCCGGGCTCAAGCCGTGGCGCGACGCGGGCCCGGAGGCCCGCACCGGCGTCTGCCTGGAGATCCTGGACCGCCTCCACGGGCGGATCTTCGAGCTCGCGAACGCCGTCCAGCACACCAGCGGCCAGGCGTTCGTGATGGCCTTCCAGGCCGGGGGCGCGCACGCGCTCGACCGCGCGCTCGAGGCGATCGCCTACGCGTGGACCGAGATGACGCGGACGCCCGCGACCGCGCTGTGGGAGAAGCCCGGGCGCGGCGAGCCGCTGCGGATGGAGAAGACCTTCACGGTCGTCCCGCGCGGGATCGCGCTGGTGATCGGCTGCAACACCTTCCCGACGTGGAACTCCTGGCCCGGCCTCTTCGCCTCGCTGGTCACCGGCAACCCCGTCGTCGTGAAGCCGCACGCCGCCGCGGTGCTGCCGCTCGCGATCACGGTCCAGGTCTGCCGCGAGGTGCTGGCCGAGGCCGGCTTCGACCCCAACCTCGTCACGCTCGCCGCCGAGGACCCCGCCGACAAGCTGGCCGCGGTGCTGGCGGTGCGGCCCGAGGTGAGGCTCATCGACTTCACCGGCGGCAACGCCTTCGGCGACTGGCTCGAGGCGAACGCCCGGCAGGCGACGGTCTTCACCGAGAAGGCCGGCGTCAACACCGTCGTCATCGACTCGACGGACGACTTCCGGGCGCTGTGCCAGAACCTCGCCTTCTCGTTCTCGCTCTACTCCGGCCAGATGTGCACGGCCCCGCAGAACGTCTACCTCCCGGCCGCCGGGGTGCGGACCGAGGACGGTGTGAAGTCGCCCGAGGAGGTCGGTGCCGGTATCGAGGCCGCGCTCGGCAAGCTGCTCGGTGACGACGCCCGCGCGGTCGAGCTGCTCGGCGGGGTGGTCAGCCCGGACGTGCTCGGCCGGCTGGACGCGGCCGGGGCGCCCGACGCACGCGGCGACGTGCTGGTCGCCTCGCGGACCGTCACGCACCCGGCGTACGCCGACGCCGTCGTGCGCACGCCCACGCTGATCTCGCTGACGGCCGCGGACGCCGACGTCTACGAGTCGGAGTGCTTCGGGCCGGTCGCCTATCTGATCTCGACCGGCGGCACCGACGAGTCGATCGAGCTGTTCCGCGACACGGTCCAGCGCCACGGCGCCATGACCGCCGCGGTCTACTCGACCTCGCCCGACGTGCTGGCGTCGATGCGCGACGCCGCCCTCGACGCCGGCGTCGCCCTGTCGGAGAACCTCCTCGGCGCGGTCTTCGTCAACCAGTCCGCCGCGTTCTCCGACTTCCACGGCACCGGCGCGAACCCGGCCGCCAACGCGTCGTACACCGACGGTGCCTACGTCGCGTCCCGGTTCCGCGTGGTCCAGTCGCGGAGGCACGTCTGACGGCGCCCCGGAGGTTTCGAGACGGTTGCTGCGCAACCTCCTCAACCACCGGTTCGCCCGGAGGTTTCGAGACGGTTGCTGCGCAACCTCCTCAACCACCGGGTCGCCCGGAGGTTTCGAGACGGTTGCTGCGCAACCTCCTCAACCACCGGGTCGCCCGGTGGTTGAGGAAGGCGCTCTGGCGCCTGTCTCGAAACCACCGATGAATCGCGGACCTGACCCCGGTCTGTCGTATCCGTAGCCCCCCGTTCGTGGAACAGGTGAGACCCCCGTCCACGCAAGACTCGAGGAGACCGGAATGACCGACCACAAGAGCCGCTGGCTGGCGCTGTACGTGCTGTGCCTGGGCGACCTGATGATCGTGCTCGACTCGAGCATCGTGAACGTCGCGCTGCCCTCGATCCAGTCCGACCTGGGGTTCTCCCAGTCGGCGCTGGCGTGGGTGGTCAACGCCTACCTCCTGACCTTCGGCGGGTTCCTGCTGCTGAGCGGCCGGCTGGGCGACCTGTTCGGCAACAAGCGGGTCTTCCAGACCGGGGTCGTGTCGTTCACGGTCGCCTCGGTGCTGTGCGGGCTGGCGCCGTCGTCCGGGCTGCTGGTCGCGGGGAGGGCGGTCCAGGGCCTCGGCGGCGCGGCGGTGTCCGCGGTCGCGCTGAGCCTGATCATGGGGCTCTTCTCCGACCCGGCCGAGCGCGCGAAGGCGATGGGCTTCTTCGGGTTCGTGATGTCCGGCGGTGGCGCCGTCGGCGTGCTGCTCGGCGGGGTGCTGACCGGGCTGTTCTCGTGGCACTGGATCTTCCTCGTGAACGTCCCGATCGGCGCGGCCGTGTGGGTCGCCGCGCGCCGGGTGCTGCCCGCCGACGAGACCGTGGACGAGCCGGGCCGGCTCGACGTCGCCGGCGCCGTCCTCGTGACCGTCGCGCTGATGCTGTCGGTCTACGGCATCGTCGGCGGCAACGAGGCCGGCTGGACCTCCGCCCGCACGCTGGTCCTGCTCGGTGCCAGCGTCGCGCTGCTCGCCGTCTTCGTCGGGTGGGAGTCCCGCGCGGCGCACCCGCTCGTCCCGCTGCGCCTCTTCACGCTGCGCAACGTCGCGATCTCGCAGGTGGTCGGCGTGCTGTGGGCGGCCGCCATGTTCGCGTGGTTCTTCCTGGCCGCGCTGTACCTCCAGAAGGTGCTCGGCTACTCCGCGCTCGAGGTCGGGCTCGCGTTCGTCCCCACCAGCGTGGTGATGGCGTTCTGCTCGCTGAAGATCTCCGACCGCCTCGTGATGCGCTTCGGGATCCGTCCGCCGCTCACGACCGGGCTCCTGCTCGCCGCCGCGTCGCTCGCGCTGTTCTCACGGGCGCCGGTCGACGGCAGCTTCCTGGCCGACGTACTCCCCTCGATGCTGCTCCTGGGCGCCGGCGCCGGCATCGCCTTCAACCCCGTCCTGCTCGCCGCCATGGGCGACGTCGAGCCGCACGAGTCCGGGCTGGCGTCCGGGGTCGTGAACACCAGCTTCATGATGGGCGGCGCGCTCGGGCTGGCGATCCTGGTGGCGCTGTCGGAGTCGCGTACGACGGCCCTGGTCGCGTCCGGCGCCGACCCCGTGACCGCCCTCAACGAGGGGTTCCAGGCGTCCTTCCTGGCGGGCGCGTGCTGCGCGCTGGCGGCGGCCGTCGTCGGGGGTGCGCTGCTGCGGCCGAAGCCCCTGCAGGGCCCGCCCGAGGAGGCCGCCCCGGGCGCCGCGACGGTCGCGCGGGACGCCTGCCCGGACCCCGTCTGACCCCGCCCGGGGGAGTGACGTCCGCCTCATGACCGGGGGCGGTCGGAGCCCTCCCGGAGCCGCCGTTAGCGTGGTCTGTCATGACGAGCCACCTGATCCGGGATGCGCGCCTGATCCCCCTCGCGGAGGGGGACCGCACGCCCGACCGACCCGTCGACGTCCTGGTCGTCGACGGCACGGTCACGGCGGTCGGCCCGGCCCTCGAGCGCCCCGACGGGGCGAGTGTCCTCGATGCCGGCGGCCGTTGGCTGATGCCCGGTCTGTGGGACCAGCACGTGCACCTCGCGCAGTGGACGCTGGCCTCGCAGCGGCTCGACCTCGCCGGCGCCCGCTCGCCCGAGGACGCGACCGCGATGGTGGCCGAGCGCGTGGCGGCGTACCCCGAGGTGCCGGTCATCGGCTGGGGCCACCGCTCCGGCGGCTGGGAGCGCGACGTCACCGTCTCCGAGCTCGACGCGGTCTCCGGCGACACCGCCGTCGTGCTGATCAGCGGCGACGGCCACCACGCCTGGCTCAACACGACCGCCCTCATGCACCTCGCGATGCCGGTGCGCGACTCGGTCGTCCGCGAGGCCGAGTGGTTCGCGGCGTACCCCCGCCTGGCCACCCTCGTCGGCAACGACGGCACCTCGCCGGAGGCCTACCGCCGCACCCTCGAGCACGCGGCGTCGATGGGGATCGTCGGCATCGTCGACTTCGAGTTCAGCGGCGGCGCCGAGGAGTGGGCCGAGCGGTGGGCCGCCGGCGCCGACCTGCTGCGGATCCGGATGGCGACGTACGCCGACACCCTCGAGCACGTGATCGCCGCCGGCCTGCGGACCGGCGACACGCTGCCGGGCTGCGACGCGCGCGCCACCATGGGGCCGCTCAAGATCATCAGCGACGGCTCGCTGAACACGCGGACCGCGTGGTGCTGCGACCCGTACGCCGACGCGCACCGCCTGGAGTACCCCTCCGGGCAGCCCAACCTCTCCGGCGACGAGCTCCGCGACCTGCTCGGCCGCGCGCACGGCTCCGGGCTCGAGGTCGCGACCCACGCGATCGGCGACGCGGCCGTGGCCGAGGCGCTGGCGGCGTACGCCGAGACCGGCGCCCGCGGATCGATCGAGCACGCGCAGATGGTCAACCGCGACGACGTCCGTGCCATGGCGCGGCTGGGGATCCGCGGGTCGATCCAGCCCGCGCACCTCCTCGACGACCGCGACCTGACCGAGAAGATCTGGCCCGGGCGGGCCGAGCGGTGCTTCGCGTTCCGCTGGATGCTCGACGACGGCGTCACGCTGGCGCTCGGGTCGGACGCCCCGGTCTCCCCGCTCGACCCGTGGCTGGCGATCGCCGCGGCCGTGCACCGCAGCGCCGACGACCGCGAGCCCTGGCACGCCGAGCAGGCGCTCACTCCTCGCGAGGCGCTGGCAGCGTCCGTCGACGGCCAGCCGACCGTGGCCGTGGGCTCGCGCGGCGACCTGGTGCTGCTCGACGCCGACCCGCTCGCCGGCTTCGAGCCCGGCGCCGAGACCGCGAAGGTGGGCGAGGCGCTGCGGACGATGACCGTCGCGCTCACGATGGTGGCCGGCGAGCTCGTGCACACGACGCTCTGAGGCGGGTGGCCGCGTGAGCGGTGAGCTGTCAACCGTTCCGGTCAGGAGAACGGTTGCTCACGCACCGCCGCCCGGGCCGCCTGCGCGCCCGCCGAGCTCGTCGGCCAGCAGCGCCGCGTGCAGCGACACCCGGATGTCCGGGTCGTCGAGGCGGGCGTCGAGGAGGGTCTCGACCTTGGCCAGCCGGGCGTAGAACGCCGGGCGCGAGAGGTGCAGCGACGCCGCGGCCGCGGCCTTGCTGGCGGGGTGCTGCACGAGGGCGCGTACGGCGGCCAGCAGGTCGGTCCCGTGCGCTTCGTCGTGCGCCCGGAGGGCGTCGAGCTCGCGCGCGACGAAGAGCCGCAGCCGGTCGTCCTCGCCGAGCAGCGTGAGCAGCCCGCGCAGGTGGACGTCCTCGAGCCGGTGCACCACCCGGTCGCGGCCGAGGGTGCGGACGGCGTCAACCACCTGCCGCGACTCCCGCAGCGTGCGGTCGACGGTGGCGAGCGAGTCCGTGGCCCGCCCGGCGCCCACGGCCACGGCGTGGCTGCGGGCGACCCGGGCCGCGAGGGCGTCCACGGCCCCGTCGGCCGCGGACCCGGCCGACCCCGCGGACCCGGAACCCGATACGGCCGGCAGCGACAGCAGCACCCGCACGTCCTGGTCCATCTCGCACACCAGCGCGGGGACCCGGGCGGCCTGCGCCGCGTGCACCACCGCCGCCACGACCTCGTCGCCCGTCGGCCGCCGCCCGCCACTCCCACCCCCGGCCGCCTCCGCCCGCGGCCGCAGCGTCAGCCCCACGAACCGCCGCCGGGCGGTGGGGAAGCCGGCCAGCTCGCAGCGCCGGCGTACGTCCTCGGTCGCGGGGTCGGTCTGCAGCGCGAGCACCAGCTCGTGGTGCGTACGCCGGACCAGGTTGTCGCGGTCCCGGTCGTGCAGCCGGTGCAGGGCGAGCGCCGCGGCCCCGCGCTCGACGACGGCGATGTCGCGCTGCGACGGCGGCGCCGGCGCCTGCAGCACCAGCCGCCCCCAGCCCCGCTCGCGCGGGCCGAGCCGGGTGACCAGCCAGCCCTGCGCCGGGTCCCACGTCGTGCGCCCCGGCAGCGCCACCCGTGCCGACCGCGCCTGCCAGTCGTCGAGGAAGCCGCCCACGTCGGCGGGCCCGGCCAGGTAGTCCAGCACCTGGTGCTGCTCGCTCTCCAGCACCACCGCCGCCCCGGCCAGCCGCTGGACGGCGGCCAGGATCTCCGCCGGCGCCGCCTCGGCCAGCGACAGGTCGGTGAAGGTCTCGTGCACGCGCTCGGCGTCGCGCAGCTCGGCCAGCTGCTCGTCGACGACGCGCTCGCCGACCGCCTGGGTGATCGAGGCGAAGCGGGAGACGCGCCCGAGGCGGACGAGCGGCAGCGCGACCCGCTCGCACGCGTCGACGAGCTCCGCGGGGAGCTCGCCGGGCAGGTCGCCGGTCCACCGACGGCCGAGCTCGACGAGCAGCCCGGACGCCCCGACCTCGGCCAGGCTCTCGGCGAACGTCGCCAGCGCCCCCGGCGACTCCGGCAGCCCGATCCCGGTGGTCAGCACCAGGTCGCCGGCGCGCAGCAGCGGCGCGATGTCGGCCAGCTCGGTGGCGTGCACCCAGCGCACCGGCTGGTCGAGCGAGCCTGCGCCGGCCAGCACGCGCGGCTCGGCGCTGCGCAGCACCGGGAGCGCGAGCACGTCGCGCAGCGACAGGTGCGCCATGGGCGGCTCCTCGACAGGCCGACAGATCGTCGGCAAAGAGGCTCTGATCGTACAGTCCGTCCTCCCGCTCACGCAGCAGCCCGCAGGAGGATGGGGGCGCACCCACCGAAGGAGACCCTGGATGAGCAGCACCACCATCGGGCACTGGGCGGACGGCGCGGCGTACGCCGGCACCTCCGGCCGGACCGCCCCCGTGACCAACCCGGCGACCGGCGTCGAGAGCGGCCAGGTGGCCCTCGCCTCCGAGGCCGACGCCCACCACGTCATCGCCGTCGCGCACCGCGCCGCCCGGGAGTGGCGGACCACCAGCCTGGCGAAGCGGACGCAGGTGATGTTCGCCTTCCGTGAGCTGCTGAACTCCCGCAAGGACGAGCTGGCCGCGCTGATCACCGCCGAGCACGGCAAGGTGCACTCCGACGCGCTGGGCGAGATCGCCCGCGGCCAGGAGGTCGTCGAGTTCGCCTGCGGCATCGGCCACCTGCTCAAGGGCGGCCACTCGCAGGGCGCCTCGAGCGGCGTCGACGTGCACTCGGTCCGGCAGCCGCTGGGTGTCGTGGGCATCATCAGCCCCTTCAACTTCCCGGCCATGGTGCCGATGTGGTTCTTCCCGGTCGCGATCGCCGCGGGCAACACGGTCGTGCTGAAGCCCAGCGAGAAGGACCCGTCGGCCTCGCTGTGGATCGCGCAGCTGTGGAAGGAGGCCGGTCTCCCCGACGGCGTCTTCAACGTGCTGCAGGGCGACAAGACCGCGGTCGACGCGCTGCTGCAGAGCCCCGACGTCGCCTCGATCAGCTTCGTGGGCTCGACCCCGATCGCGGAGTACGTCTACGAGCAGGCCAGCCGCACCGGCAAGCGCGTGCAGGCCCTCGGCGGCGCCAAGAACCACATGGTCGTGCTGCCCGACGCCGACCTCGACCTGGCCGCCGACTCGGCCGTCAACGCCGGGTACGGCAGCGCCGGCGAGCGCTGCATGGCGATCAGCGTCCTGGTCGCGGTCGAGCCGGTCGCCGACGAGCTGGTCGCCCGGATCGCCGACCGCACCCGCACGCTGGTCATCGGCGACGGCAGCGCGGGCGCCGCGCAGGAGTCCGACATGGGTCCGCTCGTGACCCGCGAGCACCGCGACAAGGTCGCCGGCTTCGTCGAGTCCGGCCAGCAGGCCGGCGCCAAGCTCGTGGTCGACGGCCGTGAGGTGCAGGCGCAGGGCGAGGACGCCGGGTTCTGGCTCGGTCCCACGCTGTTCGACCACGTCACGCCGGACATGGAGATCTACCGCGAGGAGATCTTCGGTCCCGTGCTGTCCGTCGTGCGGGTGGCGTCGTACGACGAGGCCGTCGCCCTCGTGAACAGCAACCCCTACGGCAACGGCACCGCGATCTTCACCAACGACGGCGGCGCCGCCCGCCTCTACGAGGAGGAGGTCGAGGTCGGGATGATCGGCGTGAACGTGCCGATCCCGGTCCCGGTCTCGTACTACTCCTTCGGCGGCTGGAAGCGCTCGCTCTTCGGCGACACCCACGCCCACGGCACCGAGGGCGTGCACTTCTTCACCCGGGGCAAGGTCGTCACCTCGCGCTGGATCAACCCGGCCGCGCGTCCCGAGGGCGGCCTCGAGCTGGGGTTCCCGCGCCATGACTGACACCGTCACGCCCGTCGCACCGGCCCCCACGGCGTACGACGACACGACCGCGGCCGACGCGGCCCGCGCCTACGAGCTCGACCGCCGGCACGTCTTCCACTCCTGGTCGGCGCAGGCCGAGATCGACCCGATGGTGGTCACCCGGGCCGAGGGGTCCTGGCTCTGGGACGGCGCCGGCAACCGGCTGCTCGACTTCACCTCGCAGCTCGTCTTCACGAACCTCGGCCACCAGCACCCGCGCGTCGTGCGGGCGATCCAGGAGCAGGCGGCCACGCTCTGCACGGTCGCCCCGTCGTCGGTCAACGCGGCCCGCTCCGAGGCCGCCCGGCTGATCGCGTCGCACACCCCGGACGGTCTCGACCGGATCTTCTTCACCAACGGCGGCGCGGACGCCAACGAGCACGCGATCCGGATGGCGCGGCTGCACACCGGGCGGCCGAAGGTGCTCTCGCGGTACCGCAGCTACCACGGCGGCACCCAGCTCGCGATCAACGTCACGGGCGACCCCCGGCGCTGGGCGAACGACAGCGCATCGACCGGGACGGTGCACTTCTTCGGGCCGTTCCTCTACCGCAGCGCGTTCTCCGCGACCACCGAGGCGGAGGAGTGCGAGCGTGCGCTCGCGCACCTCGAGCAGGTGATCGCGCTCGAAGGGCCGCAGACGATCGCGGCGATCATGCTAGAGTCGATCCCCGGCACCGCCGGGATCATGGTCCCACCGCCCGGCTACCTCACCGGCGTCCGCGAGCTGTGCGACCGGCACGGCATCCTGCTGATCGCCGACGAGGTGATGGCCGGCTTCGGGCGCTCGGGGCGCTGGTTCGCGGTCGAGCACGACGGGGTGACCCCGGACCTGCTGACCTTCGCGAAGGGCGTGAACTCCGGCTACGTGCCGCTCGGCGGCGTCGCGATCTCGGAGGCGGTCCACCAGACGTTCGCGCACCGGTCCTACCCCGGCGGGCTGACCTACTCCGGCCACCCGCTGGCGTGCGCCGCCGCCGTCGCCACCATCGAGACGATGGAGGACGAGCGGGTCGTCGAGCACGCGGCCGCGCTGGGGCAGGAGGTCTTCGGGCCCGGCCTCGAGGAGCTCGCCGGGCGGCACGACTGGATCGGCGAGGTCCGTGGGACCGGCGTCTTCTGGGCGCTGGAGCTCGTCTCCGACCGTGCCACGCGCGAGCCGCTGGCGCCGTACGGCGGGAGCAGCCCGCAGATGGCCGCGGTCCTCGCCGCGTGCAAGCGCGAGGGACTGCTGCCGATGTCGAACTTCAACCGGATCCACGTCGTCCCGCCGCTGACGATCTCCGCGGAGGAGGCGCGCACGGGGCTGGCGATGCTGGACCGGGCGCTGACCGCTGCGCGCGCGGATGCCTGACGCTGCCGGGGTGCTGACCGGGACGCTGGCCGGGTCGGTGCTCCGGCCGCTGTGGCTGGACTCGTCGGACCGGCCGGCGCCCCGTCCGGCCCTGGGCCCGGCCGACGCCGGGCTCGCGGTCGACCTGGTCGTCGTCGGCGGCGGCTTCACCGGTCTCTGGGCAGCGGTCCGTGCGTGCGAGCGCGAGCCCGGGCGCAGCGTCCTGCTGCTCGAGGCGGACCGGATCGCCGAGCACGCGACCGGCCGCAACGGCGGCTTCTGCGAGGCCAGCCTGACCCACGGCGAGGCGAACGGGCGGCAGCGCTGGCCCGGGGAGTACGACGAGCTGGAGCGGCTCGGCCTGCAGAACCTCGACGAGATCGCGGCGACCATCGAGCGGTACGGCATCGACTGCGGCTTCGACCGGTCCGGCACCCTCGCGGTCGCGACCCGGCCGCACGAGGTCGCCGGGCTGTCGCCGTCGGAGCCCGGGTTCCTCGGGGCCGAGGAGGTCCGCCGGGTCGTCGACTCCCCGACGTACCTCGCCGGGCGGGTCTCCCACGACGACTGCGCCACCCTCGACCCGGCCCGGCTGGCCTGGGGGCTGGCCCGGGTGGCCGAGTCGCTCGGCGTCCGGATCGCCGAGAGGACGCCGGCCGACGGGGTCCGCGCCGCCCGCGTCGGTGGCGGGGTCGTCGTGACCACGCCGTACGCCGAGGTCCGCGCGCGGCAGGTCGTCCTCGCGACGAACGTCTTCCGCCCGCTGCTGAAGCGGCTGCGGCTGTCGGTCGTGCCGGTCTACGACTACGTGCTCGCGACCGAGCCGCTGACGGCCGCGCAGGTGGCCGCGGTCGGGTGGACCGACCGGGTGGGGATCAGCGACAGCGGCAACCAGTTCCACTACTACCGGCTGACGCCCGACGACCGGGTGCTGTTCGGCGGCTACGACGCGATCTACCACTACGGGCGGTCGGTCGACGCCGCCCACGAGGACCGCCCGGCGACGTACGCCACCCTCGCCCGGCACTTCGCCGAGACCTTCCCGCAGCTGGCCGACGTGCGCTTCACGCACCGGTGGGCCGGGGCGATCGACACCTGTACGCGGTTCTGCGCGTTCTTCGGGGTGACCCGCGGGCGGCGGATCGCCTACGCGACCGGGTTCACCGGCCTGGGCGTCGGCGCGTCACGGTTCGGGGCGGACGTGATGCTCGACCTGCTCGCCGGCGCCTCGACCGAACGGACCCGGCTGGAGATGGTCCGCACGAGTCCGCTGCCGTTCCCGCCCGAGCCGCTCGCCTGGGTCGGCATCCAGCTGACCCGCTGGTCGCTGGCCCGCGAGGACCGCACCGGCCGCCGCAACGCCTGGCTCCGGGTGCTCGACCGGCTCGGCCTGGGCTTCGACTCCTGAGCCCCCCTCGCCGAGTCGGCGCATCTGCAGACGCTCAGACCGTCGAGTCGGCGCATCTGCAGATCGGCGTCTGCTTTGGCGCCGACTCGGCACCTCTGGCGTCTGCAGTAGCGCCGACTCGGCACCCCTGGCGTCTGCAGTAGCGCCGACTCGGCTCAGCGGAGCTGCTCGAGGACCAGGTCGGCGGCGGCCTGCTGCTCGGCGGCGAAGGGGTGGAAGGCGAGGGCCGCGGTGGCGTCGGTGGCGGCACCGTTGATCCACGGGTCGTCGGAGCAGATGTCGTGGCCCTTGCTGGCGGCGAACATGTCGACGTACGCGTCGGCCTTGGCGGCACCGGCCTCGACCGCGTCCGCGAGGCCCTGGTTGATCCGGCGGGCGAAGGGGTAGTCGCCGTCGGCCAGCGGCAGGAGCTTCGGGCAGGTCCCCGACGACGGGATGATCTGCGGGTAGCCGACCACGATCACCTTCGCGTTCGGCGCGCGGTCCTTGATGCCGGCGACGATGGCCCGCACGTGCCCGCGGATCTTGGGCAGCTCCTTGGTCAGCGTGTCGCCGCCGCCGGAGCGGAGCTTGGTCTCGCACGGGTTGCCCGTCGGGTCGCCGTCGCGCAGCTGCGAGCACACGCCGACGAGGGTCGCGAAGAGGTTGAAGTCGTTGCCGCCGATCCCGATCGTCACCAGGTCGGCGTCCTTGCTCAGGGCGTCGAACTGCGCCGGCTGGGTCTGGTCGCCGGTCTCCTGCACACCGATCATCGAGGTGCTGTCGGCGCCGCTGCAGCTGACGTCGGTCAGCGCGGTGCCGGGCATCGCGGCCGCGACCAGCGCCGGGTAGTTGTGGTCCGAGCGCAGGCAGCCGTTGCCGGTGTCGGTCGTCGGCACCAGCGGCGCGGCCGTGTAGGAGTCGCCGAGCGCCACGTACACGGGGTACGGCGAGTCGCCGGTCGGCGCGGAGGCGGTGGCCGAGCCCGACGCCGAGGGGCTGGAGGTCGTCGCGGTGGCCGAGCCGGGGCCGGCTGACGGCGTACCGCTGTCCGAGGAGCAGCCGACGAGGGCGGGGGCCGCGAGGAGCGCGGTGAGGACGGCCGTCAGGACGGCGCGGCGCGGGGACGTCATGGGGTGCAACGGTACGGCCCGGCCCCCACGGGACCCCTCGGGTGACCCAGCACGTGACCCAGCGGATGGTCCCCGGGGTGACCGGGACGTCGCGCGTGGGGTACGACTGGCGGGTGAGCCACCACCACCCTGCCGACGCCCCGCCCCCGACCGACGCCGACCTGCACACCAACGAGGCGGTCGACGAGGCGATGCCGACCGAGCCCGGCGGCAAGAAGGAGTCGGCGTTCACGGTGCTCGTGGCGCTGGTGGCCAACGGGCTGCTCGCGGCCGCCAAGACGGTCGCGGCGTTCCTCACCGGCTCCGCGTCGATGGCCGCCGAGGCCGCGCACTCCTGGGCGGACACCGGCAACGAGGTCTTCCTGCTGATCGCCGAGAAGCGCGGGGAGCGGCCGCGGGACGCCGAGCACCCGCGGGGCTACGGCCGGGCGACGTACGTCTGGTCGCTCGTGGCCGCCTTCGGTCTCTTCTCCGCCGGCGCGGTCGTCTCGATCTGGCACGGCGTGACCTCGCTGCTCGCCGAGAGCAGCGAGGAGGTCAGCTACACCGTCAACTACGTGGTGCTCGGGGTCGCGTTCGTCCTCGAGGGCGTGTCGTTCTTCCAGGCCACCCGCCAGGTCAAGGGCGACGCGCGCCGCTGGGGCGTGCACCCGCTGCGCTACGTCAACCGGACGTCGAGCCCGACGCTGCGCGCGGTCTTCTTCGAGGACTTCGCGGCGCTGCTCGGGCTGGTCCTCGCGGGCATCGGCATCCTGCTGCACCAGCTGACGGGCCAGGCGCTCTGGGACGCCGTCGGCTCGATCGCGGTCGGCGTGCTGCTCGCGTTCGTGGCGGTCTACCTGATGCGCCGCAACATGCAGTACCTCCTCGGGCAGGGCATCGGCACCGACATGTGGCAGCGGGTGCTGGCGGCGCTGCTCGCGCACGACGAGATCGACCGGATCACCTACCTCCACGTCGAGTACGTCGGCCCGCAGAAGCTCTTCGTCGTCGCGGCCGTCGACCTCACCGGCGACGACGCCGAGCCGGACCTGGCCCGGCGGCTGCGCGCGCTCGAGACCGACGTCGAGAGGAACGACCTCATCGAGGACGCCGTGCTCACGCTGGCGCTCCCCGAGGAGCCGGCGCTCACCCCCTGACGCCCAGTGCGACCACCAGCTCGAGCACGGTCTCGGGGTCGTCGAGCCGGTCGCCGTACAGGTCGCGGAGCTGGTTCATCCGGTAGCGCACGGTCTGCGCGTGCACGAACAGCTCGGCCGCGACGTCGTCACGGCGACCCTGGTGCAGCAGCCACGAGCGCAGCGTCGCCTCGAGCTTCTCCGCGGTCGCGGGGCGCAGGTCGGCCAGCGGCGCGAGCGCCCGGGCGCGCAGGTCGGCGAGCGCGCCGGCGTCCGCGCGGAGCACCAGCTCGGTGAGGTGCGCCTCGGTGTCGTCGGGCAGGCCGAGGTCGCGGGCCCTCCGGGCGCGGTCGTACGACGCCCGCACGTCCAGCCACGGCCGCGCGGGCCCCGCGACGGACCCGCGGTCGGCCAGCGTGCGCAGGAGGGCGCCGCGGGCGCGGCCGTGGGCGTCGGGAACGAGCAGCAGCGCCGCACCGTCGAGCTCGGGCAGGTCGCCGGCCTGGAGCGTCGCCGGCGACATCGACGCCAGCGCGGGCCGCACCTGCGACTCGGGCACGAGCACCGCCGTCAGCGTGGTCGGGACGTCCCAGCCGGCCCGCTCCACCGCGTCCATCACGGTCTCGGTGGGGGAGTCGGTCAGCAGGTGGTGGGCGACCCGCTCGAGCATCCGCTGCCGGACCCGCCCGGTCGTCGCGAGCTCGTCGGCGTGCCCGGCCACGCTCGCGGCGGACAGCTCGTCGATGTAGGCGAAGACCAGCTCGGCGAAGTCGACCAGCGTCTCGGGCTGGATGCCGTTGGCGACCGCGGTCGTCGACATCTCGCGCCAGGAGACGCGGGCGCCGATGCGGTACGCCGCCAGCAGGGCCTCCGTCGAGCGACCGCTCCGGGCCTCACCGCGGCCGAGCTGGTAGGCCCCCTCGACAGCCGGGGCGGTCGGGGTCCGGGGGTCCGCCCCGCGGCGGCCCGACGCCAGCGAGAGGAAGCCGCCGAGCGCGAGCTGGACCGCGTTGCGGATGTTCTCGCCCATCGGGCCGCTCAGCGCCCCGACGTACCCCGGGACCTCCTCGATGATCGCGTTGACGGTGGCGTCCGCGACCTGCGGCAGCCGCGAGCGCATCTCGGCGACGGCCTCCGGGTCCAGGCTCAGGCCGTGACCGGCGGTGCGACGCGGGGTGCGAGCGGGCATCGGTGGGTCTCCTGAGGTGGTTTCTTGTGCGGAGAGAACAAATGTGACGTGGCTCTTCACGTCCCACGGACAGGACTTTACGCCCTCGGTGCAGGACATTGGATACATGAGCATCGACGTCAGCACCCGCAGCGCCGGATCGGCGGCCGCCCCGACCGGGCGGAGCCTCCGGGGCAGCCTGCGCCGCATCGCCGAGGCCGCCGTGACCCCGCTCGAGCTCGACGACGTCCTCGACGTCTTCCACCCGCTCCGCGCCGGCGCCACCCTCCGCGGCAAGGTCGTCTCCGTCACCGCCGAGACCGCCGACTCCGCCACGATCGTCATCAAGCCCGGGCGCGACTGGGCCGGCCACGTCCCCGGCCAGTACCTCCGCGTCGGCGTCGACGTCGACGGCGTCCGCCTGTGGCGCACCTACTCCCTGACCCACGGCCCCCGTGCCGACCGCTGCATCTCCATCACCGTCAAGGCGATCCCGGACGGGGTGGTCTCGAACCACCTCGTCCGCCGGGTCCGCGCCGGCCAGATGATCCACCTGGGCCAGGCCGAGGGCGACTTCGTGCTGTCGACCCCGATGCCCGCGAAGCTGCTGCTCGTCACTGCCGGCTCCGGCATCACCCCGGTGATCGGGATGCTGCGCAACCTCTTCTCGCGCGCCACGCCGTTCGGCGGCGACATCGTGCTGCTGCACTCGGCGCTCTCGCGCTCCGAGGTGATCTTCGGCGAGGAGCTGCGGGAGTACGCCGCCGCCGGCAAGCTCCGCCTCGTCGAGCTGCACACGGACACCGACGGGATGCTCGACGTCGACGACCTGGCCACGATCGTCCCCGACCTGGCCGAGCGCACGACGTACGCCTGCGGGCCGGTCGGCCTGCTCGACGCCCTCGAGGCGCACCACGGCGCCCGCGAGCTGCCGCTGCACATCGAGCGCTTCCGCACCGCCACCGTCGTCACCGGCGAGGGTGGGACGGTCTCGTTCGCGAAGAACGGCGCGACCGTCGTGGCCGACGCCGCCACCCCGATCCTCGACGCCGCCGAGGCCGCGGGCGTCCTGATGCCGAGCGGCTGCCGGATGGGCGTCTGCTTCGGCTGCGTCCTGCCGCTGCGCGAGGGCGCCGTGCGCGACCTGCGCAACGGCCAGCTCACCGTCGCCGCCCCCGGCGACGGCGTGATCATCCAGACCTGCATCAGCGCCGCCGCCGGCGCGTGCGAGATCGACCACTGACCCTTTCCCCTCCGACCCGCTCGATCCCCCGAGAAGGAGCGACACCATGACCGCCCTGCAGAAGAAGCCCACCAGCCCGATCGACCACCTCACCCCCGAGGACATCGAGCAGCTCGGTGTCGAGCTCGACGCGATCCGCCAGGACATCCTGGACGCGCGCGGCGAGGGCGACGCGGCGTACATCCGCAAGGTCATCGACGTCCAGCGCAAGCTCGAGCTCGCCTCGCGCGCCGTGCTCCTGGCGTCGGCCTTCCCGCCGGCGTGGGTCGTCGGCACCGCCGGCCTGAGCGTCGCGAAGATCCTCGAGAACATGGAGATCGGCCACAACATCCTCCACGGCCAGTGGGACTGGATGCGCGACCCGAAGATCCACTCCACGACGTGGGAGTGGGACATGGCAACGCCGGCCAAGCAGTGGCAGCACTCGCACAACGAGCTGCACCACACGTACACCAACGTGATCGGCAAGGACAACGACCTCGGCTACGGCATCATGCGCGTGGACGAGGACCAGCCGTGGCACCCGTTCTTCCTCGTGCAGCCGCTGTGGAACTTCATCAACGCCTGCTTCTTCGAGTACGGCATCGCGGCGTACGACCTCGAGCTCGGTGCGAACATCAAGCGCAAGAAGACCAAGGACCCCGAGTTCAAGGCGCGGGTCAGCCAGGTGCTGAAGAAGATCCGCAACCAGGCGACCAAGGACTACGTCGTGCACCCGGCGCTGTCGATCCCGACCGGCTCGTTCCTGCCGACGCTCGCCGCGAACTTCACCGCGAACGTCGTGCGCAACCTGTGGTCGCACTCGATCATCATGTGCGGCCACTTCCCCGAGGGCGTCGAGACCTTCGAGAAGCGCTCGATCGACGGCGAGACCCGCGGTGAGTGGTACGTCCGCCAGATGCTCGGCTCGGCCAACATCTCCGGCTCGAAGGCCATGCACCTGATGTCCGGCAACCTCTCGCACCAGATCGAGCACCACCTGTTCCCGGATTTGCCGTCGAACCGGTACGCCGAGATCGCGCCGAAGGTGAAGGACCTCTTCGACAAGTACGGCCTGAACTACCACGCCCAGCCGTTCCCGAAGCAGCTCGCGTCGGCCTGGCACAAGGTCGTGCGGCTCTCGCTGCCGAACGGCTGGCTGGCCACGACCACGCCGAAGAACGCCGTGCCGCAGGTCAAGATGCTCTACAAGATGACGACCGGTGGCCCCAAGGTCCGCCGGGCCGCCCAGGCCCGCCTCACCCAGCAGGCGCGCCGCCTGCAGGGCGCCAAGGTCGCCGCCTGACGCGAGCGGGGCGCGCGCCCGTCGGGAAGCCGTCCGGCACTCCCACGGCGCGCGTCCCCGTTTGAGATCCGTCAGAGGGGGAACGTCGTTCCTGCAGTCGCTGCTCGGGCTCCGACGGCGCTGTGTCAACCCCCATCAACCGGACGGAGTCACACCATGCTGTGGACCATTCTGATCATCCTCGCCATCATCGCCCTCGTGCTGTTCATCCTGGGACGTGTGCGGAGCGGTCGCTGACCCTGACCTGACGGCGTCCTAGAAGACGTCGAACTCGTTGCCCTCGGGATCGGTCATCGCCACGGCGTAGTGATCGAGCCACTCCTCGCTGACCGTGCGCGTGCGGGTGGCCCCGAGGGCAGCGAGGCGGGTGGCCTCGGCCTCGACCCGCTCGCGCCGCACCTCCAGCGGCACGCTCCGTCCGCCACTGGCGTCGACATCGAGATGGAAGCGGTTCTTCACCGACTTCGCCTCCGGCACCACCTGGAACCAGATCCGCGGCCCCTCGCCGCGTGGATCGACGATCGAGTCCGTCCCGCCGCCGAGCTCGTCCTCGGGCACCCCGAGCGAGCGGTAGAAGTCGTCCCACGACGCGAAGCCGTCCGGGACCGGCGCCGGCACGTAGTGCAGCGCCTCCGCCCAGAAGCGGGCCAGCGGCTCTGCCACCGCGCAGTCGATCGTGAGCTGGAACCTCACCGTCATGGAGCACCTCCGGGTCGTCGTCGGGACCACGATGCCAGCCCGCGCCGACAGTCCGCGTGGACAGTCCTGGGCTGCTCCGGGGCTACTCCGGGCCGAGCAGGGCGTCCGGGTCCAGCCGCGGCGGCACGTGCGCGAGCGCGGCCTGCACGAGGGCGACACGGGCGCGGACCAGCACGGCACGGCGGACCCGCCCAAGGTCGTCGCTCGCGACCTCCTCGACGGTGGCGAGCACCTGCCGGTCGGAGTACGTCGGTCGCGTGCCCGGGGCCACGTCCACGTCGGGGAGCGCGACCAGGACCGGCAGCACCTGGCTGCCCAGCGAGCTGAGCAGCTGGTAGCGCTGGTGCCGGTCCATCGTCTCCCAGAGCTCGTCGACGTCCCGCTTGCCCCGGCGGACGTCGCGCCGGGCCGCGAGCACCGACTTGGCCGCGCCGGCCATCGCCTGGGTCATCTCGTTCTCGGTGAAGCGCACGGGACCAGTCTCCCGCGGATCGCGCCCGGGTGCTGGCTAGGGTCGACGGATGCAGGTCGACGTGGGCGCCCACACCTTCGACGTGGCGGTGAGCGGGCCGGACGACGCGCCGGTCGTGCTCCTGCTGCACGGCTTCC